>JBBRTU010000008.1:0-111920 GCA_038244115.1 Burkholderiales bacterium
CTTGACGTTGAACACCACGCGGTTGTTCGCCAGAAAGCTGGCGTTGCGATGAACAGCCTTGATCTCTGCGGGGCTTTTCCAGTCAGCCCTGCTCGCCTCCGCGTACCAGTTACGCAAAGGGGTTTCGGCTTGTGGATGCTTCCTCCAGAACTCGCGCAGCTTGCTAATGGCGATGATTCGCATGACTCAGAATAGCATGATCCCATTATGGGTTCAAGATGGTCGGAATTAAATGTAGTGAACAAATAAACGGCCCGGTTTCCCTACCGTTCCTTGATGTTCCAGCCCTGTTTCTTAAGTTCCTCAACCAAGAGACCGCAATGGTCACCCTGGATTTCAATGACGTCGTCTTTAACCGTGCCACCAGCGCCGCACCTTTGCTTGAGTTTTTTGCCAAGCTCGGATAATTCAATGGGGCCGAGCGGCACGCCGGTGATCAGCGTTACGCCTTTGCCTTTGCGGCCTTTAGTGTCCAGCCGCACGCGTACCGTGCCGTCTCCGGCAGGGGCCTTGGCTTGATGACACACGCATGCGGCGATGGGTTTGCCGCAGCCTGGGCACATTTTTCCGTGCTCGGTGGAGTAAACAAGCGTGCTGATTTTATTTCTGCGCTTTCATTAAATTCACTGTGGTCAATGCGCCTCTTCCCAGTTCTTCCCCACGCCAACTTCCGCCACCAGCGGCACGGACAGCACGGCAACCTGCGACATCAGCCTGGGCAGTTCGCGCTTCACTTCATCCATTTCATTGTCTGGCACTTCCAGCACCAGCTCGTCGTGTACCTGCATGATAAGCATGCTGTGCATGCGCGTGGTTTCCAGCCAATTTTGTACCGCCAGCATGGCAAGCTTGATCAGGTCGGCGGCGGTGCCTTGCATCGGCGCGTTGATAGCGGCGCGTTCCGCGCCCTGGCGACGCTGGCCGTTGCTGCTGTGGATTTCCGGCACCCACAGGCGGCGGCCAAACACGGTTTCCACATAACCCTGACGTTTTGCTTCCTCGCGGGTGCGTTGCATGTAAGCGGCCACGCCGGGGTAGCGAGCGAAGTAGCGGTCGATGTAAGCCTGCGCGGCAGAGCGCTCCAGTCCCAGGTTGTTGGCCAGGCCAAAAGCGGACATGCCGTAGATCAGGCCGAAGTTGATGACCTTGGCGACGCGGCGTTGATCCGGCCCGACTTCGTCCAACGCCATGCCGAAAATTTCTGCGGCGGTGGCGGTGTGAATGTCGCGCCCTTCGGCAAAGGCCAGTAACAAACTAGCGTCCTGCGAAAGGTGCGCCATGATGCGCAATTCAATCTGCGAGTAATCGGCGGAAATAATCTGGCTGCCGGGCGGCGCGATAAACGCTTCACGAATACGGCGGCCTTCTGCGGTGCGCACTGGAATGTTTTGCAGGTTCGGCTCGGAGCTTGCCAAGCGACCGGTGATGGCCACCGCCTGGCTGTAGTTGGTATGCACTCTGCCGGTATGCGGATTCACCATGCGCGGCAGTTTGTCGGTATACGTGGATTTGAGTTTGGCCAGGCTGCGGTAATCCAGCAGCAATTTCGGCAGCGGGTAATCGAGCGCCAATTGCTGCAACACATCTTCGTCGGTGGAAGGTGTGCCGCCCGGTGTTTTCTTGATGACGGGCAGACCCAGTTTACCGAACAGAATTTCCTGAATCTGTTTGGGTGAATTGAGGTTGAACGGTTGCTCAGCCACCTCGAATGCTTTGGCTTCCAGCGTTTGCATTTTTTCGCCCAGCTCGCGGCTTTGCGTGGAAAGCAGGCCGGAGTCGAGCAACACGCCGTTGCGCTCAATGGTGTAGAGCACCTCGATTAGCGGTACTTCGATGTGGCGATAAACGTGATCCAATTTCGCGTCCGCCGCAATTTGCGGATACAAGTTGCGGTGCAGTTGCAGCGTAATGTCTGCGTCTTCCGCCGCATAGTCAGTGGCGGTTTCCACCGCAACCTGTTCGAAGCCTATCTGGCCTGCGCCCTTGCCAGCGACTTCTGCGTAGGTGACCGTCTTTACGCCTAAATGACGCAACGCCATGGAGTCCATGTCGTGCGGCCTGTGGCTTTCCAGCACATAAGATTCCAGCAGGGTGTCGTGCATCACACCGGCAAGCTTGATGCCGTGGTTGGCGAAGATGTGCGTGTCATACTTGATGTTCTGGCCGAGTTTTTTACGCGAGCCATCCTCCAGGAATGGCCGGAGTTTATTTAGTACCACAGTTTCGGAAAGCTGCTCTGGTGCACCGGCATAGTGGTGATTAATCGGAATATAAGCGGCGTGGTGCGGTGCGATGGAAAGCGAAATGCCGACTAATTTAGCCAACATCGGATCAAGGCCGGTGGTCTCCGTATCAATGGAAACCAGCTCCGCCTCGGCGATAATGGACAGCCATTTATCCAGCTCGGCTTCCGTGGTTATGGCGGTGTAATCTCGCTCCACTTCAGGCAGCAGCGAGCCTTACATACCTGATGGGGGCTCGGAGACTGATGGCTGATGGCTGATGGCTGACGTCTGCAATTCCTTGAGCCAGGTCTTGAATTCAAAATGCTCGAACAACTGTGCAAGCTTTGACGTGTCCACCGGTTGCGGCGCTAACTCGTGCACGCCGAGAGGCAGGCTTACGCCGGTGTCGATGGTGATGAGCTGCCGCGCCGTCGGCAGCCATGGCAATGCCTTGCGCAAATTCTCGCCGACCACGCCGGAAATTTCGCTGGCATGCGCGACCAGATTATCCAGCGTCTGATATTGCGTCAGCCATTTCACCGCAGTCTTGGGGCCGACTTTTTCCACGCCAGGCACGTTGTCCACCGTGTCGCCGATCAAGGTGAGGTAATCCACGATGCGTTCGGGCGGCACGCCGAATTTTGCGGCAACCCCGGCTTCATCCAGTTTTTCGTTGGACATGGTGTTGACCAGCGAGATGTGAGAATTGACCAATTGTGCGATATCTTTATCGCCAGTGGAAACCACGGTGCGGACACCTTCGCGCCACGCCTGCGCCGCCAGAGTGCCGATCACGTCATCCGCCTCGACACCGTCGATCATCAGCAACGGCCAACCCTGTGCGCGGATGGCCTCATGCAACGGTTCGATCTGCCGCACCAAGTCATCCGGCATGGAGGGGCGATGCGCCTTGTATTCCGCATAGATGTCGTCGCGAAAAGTTTTGCCTTTGGCATCGAACACACAGGCCAGGTATTCGGCGCTATAATCCTTGCGCAAGCGGCGCAGCATGTTAAGCACACCGTAAATCGCGCCGGTCGGTTCGTTATGATGGTTGCGCAGATCGGGCATGGCATGAAAAGCGCGGTAGAGGTAGGACGAGCCGTCCACCAGCAAGAGTGTTTTGGTGCCGCTTTGATTAGGGGTTTCTTGAGACATTTCCAACTTTAGAGCGAATGAGTCATTAAAAAATGAGTGCTGTCGACAAACTACCCAAGATTAGCGAAACGGATCAACTTGTTCAGTCCGCGTATGCGGCAAAAGAATCCTGGCGGGTGTTCGAGATTATGGCAGAATTTGTCGAAGCCACCGAACGTCTTAGCCCAATCCGTCCTGCCGTGAGTGTTTTCGGCAGCGCCCGCACCCCGGTAGACCATCCTTATTACGCGCTTACCGAGCAAATTGCCCGGCAGTTATCCGATGCGGGATTTTCCGTGATCTCCGGCGGCGGGCCGGGCATTATGGAAGCAGCCAACAAGGGTGCTTTTTTTGGTAAATCGCCCAGCGTAGGTTTGAATATCCAACTGCCGCACGAACAGCATAACAACCCTTATCAAGATATCAGCCAGACCTTCCGCCATTTTTTTGCACGCAAGGTAATGTTCGTGAAGTTCGCCACCGCCTACGTGGTGATGCCCGGCGGTTTCGGCACCATGGACGAGGTAATGGAAGCGCTTACTCTGGTGCAAACAGGTAAGACACGTCGCATCCCCATTATTCTAGTGCACGAGCCATTCTGGGGTGGGCTGGTCGATTGGTTCAAGAACACGCTGGTCAACGAAGGTATGATAGATTCGGGTGACATGAATTTGATTAAAGTAATCAACGACCCGAAAGATGTGGTGGAAGCCATATTTAACCATTATGAAACCCGCGGTTTTGAACCCTCAGCGGAAGAGCGCGAGATTCAACTCAACCTGTAGGATACGCAGGCTATGAATGCTTGCTACAATTCATCATTCGCTATTTAGTAAGGAATTTTCCATGCGCCGCTTCCTGATTCTGCTCTCGTTTTGCCTCACGCTACCGGCTTTTGCCGAAGATGCGCAGCCGGCAAAACCCAAGGATTTGCAGCCTTTGCCGGACGCGACAGCCTTGCCCAGCATAGCAGACCAGCCTGATCTGGAACCGCAAGTGACGATTACCCACCGCGGTAAGGAAAAGATTGAGGAATCCCGTATAAACGGCCGCCTTTACATGATCAAAGTTACCCCGCCCCATGGCGTGCCTTACTATCTCATCGATTATCGCGGCGACGGAAAATTTTCCCGGCAGGATCATCTCGATTCTGGTGTGCGTGTACCGATGTGGGTACTTTTTTCATTTTAGTTTTCAGCTATCGGCCATCAGTTGTCAGTCTCGAGCCGCGGCTCGATAAGCCTGATAGCTGAGGACTGATTGCTGACAGTTGATCGTATGTCTGTTTACACCACCGTAACTAAAGAAGAGCTCGCCGACTGGCTGAAGAATTATTCGCTGGGTTCGCTCGTCGATCTGCAAGGCATTTCTTCCGGCATCGAAAACACCAATTATTTCGTCACGACTACGCATGGTCGTTATGTGCTGACCTTGTTCGAAAGACTATCGCGCGAGCAACTGCCTTATTACATCAACATGATGGCGCACCTGGCGAATCATGGCATTCTTTGCCCGCGCCCGATGGCTAATCTGGACAATGCCTTTCTCGGCGAGCTGAACGGAAAACCGGCCTGTCTGGCGAGCTGTCTTGAGGGCAAGTCGCTGGAGATTACCACCGCTGTTCATTGCGCCCAGGTGGGCGAGATGATGGCGGGGATGCACCTGGCTGGAAAGAGCTATCCGGCCAGCATGGAAAATCCGCGCGGCCCGCACTGGTGGAAGACCACAGCGCCGCAGGTGATGCCACATCTGGATGAAGGCGCCGCCGGTTTACTGCGTGAAGAATTGCGCTTTCAGTCGCTGTATCGACTTGAGGATTTACCGCGCGGCATTATCCATGCAGACTTGTTTCGCGACAATGCGTTGTTTAGTGGTGACACCTTGAGCGGCGTCATCGATTTTTATTTCGCCTGTAACGATGCCTGGCTGTTCGATGTGGCAGTGACCGTGAACGACTGGTGCGTTACGCCGGATGGCGCTCTCGATTCCGAGCGCACGATGGCGTTGCTCAATGCTTATCACTCGGTGCGTCCGTTCAGCGCCATCGAGCGCGGTGCCTGGCCGGTGATGTTGCGCGCTGGGGCGTTGCGCTTCTGGTTGTCACGCTTGTACGATTACCATTTCCCGCGTCCTGGCGAGCTCACGCATGCCAAGGATCCCGCCCATTTTCAGCGCATTTTGCAGTGGCACATATCGAACGAAAGCAGTATTCGCCAGCTTTGGGTATAAGGGTTTTAAATTAGATGAGTGAAGAAGTAATTGTGCCAATGCGGCGCGTCAATCCCTTGTACGGCTGGAAATGGTTAAGCGCCGGGTGGGGGCTGTTCAAGAAAAATCCGCCATTGTGGCTCTCCATCATGGCGCTTTATTTTTTTACTACGCTTTTCCTGATGGCGATTCCGGGAATTGGCCCGCTGATATTTTTTATGATCGTGCCTGGTGTTCAAGCCGGTTGCCTGATTGCATGCCGCGACCTGGAAGCGGGAAAAGAGCTGGAGATCAGCCATCTCCTGGCCGGGTTCAAGGCGGCGGCGAAGCCGCTGGTTGCGCTGGGCAGCTTTTCATTCGCGGCCGCAATGACCACGCTGTTTTTTCTGGTGCTCGCCTGGAAAGAACAGTTTGGTGAAATTTTGCAGTTGGTGACCGCCGACACCCTGGATTTTGCCGCCATCGAAACAGCGGCACTTGCCTTGACCACGCCGCTAGTGATCGCAGTAGGAATTTTTACCTTGTTTGCCATGGCCATGTGGTTTGCGCCAGCACTAATCGTGTTTCGGCAGGAAAAACCGCTGCAGGCTTTGTATATGTCGCTCCGGGCGATGGCCGCGAACTTCTGGCCCTTCCTGGTTTACAGCCTGCTGCTGATTCTGCTGGATATCGCCATTTCGCTGGTGGCGCGCATTGTTGTATCGCTAATCGCGGGGATCGCCGGCGGAATGGCGGGCAATCTGGCATTCGTGTTGATGGCATTCCCCATCGTGTTCTTGTTTTTCGCCCTGATCATCGGGGGGATTTACGAAGGCTACAAGGACATTTTCGAGTACAAACTTCAACAAGACGATCTGCCGCCGATCGCTTAAACGCCAGGTTAATTTTGAACCAGTATCCCTGGTCAGATTTCAACCTGCGCTAACAGCCCCTGCCCAAAGCGGCCGGTTCCTCTCTTCTTTTGCCATCAGAAACTCACTAGCCCTGAGGCCTTTTGTTCGATAAGCAGAACATCACGGACATCGATCTTCCCATCCGGTGTCGGCACACCGCCCACGAGTGGCGCGACATCACCATGCGCAAGTTGACTGACAGTGGGGGTAATTATTCCCGACGCGATTTGCTCGGCAAGCATGACATCCACCACATTAATCACCCCATCACCGTTGATATCTCCATCGTGCCCTAGCGTAACTACCTCGCCAAACGCAGTTAAGGAGCTACTCCCCGCGTTGTAAGGGTTGCCCGAATAGACTGCGGTGATGGCGTCGCTGCCGACAGTCGTCAGAAGAGAGGTTGTCAGCGTCGCTACACCGTTAACCAATGACACCGGCGAACCAAAGTTCACGCCATTGACCTGAAACTGCACAGTTCCCGTTGGCGAATTTCCCGTCACTGTCGCGGTGAATGTGACGGGCTGCCCCGCAATAACCGATTTCGGCGAGGCGCTGACTGTCACCGCGCTGCGCGTAAGCAAGGCAGTAGCAGCGACGTTGAAGCTGCCAAACCCGGTCGTGTAGTCCCAGCCTGTTGCTGCGCTGTAAGCTCCATTGGATCCGGATGTCACATCATGGAACGCGGTGGTATGTTGGGCTCCGTAACTATAGATCCATGAAGCTGGAAAACCGAGTTTGGCGTTGTTTGCGGATTGTATGCGTGCCCAACTGCCTACAAAAAGTGGCGACGCCAGGCTGGTGCCGCCATATTGTGCGGACTGGCCGTTAACAACGATGATTGCGCCGGAATAGGGATCGGCATCGAATGCGATATCGGGAACACCGCGATAGGTGCCGGAAACAACCCCGTTCTGCCAGCTCGGCTTGAGTTCGATCAGGCTTGGACTGCCGCCGGTACCGCTCCATGTTGTCTCGCTTGCGTAGTTGCCAGCGGTGTCGGTGGACAACGTAGTGCCACCCACCGCAATCACGTAAGGTGAACTCGCGGGATAGGAAGCCCCCACCGCAGTTCCCTGCGGATTTCCGCACTCCTTCGACCCTGAATCTCCGCTACTCACTGAAAAAGTCTGCCCCTGGGCAATAGCAATTTGGAATATCTGATCATCCGCAGCCATGCTCCCGTCGCCGTACGCGGCACTTTCACACTCGCCGAGCGAAACATTTATCACCTTTGCTATGTTGTCGGAAACTGCCTTGTTGAAGGTTTTTGTGAGATTGGCGTTTGTCAGTGAATTCGCGATATAGAAAATCATCTGCGCCACCTGTCCCCCAGCCATCGCCTGGATGGTCTGGCTATCGAGATCCCATTCCGCTGTATTGCTGGTGTCGTTACTCGGTGGGCCAACCGTAACCTTGGTGGGATTGATGGCAGGTAAATTATTTTGACTCTCGAACTGGTGCAAATCCGAGATCGTCTGTGTCATGTTGCCTTCCGTGATGATACCAACGCTCATTGTCGAGGCCACCGGTAGGCTCGCCGCGTTGTAAACAACTGGAAACAGGACAGGATTGAGTCCGTGGACACTGCCGGTCAGGAGCACGCTGGCGGCCGGACGGATCATCGTGTGCATTTGGTCTATCGTCTGCAAGCCGAGCACCGCAAGCACCGTATCGCTTAGTTCGGCCGGCACTTGAACATCCATCACGTTGGCAATGACTTCGCGGCCGTCGTGAACAAAGCGCCCAATCTCCGTGTTGAAAGCTTTGCGTATCGCTGCTGGGGCTCCAGTTGCCGTTATCAGCAACCGGTTGGGCTCGATATGAACATTGGTGAAACCTGCGTGGGTGAGATGATCAGCGACTGCCTGTGCCCGGTCCGGTAAGGGTGCGTGATCGGCCATAATCTGTTCGCTGCTCAGCCACCGCCTAAATTCAGGATCGCCCGGCTTGGTGAGCGCCTGTAGGTGGTGTTCCAGCAAGTCGGGGTTGCGCAGCTTAAGGGTAACCACTATTTCCAGTGACTCGTTTTCCTTGAGATATTCGCGGAAAATTGCTTTCCTGGTCTCATGCGCGTGTGTGTCTGTCTTCGTCCAGGAGGATTGAGCATGGACGGGTAGCGCGTGGCTGAGGGTTGCCACACCCAAAGCTAGAACCAAGCCTAGTTGTACATAGCGTAGGGTATGAAGTAATCGATTATGCATGATCATGGCACCAGTCGTTGTGTTCCAGATAATTTGCCGTGTTAATCACCGCGACCTGGCTTTGGATTGTATCCAGATCGTAGCGCCAATGGGGGCAATATGCTCACCAATGCCGCTGACCCTGATTATTACGTTATGAGAAAGTTGACCGGCGGCGGTTGTATTATGCCTTTGTTTTGGGCGGTCTACTATGGGCGTAAAGCTGAGTACATGTAGCGCTGGAAAAAGGTCTTGGCAGAGAAGCGTTGGCCAAGCAGTTGCAGCTGGAGTACAACACACCAATTCATTAAACCGCTGTCAGTTTCGCGTATTCCAACGCCAGCCATTTCGTTCCGATATCTGCAAAGCTCACCTGCACGCGCGCATCGCCGCCGCGCCCCTCGCAGTTGACGATGACGCCGGAGCCGAACAGCGGGTGAACTACATTCTGCCCAACGCGCCAGCTTGTTCCCTCAACATTCTTTTTCATATTGCTGAAGCCGGTGTCAGCCGATACAGAAGAAGCGTTGCGCCGGAAAGTAGTGTTCACTTCGCGCAGCAGTTTGGCAGGGATTTCCTTGAGGAAACGCGAGGCGATGCCGTAGCGGAATTGCCCATGCAGCATGCGGCTTTGTGCGAAGCTCAGATACAAACGGCGACGTGCGCGGGTGATCGCTACGTACATCAGGCGGCGTTCTTCTTCCAGGCCATCGTTCTCGTACATGGCGTTCTCGTGCGGGAACAGGCCTTCTTCCAGCCCACTCAAAAATACGCTGTGAAACTCCAGCCCCTTGGCGGCATGTACGGTCATCAACTGCAACGCTTCAGCCCCGGCAATAGCTTGATGCTCACCCGCTTCCAGCGATGCGTGCGTTAAGAATGCGGCCAGCATGTCGCCGCCGTCATTCGCGTCTTCGCTTTCGTACTCCACGATAAATGTGGCTGCGGCATTGATCAATTCTTGCAGGTTCTCCAGACGATCCACTTCGTTTTTGTCTTTCTTGTAGTGCTCCATCAGGCCGCTGGCTTCCAACACATGCTCTACCTGTTCCGGTAGCGGCAGATTGGCGGTTGCCTCGCGCATAGCCTCGATCAATGACACGAAGCTGCCAACACCTTTCTTGCCTGCGCCTTGGGCGAGCGCGGCTTCCCACAGGCTGCCGCGCGCTTTGGCATCCTGTTGCAACTGTTCCAGACTGCGCGCGCCGATGCCGCGCGTCGGAAAATTGATCACGCGCAGCAGCGCGCCATCGTCAGCGGTGTTGGCGAGCAGACGCAGATAAGCCAGCGCATGTTTGATTTCCTGCCGCTCGAAAAAGCGCAATCCACCGTACACGCGGTACGGCATGCCGGCACTGAACAGCGCATGCTCCAGCACTCGGGATTGCGCATTGGAACGGTACAGCAGCGCGATATGCGACAGCCCTACGCCTTCGCGTTGTATGGCGCGCACCTCATCCACGATGTAACTCGCTTCTTCCTGATCGGAGTTGCCTTCGAACACGCGGATCGGCTCTCCTTCTCCTTCCGAGGTCCACAGATTCTTCCCTAGCCTTGTTTCATTGTTCTGGATGAGCGCATTGGCGGCGTCGAGAATATTGCCCTGCGAGCGATAGTTCTGCTCCAGCTTGATCACTTTTTGCACGCTGAAATCGCGCTCGAACTGCTGCATGTTGCCCGAGTTGGCGCCGCGGAAAGCATAGATCGACTGGTCGTCATCGCCCACCGCGAACACCACGCTGTCCTTGCCGGCCAGCAGCTTCAGCCACAGGTATTGCAGGCTGTTCGTGTCCTGAAATTCGTCCACCAGAATATGGCGGAAGCGCGCCTGATAATGCGCGCGTAGCAGTTCATTGCGCGTCAATAGCTCGTATGTGCGCAACAACAGCTCGGCGAAATCCACCACGCCTTCGCGCTGGCATTGTTCATCGTAGGCCGCGTAAAACTCCGTCATGCGCCGCGTGTAATCGTCGTAGGCATCCACATCCTTGGCGCGCACGCCAGCTTCCTTGTTGCCGCTGATGAAATATTGCAACTGCTTGGGCGGATACTTCTCGTCGTCGACGTTTAGCGATTTCAGCAGGCGCTTGATGGCGGAGAGCTGATCCTGGCTATCCAGAATCTGGAACAGCGCGGGCAATCCGGCTTCCTTGTGGTGTGCGCGCAGCAAGCGGTTGCACAGGCCATGAAACGTGCCCACCCACATGCCGCGCGTATTGATCGGCAGCATGGCGGAAATGCGCGTGAGCATTTCCTTCGCCGCTTTGTTGGTAAAGGTCACTGCCAGCAGGCCGTGCGGGCTGACCTGACCGGTCTGGATCAGGTGCGCAATGCGTGTGGTGAGCACGCGCGTCTTGCCGCTACCAGCACCGGCGAGAATCAGCGCGGATTCAAAAGGCAGCGTTACGGCTTCCAGTTGCGGCGGATTAAGGTGTTCGAGCAGAGTAGAGGACATCGGCGTGCTAAAATTTGGGTAAGTAAAATTATACTCTTTGAAGAGGTTTGATATGTTGAAAGTGCTTTATTTCGCACGACTAGTGAATGCGATCGGCAAGGCGTCGGATGAATTTCCCATGCCAGCATCGGTCAAGGACGTGGCTTCATTGCTGGAATGGCTCAAGCGCCGCGAAGGCAGCAAATGGCCGAAGGAGTACGATGCCACGAACCTGCAAGTGACGGTGAACAAGGCGTTTGAGGACATGAACACGCCGTTGAAGGATGGCGATGAGGTGGCGTTTATTCCGAAGTTGCGATGAGTTAATACAAAACCGGGCGCTAGGCCCGGTTTTGTATCGCAGCAAACAATTACCCCGCAACCTGCTGGTTGCGCCGGTCGATACTCCGGCGCCTGTCCTGTGCCGGGACACAAGATAGGGACCGGCGTTCAAGCCGCTGCCGTCTTTCCGTCATCCCGATCACCTCAGCAGTGCCGCCGAAAAATGGCGCCGACTGAACTTTGCCGAGCTGGGTCACAATATACGGCACCGGGAAAGTTTCGATGTATTCCTGCGGCAGCCCCATCAGTTGTTCCTTGAAGTGGTCCGGCGCGAACAGCATGGGAATGATGTTGTTGTAGTAGGCGGCTTTCTTCGACAGGCGAATGACACTGCCATCTTCTTCCAGGTAGTCGAGTTCGCTGAGCGCGCCGATCAGGTGCCTAAACACCGCGCGCACATCCACGCCATATTTCGCCTGCATCTCCGACGTATCCACCTGGGTGAAACGCAGCTTGCTGGTAAGTTCCCGGCACAACTCCATGTCCGGGCTGAGACGTTCC
Organism: Burkholderiales bacterium; assembly: GCA_038244115.1. Classification (GTDB taxonomy): domain Bacteria; phylum Pseudomonadota; class Gammaproteobacteria; order Burkholderiales; family JBBRTU01; genus JBBRTU01. Next base: position 11,924 of record JBBRTU010000008.1, read on the forward strand.
ATGGAGACAATGGGCGGGCGGCCTTCGTCGATGCAGCGGTAGTAGGATTTCAGGCTGGAGGCGTTCTGGTAGGGGGTCTTCGGCGCGTAGCCCTGCGCCGCCACGCCCAGGGATAACAGGGTTAGGTTGTCCCAGCGTCGCACCTGGTGCTTGTAGGAGGACTTGGCGGGAATCGCAAAAACATTTTGCAGCACCTGAGCGTAGCCGCGTTCCTCCAGAAACAGCTTGGCGTGATGATACTGGCGGATTTTGTTTTCATAGTGTTCATCCTTGGGTGGCTCGAACACTGATTTAGCCTGGCTGCGTTGCTTGTCCAGGGAATATATCGACATGCTGGGAACCCCGAGCCGGTAGAAAGTGCTCAAGGTATCCAACAGCGCATGTTCGGGTTCACCATCGAAGCCGTACATGGTATCCACGTTAACGTTGCCAATAATGTCGATAGCGCCTTCCAGCTCCTGCACCGCCTCGGTGACCGAGTAATGACGGTTCATGCTAGCCAGCAAGACTTCGTCGAGTGTCTGGATGCCGTAGCTCAGGCGGTTCACACCAAGCTGCTTGAGCAGTTTGACCTTGCTCAGGAGCAAGGTGCCGGGTGCGGCTTCGATACTGATTTCCGCCTGCGGATCGATGTCGAAAGTGCTGTGCAATCCATCGAACAGCTTGGTCAGCAGGCTATCGTCCAAAAAGGTCGGCGTGCCGCCGCCGAAATAAATCGATTCGCACACCGAGCCTTGCATGGCCTCGCGATACATCGCCATTTCGCGCAACAAATAATCGACGTAATTTTCTGATTCGCTGATGCCGTGGCCGGGTATCACGGTGTAGTAGCAAAAACTGCACAGGGTTTTGCAAAACGGACTGTGCAGGTAAATGCTGAACCGGCCGGGGGTTATCGATGGCTGCGAAAACAGCTCGGCGACGCTACTTGGCGCGGATTGCTTGCTCAGCAGCGGTGGCGGGAAAGTCCAGTCGAAGCAGGGAAAATAATCATTCTGTACCTGCAACAGCCCGCTCAGGCGTTCCTTGATGGTGGCGTAATCCTGCACGATGATCGCGCTACCCCGTGACTCAGGCAATTCCGGAAGCTTGTACAGTCGCGATTTCTTGTTGAAATTATCCCCGTAGTGTTTCATCCATCCCCCCGTTGATGTTAAACAACCTATGCTCTGGACAGTCGATGTACCGCCAGGAGCAAATAGTATTATAGAAACGGAATTATTGCAGGAGCATTTAGGAGGGGAACGGGGGTGGGAGAGGCGGGGAATAATAAAACCGGGCTTCGTGCCCGGTTTTATTTTGCAGTTTAGCCGAAACTATTTGGCTTTTTTCTTGTTGGCAATCATGTCGTGGATGATCGGACTCAGGATCACTTCCATGGCGAAACCCATCTTGCCGCCCGGCACCACGATGGTGTTGGGGCGGGACATGAAGGAGTCGTGGATCATGTTGAGCAGGTACGGGAAATCCACGCCCTTCGGGTCGCTGAAACGGATCACGATGAAACTCTCGTCCGGTGTCGGGATGTCGCGCGCGATGAACGGGTTGGACGTATCCACCGTCGGCACACGCTGGAAGTTAACAGTGGTGCGCGAGAACTGCGGCGCGATGAAGTGGACATAGTCGTGCATGCGACGCAGGATGGTGTCGGTCACCGCTTCGGCGGAGTAGCCGCGCTCAGCGCAGTCACGATGAATTTTCTGAATCCATTCCAGGTTGACGATCGGTACGACGCCTACACCCAGGTCAACCTGCTTGGAAACATCTGTCTTGTCAGACTTGACTAGGCCATGCAGGCCTTCGTAGAACAGCAGGTCAGTACCTTTGACCACATCTTCCCAGGGCGTAAATTGGCCGCCCTTCAGCTTGGTGCCCAGGCGTGCATTGTGCTGTTCGGCTTCGTCGTCATTGTGCAGGTAGTAGCGTTTCTTGCCGCTACCGGTTTTGCCATAGCTTTTGAACAGTTCTTCGATCTTGTCGAAGTGGTTGGCTTCAGGACCAAAATGACTTGGCGCGCGCTTGCCGGCTTTTTCGGCCTTGGCAACGGCTTCTTTAAATGCTGCGCGATCCAGGCTGTGGAAGCTGTCGCCTTCAATGATGGCGGCATTCAGATTCTCGCGGCGGAAAATGTGCTCAAAGGCGCGTTTGACGGTGGTGGTACCAGCGCCGGACGATCCCGTGACAGCGATGACGGGGTGCTTCTTGGACATCAGGTTTTCTCCCTCAGGCAATACAATATCGAAATAGAATTAAGCAATTATAAATGGCCGCCACTGGTTTTGTCATTACCGCCCCGCCAACGCCCCAGGCTTAACCAGTTATAATGACTCCTTTTATAGAACTTGCATAAAGAATATTCGCAGAAAATGCAGCCAATTTACTCCCCCACCAGTATAGAGCAGGAAACCCAGAAAGCTTGGGATGAAGCGCGCGCTTTCAAGGCAACCGAAGTGTCCGACAAGCCCAAATACTATTGCCTGTCGATGTTCCCCTATCCCTCCGGCAAATTGCACATGGGTCATGTGCGTAACTACACCATCGGCGACGTGCTGGCGCGCTACCACCGCATGAAGGGCTTCAACGTCATGCAGCCAATGGGCTGGGACGCTTTTGGCCTGCCTGCAGAGAACGCGGCTATTGCCAACAATGTGGCTCCCGCCGCCTGGACCTATTCCAACATCGATTACATGCGCACGCAGTTGAAAAGCCTGGGGCTGGCCGTCGACTGGGATCGCGAAATCGCCACCTGCAAGCCGGATTACTACAAGTGGGAACAATGGCTGTTCACCAAGCTGTTCGAGAAAGGGCTGATCTACAAAAAGACGGCGCCGGTGAACTGGGATCCGGTAGACAACACCGTGCTGGCCAACGAGCAGGTGATCGACGGACGCGGCTGGCGCTCCGGCGCACTGGTGGAAAAACGCGATATCCCAATGTACTTTATGAAGATCACCGCCTATGCCGAGGAACTGCTGGCAGGCCTCGACACCCTGCAGGGCTGGCCGGAGCAGGTGCGTACCATGCAGAGGAACTGGATCGGCAAGAGCTTCGGCGCGGAAGTCCATTTTCCGTATGAAAGCGGCAATGGCGTGCTGAAAGTGTTCACCACTCGCCCGGATACGTTGATGGGCGCGACCTACGTGGCGGTGGCCGCCGAGCACGCGCTGGCAACCGAGGCCGCGCAAGGCAATGCGGAACTGGCCGCCTTCATCGAGGAATGCAAACACGGCAGCGTGGCCGAAGCCGACATGGCCACTATGGAAAAGAAGGGCCTGCCCACCGGCCGCTTCGTGACACATCCGCTCAACGGCGAAAAACTGCCGGTGTGGGTAGCCAACTATGTGCTGATGGGCTACGGCGAAGGGGCGGTGATGGCCGTGCCTGCGCATGACGAGCGCGATTTTGCTTTTGCCGCCAAATATAAATTACCGATCAAGACGGTGATTCGTACTTCTGCCGGCGATGCGACGCCCGCGCCTTGGCAGGATGCCTACGCAGAACAAGGTGTATGTATTCAGTCCGGCAAATACGACGGGCTAGATTTCACGCAAGCGTCTGATGCCATCTCGACCGACCTGCAAACCAAGGGGCTCGGCGCTAAACGCACGCAGTTCCGCCTGCGCGACTGGGGCATTTCGCGTCAGCGTTACTGGGGCTGCCCAATTCCGATCATTCACTGCGCCAGTTGCGGTGATGTGCCCGTGCCGGAAAAAGACCTGCCGGTGGTGCTGCCGGAAGATGTGAAAATCGATATCGGTTCGCCGATCAAGAAGATGCCATCTTTCTACGAGACCTCCTGTCCCAAGTGCGGCGGCAAGGCGGAGCGCGAGACCGATACCATGGACACCTTCGTTGAATCGTCCTGGTACTACGTGCGCTTCGCCTGCCCGGACAGCACCAATGCGATGGTGGATGCGCGTGGTAAATACTGGCTTCCGGTGGATCAGTACGTTGGCGGCATCGAGCACGCCATTCTGCATTTGCTCTACGCGCGCTTTTTCCACAAGCTGATGCGGGATGTGGGGCTGGTCCAGTGCGACGAGCCTTTCGTCAACCTCCTAACGCAAGGCATGGTGGTAGCGCCAACCTTCTACCGCGAGCTGGGTGAGGGCAAGAAGCAATACATCAATCCTGCTGACGTGGATGTGAAGCTGGACGACAAGGGCCGCCCAACCGGCGCTACGCTCAAAACCGATGGCCAGCCGGTGATTATCGGCGGCACTGAGAAGATGTCGAAATCAAAAAATAACGGCATCGATCCACAATCGCTGATTGACGTTTATGGCGCCGACACCGCGCGACTATTCATGATGTTTGCCGCTCCCCCGGATCAGCAACTCGAATGGTCGGATGCGGGGGTGGAAGGGGCATACCGCTTCCTCAAGCGGATATGGGCATTTGCCTGCAAGAATAACCGCCGTATCGCAGAAGCACTTAGCAGCAGGAAATTAGGCCGATTCGATTGGGATGGTGAGGCTTGGAAAAATGCAGCGCCATCACAAAAAAGGGCTCGTTACCAGATTCACCAGTATTTGCAGCAGGCAAATTTCGATCTGGACAGGCATCAATTCAACACTGTCGTTTCCGCAGCTATGAAAATCTTGAATGCATTGGAAGAGGATGAAATTGTGGCGGTGGAAGCCAGGCAAGGCTATACACCTTGCGGCAATGTACATGGGGAATTTATTTGTGAAAGCATGTCTATTTTGCTGCGCCTCTTGTCTCCGATCACGCCACACATTGCACGCGCACTATGGCTGGAGCTGGGCTATGGTGACGACATCCAAACCGCCAACTGGCCGAAAGCCGACGAAACTGCCTTGGTGCAAGACGAGATTGAACTGGTCTTGCAAGTGAACGGCAAGCTGCGCGGCAACATGACAGTGGCGAAAAGTCTGCCGAAAGACGATATTGAAAAACTGGCGCTGGAGAATGCCAACGTGCAAAAATTCATGGAAGGCAAACCGGCAAAAAAAATTATCGTGGTACCGGGCAAACTGGTGAATGTGGTGGTATAGCGGAACAGGCGCAAGGTCGTTGCGAATACTCAAAATTTTAGGATGATGATGCGAACTCTTTTTGTGGCACTGCTGGTCTTTACCTTGGCTGCATGCGGCTTTCATCTGCGTGGGCAGGAAAGCTACACCCTGCCATTTCAGACAGTTTATATTGACGGCGATGCCGCTTCTGCGGTGGTGGTGCAGATCAAGCGGGCTATTCAGTTGGCAGGAGCCAGTTTTAGCGAAAAGCCAGGCGACGCCCAGGCAGTGCTGCAGATTCTGCCCGAAGGGCGGGAGCGGGTGGTTCAATCCCTGAGTGGCGCGGGCAAGGTAAGCGAATACCAGCTGCGGTTGCGAGTTTCATTCCGCTTGACGGACGGCAAAGAGAAAGAGCTGATCCCGCTGACAGAGATTGCGCTTAATCGCAATTTCGCCTTCGATGACGCGCGAGTATTAGCTAAAGAAGCAGAAGAAAACTTACTCTACCGCGATATGCAGAGTGATGCTGCGCAGCAAATCATGCGTCGTGTGAGCGCTGCAGCAGGTAAGTAACGCCGATGCGTATTGCTGCCGAACAATTGGGCAAGCATCTGGAGAAAGGCCTACAACCCTTGTACGTGGTGCACGGTGACGAGCCGCTGCTGGCCATCGAGTGCGCAGATCGGGTGCGCACCGCAGCGCGGCGGGCGGGATACAGCGAGCGGGAGGTGTTTACAGTCGAGTCGGGTTTCGACTGGTCAGCGCTGACCATGGCGGGCAATAGTTTGTCCCTGTTCGCCAGCCTGCGCCTGCTGGATGTGAGAATCCCCAGCGGCAAGCCCGGTACGGAAGGCTCACAGAGGTTGCAGGAATTTTGTGTCCTGCTGCCTGCCGATACGGTGACCTTGATTACCCTGCCCAAACTGGATCGTCAGACACAAAATTCAAAATGGTTTACCGCACTGGAAAATGCCGGTGTCACAGTGCCGGTTTATCCCGTCGACCGGGCCAAGCTGCCGCAATGGATTGCCGGACGCTTGTCTGAGCAGGGACAGCGTGCCAAACCGGACACCCTGCAATTCCTGGCCGATCAGGTAGAGGGCAATTTGCTTGCGGCCCACCAGGAAGTACAAAAACTGGCATTGTTGTTTCCGGCGGGTGAAATCACTTTCGAGCAAGTGAAGGAGTCGGTGCTGGACGTAGCGCGCTTCGATGTGTTCAAGCTAGGCGATGCCTTATTGGTAGGCGACGTGTCACGGCTAGTTAAAATGCTGCAGGCATTAAAAGATGAGGGCGAAGCACCGGTGCTGGTGTTGTGGGCGCTGACCCAGGAAATACGGCTGTTGCTGCGCATCAAAACCGGTCTGGGCAGGGGGCAGCCGCAAGCCAAACTGATGCGCGATGCGCGCGTATGGGAATCGCGCCAAAGCCTGGTGGAGCGTGCGCTCAAGCGGCTAAGCGAACCAACGCTGAAAAAGGCGCTGGTGCGCGCAGCAGAGCTGGACCGCATGACCAAAGGACTGGCTTCTGGCGATGTGTGGGATGAGTTGCTACAACTGGGTTTGCAAGTTGTTCATTAGTGGTTCAAACGCCGTTTTTAAGTTAGATTAGCGAATTGTTGAAGACAATTTTGGAACACCATGGACATTAAAGAATACATGCAAAATGTTGGCAAGGCGGCGCGTGCCGCTTCGCGCGATATGGCAAAAGCCGATACCAACACCAAGAACCGTGCATTAACAGCCATGGCACAGGCGATCCTGCGGGATCAAGCCGCGCTGCTGGCGGCTAATGCACGCGACATGGCGGAGGCACGTGCCAAGGGGCTGGATGCTGCCTTGCTCGACCGGCTTGCGCTCACTGAAAAGGGTGTTGCCGGCATGGCGGAGGGCTTGCTGCAAATCGCTGCCCTGCCTGATCCGGTTGGCGAAATTGATGGCCTCAACTATCGTCCTTCAGGCATTCAAGTTGGGAAAATGCGCGTACCACTGGGTGTGATTGGCATCATTTATGAAGCCCGTCCAAACGTTACTGCAGATGCAGCAGGGCTGTGCCTGAAGTCAGGCAATGCTGCAATATTGCGTGGCGGCTCGGAAGCCATGCATTCCAATCAGGCGATTGCTGCCTGTGTGCGCGAAGGCTTGGCGGCTGCAGGTTTGCCCGATACGGCAGTACAGGTCATTGAGACCACAGACCGCGCGGCGGTGGGCGAGCTGATCACCATGAAAGAGTTCGTGGATGTGATTGTGCCACGCGGTGGCAAAGGGCTAATCGAGCGCCTGATGCGTGAGGCCAGAATTCCGGTCATCAAGCATCTGCACGGGGTATGCCACGTTTATATCGACGACAAGGCAGATCTCGACAAAGCCGTGCGCATTGCCGACAACGCCAAGACTAGCCGCTACGGCACCTGCAACACCATGGAAACCCTGCTGGTAGCCGAGGCTGTGGCCGGCAAGGTATTGCCGTCACTGGCCAAGATTTATTTCGATAAAGGCGTCGAACTGCGCGGTTGCGAAAAATCGCGCGCTATTGTCCCGCAGATGAACGCAGCAACCGAGGCGGATTGGCACGAGGAATATCTGGCGCCGATCCTGGCTGTGCGCGTGGTAGCGGACATGGACGCGGCAATTACGCACATCAACACCTACGGTTCGCAGCACACCGATGCCATCGTGACCGAGGACTATAACCGTGCGCGCCGTTTCCTGCGCGAGGTTGATTCGAGCTCCGTGATGGTCAATGCCTCGACCCGGTTCGCCGATGGTTTTGAGTATGGTCTGGGCGCGGAGATCGGCATCTCTACTGACAAGATTCATGCCCGCGGACCAGTCGGCCTCGAGGGTTTAACCAGCCAAAAATTTATTGTCTTGGGGGATGGTCAGATTCGGGGCTAAACTGTACATAGCAGCAGAACCATAGCCCATAGTGCAGAGAGGCCAAGAATATGACCACCCCAAAAAACACGCCCGAGTATGACACGTCCAAAGTGCTCGAAAGACCGGATGGGTTTTACTGGCAGGACAGAGCCAGCAACAAAGAATACGGTCCTTTCACCACGTTGCTGGAAGCGATTCAGGATATGGAATACAACGCAGAATCCAACTACGAGCCCGGTGAAAGCCTGGAAGAGGCCGAGGCGGAACTGGGCATTGCCGATTGGAACGATCCCGATACCGGGCTGCCCGCAGAGGAGTCGCATCATATTGAAGATCGTTAACCCAAACTGGGTTAAGCCTTGAGCGCATTACCTCTTGGCATTTTTGGCGGCACCTTCGATCCCATTCATTTTGGACACCTCCGCTTGGCACAGGAACTGGCAGAGGGGTTGGCGCTAGAAGCCGTGCGCTTTATTCCTGCGGGCTGCCCGCCTCACCGCACCAGTCCAAGCGTATCCGCTGCGCAAAGGCTTGACATGGTACGTTTGGCGATCGCCGGCAACCGCCGCTTTGTGCTCGACGAACGCGAAATTCTCAAACCGACACCCGCCTACACCGTCGAAACATTGGCTGAACTGCGGCAGGAATTGGGCGCGGCGCAACCGCTTTGTTTGCTTCTGGGGGCAGACGCTTTTCTGGGATTGACGACATGGCACCGCTGGCAGGCGCTGTTTGATTTTGCTCACATTGCCGTGGCTCAACGCCCCGGATTCTCCCTCTCGGCCTGGGAAGATACTATGCCGGAGGCGCTAAAAAAAGAATTCCAGCGGCGCTTGCAAGTTTCCCCGCAAAACTTAAAGGAAACCCCGGCAGGCAGCGTCGTTACATTTTCAATTACCGCGCTGGATATTTCAGCGACCGCGATTCGCAACGCAATCAAGAGTGGAAAGAACCCGCGTTATTTGCTGCCGGATGAGGTTCTCCAGTATATTCAACAAAACCATTTATATCAGTGAAATTAATGAAGCTAGATAAATTAAGAAAAGCAGTTGTGGCAGCACTGGAAGACATCAAGGCAGAGGATATTGAAATACTCGATGTTTCAAAGTTGACCTCGTTGTTCGATACCATGATTATCGCCAGTGCCGATTCGACCCGGCAGGTGAAAGCGCTCGCCAACAACGTGCAGGTGAAAATCAAGGAAATCGGCGGCGAAGTCTGCGGCGTAGAGGGTGAACAGAGCGGCGAATGGGCGCTGGTCGATTTGGGCGACGTGGTGGTACACATCATGCAACCCGCCGTACGCGCCTATTACAATCTGGAACAGTTGTGGGGCGCGGCAGAGAAGAAAAAACTTAGCAAGGCGGGAAAGGTCGCAGCCAAGCAATAATCCGCGATGAAGCTATGGATCATTGCCATCGGTAACAAAATGCCCGATTGGGTAGAAGCGGGCTTTGCGGAGTACGCCAAGCGCATGCCGCGTGAATCGCGCATCGAACTGGTTGAACTGAAGCCGGAAAAACGCGGCGGCGGGAAATCCACCCAACAGATTCTGGATGCTGAGCGCGAGCGCATTGCCGGCGCGTTGCCACAGGGCGCAAGGTTTGTGGTCATGGATGAACGGGGCGAGTCCTGGACTACACAACGCTTGGCGCAAGCAATTACAGGCTGGCAGCAACTGGGTGGCGACGTCGCCTTTATCATTGGCGGCGCGGACGGTCTGCACGATGACATCAAGCGGCGCGCGGAGAAAATGCTTGCCCTCTCTGCCATGACCCTGCCGCACGGCCTGGCGCGTGTGCTGCTGTCAGAGCAACTTTACCGGGCAGCTACCATCATTCAGGGACACCCCTATCATAGGGAGTAAATATGGCACTGCACGAACAACGTATTTATTTGGCCTCCGCCAGCCCACGGCGGCGTGAGCTATTGAAGCAGATAGGCGTTCATTTCGAGATGATCATGTTGCGAACCCACCCTTCGCGCGCCGCCTTTGATGAAACCCCACTGCCTGCGGAAAACCCGCGCGATTATGTGCTGCGTATTGCCAATATCAAAGCAGAAATGGGTCATACGGCTTTGCATATGCGCCGTTTGCCTCCCTATCCGTTGCTAGCGGCGGATACCACGGTAACTATCGATGGTGAAATTATTGGCAAGCCGAGCGATATGGCGCAGGCAGCAGAAACGCTCAGGCGCCTATCCGGTAAGCGCCATGAAGTGCATACGGCAATCGCACTGGCCTACGGCGGGGATGTAAAAACGAAAGTGTCCTCTTCAATAGTAGAGTTTGCTCCACTGGATGAACACACCATCAAGAACTATACAATTACCGGGGAGCCGCACGACAAAGCTGGCGCTTACGCGATTCAGGGGCGCGCAGCAGCTTTTATCAGCCGACTGGAAGGTAGCTACTCCGGTGTAATGGGCCTACCTCTCTATGAAACCGTGCAGCTATTGGGACAATTCGGTATCGATGTTTTATAAAAGGGGACAGCTATCACCCGTCAGTTGTCAGTAAAACATGCGCGGCTTGCCGCACACAAAGAACTGAAAGCTGTCCTCTGATAGCTGAAGACTAACAATGAGTGAAGAAATTCTAATCAATGTGACGCCGCAAGAAACCCGTGTGGCAGTAATGCAATTCGGGGTGGTGCAGGAACTGCATGTGGAACGCAGCACTGCCCGCGGACTGGTAGGAAACATTTACCAAGGCCGCGTGTGCCGCGTGCTGCCTGGGATGCAGTCAGCCTTTGTTGAGGTGGGGTTGGAGCGTGCGGCATTCCTGCATGTAGCGGATATTTGGGAGCAACGCCAGGGAGCAGAGGAAGAGCGGCCCATAGAAAAAATCCTGTTTGAAGGACAACCTCTGCTGGTGCAGGTAATCAAGGATCCCATCGGCACCAAGGGCGCGCGCCTGTCCACCCAGGTCAGTATCGCGGGGCGTTTTCTTGTCTATTTGCCACAGGACATGCATATCGGTGTATCGCAGAAAATCGAGGCGGAAGTCGACCGGGAGGCACTGCGCGAGCGTCTGCAAAAACTGGTGCCGCCGGGGGAGAAGGGCGGTTTCATTATTCGCACCATGGCTGAGACCGCTACCGACAAGGAGTTGCAGGCAGACGTCGAGTACCTGCGCAAGCTGTGGAGCGGCATTGTGGTAAGCGCGAAAATCGCAGCGCCGCAAACTTTGCTGTACGAAGATTTGAATTTGCCGCTGCGTGTACTGCGCGATTTTGTGAATGAAGACACTGACCGGCTGCTGGTGGATTCGCGTGAAACTTTTCAAAAAATGCAGTCCTTTGCCCAGGATTACGTGAGTGATGTGGCGCGCAAGATAGACCACTACACCGGCGAACGGCCGCTGTTTGACCTGTATGCCATTGAGGAAGAAATCGAAAAGGCCTTGTCCAGAAAAGTGGATTTGAAGTCCGGCGGCTACCTGATCATCGACCAGACCGAAGCGCTCACTACAGCGGATGTAAACACGGGCGGTTTTGTCGGTGTGCGCAACTTCGACGACACGATTTTTAAAACCAATCTGGAAGCTTCGCAAGTTATTGCACGCCAGCTACGACTGAGAAACCTGGGTGGCATCATCATCGTCGACTTCATCGACATGGATAGCGCGGAGCACCGAGACGCGGTCTTGGCCGAGTTCAAGAAAGCCTTGTCGCGCGACCGCACGCGCATGACCATCAATGGGTTTACCGCATTGGGGTTGGTGGAAATGACCCGTAAGCGCACGCGTGAAAGCCTGGCGCACATCCTATGCGAGCAGTGCCCGGTATGTCAGGGACGGGGCGAAATCAAGACTGCCCAAACGGTATGCTATGAAATTCTGCGCGAAATCGTACGCGAGGCCCGCCAGTTCAACGCGCGTGAATTCCGCATTTTGGCTTCCCAGCCAGTGATTGATATGTTCCTCGATGAGGAATCGCAAAGCCTTGCCCAACTGGGCGACTTCATCGGCAAGCCGATTTCTTTGCAGGTCGAGACGCAATATACGCAGGAGCTGTATGACGTTGTGCTGATGTAGTCATTGCTTACGAACTAAGGGGTTCGCGGAGCATCGTCTGCCCAAATTGCAAACACGCGGCACTCATTGCTCTACCGTAGCAAACCTCAAACTCGCCTTCTTATTTCTTCAGCGCGCACAGAAGACGACACGCAATTAATCCCCGCCCCCCAATGCCTTGTAGAGGTCTACGTGGGCGCTCAGGAGCTGCCGGCGGGAACTCACCAGGGCCTGTTCCGCATTGAAAGCATCCCGGCTTGCGTCCAGCACTTCCAGGTAGTTGGCAATACCTGCGTGTTCACGGGCTTTTACTCGTTCATATCGCGCCTGCTGGGCACGCAGGTTGGCTTCCTGGGCAGCCAGTTGCTCGCTATACGTGGAACGCGCGGCAAGGGCATCGGCCACTTCGCGGAACGCTTGTTGAATAGTTTTTTCGTAGTCGGCCACGGCCTGGACTTTACGCGCTTCAGCCACGTCCTGGTTTGCCTGGGTGCGGCCTGCGTCGAACAGAGGTAACTTCAGCATGGGCTGGAATAACCAAGCCTGGCTGCCAGAATCGAATAGGCCGGAGAGTGCGTGGCTTGCCGTACCCAGACTAGCGGTGAGTCCGATGCGGGGGAAAAATGCTGCGCGGGCAGCGCCTACATTAGCGTTCGCAGCGATGAGCCGCTGCTCTGCGGCGCGCACGTCGGGGCGCCGCAGGAGCAGCTCCGAGGGTAGCCCCGGCGCAAGCTCGGCCATCGGGGGCTGAGTGGCAACATTCGCCGGGGCGGGGATAGTGCCCCCCATGCCGGTGAGCAGGCGCAGGGCATTTTCCGTCTGGGTCCTCTGGCGCTTCAGCTCTGCCCATTGGGCGCGCACGGATTCGTCAATACCCTCGGCGACAAGTACATCAAGATCGGTACCAAGACCGGCCTCCTGCCGCTTACGGATGAGTGTGAGACTATCCTCGCGGGTTTTCAACGTCGCGGCAGCAAGGCGTTCCCGCTCGGCAAGTTCCATAAGCAGAAACCAAGTGTTAGCGACATCGCCGATGAGGCCGATGCGAAAGCTTTTTGCTGCCTCGTCACTCGCCAAATACTGGGCCCTGGCCGCCTCACTCAACGCGACCGCCTGACCCCAGAAATCCAGCTCGAAAGCGGTCACCCCCAAGCCCAGGTCGTAGCGGCTGGCAGTACGTTGTTGGCCCGTACCCGTGAGATCCGCTGGCGTACGGGAGCGGTTGGCCGAGCCTTGTGCCTCCAGCGTGGGGAAGCGGTCGGCGCGGGCGATACCCGCCAGCCCCCGGGCCTCATCGACCCGCGCCAAGGCGATCCTGAGATCCCGGTTGTAGTCGAGCGCCGCCTCTATAAGCGCGTGAAGCGCCGGGTCGGGGAAATACTCACGCCAGGAGAGCAAGGTGCTAGCCGTGGCCTCGCTGACGCCTGGGAAATGCGCAGGAACCGGCGCGGTCGGGCGCTCATAGGGGGGAATCAAAGAACAGCCCGCTAGCAACGCAAAGACGACAGAACCAAGCGTGACGCACGCCGTTTTCCCCGTCGAGGAAGTAGAAGAAATTTTTCGTTCAGTCATGTTTCGTTTCCTCCCGAGGCCGTGTGGGGAAGAACCTGCGCACCACTACAAAAAAGACCGGCACCAGGAAAATGGCGAGCAGTGTCGCAGCGATCATGCCGCCGATCACGCCCGTACCCACCGCGTGGCGGCTACCCGCGCCGGCGCCAGTGGAAATGGCGAGCGGCATCACGCCCAGGATAAAGGCGAAGCTAGTCATGAGGATGGGTCTTAAGCGCAGCCGGCATGCTTCCAGGGTAGCGGGTATGAGCTCCATCCCTTCCTCGTGGAGCTTGCGGGCAAACTCGATGATAAGGATACCGTTCTTGGCGGATAGCCCGATGATGGCAATCAAGCCCACCTTGAAGAACACATCGTTGGGCAAGCCTCGTAGCTGCACCGCCAGCACCGCGCCGAGGATGCCGAGCGGCACCACCAGGATCACCGCAAGCGGAATGGCCCAGCTCTCATACAGGGCCGCAAGCGCCAGGAACACCACGAGGAGCGACAGCCCGAACAGGATGGGCGCTTGGGCACCAGCAAGCCGCTCTTCGAAAGACGTGCCAGACCATTCGAAGGCAAAACCGGGCGGAAGTTTCTGGGCGATTTCTTCCATGGCCTGCATCGCTTCGCCTGTGGAATGGCCGGGGGCGGGGTTGCCTGCGATCTTCATCGAGGGACTGCCGTTATAGCGGTCAAGCTTGGGCAGTCCCACGATCCACTTGGGCTTGGCAATTTCTCCCAAAAGCACCACCTCACCCAGGCGATTTTTCACCGGAAGTTTTAACAGATCCTCGGGCGTCTTGCGCAAGTCAGCGTCCGCCTGCATTTGCACCCGGAGGATGCGCCCGGCACGCACGAAGTCGTTCACGTAAGCCACCCCGATGGCGGAGCTAAGGGTGTCATTGAGATCGGCCATGTCGATTTGTAACGCCTGCGCCTTCTCCCGGTCAATTTCCAGAAACACCTGCGGCCCCGGCTCCTGGCCTTCCGGCCGCACGCCGACCAGCCGGCTATCCTGGGAGGCAAGCCCCAACACCAGGTTACGCACATCCATCAACGCCTCGCGCCCCTGGTCCGAGCGGTCCAACAGGCGGAAGTCGAAGCCGCCCACCGCACCCAGTTCGGGAATGGCCGGGGGATTCACGGCGAAGATCATGGCCTCTTTGATGCGCATCAAGGTTCCCATAGATCGGCCGATGACGCCCTGAGCCGAGTGTTCCGGCCCTAGACGAGCCCCCCAGTCCTTAAGCCGGGTGAAGACAAGCGCCGCATTCTGCCCCCGACCGAAGAAGGAAAAGCCCACCACGCCGATGACCTTCTCCACCTCCGGCTGCTGCTTGTAGAACTGCTCCACCTTGGAGAGCACCTCCACCGTGCGTTCCTGGGTAGCGCCCGCAGGCAGCTGCACCAGGGTGATGAAATAGCCCTGGTCCTCGTCCGGCAGGAAGCTTCCTGGAAGCTTGGTGAACAGCCAACCGGTGGCAACCACGATAGCGAGATAAATCACCATCCAGCGGCCAGTGCGGGTGAGGATGCGGGCCGTGAGTCCGTGATATCTCATAGTCACCCGGCCAAAGAAGCGGTTGAACCCGCGCTTTTCATCTTCTTCCGCCACACCGGGTTTGAGTAGGGTCGCGCACATGGCGGGTGTAAGCGACAGCGCCATCAGCACCGAGAACGCCATGGTGAGGATAAGGGTGGCGGCGAACTGGCGGTAGATGGCGCCCACGGAGCCGCCGAAGAACAGCATGGGCATGAACACCGCCGAAAGCACCACGGAAATGCCGAGGATCGCGCCGAGGATCTGGTCCATGGCTTTCAGGGTAGCGGCCAGTGGCGGCAGACGTTCCTCGCGCATAATGCGCTCCACGTTTTCCACCACCACGATTGCATCATCAACCAAGATACCGATGCCAAGCACCATGGCGAACAGGGTCAGCACATTGATAGAAAAGCCGAAGGCATAGAGCCCAGCCGTGGCACCGGCCAGGGCCACCGGCACCACCACTGCGGGAATCAGGGTTGTGCGCCAGTGGCCAAGGAATACATACATCACGATGAACACCAGCACCATGGCCTCGGCCAAAGTCTTTACGACCTCAGTGATGGAGATTTCCACGAAACGGGAAGTGTCGTAGGGTACAGTCCAGTCGATCCCCTTGGGGAAGAAGCGGGCAAGCTCCGCCATGCGTACCTTGATCGCCTTCGCTACGTCCAAGGCATTGGCACCGGGCGCCACGCGGACAGCGATGGCCGCAATGGGTTCGCCATCCATCCGGGCGTAGCGGTCGTAGCTTTCTGCTCCCAGCTCCACCCGGGCTACGTCTTTCACCTTCACCGTGGCCCCATTGGGAAGCGCCCGTACCACCACGTTGCCGAACTCTTCGGTGGAGGAAAGCCGACCACGCGTGATGATGACTGCGTTCACCTGGGCACCTGGAGCGCCAGGAGCTTGGTTTAGCTCGCCGGTAGCAAGCTGCACGTTCTGGGCTTGCAAAGCCCGTTTCACGTCGGCAGGCGTAAGGCCATAGGCGGTAAGCTGCTCAGGCTTGAGCCAAATGCGCATGGAGTATTCGGTGCCAAAGAGGATAGCCTCGCCCACACCTGGCACACGGCGGAGAGGATCGAGTACGTTGGCGGCGGAGTAGCTCCCGAGATCGATAGCGTTGAGGTTGCGATCTTTGGAAAAAATGGCGACGAACAGTAGATAGTTGCGCTGGGGCTTCGTCACCGGCACACCAAGCCGGCGCACCTCCTCCGGGACGCGCGCCTCGACGCGCTTGTATCGGTTCTGGGCTTCCACGGAGGAGATGTCGATATTGGTGCCGGGCTCGAAGGTGAGGGTCAGCGTACCCGCACCCAATTCAGAAGCCGCCTCCATGTAGAGCAGGTGCTCGATGCCGTTCATCTCCTGTTCGATCAGTTTGATGACCGTGTCTTCGATCAATTGGGAGGAAGCGCCGGGATAAGTTACGTTGAACGCAATCTGGGGCGGCGCTACCTGTGGATATTGGGCCACTGGCAGGTTCTTGAGGGCGATTCCTCCGACCAGCAAGATCAGGATGGCGATAACCCAGGCGAAGATGGGCCGGTGAATGAAGAAACGTGCCATGTTAGCTTCCCTGCTTCTGGGGAACTGGTTTCACAATGGTGCCCGGCCGCACCTTCTGCACGCCGCTCACGATAAGGGTCTCGCCGCCCTTGAGACCCTCTTCGATGACGAAGTCCGTACCCGCCATGGCCCCGACTTTTACCGGGCGCGGCATGGCTTTGTTCTCTGGCCCCACCAGCAACACGAATTGGCCCTGAGGTCCGGAAATCACGGTCCGCTGGGGCACGGTGATCACGCCCTGCGCTACCGCCTGGGGCACCCTCACGCGCACAAACGTGCCGGGAAGCAGCAGACGTTCGGGGTTGGGAAACTCCGCTTTCAATGTGATGGCACCTGTGGTGGGATCAACACTCATGTCCCGGAAGATAAGTCGGCCTTTGTGGGCATAGGGTTGGCCGCTCTCCAAAATGAGCTCTATGGCGCGGCTTTCCGTCGCTTTTAAACTCCCCGCTGCCAGGGCACTTTTAAGGCGCAACACATCGGCATTCGGTTGGGTGAAGAGCACTTGTACCGGCTCCAGTTGCTCGATGGTGGCGAGCAAAGTTGCCTCGCCGCGGCCCACCAGCGCCCCTTCTGTCACCAGCGCACGGCCGATGCGGCCGGAGATCGTAGCAGGCACCGTGGTGTTTTCCAGATCCAGCCGGGCACGTGCGAGTTGCGCCTCGGCCTGTTTAAGTGCGGCGCGGGAAAGATCCACTTCCTGCTGGCTCACCGCCTTGATGGGCAGCAAAGATTCCACGCGAGAAAAGTTGAGCTTCTTCACGTCCGCGTCGGCTTCCGCGGCCTGGGCAGCCGTGCGGAAAGTGCGATTATCTAATTGGAATAGCGGCTGACCGGCGCGCACATCGCTGCCTTCCACGAACAACCGCTTTTCGACAATGCCTTCCACCCGTGCCCGCACCTGGGCTGTACGGACCGCCGCCACCCGGCCCGGCAACTCGCGGGTGAGCGTAGCCGCTCCGCTACCCACCTGCACTACCTCCACTTCCGCTGGCGGCATGGCTCCTGACGGTCCACCAGCGCCTGCGGGGCCATTCTTACCCTCCGGACTGCAGGCGGCTAGCAGGGGCAGAAAAAGAAACAGGGCGAAACGTTTCATAGCATGTCCTTTTCGGAATAAGGGCGCGCGGGAAGTAATCCACCGCTTCTTGCGCCGTCTTCATCGGCTTGAGCAAATCCAATGCAAATTCATGAGAGCCCGCAATAAGAAAGCCCCAGTCTTTGGGGCTTTCTCTGTTTTGTCTTGCGAATTTATTTTCAGCGCTAGAAAGTACATGGCTTTTCGCCGCACTCTCACTAATTCTGAATTTTCATTCTCACAATTTCGTATCTATTCTCACTAATTCCGGTTACGTGCACAACACCCTAAATTTATACATCCAGGTTTCGGACGCCCAAGGCATTAGTTTCAATAAATGCTCTGCGGGGTTCCACCTGGTCACCCATCAGGGTGGTAAAAATTTCGTCGGCGGTTATCACGTCCTCGATCTGAACTCGCATCAGGCGGCGAACCTTGGGGTCCATGGTGGTTTCCCATAATTGCCCCGGGTTCATCTCACCCAAGCCTTTATAGCGCTGCACCGAAAGACCTTTACGCACCTCCTCCAGAAGCCAGTCCAAAGCCTGCTTGAATTCGGTTACCGGAGTTTGACGTTCGCCACGTTTCACGTATGCACCTCTTCCAAGCAGGCCATCTAACACCTGCGCGGCATGGCGGATCTGGGCGTAGTCGCCACTGTCCAGAAATGCGTGGTCGATATGCGTTATCTGGATATTGCCATGGTGAATTTTGCGCACGGTTAGCCGGTGACCCTCTTCCTTGTCGTCGTATTCGGCAATAATTTCGTAGCCGGGCATACTCATTGCCGCGGATAACTGTGCGGCGCTCGCTTGGGCTTTGGCCATGTCGGACAAATCCAGGTTGGGGCTTTTGAGCAAGGCATGTAGCACGCCTTCGTCGATCAGGCGCGACAATCGGTCGATCACAGCTTCGGCGAGCAGGTATTCCTTAGCAATGCCTTCTAGTGCTTCCCGTCCCATGGGAGCAGCTTTGGCGGCGGTTACCAGCTCCGCATTATTAAGCGCCTCCTGCAGCAAATACTGCTTCATTTCGTGTTCGTCTTTCAGATAGCGCTCGGCTTTCCCGTGTTTTACCTTGTAGAGCGGTGGCTGAGCGATATAGATGTGGCCGCGCTCAACCAGCTCAGGCATTTGACGGTAGAAAAAGGTTAGCAGGAGCGTTCGAATGTGCGATCCATCCACGTCCGCATCGGTCATGATGATAATGCGGTGATAACGCAACTTTTCGACGTTGTACTCATCCTTGCCGATTCCAGTACCCAGCGCGGTAATCAGGGTTGCGATTTCCTGGGATGAAACCAGTTTGTCAAAGCGGGCTTTTTCCACATTGAGAATTTTCCCTTTGAGCGGCAGGATGGCCTGAAATTTGCGGTCGCGTCCCTGTTTGGCCGACCCGCCCGCAGAGTCTCCCTCTACTAGGTAGACCTCTGATTGTGCGGGATCTTTTTCCTGGCAATCGGCCAGCTTTCCTGGCAAGCCCATGCCATCCAGCACCCCTTTGCGGCGCGTCATTTCGCGGGCTTTTCGGGCAGCCTCGCGCGCACGGGCAGCTTCTATGATTTTGCCGACAATGATTTTTGCGTCAGCGGGCTTTTCCAGCAAAAACTCTTCCAGCTTCTGCGCCACGACATCTTCTACAACGGGCCGCACTTCGGAGGACACCAGCTTGTCTTTTGTTTGTGACGAAAATTTTGGGTCCGGAACCTTGACCGAAAGCACGCAGGACAGCCCTTCGCGCATATCATCGCCAGAGGTTTCTACCTTGGCCTTTTTAGCCTGGTCGTTTAATGCTAGATACTGGTTCAGGGTTCGCGTCATTGCGGCGCGCAGCCCGGTGAGGTGGGTACCACCATCACGCTGGGGAATATTGTTGGTAAAGCACAGAACGGCTTCCTGGTATGAATCATTCCACTGCATGGCCACTTCAACCGTAATGCCGTCTTTTTCACCTACCGCATGGAAAACATTGGGGTGAAGAGTTGATTTTGTTCGGTTTATGTATTCAACAAAGCCTTTTACGCCGCCTTCGAAGGCAAAGTTTTCTTCCTTGCCGGTTCTTTGGTCGACGAGGTCAATTTTCACGCCGTTGTTGAGGAATGAAAGTTCGCGCAAACGCTTGGCCAGAATGTCAAAATGAAATTCAATGTTGTTGAACGTTTCCGCGCTGGGCATGAAATGCACTTCCGTGCCACGCCGTTCCGTCTGGCCGATTACTTTGAGTGCCTCTACAGGCTCGCCATGGCGAAACTCCATGAAATTCACTTGGCCGTCACGACGAATGGTGAGCTTTAACCATTCCGACAAGGCATTCACTACGGAGACGCCAACTCCGTGCAGCCCACCGGAAATCTTGTAAGAGCTGTCTTCGCCACCAAATTTTCCGCCCGCGTGCAGAATAGTCATAATAACTTCCGCTGCCGAACGGCCCTCTCCCGGATGAATATCCGTGGGGATTCCTCGCCCGTTATCTACGACGCTAACTGAATTATCTGGATGAATGATGACCCGGATTTCGTTACAGTGGCCAGCTAGCGCTTCATCAATAGAGTTGTCCATCACCTCAAACACCATATGGTGCAAGCCCGTACCGTCGCTGGTATCTCCGATATACATGCCGGGGCGCTTGCGCACAGCTTCCAAACCTTTCAATACTTTAATACTGCTAGAATCGTATTCTTGAGTCATAATTTATCCAATGTTTCACGTGGAACAATAAAAACTAACTATTTCCAAATAGGGGTTACCCGCGATCCACTATATGCGCATCGGCATTACGACATATTTGAAACTGTCTTCCCCTGGTACCGTCATGAGCATGCTGCTATTCGCATCCCCAAAAGAGCATGCGACATTTTCGCAGCCCAAATTATTTAACACGTCCAACAGATAACTCACATTAAATCCAATATCGAGCGCATCTCCGGCATATTCGATTTCCATCTCTTCCTGCGCTTCTTCCTGTTCGCTATTGTTACAAACGATACGCAGGTTGTTCCCCGTTAAGACCAGCCGAACGCCACGGAATTTTTCATTTGAAAGAATCGAGACGCGTTGCAATGCCTGTAATAAGAAGGTTCTTGCTATGAGCAGGTTTTTGTCATGATTGGTCGGGATTACACGGTTATGGTCCGGGAATTTACCGTCGATAACCTTGCTTACCAAAATAATATTGCCGAATGTGAATTTGACCTGGTTTTGCGCTATTTCTATTATTGTTTCTTCTTCGCTGTCCGTTAATAATTTGATCAGTTCAACAACTGTCTTGCGTGGCAAAATGACTTCTTGCGATTCGATAGTTTCTTCCAGCGGAACACTTGCCAAACTAAGCCGGTGGCCGTCTGTAGCCACAACTTTTAATTGCCCCGCATCGACGATCAAAAGCAGGCCATTCAAGTAATAACGAATATCCTGTTGTGCCATCGAAAATTGAACCAAATTAAGTAGCCGTTTCAATGTCTTTTGTGAAAGTCGAACAACACTCTTAACGTCTAGTGACGGCGCAACTCTTGGAAAATCAACGGCAGGCAGCGTTTGTAGGCTGAAGCGACTTTTACCGCCTTTAAGCTGTAAACGGCTGTCCTCCCCATCGAGACTGACCGTTGTTCCCTCTGGTAATGAGCGGCAAATATCCAACAATTTCTTGGCAGAGACTGTAATGGAAAAATCTTTATCCTGGTCAGTACAAGCGGTTATCGCGGTTACCTGAATTTCCAGATCCGTCGCGATAAGCGATAATTTATCCCCTGACCGTTCTATCAAGACATTGGAAAGAATGGGCAACGTATGTCGGCGCTCAACAACCCCTGTAACTTCCTGGAGAGGTTTCAACAAGGTGTCACGATCGGTTTTAATTAATAACATAATATATAACCCTGATAATAATAATTAAAATAGCCGTAAAAACTGTATAAGCATAAAAACACTTATCTTATCAATTAGATAAACGTGTATTAATTGATGGGATAAATCATTTATAGTTTATGAGTAAATTGGGGACAAAAAATTTGATCTCAATTTTCTTACCTTTATCCACATTTTGTACACAAACGGTTAACTGTTTAATACCTGCAACAAAATTGCGTAATCTTTATTAATTTCGCCATCACTCTCACGTAATTCTTTAATTTTTCTGCAGGCATGCAGAACCGTTGTGTGGTCACGTCCACCGAACGCTTGACCAATATCCGGCAAGCTCAATGGTGTTAATTCCTTTGCTAACGCCATTGCTACCTGGCGAGGGCGAGCAACCGCCCGAGTCCGTTTTTTTGAAAACATTTCTGCAACTTTTAACTTGTAATAGTCAGCCACAGTTTTTTGAATGTTTTCAATGGAAACTAGCCGATTTTGGACTGCCAGTAAATCTTTCAATGCCTCTTTAGTAAGGTCAAGAGAAATTGGGCGTCCCGTGAAGCGAGAGAACGCTAACACGCGTTTTAATGCACCTTCCAGTTCGCGGACGTTTGATCGTATCTGTTTGGCAATAAAAAAGGCAGCATGCTCATCCAAGTCGATACCTTCCATCGCCGCTTTTTTTAGCAGAATAGCAACCCGCATTTCAGGTTCCGGAGGCTCAATAGTTACCGTAAGGCCCCAACCGAAACGGGATATCAAGCGGTCTTCCATTCCGGAAATTTCTTTGGGATAGGTATCGCAAGTGATAATAACTTGTTTATGTGCTTCAATCAGGGCATTAAATGCATAGAAAAACTCTTCCTGAGTACGCGACTTCCCACCAAAGAACTGAATATCATCGATCAAGAGCAAATCAAGCGAGTGATAATAGCGCTTAAATTCGTCAAATGCCTTGTATTGATAGGCTCTCACCACATCTGAAACATAGCGCTCGGCATGAATATAACTGATTTTAGCGTTACCGTTATTTTCTCTGACGTAATTACCAATAGCTTGAATTAAATGGGTTTTACCAAGACCGACTCCGCCATAGACAAATAACGGGTTGTAGGCGACACCGGGATTTTCTGCGACCTGTATTGCCGCAGCCCGGGCCAGCTGATTCGCTTTGCCCGTAACGAAAGTGTCAAAGGTAAAATTTGGATTTAAACGAGAAGTATCGACCTTATCTTTCGCTTTAGCGGAAGGAGTGCTGAGCCCCGCAGGATGAACTGTTTTGTCGGCGGTAGGCTCAGATAGGACTAACAGGATACTAACTTGACGATCAAAATATTCGACTGCGATCTCCTCAATACGAGAGAAGAATTTATCTTTTACCCATTGCATCACGAAGCGATTAGGGGCAAGTAAGCGCAGGGGTTCTTGGTCAGCTTCAAATTTGAGAGGCTTTATCCAGGTCTGGAATTGCTGCGCTGGAAGTTCCTTTTCAAATCGATTTAGACAAGCGGACCAGAAGTTGTTCATTAACTAACTTTTTATAAGGGCAGGCAAAAAATTTCAGGGGACGTGATTTAGACATTTTAGTCTTTTTGGCAACACTTATCCACAGACTATTCGCCAGTATAATGGTTGACAAGAGAGCATGAAAACGGGTCTAATTGCACGTTTTTTATTAGATATTCAGAGAGGGTTCCCCATGAAGCGCACTTATCAGCCTTCTGTAACGCGTCGTAAACGCACGCACGGTTTTTTGGTACGAATGAAAACTCGTGGTGGCCGTGCCGTAATTCGTGCACGTCGTGCCAAAGGCCGGGTCAGGCTCGGCGTCTAGTAAAGCATTGGGGTGACGCCTGCCAGCGGCTTTCCGAGGTGTTGCCGCTTAACGAAGACGGATGAGTTTTCATCCGTCTTCGTTTTTAGGTGCACGGTACGTGGAAGCTTCCTGCATCTCATGGCAAAGCCCAGTGACTTGCCTTTCCCTCGCCTGGGCGTGGTAGTAGGTAAAAAAGTGGCGCGTCGTGCAGTGGCAAGAAACTATATGAAGCGGATTGTACGGGACACATTTCGGCTCAATCGCCCGGAAATAGCCAATCTGGATATTGTCGCGCGCGTGCATACCCCATTTGAACAAAAGGATTACACGGCAGTCAGGGAAGAATTACAAAGATTACTTACCGGCCTGAAAAAATGTCTCGAGCGCTCGTCTTCCTAGTTTCGCTGTACCGTTACCTGATCAGCCCTTTGTTAGGGCCACGCTGCCGTTTTAGCCCGACCTGCTCCGATTATGCCTGCCAGGCGCTTACCAAACACGGTGCGCTGAGGGGTGTTTGGTTGTCAGCCCATCGCGTGTGCCGTTGCCATCCTTGGCATCCTGGCGGCCACGACCCTGTACCGTAATGTGATTGGATCCATGGATACTCAACGTCTTATTGCTTTCATCGTTTTTTCCTTCTCAATTCTGTTGTTGTGGGACGCCTGGCAGAAAGAAAATCAACCGCAAGTGCCACAAACAGCGGTTATAAGCCCTTCCCAACAAATACCGACGCCTACTTATTCTGCTACATCCGGTAAAACGCCACAGGCGGTTATCGAAGTGGAAAAAAGCGCGTTGTTAGTAAAAGGCGCGCGAGTAAAGGTAGTAACGGATACGCTGCTTGCTGAGATTGACACGAATGGCGGCGATATTCGTCGGCTCGAACTTCTTAAACATCGTGATACTGTGGATGAAAAGAAAAATCTTGTCCTCTTCGATGATAAAGCGAGCGGTGAATATGTTGCCCAAAGTGGTTTGATAGGCAATGGGCTTCCGTCACACAAAGCCGTATTTCAGGCGGAACGGGCCGAATATGTCCTAGCGCCAAATGCGAGCGAGATAAAGGCAACCCTGTCCTGGACTAGCCCGGATGGCTTGGTCAAAGTGGCGAAAAATTACGTTTTTCACCGCGACAGCTACTTGATGGATGTCTCTTTTGATATCACAAACAATGGGGCAGCAGCGATTGAGCCAAGCGCTTACTTCCAATTGTTGCGCAATGGCAACCCCCCTGCCGGCAGCCCAAAATTTGTCTCCACCTACACCGGCGCCGCAATTTATTCGGACAAGGGAAAATTCGAGAAAATTCCTTTCGCGGATATCGAAAAAGGTAAGGAAAAATATACCAAGTTTGGCGAAGACGGCTGGGTTGCCATGCTGCAGCACTACTATCTAAGCGCGTGGCTTCCCAAAAATAATGGGCATCGGGAATTTTACGCACGCAAGGCAGGCGAGGGATTGTATGACGTGGGCACGATTCTGCCGCTAGGTACCATCCGGCCCGGTGAGACCAAGACCATGGCCGTTCCCCTCTACGCTGGCCCGCAGGAGCAGGACAAGCTAAATAGCCTTGCGCCGGGACTGGGGTTAACGGTGGATTATGGTTGGTTAACAATAATTGCTGCACCGATATTCTGGGCGCTTTCCTTTATACACAAGAGCGTCAGCAATTGGGGCGTGTCTATAATTTTGCTGACAGTGTTTCTTAAGTTGCTATTTTTCCCCTTGTCGGCGAAAAGCTACCGTTCCATGGCACAGATGAAGCTGCTTGCGCCCAAATTGCAAAAACTAAAAGAACATTACGGCGACGACCGCCAAAAGCTGCATCAGGCCATGATGGAGCTGTATAAGACAGAGAAGGTCAACCCGCTTGGCGGCTGCCTGCCTATTGTGATCCAAATCCCCGTGTTTATTGCCCTCTACTGGGTATTGCTGGCTAGCGTGGAAATTCGCCACGCCCCCTTTATCTTCTGGATCCATGACTTGTCTTCGCCCGACCCGTTCTATGTGTTGCCGATCGTTATGGGCATCACCATGATCATCCAGACCAAGCTCAACCCGACGCCGCCTGATCCCATTCAGGCCAAAGTGATGATGATCATGCCCCTAGCTTTCAGCATTTTCTTCTTCTTTTTTGCTTCTGGCCTGGTTCTCTACTGGGTAGTAAACAATGTGCTCTCCATCACACAGCAATGGGCGATAACGCGCAGCATGGGGAGCGCCAAAGTGGCGCATGCCAAGCACTGACGGCGATACAATCGCGGCCATCGCTACCGCACCCGGCAGGGGCGGTATCGGTGTTGTAAGGGTTTCCGGCAAGCTTGCAGCAACCATCGCCAGCGGTATTCTGGGCAAGTTGCCGCAACCGCGCAGCGCCACCTTGCGGCGTTTTCTGGACGAAAAGCATGATGCCCTGGACGAAGGCATTGCGCTGTATTTCCCCTCTCCCCATTCCTACACCGGTGAAGATGTATTAGAGTTGCAAGGCCACGGCGGTCCCGCAGTGCTGCAAATGGTGCTGCGCCGATGCCTGTCTTTGGGCGCACGCCTGGCCGAACCCGGTGAATTCAGTAAACGTGCATTCCTCAACGACAAACTGGACCTGGCGCAGGCGGAAAGTGTCGCGGATTTGATCGACGCCGCTTCGGAAAGCGCGGCAAAGAGCGCGTTGCGCTCTTTGCAAGGCGAGTTTTCCCAGCGAGTGCATTCGCTAACCGATGCTTTGATCGAATTGCGCATGCTGGTTGAGGCGACGCTGGATTTTCCCGAGGAAGAAATCGATTTCCTGCAGCGCGCTGACGCGTTCGGCAAGCTGTCCGCCATTCAGGCACGGCTTGCCGATGTAGTGAACACCGCCCGGCAAGGGGTGCTGTTGCGCGACGGCCTGCAAATCGTGTTGATCGGCCAGCCGAATGTTGGCAAGTCCAGCCTGTTGAACCGGCTGGCAGGGGAGGAGGTGGCAATTGTCACGGCCATTCCCGGAACCACGCGCGACACCATTCGGCAAAGCATCGAAATTGAAGGCATTCCGCTGCACATCATTGATACTGCAGGGTTGCGTGTTACCCAGGACGAGGTGGAACAGATGGGCATTGCCCGCACTTGGGCGGCCATCGAAAAAGCCAACCTAGCGCTGTTGCTGATTGACGCGTCAAAAGGGGTCGTCGCTTCAGACCTGGAAATTCTCGAAAAAATGCCTATAAATCTTCCGGTGCTCAAGGTTTTTAATAAAATTGACTTGTTCGGGGATGCTGCGCGCCAAGCGGAGGCCGGCGGAGAAACGGCAATATACCTCTCAGCCAAGAGTGGTCAGGGCATGGATTTGTTGCACGATCACATCCTGCGCATTGCGGGTTGGCAACCCAGCGGCGAGGGAGTCTTCATGGCACGGGAGCGCCATTTGCGTGCTTTGTCATCGGCCGACGAGCACGTAACCATCGCTAGCCAGAGCCAGGGACAACTAGAGTTTTTTGCGGAGGAGCTGAGCCTGGCACAGAAAGCACTCAGTTAGATCACCGGCGAATTCAATGCAGACGACCTGCTGGGAGAGATTTTCTCGCGCTTTTGTATCGGGAAATAGCCTGTATGTTTCACGTGAAACATGGTTAAAATAACGTACTTGCTTCCTTTGCCAGGCGGTTTTGCCGTATCATTCGCTTTCTTCTAAGCGACCAAGTTATCTTCCTGCCCCATGGACTTTCCTCAGCAATTCGACGTCATAGTGGTCGGCGGCGGCCACGCCGGCACTGAAGCTGCGCTAGCCAGCGCGCGCATGGGCGTAAAAACCCTGCTGCTGACGCACAATATCGAGACGCTCGGGCAAATGTCGTGCAATCCGTCTATCGGCGGCATTGGCAAAGGACATTTGGTCAAAGAGGTAGACGCTCTGGGCGGCGCTATGGCGGCAGCCACCGACGAAGGCGGTATCCAGTTTCGCATCCTCAATTCAAGCAAGGGCCCGGCGGTGCGCGCGACGCGCGCCCAGGCGGACCGTGTGTTGTACAAGCAGGCCATTCGACATCGCCTGGAAAACCAGCCCAATCTGTGGTTGTTCCAGCAGGCAGTGGATGATTTCATGGTGCATGACGACCAGATTGTTGGCGTGGTGACGCAGTTAGGCCTGAAATTTCGTGCGCGTGCTGTCGTGCTAACAGCGGGCACCTTTCTTGCGGGCTTGATTCATGTTGGCCAGTCCAATTATGCGGCGGGGCGGATGGGCGATCTGCCTTCGGTCAGCCTGGCGCATCGACTGCGTGAGCTGAAATTGCCGGTCGGGCGCTTAAAAACCGGGACACCGCCGCGTATCGACGGCCGTTCTCTGGATTACTCCGTGATGCAGGAACAGCCGGGCGACGATCCGGCTCCGGTGTTTTCGTTTCTCGGCAACCGGGCACAGCATCCGCGCCAGCTTCCCTGCTGGACCACACACACCAATCTGCACACCCACGAAATTATTCGCGGCGGCCTGGATCGGTCTCCGCTGTATAGCGGCGTAATCAAAGGGATAGGGCCGCGTTATTGTCCGTCTATCGAGGACAAGGTGGTGCGCTTCTCGTACAAGGATTCCCACCAGATTTTTGTCGAGCCCGAAGGGCTGACTACGCACGAGGTGTATCCGAACGGGATTTCCACCAGCCTGCCGTTTGACGTGCAGCTTGAATTGGTGCGGTCGATTCGTGGTTTTGAGAACGCCCACATTACCCGGCCCGGTTACGCCATTGAATATGATTATTTCGATCCGCGCGGCTTGAAAAACTCGCTGGAAACCAAGGCTATTCGTGGTTTGTACTTCGCCGGGCAGATTAACGGTACCACCGGATACGAAGAAGCGGCAGCGCAAGGTTTGCTGGCCGGAACCAACGCCGGGCTGTTTGCCAAAGAGCTGGAGTCCTGGACGCCAGGGCGCAACGAAGCTTATTTGGGCGTGTTGGTGGACGACCTGATTACGCGTGGCGTGACCGAGCCGTACCGCATGTTTACCAGCCGGGCCGAATACCGGCTTAGTCTGCGCGAGGACAATGCTGACCTGCGGCTGACTGAAATTGGCCGTAAATTAGGTGTGGTGGACGATGTCCGTTGGCAGGCTTTTGAGAAAAAGCGCGAAGCGATTGCGCGTGAACAAGAAAGATTGAAAGCAACCTGGGTAAACCCCCGGCTATTGCCGAAAGCGGATGCATTGCGCGTGCTGGGCAAGGCCATCGAGCGGGAATATTCGCTATACGAATTACTGCGCCGACCGGATGTGACCTATACCACTTTGATGACGTTGACTGGCGCCGGTCCGGGCGAAGAGAACCCCCAGGTTTCCGAACAAGTCGAAATTCAGGCCAAATACCAAGGCTATATCGATCGGCAGCAAGAAGAAATTGAGCGCCAGCGCCACCACGAAACCATGCGCTTACCCAGTGGACTGGACTACGCCGAAGTGCGCGGTTTGTCCATAGAAGCGCAACAAAAATTAAGCCAGCATCGCCCTGAAACCTTGGGACAGGCATCAAGAATTTCGGGCATAACACCGGCCTCTATTTCGGTATTAATGGTGCACCTGAAGCGCGGATTTCCGGATGATTTTGCAGACCAGAAAAGCGCATGAGCCTGGAAGAGAAACTGGCTGCAGGGCTTTGCCAGCTTAAGCTCGAACTTGCGCCGGAAATGCAGGCGCAACTGCTTAAATTTATCGAGCTGCTGCATAAATGGAACAAAGTTCATAACCTGACCGCCGTGCGCGAGCCGTCCAAGATGATTGCGCATCACTTGCTCGACAGCTTAGCTGTGGCGCCATACATAGAAGATAAGCGTTTGCTGGATGTGGGCAGTGGCGGTGGCTTGCCGGGCATCCCCTTGGCCATAGTAAAGCCCGGGTTAGGGGTAACTCTACTCGACAGTAACCACAAGAAAACCGGTTTTTTAAGGCAAGCGGTGATCGATTTGGGGCTGAAGAACGTCAATGTGATTGCGGAGCGGGTAGAGCAATTTCAACCAGAGCAACGCTTCGATATGGTGATTTCGCGGGCGTTTTCCGAGTTGGCTGAGTTTGTGAAATTGACCCGCCATTTGCTGGCGGAGAATGGAAAGTTATTGGCCATGAAGGGGGTATACCCCGAAAAAGAAATGGCGGCATTGCCGCCCGATATAAAGGTGGAAGAAGTCATTTCTCTGGATGTTCCGGAATTAGGCGCAAAGCGACATTTGGTCGTAATGAGGGTTTTAGCATGACAAAAATACTGGCAATTACGAACCAAAAAGGCGGCGTGGGAAAAACCACAACAACCGTGAACCTTGCGGCCAGCCTAGCGGCTGCCAAGCGCCGAGTGTTGTTAGTGGATCTTGATCCCCAGGGTAACGCAACCATGGGAAGCGGTATCGACAAGCAACGCCTGGCGCATACAGTTTACGACGTGCTGCTGGAACAACAGCCGCTGGAAGCGGTAAAGGTGCCATCGAAGAATGGAAAATACGACCTGCTACCGGCCAACCGTGAGCTGGCTGGCGCAGAGGTAGAGCTGGTCGGACTCGAGCATCGGGAATTGCGCTTGAAAGATGCCCTTGCAACAGTATCCGACCAATATGATTTCATCCTGTTGGACTGTCCGCCAGCGCTTAATTTGCTGACAGTGAACGGCCTGACCGCAGCGCACGCGGTGATGATTCCCATGCAGTGCGAGTATTACGCCCTGGAAGGGCTGAGCGATCTGGTACAAACCATCAAGAGAGTGCGCGCTCACCTTAATCCCAGCCTGGAAATTGAGGGTCTGTTGCGCACCATGTACGACCCGCGCAGCACGCTTGCCCAGCAAGTCTCCGCGCAATTGCAGCAACATTTTGGTGACAAGGTTTACCGCACAGTCATCCCGCGCAATATTCGTTTGGCAGAAGCGCCCAGCTTTGGAACGCCGGTGCTGTATCACGATAAAAATTCCAAAGGCGCGCAAGCCTATTTGGCCCTTGCCGGCGAGATGCTTAGAAAGCAGGGCGCGTCAGCAGGAAAGTTACAGAGGGCATAGTGATAATGGCAAAAATGAAAGGATTGGGGCGCGGGCTGGATGCGTTACTGGCAGGCAGCATGGATGAAGAGCCGGGCAATGGCACCCTTCAAAACCTGCCTGTTGATCGGCTGCAGCCGGGTAAATATCAGCCGCGCAGCCGCATGGATCATGCGTCGCTGGAGCAGTTGGCAGACTCTATCAAGGCGCAGGGCATTATGCAGCCGATACTGGTGCGTAAAGTACTCGGAGAGCGCTTCGAGATTATCGCCGGGGAGCGGCGCTGGCGCGCAGCGCAGTTGGCTGGTCTGGCAGAAGTGCCGGTGCTGGTAAGAGATGTGCCAGATGAAGCGGCGCTGGCCATGTCTTTGATCGAAAACATCCAGCGCGAGAATCTCAATCCACTGGAAGAGGCGGCCGGAATACAGCGCTTACTGGATGAATTCAGCATGACCCACCAGGCGGCCGCTGAAGCGGTAGGCCGCTCGCGCAGCGCGGTAACAAACCTGTTGAGGCTGTTGTCTTTAGCCGCGCCGGTGCAGGATATGTTGATGCACAGCCGTATCGATATGGGCCACGCACGCGCTTTGCTCCCTCTGGGTCTGGCAAAGCAGATCGAAGCGGCGCACGAGGTTGCTGACAAGGGACTTTCTGTGCGGGAGGCTGAACGGCTAGCTCAGCGCCTGATGAAACCAGTCGCGCGCGCAACTACAAAACCGGACCGTGACATATTGCGACTACAGGAAAACCTATCCGACAGACTGGGCACAACGGTAACTATCAAGGCCGGAAAGGGTGGGCGTGGGAAGCTGGTGATCGAATATGGATCACTGGATCAGCTTGACAGCATCATTCAGAAAATATAATTGATTCAGTGCGCTACTACATATTGCATATGGAGAAGAGCACATCAAAAAGGCCCTGAAGTTACTCGCTGCGTGGGATAAGAATTTGACGTCTAAACAAGGGTATATTAAAATCCACCGGCTTTACGGCCTGTTGACGTTGCATATCTATAGAGTGGTGGGCATGCAAGCCGTAATTATCTTGATTGGCGCGGTTGCCTGTCTGGTGTTGCGTGGCGGCGTTTTCGGCGAAGCGATGTTGGCTGGTGGCGTTGTGGCGTTGACCAATACCATGTTGTTGGCTTGGCGCATGCGTGGCGATCCTCGGTCAGAAGACAGAAGTGCTCAAGTACATTTGTG
Organism: Burkholderiales bacterium; assembly: GCA_038244115.1. Taxonomy (GTDB): domain Bacteria; phylum Pseudomonadota; class Gammaproteobacteria; order Burkholderiales; family JBBRTU01; genus JBBRTU01. The sequence goes on from JBBRTU010000008.1 coordinate 43,399, forward strand.
GACGTTTTATCGCTCCAGTTTGGAGCGATTTTTTGTTGTTGGATCGTTGCTGGCTGCCGGAATGGGGCCGCTGGGTTTTAAACCGCTACCAATGCTGGCGGGGTTTGTGCTGGGGCAATTGGCCCTGATAGTTTCCACTTTATTAACGCGCAGGTCAGAGTGACTTAATGTCTAGCGAAACACTCACTTCTTCCGAATATATCCGCCACCATTTGCAAAACCTGACCTACGGCAAGCTGCCAGACGGCTCGTTGGGGCTTGCACATACTGCGGCAGAAGCCAAGCAAATGGGTTTTTGGGCGATTAATCTCGACACCCTGGGCGTCTCGCTGGTGCTGGGCCTGTTGTTCCTGGGGCTCTTTCGCCAGGTGGCCAAACAGGCTACAACCGGCGTTCCCGGCGGCATGCAAAACTTCGTCGAGTGGATCGTTGATTTTATCGACACCAGCGTACGTGGCTCCTTTAATAGTCGCAATGATGTAGTGGCCCCCTTGGCGCTGACCATTTTCATCTGGGTTTTCCTGATGAATTTTATGGATCTTTTTCCCATCGACTATATTCCGTTCATCGTTCACCACACCGGCTTGCCCTTTTTTAAGGTGGTGCCCAGTACCGATCCGAACGCCACCTTTGGCATGTCCATCGCCGTGTTTTTCCTGGTGGTCTATTACAGCATCAAGGTTAAGGGCATCGGTGGGTTTGTCGGTGAGTTGACCTTGCAGCCGTTTGGCAAATTTGGTCTGCCAGCCAATATTTTCCTTGAAGGCGTAAACCTGATTGCGAAGCCGGTGTCCTTGGCCTTGCGTCTGTTCGGCAACATGTATGCCGGTGAAATGATCTTTATTTTGATCGCATTGCTGCCTTTCTGGGCGCAGTGGACCTTGTCGCTGCCATGGGCCATTTTCCACATCCTGATCATAACTTTGCAGGCGTTCATTTTTATGACGTTGACCATTGTTTATCTGGACATGGCACATCAGGAACATCATTGATTTTTTGGTTTTTTAGTAATTTTAGTTAACGTAACTTTTCACAGGAGAAACATAATGGAACACGCACTGCTGTATATCGCTGGCGCGATCATGATGGGCCTGGGTGCGCTAGGCGCGGCCGTGGGTATTGGTATTCTCGGCGGACGCTTTCTGGAAGGCGCTGCGCGTCAACCGGAACTGATCCCGATGTTGCGTACACAGTTCTTCGTGGTCATGGGTCTGGTTGACGCGGTACCGATGATTGCCGTCGGTCTGGCCATGTACGTCCTGTTCGCGGTGGCGGGTTAATCCATTAACGAGCTTAGCCGAAAATAGAGGACGGGCATGAACATCAATTTAACCCTGCTTGGCCAGTCGATCATGTTTTTCATGTTTGTCTGGTTCTGCATGAAATTTGTGTGGCCGCCCATTACCGGTGCATTGTCGCAACGCAAGCAGCAGATCGCCGATGGTCTAGCGGCGGGAGAACGCGGCAAACACGATTTGGAGTTGGCGGCCAAGCGGTCTGGCGATATCTTGCGCGAAGCCAAACAGAAAGCATCTGAAATTCTTGCCCAAGCAGAAAAACGCGGCGTGCAGGTTGTCGAAGAGGCAAAAGGTAATGCGAAGGCTGAAGGCGACCGCCTGCTGGCAGGTGCGAAAGCTGAGATCGAGCAAGAAGTGTTTCGCGCCAAGGAAAGTCTGCGCAGCCAGGTAGCTGAATTGGCAATTGCAGGCGCGGAGAAGATTCTGCGTCGTGAAGTCGATGCCAAGGCGCATGCTGAATTGTTAGCTATCTTGAAGAGCGAGTTGTAGGCAATCATGGCAGAAGAACTTACGCTTGCTCGACCTTATGCCGAAGCGGTGCACCGACTAGCAATGCAACACAACGCATTCGCACAATGGTCTGACATGCTGGCGCTGACGGCATCGGTTGCTCAAGACGAGCAAATAGTGCGACTAGCGACGGATCCGAATTGCAGCGATCAGCAACTGGAACGTTTGTTGCTGGCAGTGTGCGGTGCCGAGCTTAGCGAGCAGGGCGTCAATTTTATCAAGCTACTGGTGGAGAACGGCCGAATTGGCCTTCTCCCGCGCATTCAGGAGTTATATGAAAAACTCCGCGCAGAGCAAAGCGGCGAAATTGACGCGTCTGTGACCAGTGCCTTTCCGATGACGGATGCACAGCTTGCGGAATTGGTAGCGGTATTGGAGCGGCGCTTCAAGCGCAAAATTAAGGCGACGGTCAAGGTTGACCCAGAGCTAATTGGTGGTGTGATGGTGGTGGCGGGCGATGAGGTGCTGGATGATTCCGTGCGCGGCAAGCTGCAAACCATGGCGAACGCACTCAAGGGATAAAGAATTACGAATCGGCCCCTCAGGGCCGCGACATCTCGTTAGGAGAGATCATGCAGTTAAACCCTTCTGAAATCAGTGAACTGATTAAGAGCAAAATTGAGAATCTGGCAGCCGCTGCTCAGCTGCGCACCCAAGGCACTGTCGTGTCGGTCACAGACGGGATCGTGCGTGTCCATGGGCTGGCTGATGTGATGCAGGGCGAGATGCTCGAATTCCCCGGCAATACCATGGGCATGGCGCTGAACCTTGAGCGCGATTCCGTCGGTGCGGTCGTGCTGGGCGAATACGAGCACATCACTGAAGGCGACACGGTCAAGTGCACCGGCCGCATTCTTGAGGTGCCGGTCGGCGAGGCGCTGATTGGCCGCGTGGTGAACTCGCTGGGACAGCCGATTGATGGCAAGGGCCCGGTTAATACGACAGAAACTTCTCCTATCGAAAAAATTGCGCCGGGCGTTATCGCGCGGCAATCCGTTTCGCAGCCGCTGCAAACCGGCCTGAAATCGGTTGATGCCATGGTGCCAATCGGTCGCGGTCAGCGCGAACTGATCATCGGCGATCGCCAAACCGGCAAGACCGCAGTTGCGGTGGACGCTATCATCAACCAGAAAGGTACCGGCGTTGTTTGCGTATACGTGGCGATCGGACAGAAGGCCTCCTCGATTGCCAACGTGGTGCGCAAACTGGAAGAGCACGGCGCCATGGGTCATACCATCATCGTTGCGGCTACCGCTTCCGACCCGGCCGCCATGCAATACATCGCGCCATATGCGGGTTGCTCGATGGGTGAATATTTCCGCGATCGTGGCCAGGATGCCTTGATTGTGTACGACGATCTGACCAAGCAAGCCTGGGCCTATCGCCAAATCTCCCTGTTGCTGCGCCGCCCGCCGGGCCGCGAAGCCTATCCCGGGGATGTGTTTTACCTGCATTCCCGTTTGCTGGAGCGCGCCGCGCGCATTAACGCAGCCGATGTAGAGAAGCGCACCAACGGTGCCGTAAAAGGCAAGACCGGTTCGCTGACTGCGTTGCCGATCATTGAAACTCAGGCGGGCGACGTGTCGGCCTTTGTGCCGACCAACGTGATTTCGATTACCGATGGTCAGATTTTCCTGGAAACCGATCTGTTCAACGCCGGTATCCGGCCGGCTATTAACGCCGGCTTATCGGTGTCCCGCGTCGGCGGTGCAGCGCAGACCAAAGTCATCAAGAAGCTGGGCGGCGGTATTCGTCTGGCATTGGCCCAATACCGTGAGCTGGCAGCGTTTGCTCAGTTTGCTTCCGATCTGGATGAAACCACCCGCAAGCAATTAGAGCGCGGCAAAATGGTGACTGAACTGATGAAGCAAAACCAGTTTTCGCCCATGCAAATTTCTGAAATGGCGTTGACGCTGTTCGCAGTAAACAAAGGTTTTATGGACGATGTGGACGTCAGGAAAGGGTTGGCATTCGAGTCGGCAATGCATTCGTTCATCAAGAGCAAGCACGGCGCGCTGCTGGAAAAAATCGAGACGGACAAAGACCTTGACGCTGATGGCGAGAAGACGCTATCTGCCGCGATCGAGGAATTCAAGGCGAGCGCGGCTTACTAATGCGACCCGGCAACTGAGGATAAAGTATGGCTGGCGGCAAGGAAATTCGAACCAAGATCAAAAGCGTGCAAAACACGCAGAAGATTACGCGCGCCATGGAAATGGTAGCGGCATCCAAGATGCGCAAAGCGCAAGACCGTATGCGGCAGGCACGCCCCTACGCGGAGAAAATTCGCGCAGTGGCCGCACATCTAAGTCAGGCGCACCCGGAGTACAAGCATCCTTTTCTGGTACAGAAAGAATCGACAAAGCGCATCGGGCTGATTGTGGTTTCGTCAGATAAAGGTCTATGCGGCGGTCTTAACACCAACATTTTGCGTTTGGTGGTGAGCCAAATGAAGGAACGAAATGGGAGTGGCATCGAGATTGATGTGACGGCATTCGGCAACAAGGCATTGGGCTTCATGCAACGCTCCGGCGCAAACGTGGTTTCCCAAGTTATCGGTTTGGGCGATACGCCGCATCTGGACACGATGATCGGGCCGGTTAAGGTAATGCTGGATGCTTATGCAGCAGGCCGCATTGATGCCTTGTACGTCGCCTACAACCGCTTCATCAACACCATGAAGCAGGAGCCGACATTTGAGCAGCTCTTGCCGCTAAGCAGCGAAAAATTGGGCGCAGCGGAAACACATTGGGATTATATCTACGAGCCAGAAGCCAAATCGGTTATAGATGACCTGTTGGTACGCTACGTCGAGGCGCTGGTTTATCAAGCCGTGGCGGAAAATATGGCCTCCGAGCAGAGCGCGCGCATGGTGGCGATGAAGGCTGCCTCCGATAACGCCGGCAACGTGATTGAAGAATTGAAATTGATCTACAACAAGACCCGCCAGGCTGCGATTACCAAGGAACTTTCCGAGATCGTAGCGGGCGCAGCGGCGGTGTAGCCGCATAACAGAATTGAAATCTAGCAAGGAACGAAAATGAGCCAATACCCTGCAGGGCATAAAGGAAAAATCGTACAGATCATTGGGCCGGTGGTGGACGTAGAGTTTCCGCGCGATGGTATGCCGAAGGTTTACGATGCCCTGAAACTGGAATCCCCCGACCTTACGCTTGAAGTTCAGCAACAGTTAGGTGACGGTATAGTGCGTACCATCGCCATGGGTTCCACGGATGGCCTGCAACGTGGCACGTTAGTAACCGGAACCGGCGCAGCGATTTCCGTGCCAGTCGGCAAGAAGACGCTAGGCCGCATCATGGACGTGCTGGGCAACCCCATTGACGAGATGGGTCCGATCGGCAACGAAACCAGCTGGGGAATTCACCGCAATGCGCCCAAATTTGATGAGCTGGCAGCTTCCAACGAATTGCTGGAAACCGGCATCAAGGTGATCGATCTGATCTGCCCGTTTGCCAAGGGCGGTAAAGTTGGCCTGTTCGGTGGCGCCGGCGTGGGCAAGACCGTGAACATGATGGAACTGATCCGTAACATCGCGGTGGAGCACAGTGGTTACTCAGTGTTTGCTGGCGTGGGTGAGCGCACTCGTGAAGGTAACGACTTTTACCACGAGATGAAAGAAGGCGGCGTGCTGGACAAGGTGTCCCTGGTTTACGGACAGATGAACGAGCCGCCTGGCAACCGTCTGCGCGTCGCGCTGACCGGCCTGACCATGGCGGAGTTCTTCCGTGACGAAGGTCGCGACGTGCTATTGTTCATCGATAATATTTACCGCTACACGCTGGCCGGTACCGAAGTGTCCGCGCTGCTGGGCCGTATGCCTTCCGCTGTGGGCTACCAGCCGACGCTGGCGGAAGAAATGGGTCGTTTGCAGGAGCGCATTACCTCTACCAAGAAAGGCTCCATTACCTCCATCCAGGCCGTGTACGTACCTGCGGATGACTTGACCGATCCATCACCAGCCACCACTTTTGCTCACTTGGATGCGACTGTGGTGTTGTCCCGTCAGGTGGCCGAGTTGGGTATCTATCCCGCGGTGGATCCGCTGGACTCGACTTCCCGCCAGCTCGATCCGCTGGTGGTGGGTGATGAGCATTACGCCGTCGCCCGTGCGGTGCAGTCCACGTTGCAGCGCTATAAAGAACTGCGCGACATTATTGCGATTTTGGGTATGGACGAGCTTTCTGCAGAAGACAAACTGGCTGTGGCGCGTGCGCGTAAAATTCAGCGTTTCCTCTCCCAGCCGTTCTTTGTGGCCGAAGTGTTCACTGGCTCCGCAGGCAAGTATGTGTCGCTCAAGGAAACCATCAAGGGCTTCAAGGGCATTGTTAATGGCGAATACGACCACCTTCCAGAGCAGGCCTTCTACATGGTTGGCACCATTGAAGAAGCCGTTGAAAAAGCCAAAACTATTCAGTAAGGAACGGCTATGGCAATGACCATTCATGTGGACGTAGTAAGCGCGGAAGAATCTATTTTTGCTGGCTTGGCGGAGTTCGTTGTGGTGCCGGCAGAGATGGGCGAAGTTGGCATTTACCCGCGCCATGCTCCACTGCTTACAAGGATTAAGCCGGGCTCTATCCGCTTGAAAAAGCCTGATCAAGCCGAGGAAGAGTTGATCTATGTTTCCGGCGGCATTCTGGAAGTTCAGCCGAACATGGTAACCATACTTTCCGACACCGCTATTCGTGGCAAGGATCTGGATGAAGCAAAGGCAGTGGAAGCCAAACGAAATGCCGAAGAGGCAATGAAAAATCGAACCTCTGCTATGGATTATGCCCAGGCCCAGGCAGAGCTGGCTGAAGCCATTGCCCAATTGGCCACAATACATAAGCTTCGCAAAATCGGCCACTAAATAAGTGCGGTATTTTTACATCAAAAAGGCGGCTCTGTGAGCCGCCTTTTTTGTTTATACTAACGGACATAATTCTGTTTCCGATAATGACCCTGCCCGTATGAGCTCAATGTTAAATGTCGTGATCCTTGCTGCCGGCAAGGGCACCCGGATGTATTCCGATTTGCCCAAGGTGTTGCATCCACTGGCAGGAAAGCCGTTGCTCGGTCATGCACTGACTGCGGCACGCCAGCTTGGGCCAAACAAAGTCTGTGTCGTGTTCGGCTACGGCGGTAACGCTCTGCCACAGGCCTTGAACGATTCCTCCATAACCTGGGTGCAACAGGCACAGCAGTTGGGCACCGGCCACGCATTGATGCAGGCTCTGCCGGAACTGGATAATGCGGCAGTATGCTTGGTGCTGTACGGCGATGTCCCGCTTATCCGGCATGAAACCTTGACGGAGCTGGTTGCGCTTGCCCGGGGCGGCGCCTTTGGCTTGTTGACCGCAGAGCTGGCTGACCCGACAGGTTATGGCCGCATCGTGCGCAATGCCGATGGTGCAGTAACGCATATTGTCGAACACAAGGACGCTACCGATGCTGAGCGCGGTATCCGCGAAATCAACACCGGCATTCTTGCCATACCCGCAGGATATTTGGGGCGTTGGTTACCAAGCTTGAGCAACCAGAATGCCCAGGGCGAATATTACCTGACCGATATCATCGCCATGGCGGTGAATGAAGGGCTTCTGGTCGCAACCTGCCACCCGAGCCATGAATGGGAAATTATGGGGGTGAATAGCAAGTCGCAACTGGCCGAACTGGAACGCATATTCCAGGGCGAAACAGCCCGCGCGCTTTTGGAAAAAGGCGTAAGTCTGGCAGACCCGGCGCGTATAGATGTGCGTGGTGAGCTGGTGTGTGGCCGGGATGTGGCTATTGATGTGAATTGCGTGTTTGAAGGCGCCGTGAGTCTCGCGGACAAGGTAAGCGTGGGCGCAAACTGCGTGTTGCGTAATGTTTCCGTTGGGGCTGGGACCACAATCTTGCCCTTTAGCCATCTCGACGACGCAGTGGTTGGTGCAGATAACCACATTGGGCCATTTGCACGAATCAGGCCCGGCACCAAGTTAGAGGCGTCGGTGCATGTGGGCAATTTTGTTGAGATCAAGAATAGCCAGGTTGACCAAGGCTCCAAAATCAATCACCTGAGTTATATCGGTGACAGTAGCATCGGCAAGAAGGTCAACATCGGCGCGGGAACGATTACCTGCAACTATGATGGCGCCAACAAGCATCGCACGGTAATCGAGGACGACGTGTTCGTCGGCTCGGACACTCAGCTGGTTGCGCCAGTAACCGTTGGTCGCGGCGCCACCATTGGCGCGGGTTCAACGATTACGCGCGATGCACCGGCGGGTGAGCTGACATTGTCTCGCGTTAAACAAACAACCATTGCCGGCTGGAAGCGGCCGGAAAAAACCAAAAAATAGGGCGGAGGAAAAGTATGTGCGGCATCGTCGGGGGAGTAACGCAACGCAATGTAGTGCCGATTCTGCTGGAAGGTCTCCAGCGGCTGGAGTATCGGGGTTATGACTCGGCCGGGCTGGCGGTACGCCAGGCAGATGGCAGCCTGGAGCGCATTCGTGCGGTGGGCAAAGTAGCCATGCTGCGGGATTTGATCGCGCAAAACCCGGTTCAAGGCGATCTGGGCATCGCGCATACCCGCTGGGCAACGCATGGCATGCCAGCCGAGCGCAATGCTCACCCTCATATGAGCGGCGAAAAAGTGGCGGTGGTGCACAACGGCATCATCGAAAACCATGGCGAGCTGCGCGAGGAATTGAAGGCAAAAGGCTTCTTCTTTACCTCGGAAACCGACACTGAAGTGATTGCCCACCTCCTTGCTCACATACTGAATACTGAGCCGGATCTGTTGCGTGCAGTGCAAGCGGCGATCAAGCATCTGGTCGGGGCCTATGGCTTGGCCGTGGTGAGCCCGGGTGAGGCGGACCGGCTGGTGGTCGCGCGTGCCGGTAGCCCGCTGGTGATCGGACTGGGCGTGGGGGAAAATTTTATCGCTTCCGATGTCTTTGCCTTGTTGCCCGTCACGCAGCGTTTTATTTTCCTGGAAGAAGGTGATGTTGCTGAAATCCGTCGCGATAGCGTGCGTATCTTTGACGTTAGTGGTAATCCAGTAGACCGCCCGGAGAAAATTTCCCAATTGTCGGCGTCAACAGCAGACAAGGGCCCCTACCGGCACTACATGCTCAAGGAAATCTTCGAGCAGCCTGCAGTGATCGCCGAAACCCTGGAAGGGCGTATCCATAAAGGCAAGCTGCTGGAAGAGAGTTTCGGCCACGAGGCGAAAGCCTTGTTTGACCGCACCAAGGGGGTACACATCATTGCTTGTGGCACCAGCTATCATGCCGGTCTGGTGGCGCGCTACTGGCTGGAGGAAATCGGCATTCCCTGCTCGGTCGAAGTGGCCAGCGAGTACCGCTACCGCAAAGTGGTCGTGCCGCCGGGGACCTTGTTCATTTCTGTTTCCCAATCCGGCGAGACGGCGGATACTTTGGCCGCCTTGCGCTTTGCTAAACAGGCCGGCTATATCGGAAGCCTTACTATTTGCAATGTTCCCGAAAGCTCCCTGACCAGGGAATCCGACGTGGCCATCATGACGCGGGCCGGCCCCGAAATTGGCGTGGCCTCCACCAAAGCATTCACTACGCAGCTTACCGCTTTCCGCCTGCTGACCATCGCGTTGGCACGTCGATGGGGTATGAGCCGTGAACAGGAAGAAGTGTTGGTAAATGAACTGCATGCCTTGCCAAGACAGATCGAGGTAGTGCTGGAGCTCTCTGCTGCAATCCAGCAAATGGCTAATGCTTTTGCAGACAAGAAAGACGCCCTGTTTCTTGGGCGCGGCCCCTTCTATCCGGTTGCCCTGGAGGGTGCATTGAAGCTGAAAGAAATTTCCTATATTCATGCCGAAGCCTATCCCGCGGGAGAGCTTAAACATGGCCCGCTGGCGCTGGTGGATGCGGATATGCCGGTGATTTGCGCTCTGCCAAATGACCCCCTGCTGGACAAAGTGCTGTCCAATTTGCAGGAAGTCCGTGCTCGCGGCGGCGAGTTGTTCCTGTTCAGCGACCAGCAGGCTAAAATTGAATTAGATCGCTACCAGAACTTGACGCTATCGGATATCTGCCCCAGCACGGCGCCGATTACCTACAGTGTGCCATTGCAACTGCTGGCCTATCATGTGGCGATTTTGAAGGGGACGGACGTGGATCAGCCGCGGAATCTCGCCAAATCAGTTACCGTGGAATGAGGAAGCAATAGCCGATGTCGATTGTTGCGGTGTTCAACCAGAAAGGCGGGGTGGGTAAGACGACCACTTGCCTGAATGTTGCCGCTTCGCTTGCTTTACTTGGGCGCAACCCCTTGGCCATTGATCTGGATCCACAAGCCCATTTGACGCTTGCCTGTGGGATTAAGGGGGTTGGCCCAGCGGATAGCATTTCTGCTTTTTTCCGCGAGGATAGTCCGCTAGCTGGGATGGTGCGCCGGCTGGCCAATGGCATGCGCGTTATTCCAGCCCACCCGGAACTCGCCAAGATCGATGCACTTTACGGCAAAAGCACCAGCATCGCCAAGAAGCTGGACGAAGGCTTGCGGGTAGCGTTGGCGCAGGATGAAACGCCAGTGCTGATTGATTGTTGCCCGATGCTCGGGGTGTTGTCGCTGAATGCTGTTTTTGCTGCAGACCGGGTGCTGATCCCAGTTTCCGCTGATTTTCTTTCACTCCAAGGCGCCCATCGTTTGGACGCCGCACTGAAGGTGTTGGAAGGCCCCCTCAAACGGCGCATCGAGCGCCGAATCGTGGTGACCCGGTTTGATGGGCGCAGAAGACTCTCGCACGAAATTTACGACAAACTCAAAGAACGCTTCGGTGACGCCGTGTGCGATACACGCATTACAGAAACCGTCGGCCTAGCGGAGAGCCCCGCACGTGGTCAGGACATCTTCTCTTTTGCGCCACATAGTAAAGGCGCACAAGATTATGGTGCGCTGACGATGGAATTGCTAACGAAGGGATTTTTTCAATAACGGGGCTTCAAACCGGGCAAGACATTCCACCCAGCCTTGCGGTCAGTTTCAAATTCTCGCTGTAGTCCACCGGGCAGTCGATTATGCTGACTGTGTCATCAGCCAAGGCTTTCTGCAGGGTCGGCAGCAGTTCATCTGCAGCAGAGATACGATAACCCTTGGCGCCGAATGATTCGGCGTATTTGACAAAATCGGGGTTGTTAAACTTTATGTGTGAGGTGCGGCCGAACTGAGCTTGCTGTTTCCATTCAATCAGGCCGTAGGCGCTATCGCTCCAGATCACGATCACGATGGGAGCCCCTTCGCGCATGGCGGTCTCGATTTCCTGGGAGTTCATCAGGAATCCAGCATCCCCTGTTACCGCGACCACTTTTTTCTCCGGGACATTGAGCTTGGCGGCGACGGCGCCAGGTACGGCAATGCCCATGCTGGCAAAGCCGTTGGAGATAATGCAGGTATTGGGCTTCTCGCTGGCGTATTGGCGCGCCATCCACATTTTGTGGGCGCCGACATCACACACCACGATACCCCCGACGGGCAGGGCTCGGCGCAGATCGGCTACGATACGCTGGGGCTTGAGGGGGAAACCGTCATCGTGCGAATTTGACGCCATTTCAAGCTGGATAGCCTCACGCAGGGATTCGTAGCCATTGTGGCCGTGCGGTGTGATGCGTTTACCAAGCTCGCTTAGGGAAAACTGAATATCGCCTGTCACGCCATCTGCCAACAAATAGTAAGCGTCTACTTCGGCAGGTTGGGTATCGATATGAATAATGAGGCGGTCACGCGTCTGATGCCACAGCTGAGGCGGGTATTCCACAACGTCATAGCCGATACAGATGATCACATCTGCCCGGTCAAAGCCGCAAGAAATGTAGTCATGTGCACGAAGTCCGACCGTTCCCAGGCTCAGGGGGTGGGAAGCGGGAATGGCGCCCTTGGCCATAAATGTTGTCGCTACAGGAATGTTGAGCCGGGTAGCAAATTCCAGCAAAGCATCGCAGGCGTTAGCGCGCACTACGCCGTTACCCGCCAAAATTAGTGGTACTTTTGCCGCATCGATTATTTTTGCAACCGCTTCTAGCCTGTACTCTGCAGGGTAGGGGGTGCTTACCTCCATAGGGGGCAGTGGCTCGATATCCAGGCCGCCAATGGCCGCAATATTTTCTGGAAAATCAATAAAGACGGCTCCGGGTTTGCCAGTTTGCGCCACTTTGAATGCTTTGCGCACGACCTCGGGAATGATTTCCGGGTTGAGGATTTGAGTGGCATATTTGGTTATCGGCTGGAACAGGTTGACCAGGTCGAGCACTTGGTGCGATTCCTTGTGCAGGCGGCTGGTTGCTGCTTGACCAGCGATCGCTATGAGAGGTGCGTGGTCCATGTTTGCGTCAGCTACCCCGGTAACCAGATTGGTGGCACCTGGACCGAGTGTGGACAAACACACACCAGCGCGACCGGTAAGGCGGCCCTGTACATCGGCCATGAACGCGGCGCCTTGTTCATGACGGGTAGTGATGAAACGGATGGAGGAGGACAGCAGAGCATCCATGATGTCGAGGTTTTCTTCCCCAGGGATGCCATAGATAAAGCGCACGCCCTCTCGTTCCAAGCAGCGGACAAACAGTTCAGCGGCTTTCATTATTGGGAATGTCGTGAAACGACACATCGTTCTCCCTCGCCCGCTTGTCTTGTGGGGGAGGGTTTGGGGTGAGGGAAACGGTCATGGCGCAAGCTGCCCTATCGTGACCGTGAAACGCGGACAAAAAAATGCCCCGTCAGACGGGGCATTTGAATGAACAGAAACAAGCATCACACTTGCGAGGCTAGTATAACACCGAACTTTTGAATATGGTACGGACAGACTAAAAAATTTGGTAGGTAATACCCAAGCGTTGCTCACAATATGCTCCTTATGCGGAGGAGTCCTTGCGTTTGACAATACCGTGTTCCAGAGCATAAGTGGCCACCTGAACACGATTGGTAAGTTCCAACTTGTCGAGGATGCTACGCAAATGGTTGCGCACAGTATTTTCTGATAACCCCAGTGCTTCGCCGATGCCCCGGTTAGTCAAACCACGGGCCACATAAGTAACAATTTCCTGCTCCCTGGCGGAGAGGCGGTCGAATGTGCCCAACATCGATTCACCCCGCGCGATTTTCTGCATGATGTGCGCAGGAAACATACTGTTACCCTGGTGCACCGAGAAAATGGCCTGCAATATCTGCTCTGGCTCGCTAGTCTTGAGTATGTATCCGTCCACGCCTTTTTCGATGGCAACACGAATTTCATAATCTTCGTCGGCGATGGTCAGCATGATAATGCGGATATCATGTGCTTTAAGATCGGGCACCAGATCCAGGCCGTCGTCTTCGTGCAAGGTACGGTCGAGCAAGGCGACATCGGCCTTCCCGCCATTGGCGAGCCAAGTTCGCGTGGAAACCAGGTCGGCACATTCGCCGACAATTTTCACATCGGAGTGACCCTCGAAAAGGCGAATCAGGCCCTGGCGGAACAAAGGGTGGTCGTCGATCAGGAGCACCGAAATGGTCATCGCATATCCTATATGGTCAAGTTGCGCGGCTTGCGAGGTGCGTTGGCGAACAGCTTATCATACGCCCAGTCCGGTAGCATTTTTAACAACCTAAAAACTATTGCCATTTGCCATGGCAACACCACCAGCTTTCGCTTCATACGGATTGCTCGGGCAACCTGTGTAGCCGCCTTGTCGGCGCTCAGGATAAATGGCATGGGGTAAGGATTAACGGCGGTTAGTGGTGTTTTGATATAGCCTGGACAGATCGTAACAACATTAACTCCCGAGCCGCGCAGCTCTACACGCAAGCTCTCCAGGTAGGAGATGGTAGCAGCCTTGGATGCAGAGTAAGCGCCGCCGCCAGGGAGTCCGCGGGCACCGGCTACACTGGCAATTCCGACCAGCGCGCCACGACCGCTGCTTCGCATTGCGGCAATAAATGGTTGAAATGTTTTCACCATGCCCACCACATTAATATCCATGACTGACTGAAACACCGGTAAATCTTCCGGGTATTCAGTGAGGGTGCCGCAGCTTACCCCGGCGCTGGCGATGACAATGTCCGGCACGCCGAAGCGCTGCATAAAATCCAGCGCAGCTTCTTGCAGTTTGGCCGAATCGCGTACATCAAGCGGATAGATGGCCGCAGTGGCCGGCAGCTCGGCGGCAAGGGCAGCTAGTATAGTTTCGCGCCGCGCTACCAAACCCAGCGTGGCGCCCAGTGCCGCGTAATGCTGTGCCAGCGCTTGGCCCAAGCCGCTGGACGCGCCGGTGATAAATACGCGCAAGGGCGGGTTTGTCCGCTACTTCTTTGCCCTGCCCGCAGAGCGCTCTTGACGTGCTTGAACAATAAGCTGGTTCAGGACGGACAGCATTGCGTCATGGCTACCTGCCTGGGACGCGGAGGTGAGATATTTACCGTCCACGATAACTGACGGCACGCCGGTAATACCATAAGCCTTAGTCAGCTGTTTTGCCCGAAACGCTTTGTTTTGAACCGAGAAGGAGTTGTAAGCATTATAGAACTTGTTGCGATCCACGCCTTGCTTGGCAACCCAGCCGATAATGTCCGCGTCGGTTTTTAATTCGACCTTTTGTACATGGAAGGCCTTGAAAAGCTCGCCGTGTAAGCGGTCGAGCTCTTTAATGGCTTCCAACGCGTAGAAGGCTTTGGCAAGCGGCAACCAGCTATCGCTAAAAATGCCGGGCATGCGCCGGAAGGTCACATCTTTCGGTAATTGAGCAACCCACGGCGTTATGATCGGTTCAAGGTTGAAGCAGTGCGGGCAACCATAGAAGAAAATTTCCAATACTTCAATATTCTTGCCGGTTTCCACAGCCTGCGGCGGAGAAACCGGGCTATAGTCTTTGCCCCATTCTGCTGCAAAAGCTGTTTGGGCAAACAATCCGGTGGTGAAAATAAAACCTAGAAAAAATCGTCTGGAAAAGCTCATCTAATAATCTCCCCGTTTAATTTAATTTGGCGATGTGTCTTTAACTTTGATCAGGCTGGTGTCCACTTTGTTCTGGGCCAATGTTGCCCGTACCTTACTGGCCTCGTCAATACTGCTATAGGGGCCAATGCGTACCCTGTGCCAGAGGCCCTTGTCAGGCAAGTTAGCAGTTTGGATCACGGCTTCTATTCCCAGCAGGGCAAGTTTGGCCTTTAGGTTATCGGCGTCACTTTCCGATTGAAATGCACCCGCCTGCAAATAAAAAACATCACTGCCGCTAGGTTGTTGCCGCGCTTGTTTGATGTTCTGTTCGGTGATCGGTTCCTCGCTGCCGGGTAATATATTGTAAAAATCGAAACGCGGTTTGGCTGGCGCCGTGCTTTGCTTGTCAGCGGAGGGAGCGGCTGCGGCCGGAAGCGCTTGCTTGGCATCTTTCTCCGCAGCGGGTTCTGACTGTTGTTTTGAGCGATCCATGAACGGACTGGGCGTTTGCTTAATGTACATGGCGACGCCCAACGCGATAGCGAGCCCGGCAAACAGGCCAACCATCAGTCCGGTTAGCAGAGGGTTGCCTTTCTTGTTCGGGGTGGTTTTTTGCGACATTTTTTTATAATCTCGGCTCATGATGCTCACATTTTTTCTGGACAACTGACACCAAGCAAATTCAGGCCGCTGCATAGAACATGCCGCGTAGAAGCGACAAGCGACAAGCGCGCAAGTTTCAGGGCTTCGTCCGGCACAAGAAATTGTTCGGCGTTGTAGTAGCTGTGCAATTCGCTTGCCAGATCACGCAGATAGTAAGCGATAAGGTGGGGCGACATCTCGCGCGCAGCAGCTTCAACAATTTCCGGGTAGTCCACCAAGCGCTGCAACAACGCCAGTTCATAGATATTGGTTAACAGTGCGTGGTTGCTGGTGAACAAGGCGTCCGGCTCACCGCCCCATTGTTCAAACACGCTGCAAATACGCGCGTGGGCATACTGGATGTAGTACACCGGATTTTCGTTGCTCTGCGATTTGGCCAAATCCAGATCGAAATCGAGGTGCTGATCGCTTTTGCGCAATACATAAAAGAAACGGGCGGCGTCATTGCCTACTTCGCTACGTAATTCGCGCAACGTGACAAATTCACCGGAACGCGTGGACATGGGAATTTTTTTGCCCTCCCTATACAGTACGGCGAATTGGACCAATGTGACGGTAAGCTGCTCGGCAGGCAAATCCAGAGCAGTAAGCGCACCCTTGACGCGAGGAATATAGCCGTGATGGTCGGCTCCCCAGACATCGATGACTTCGTCAAAACCGCGTTCGAACTTGTTCAGGTGATAAGCTATATCCGACGCGAAATAGGTGAACTGGCCGTTTTCGCGTTGCACCACGCGATCCTTTTCGTCGCCATATTTGCTGGAGCGAAACCACTTCGCACCATCCTGCTCATAGAGATGACCGCTTTCCTCCAGCAGGGAGACTACGCGGGCAACCATGCCGTTGTCGTAGAGCGATTTTTCTGAAAACCAGCTGTCGAAGGTCACGCCAAATTCAAGCAGATCGTTGCGACAATCGCCCAGTTGTTCTGTCAGGACAAGGTCGTGGATATAGGCGTAATCCTGACCAAGAAGATTTTTAGCGTTGGCGATCAGGCCATCCAGGTGGGCTTCCGGCTGGGCTTCTGCGAGCGGCACATTTTGCAGTACGGTCCACGGTTGGTGCACATAACGGTCGCCATGCGATTCGAAAATTTGATGGGCCATGTCACGCACATAAGTGCCTTGGTACGCGTTGGCAGGGAAAGGCACATTGATACCGTTGAGTTCCAGATAGCGGAGCCAGGTGGACAGGGCTAAAATATCCATTTGCCGCCCGGCATCGTTGACGTAGTACTCCCGACTTACCTGGAAACCGGCGGCAGTGAGTACGTTGGCAAGGCTAGCGCCGAAAGCGGCGCCGCGACCGTGGCCGACATGAAGCGGTCCGGTGGGATTGGCGGAAACGAATTCAACCTGAATTTTTCTGCCACTATTTGCTGGTTGGTGCCCGTAGCCCGCACCTTGCGACAAAATTAGCGGAACAATTTGTTGTTTGGCGGCGTGGGTGAGAAACACGTTAATAAAACCTGCGCCAGCAATTTCATATTTTTCCACAAAGCGCGAAACTGGCAATGCATTAAGGATGTCTGTCGCCACGTCACGCGGATTGCGTCGCAGCGCTTTCGCCAAGCGCATGGCGAGATTACAGGCGTAATCGCCATGCTGGGCAAATTTGGGACGTTCCAATTCTATTGGCGCACCGGTATGTTCCGGCAAAACTTGATTCAGCGCTTCGTTAAAGAGGTCAACGGTATGTTGCTTGATGTCAGTGTAAGTAACGGTGGTGCTCATGGCTTCTGGCTGATGTAAATTTGGCTATTATAGTCGCGTAGGCTGTCTATCGCCATGCGCCTAGGATTAAGTCTGGTTTATAAATCCAGTGGATCGATATCGATAGACCAGCGTACTTTGCCACCAGCCAGCGTGCTTAAGCTGGTCAGCCATAGTCCGAGAAACGTTTGAAGTTTTTGACGTGATGCAGATTGCACCAGAAGCTGTGCGCGCTCCTTGCCGGCCAGGCGCGCCATCGGGGCGGCAACCGGGTCGTACAGAGTGATATCGGCGGCCAGCGGTTCAGCTGCGCGACGAGCACGCTCAAGAAATTCCATGGCAGCGGACAAAACGGTTGCTTCAGCGCGCAGCAGGGTCAGATGGGCAAAGGGAGGGAAGCCGGCCTGTTTGCGTTCGGTTAGCAAAATTTGCGCATAGGCAGCATAGTCATGGCTTAGCAGATTCTGAAACAAGGGGTGCTCAGGAAACTGTGTCTGGATCAACACCTCGCCCGGTGTGGATGCCCGTCCCGCGCGGCCCGCGACCTGCACAAGCTGCGCGAATAAGCGCTCGGAAGCACGAAAATCCGCACTGTACAGGGCACCATCCGCATTCAGCACACAGACCAAGGTAATGTTGGGGAAGTCATGCCCCTTCGCCAGCATCTGTGTGCCGACTAGGATATCAACCGAGCCATCACGCACCTCACCCAGCATGCCTTCCAGCGCGTTTTTGCGCCGCGTGCTGTCCCTGTCGAAGCGCAAAATTCGTGCGGCAGGAAACATCCTGGTGAGCGCATCTTCCACCCGCTGCGTGCCATGGCCTACCGCTTTTAAATCCTGGTTGCCACAATCGGGGCAATGAACCGGCACAGCGGTTTCATGACCGCAGTGGTGGCAACGCAGTTTTCTTTCGCGCAAATGCAATACCAGGCGGCTGCTACAGCGTGGACAGCCAGAAGCCCAGCCGCATTCGCCGCACGCTAAGACCGGCGCAAACCCGCGCCGGTTGATGAATACCAAGCTTTGTTCACCACGCTGCAAGCGCGTCTGGATGGCCTGTACCAACGGCGCGGATTGTCCTTCGGCAAGTTTGTAGCGGCGCGTGTCGATCAGTTTTATTTCAGGTAATGCCGCACTATCGACAGCGCGACGGCTGAGCGTGAGTAGTTGATAACGCCCCTTAAGCGCGTTGTAGTAAGACTCCAGCGCAGGCGTGGCGGAGCCGAGAAGCACCGGAATGTTGGCCAGTTTGGCTCTTGCAATGGCGACATCGCGCGCCGAATAACGGAAACCTTCCTGTTGTTTGAACGAAGCGTCGTGCTCTTCGTCCACGATGATAATGGCCAGCGCTGGCATCGGCGTGAACACCGCCAGACGCGTACCCAGGACGATCTGCGCCGCACCCTGTTGTGCTTGCTGCCAATGCGCAGCGCGCTCGGTGTCGTTTAGACCGCTGTGCAGTGTGGCCAGCGCAGTGCCAGGAAAGCGGCTGCGAAAAATTTGTTCCAGCTGAGGTGTAAGATTTATTTCTGGCACCAATACCAATACCTGCTGGCCAGCTGCCACTAGCGGTGCAATGGTCTGCAAGTACACTTCGGTCTTGCCGCTGCCGGTAATGCCGTGTAGCAGTGAAACCTGGAAATGCCCGAATTGGCCTTGCAGGGTTTGCACGGCAAGGGCCTGTTCTTCAGTTAATGCATGCGGCGATGGAACGGTCTTTGCGCGGGCTGGAGGCGTTGGCGTGGCTGCATGCGCTGTGCTCGCCCATCCGAGCTGAAGAAACTCCCGCAAGACCGCTCGATAGCCTGGCGCCAAGGCAGCCAGCTCCTGTGCCGAGAGGGCGCCGTTTTTTAATTCTGTCAGCAGTTTTCGCTTAAGCGTTGCCCGGGTAGGCAATGTATCGATGCTAATTGCCAGTCCCTCTTCAGTGATCTGGTAACGCGCAATCTTTTGTTTGGGCGCAACAGTTTTGCGTAGCGCTGCCGGCAACGCTGCCAGTATGATTTCCCCCAAGGGGTGGTGGTAATAACTGTTGCAGAAACTGAACAGCGCTAACATCTGCTGCGACAGCAACGGGGAAGCGTCATCTAGAATCCGTGTTATGGCTTTTAATTTTGCAGCAGGGTGTTCCGAGTGGTCGGCGAGCCCAACTATTACACCAACTTGGTGTCGTCGTCCGAATGGCACCACCACGCGCGCACCGATATAGTCGCGCCCAACACCCTCGGCGGTGTAGTCGAAGAGGGTGTTGAGAGGAACGTCCAGTGCGACTTTGGCGATGGTCATGGATTAAGTGGCGAGATAATAAATTGGTTGCCTGTCCCAAGCACAGTTAAAGTTATTTCTACAGAAACCTAACAACTAACTTAAATACAACACAATTTACAGTTTGTCACAAATTCTGTGGATAACTCTGTGCATATCGTATTTACAAACAGGCTAACTGCCTTTCCAATAACGCTTTTATCTCTATGGCTAAAATTTAAACTACGCATAAATTGCCATATAAACAATTGGTTATGTTATTCGGTTTGGTTCTGCTGGAAGTGGGCACATGGTATGATAGGCACCCTGGTGTCATGTGCATAAAAGCCGATAATTGGCTTTTGCGAGAAGGGGTTGGTACGAAAAGACGTGGTTAGAATGGTAGTAGCCACTAATGGTACTGGCGGCTTAAATCATGCACCAATTCAACCATGGCCTTAACGTTTTCTGGCGGCGTTGTCTGGTGAATGCCATGCCCGAGGTTAAACACGTGGCCGTTGCCTTGACCGTAGCTGGCTAAAATTTTGGCGGTTTCAGCCTCGATGGCTGCCGGGAATGCGTGCAGCACAGCAGGGTCCAGATTGCCTTGCAACGCAACTTTATCGCCTACGCGCGTGCGCGCAGCCCCGATGTCTACTGTCCAATCCAGACCGACGGCGTCACAGCCGCTAGCGGCGATGCTTTCCAGCCAGTGGCCGCCGCCCTTGGTGAAAACAATGCTGGGGATACGGGCGCCATTATGCTCGCGGATCAGCCCCGACAGCACGCGCTCCATGTAGCGCAATGAAAATTCATGATAAGCGGAGTGGGAGAGTAGTCCTCCCCACGTATCAAAAATCATCACCGCCTGAACACCGGCCTCAATTTGCGCATTGAGATAGGTGGTCACGGCCTGTGCGTTGACTTCAAGGACATGGTGCAACAAGTCCGGGCGTTGGTAGAGCATGGACTTTACCAAGGGGAAATCCGGGCTGCTGCCACCTTCGATCATGTAACAGGCCAAAGTAAACGGGCTGCCTGAAAAACCAATTAGTGGAACCTCGTTGTCCAGTGCTTTGCGAATCTGGCTTACTGCATCCAGCACGTAGCGCAGATGGGTGCCCGGGTCGGGTGCAACCAGACTGCGTATTTCCCATTCGTCGCGCAGCGGACGTTCGAATTTAGGCCCTTCACCTTGCGAGAAATACAAGCCTAAGCCCATGGCATCGGGGATGGTGAGGATGTCGGAAAACAGAATGGCTGCATCAAGCGGAAAGCGCGCCAATGGCTGCAAGGTAACTTCTGTGGCCAGATCCGGATTTTTGCACAGCGACAGGAAGTCCCCGGCGCGTGCACGGGTCTGGTTATATTCGGGCAAATAGCGTCCGGCTTGACGCATCAGCCAGACAGGTGTGTATTCGGTGGGCTGGCGCAATAATGCGCGCAGGAAGGTGTCGTTTTTAAGTTTAGTCATGTGTTTAACTGAGCGGTTTACCGCAAACAGTATTCCTTCCGTTGCTGCGAGTTAATTAAGCGCCCAAGTATTCCAAAATGCCTTCCGCCGCCTGTCGCCCTTCGTATATCGCGGTGACAACCAGGTCGGAACCGCGCACCATATCGCCGCCCGCGAAAATCTTGGGGTTGCTGGTTTGGTAGGCATGCTTGCCTTTGGAGGCGATGACACGATCCCGCTCATCCAGCACGATATTGAAATCGGCAAACCACGGTTGTGGATTGGGGCGGAAACCGAAAGCGATAATGACGTGATCAGCGGGCACAATTTCTTCGCTACCGGGGACGACTTCTGGCGTGCGACGGCCGCGCGCATCCGGCGCGCCGAGCTGTGTCGTTACCAATTTAACGCCTTCTACCTTGCCGTTGCCGACGATCTCAACCGGTTGGCGGTTCCACAGGAATTGCACGCCTTCTTCCTTGGCGTTGGTGACTTCACGCTTGGAACCGGGCATATTTTCTTCATCTCGCCGATAGGCGCAAGAAACCGCTGCCGCCCCCTGACGGATGGCAGTGCGGTTGCAGTCCATAGCGGTATCTCCACCGCCCAGTACCACGACGCGTTTGCCTTGCATGGAAATGAATTCGCCCGCTAGATTCAAACAATGGCGTACGTTGGAAATCAGGAATGGCAGCGCTTCCAGGACGCCCGGTAAGTCTTCGCCGGGAAAGCCACCCTTCATGTAATTGTAAGTGCCCATGCCAAGGAATACTGCGTCGTATTCGCCAAACAGTTTGTCAAAGGTGATGTCTTTACCCACTTCGACGCCGAGCTTGAATTCAACACCCATGTCTTCGAAGATCTCGCGGCGAAGCTTAACGACGGATTTTTCCAGCTTGAATTCGGGGATGCCAAACGTGAGCAAACCGCCGATTTCTTCATATCGGTCGAACACTACCGGAGTGACGCCATTGCGCACCAAAATATCTGCGCAGCCCAGTCCAGCAGGCCCCGCGCCGACGATAGCCACGCGTTTGCCGGTGGCAACCACCTTGCTCATGTCCGGACGCCAGCCTTGTTTAAAGGCCTCGTCGGTAATGTATTTTTCTACGGAGCCGATGGTTACCGCGCCCAGGTCACCCGCATTCAGCGTACAGGCGCCCTCGCACAAACGATCCTGCGGACATACCCTGCCGCATACCTCAGGCAGGGAGTTGGTTTTGTGACATAGCTCAGCGGCTTCCAATATATGGCCTTCTCTGGCCAGCTTCAGCCAGTTTGGTATGTAGTTGTGCACCGGGCAACGCCATTCGCAATAGGGGTTCCCGCAAGCCAGGCAACGCCCGGATTGCTCCATGACCTGGACATTACTCATGGGCGCGTAGATTTCGCGGAATTCTACTTTGCGCGCTTCCGCTGGCTTTTTATCACCGTCGCGACGCGGAATGTTGAGAAACTGAAATACGTCAGACATCGCCGTTAATCCTTCAACATGCTATCTAGTTTCGCCGCCTTGGGCTTAACGAGCCAGAATTTGCCGATCACATCAGAGAAATTGTCCAGTAACATCTGGCCCCGGGCGCTGCCGGTTAGCTTGACGTGCCGCTCGATTTTGTCTCGCAGGAATTCGCGGTATTGTCCGGTGTCTTCCGAGTTGATCCGGTTAATGTCGATCAATTCATTGTTGTAACGGTGGGCAAATCGATCGGCCCCGTCGTAAATAAAAGCGAATCCACCTGTCATGCCGGCACCAAAATTCAGCCCCGTCTCGCCCAGCACCACAATGCAACCGCCTGTCATATATTCGCAGCAGTGATCACCGGTTCCTTCCACTACCGTCAGCGCCCCGGAATTGCGCACGGCGAAGCGTTCGCCAGCGATGCCCGAGGCAAACAGCGCGCCGCCAGTGGCGCCATACAAACAGGTATTGCCGATGATGGCGGTGTCGTGCGATTTAAATACGGAGCCGTGTGGCGGGTAAATAACCAATTGCCCGCCGGCCATCCCCTTGCCAACATAGTCGTTGGCATCACCTTCCAGGATCAAGGATAAGCCTTTGTGGTTCCATACTCCAAAACTTTGACCAGCGCTGCCGCTCAAATGCAACGTGATACAACCTTCCGGCAGACCTTCGGCACCGTGGGTACGTGCAATTTCGCCAGACAGACGCGCACCGATGGAGCGGTTGGTGTTGTGGACTTCGTAGCGAAGCTCGATGGGCTTTTTCTGCTGGATGGCAGCCAACGCATCCACCACCATTTTCTCTGCCAGTTCGCCTTTATCAAACGAAGGGTTGGAAGCTTCAATGCAGAAACGCGGTTCATCTGCGGGAATGTCGCCTTGATTCAGCAGAACACCGATATTCAGGCGCTGCTGACGCGCGGATTCTCCCGGCAGCAAGGCCAATAAATCAGTGCGGCCGATCAGGTCTTCCATGCTGCGCACGCCCAGCTTGGCCATCCATTCGCGCGTTTCGCGCGCGACGTAGGTGAAGTAGTTCATCACCATTTCCGGCAGGCCGATAAAGTGTTTGGCGCGTAGTCGAGCGTCCTGCGTTGCCACACCTGTTGCACAATTGTTCAAATGACAAATGCGTAGATATTTGCAGCCTAATGCAATCATCGGGCCGGTACCGAAACCAAATGACTCGGCACCGAGAATGGCGGCTTTAACAACATCCAGACCGGTCTTCAGGCCGCCATCGGTCTGCACGCGCACCCGACCGCGCAGGCCATTGGCTCGCAAAACTTGTTGTGCTTCGGAAAGGCCAAGTTCCCACGGTGTCCCGGCATATTTTACCGAGGTGAGCGGTGATGCACCGGTACCGCCATCGTAGCCAGAAATGGTAATCAGATCGGCGTAAGCCTTGGCAACGCCCGCAGCAATGGTTCCCACGCCGGGTTCGGCCACCAGTTTGACCGATACCAAGGCTTTCGGGTTGACCTGCTTCAGGTCAAAAATGAGCTGAGCCAAATCTTCAATGGAATAAATATCGTGGTGTGGCGGCGGCGAAATCAGCGTGATCCCTGGCTTGGAACAGCGCAACTTGGCAATCATAGGCGAGACCTTGTCGCCCGGTAGCTGGCCGCCTTCGCCCGGCTTGGCGCCTTGCGCAATCTTGATCTGCAACACTTCGGCGTTAACCAGGTAGTGCGGCGTAACACCAAAGCGGCCTGAAGCCACCTGCTTGATCTTGGACATCTTGACGGTGCCGTAGCGCGCGGGGTCTTCTCCACCCTCGCCCGAGTTCGAGCGGCCGCCCAATCGGTTCATGGCTTCAGCCAGCGCTTCGTGCGCCTCGGGGGAAAGTGCGCCCAGTGACATGCCGGCAGAATCGAAGCGCTTGAGAATTTTTTCGGTGGCTTCTACTTCGTCGAGGGAAATATGTGTTGTGTCTTCACGCAAGGTCATCAAGTCACGCAACATGGCGACAGGACGCGTGTTTACAAGCTCGGCGTATTTCAGGTAGGCATCGTAATCGTTGTTCTGTACGGCCTTTTGCAGCCAGATCACCACGTCTGGGTTATAGGCATGGTATTCGCCACCGTGGATGAATTTAAGCAAGCCACCCTGATCAATAGTCCGCATTGGATTGAAGGCAACGCGTGCTAGCTTCTTCTGATCATCTTCGAAGTCGGCGAAGTTGGCCCCGCTGATCCGGCTGGTGGTGCCGGGCAGGCACAGGTCAATAATTTCTTCGTGAATACCCACGGCCTCGAACAATTGCGCGCCACGGTAGCTGGCCACAGTCGAAATGCCCATCTTGGACAGAATTTTGAGCAAGCCCTTGTTCATGCCTTTACGGTAGTTACCCAGGGCCTTTTCCTGAGTCAGGCTGACTTCATTGCCGCGAATCAATTCCAGGATCGACTGGTAAGCCAGGTACGGATAGACCGCCGTGGCGCCATAGCCGATGAGGCAAGCGAAATGGTGCGAGTCGCGCACTGTGCCGGTTTCCACCACGATATTGGCGTTGCAGCGCTGCCCCGCATGGATCAGGGCGTGATGTACGCAACCGGTGGCGAAAATGGCGTGAATCGGCAGACGCCCTTTGTCGATACCGCGGTCGGACAGCACGATGATGACGCTGCCATCGCGTACCGCTTGCACTGCATCCTGCGCCAGTTTTTCCAGGGCATGGTGCAGGTTGGTCGTGGCTGGGTCATAGTTAAGGTCAAAGCTGATGCTGCGGTATTCAGCGTCAGGCAAGTTGGTGAGCTGGACAAATTTATCGTGGCTCAATAAAGGTGAACTGATTTCGATGCGGCGCGCATGATCCGGCGCTTCTTCGAACAGATTGCGCTCCGGCCCAAAGCAGGTGTTGAGCGACATGACAATGGCTTCGCGGATTGGGTCGATCGGCGGGTTGGTCACTTGGGCAAATTGTTGGCGCAGGTAGTCATAGGGCGAACGCACTTTCTGCGACAGAACCGCCATCGGCGTATCGTCGCCCATGGAGCCGACGGCCTCCTGCCCGTCTTCGGCCAGCACACGCAGCACTTGGTCTAGTTCCTCGAAGGTGACTTGGAACATTTTCTGCTGCACGGACACAGAGGCCGCATCCATGGCGGCGAGCTTGATGTCCTCGTCGAGGCCGAATTCAAAACGGCGGGCATTATCTTTCAACCATTGGCGGTACGGCTGCGCCTGCTTGAGCTTGGCGTCAATTTGTTCGGGCAGCAGCAACTCGCCGGTCTGCATGTCGATAGCTACCATCTGGCCCGGCTTGACGCGGCCTTTGCTGACCACGTCTTCGGGTTTGTACGGCCATACACCGATTTCCGATGCGATAGTCAGGTGACGATCCTTGGTGACCACATAGCGCGCGGGGCGCAAGCCGTTGCGGTCAAGAATACATGCGCCATAACGGCCGTTGGTGAGCACTACCCCCGCCGGGCCATCCCACGGTTCCATGTGCATGGAGTTATATTCATAGAAGGCACGTAGATCCGGATCCATGCTGTCGACATTCTGCCAGGCAGGCGGGATCATCAAGCGCAATGCGCGGAATATATCTATACCACCCATCAGCAGCCCTTCCAGCATGTTGTCCATGCTGAAGGAATCGGAGCCGGTCATGGAAACGATGGGACGCACGTCATCCATGTTGGGAATGCGGGTGGAAGAAAATTTCATCTCCCGCGCGCGTGACCAGTTGCGATTGCCTTGCAGGGTATTGATTTCGCCGTTGTGTGCCAGGTAGCGGAAAGGCTGGGCCAAACGCCACTCGGGCCAAGTGTTGGTGGAGAAACGCTGATGGTAAACAGCCAGTGACGAGGCAAAGCGCTCATCCTGTAAATCAGGGTAAAACACCATCAAGTTGTCAGGCGTTACCAAGCCCTTATACGCAATGACCTGTGCGTTGAGCGTAGGGATGTAGAAGGTGCTGTCCTTGTCCCACAGTGCTTTTTCAGCGCGACGGCGCGCGATGTACAACTTGCGCTCAAAAGCTGCGGTGTCAATATTGTCCGGGCAGTTGACGAATACCTGCTCGATTTTTGGCAACGTGGCAAGTGCGTATTCGCCGCAAGCAGAAAGATCGACGGGAACCTCGCGGAAGCCGGCGCACAGCAAATCTTGGCCTTCCAGTTCCTTGCGCAGTGTGTCGCGCGCTGTTTGCGCGGTGGTGTTATCTTGCTTTAGAAATACCAGACCGGCGGCGTATTCTTTGTTCAGGGCAAACCCGCATTCTGCGGCGACCGCACGCAGAAAGGCGTCAGGCTTTTTGAACAGCAGGCCGCAGCCATCGCCTGATTTGCCATCTGCCGCCACCGCGCCGCGATGGGTCAAGCAGGCAAGGGAATTGATCGCGGTCTGCACCAGCCAGTGACTGGGCTTGTCGTCCATGTTGGCCATCAGGCCAAAACCGCAGCTATCCTGTTCGAAATCGCGACGGTAGAGGGTGCCATCGAGCCAGCGTTGTCTGTTCATTACATCAACCTAAAAGCCATTTAAATCGGGCAAAAATTTCAGCGAAAAGTTCTCGATTTTACCCGCAACGTGCTTGCTCGGCAACGGGCGGTAAGTGCTTACCCTGCTACTGATCGGGTTTTTCGACAGGCGCCCCTGCTTGCAAAGCAGCTTCTGCCTCCGCTTCTGTCTGAAAGACGTGCGTGAGAGGAATTTCTATTTTAGCAGGAACCGATTGGGCAAGAACTGGCTGAGCTTTAAGGCTGGTTCCGAGCAACGGATTAGAGGCAGGTGACGCCTGCTGGAGAGGGAGCACACCAGACGGCAAAGCTGGAAATTTTTTATGTGTCAGCCACGCGCTACCGATAAGGGCCAAGAACAGTATTCCCCAAGTTGCATAGCGCAGGATTCCAGAATCCTTATCTAATTGGTACGAGGCGGTTATGCGCTGTCGCAAAGCATTTGGCAATTGTTTGGAGAGGGCGCTGTCGCCACACAATATGATGCTGAGATATCCTTCTTTGGGCTGGAGGTTGCTAAGTTGACGCAACTGCTCGAACACGTTCGAACTGGGGCTATGCCCCATGGAACAGAGGAGGAGGGTGCTGGCATGATTCAGATGCTTGGTCAAAGAGGCGGCGGATTCTTGCAACAGGCCAAGAACGCTGGCGATCTGATCAAACAGACTTGCTGCTGGGTCAGACGCGTTTAAACGTACGATGCGACCAGTGTTTACCAATGCAGCTGAAAGGCTGTCGAGAAACAATTGGCAATTTTCGATATTACAACCAGCAATCAGAATAAGCGCTGGGCCGTGTTTAAGGTGTAATGCAATGTGCTGAGCGAGCGAGTGGCCATCAGTAAACCCTGGCAGGGCCGAGGCCTGGGCCATCAAATTTCCTCGATAGCAAACAGGCGCCGGTACTCGCGGATAGCGTAGCGGTCAGTCATCCCCGCGACATAATCGGCAATGCCGCGTGCCTTGTCCTGGCGTGCTTTTTCCTGATATTGCGGAGGCAAAAGGCGTATATCATCCATAAAGGCGTCGAATAATTCCTGGATAATGCGCCGCGCTTTGCCGCTCATGCGCGCGACCCGGTAATGCTGGTAGAGATGATGACGCAGGAATTGCTTGAGTTCCTGCTGTTCCCGCTGAATTTCCGGACCGAATGCGATAAGCGGCGGCGCACAGTGTATGTCAGTCAGCTGTATAGGCGCTGTATGCTGGATATTCGCCTTGCTCTGCTGGATCAAGTCAGAAACCAGTGTGTTGATCATGCGCCTCACGGTTTCATGAACCACGCGCCGCTCGTTGAGGTTGGGGTAGAGGTGCTTGACCTCGTCCAGGTGGCGGGCGAACACGGTGACTTGTGATAGTTGCTCGATTTCAATCAGCCCCGAGCGCAAGCCGTCATCCACATCATGGTTGTTATAGGCGATTTCGTCGGCCAAGTTGGCAATCTGCGCTTCCAGCGAGGGTTGCTGCTTGTTAAGAAAGCGTTCGCCTATCTCGCCCAGCTTTCGCGCGTTTTCCAGCGAGCAGTGCTTGAGGATACCCTCGC
Source organism: Burkholderiales bacterium (assembly GCA_038244115.1). Lineage (GTDB taxonomy): Bacteria > Pseudomonadota > Gammaproteobacteria > Burkholderiales > JBBRTU01 > JBBRTU01. The sequence continues at coordinate 71,693 of JBBRTU010000008.1, forward strand.
GGGTTTCAAAGCAAAGATTAAGCCCATCAAACTCGGCGTAGCGCTCCTCCAGCATGTCGACCACGCGCAAGGACTGAAGGTTGTGCTCGAAACCGCCATGCGCCTGCATGCAGGCATTGAGAGCATCCTGGCCGGCGTGACCGAACGGCGTGTGTCCAAGGTCGTGTGCCAACGCAATGGCTTCCACCAATTCTTCATTGAGCTGCAGGGCGCGAGCAATAGATCGCCCGATCTGCGCGACTTCCAGGCTGTGCGTCAGGCGTGTACGGAACAGGTCGCCTTCGTGGTTAACAAACACCTGGGTCTTGTATTCAAGACGGCGAAATGCGGTGGAGTGAATGATGCGGTCACGATCACGCTGGAATTCGGTGCGGCCCCCAGGCGGTGGCTCGGCATAGCGGCGCCCTCGTGTATTGGTATTGGATGCCGCATAAGACGCCAGTTCGTTCATATCTTGCCACAACTTTCCAAGGTTTCGTTAAGCAGCGCTGGCGGCACATCGCCGGTCATAAAGGCTTCGCCAATGCGCTTGAGCAGTACAAAGCGGATTTTGCCGGCCTCAACTTTTTTGTCTATGCCCATGGTGGCCAAGTACGCATTTACACCAAGATCAGGCGCGTCAACGGGCAATTTGGCGGCGACAAATAGACGTCGAATTCGTGCAACAACAGTGCTGTCTAACAGGCCGAGACGCTGCGACAGGTTGGCGGCGAGTAGGGTTCCAGCGGCCACTGCCTCGCCGTGCAACCAGTTACCGTAGCCCATGCCGGTTTCGATGGCATGCCCGAAAGTATGGCCCAGGTTGAGCAGCGCGCGCAGCCCGAGTTCTTTCTCGTCGCTTGCCACAACTTCCGCCTTGTTCTCACATGAGCGCTTGATGGCATAAGCGAGTGCTTCAGGGTCGCACGTGAGGAGCTTGTCCATATTCAGTTCCAGCCATTCAAAGAAAGGCAGGTCGCGAATCAATCCGTATTTAATCACCTCAGCCAAACCGGCAGAAAGTTCCCGGTCAGGCAGCGTGTTCAGGGTTGAAGTATCTGCCAAGACCAGTCTGGGTTGGTAAAAAGCCCCGACCATGTTTTTGCCCAACGGATGATTAATGCCGGTTTTTCCGCCGACCGAGGAATCAACTTGAGAGAGCAGGGTCGTGGGAACCTGGATGAAGGGCACACCGCGCAGGTAAGTGGCAGCGGCGAAACCCGTAATATCGCCAATGACGCCGCCACCTAGAGCGATCAAAGTAGTTTTGCGTTCGCATCGGTGAGTGAGTAGTGCACTGAATATCTGGTTAAGCGTTTCCCAGTTCTTATACTGTTCTCCATCCGGCAGAATGACGGGAAGAATGTCGACACCATTTTGCTTGAGACCATGCGCTAGTGAGTCAAGATACAGTGGGGCCACCGTGGTGTTAGTTACAATCACTGCCCGTGGTTGGGCAAGATACGGCAGGATCAGATTGGGCTGGTTTATTAGCCCTGCCCCGATTTGAATTGGATAGCTGCGGTCACCCAAGTCTACGTTTAAGGTTTGCATAAGGTCTTGTCGAGGTGCTGAAGTTTTTCTTCCAGATCGTGTACCAGGGACTGGGCGCTTTGTTTGCTGGTGTCAATAATTATACCGGCCACTTCGCGATAGAGCGGGTCGCGTTGTTCGAACAGTTGAACCAACTTGGCACGCGGGTCATTGGTCTGCAATAGCGGGCGGTTGTGGTCATGCCGTGTACGCTGCCACAAATCTTCAACGCTGGCGCGCAGGTAAATTACGGTGCCGCGATTTTTCAGGTATTCACGATTTTCCGGACTGAGCACTGCCCCGCCGCCAGTCGCAAGAACAATGCCATGTTTCTGCGAGAGATCATTGATCACCGCGCTTTCACGACTACGAAAACCGGCTTCGCCTTCTATATCAAAAATCAGCGGGATGTTAACGCCGGTGCGGCGCTCGATTTCATGATCGGAATCGTAGAAGGTTTTGTGAAAGTGTTTGGCCAGCAGCTTGCCGACGGTGGTCTTGCCCGCACCCATCAAGCCGACCAGAAATATGTTAGTGCCATGCATGGCGGTATTTTAACGGAAAACGGCCTGCTCGGTAAGGAACAGGCCGTATCGTTTTGACGCGAAAATCAGCGGATGCTGGCGCTGTCTTTCAAAATCTTGGGCGTGATAAAGATCAGCAGCTCAGACTTGTCATCCTGTTTGACCGTGTTGCGGAACAAACCGCCCAGCAAGGGAAGATCGCCAAAACCTGGAACCTTATCTACGTCATTACGCTGGGTTTGCTCGTAAATACCGCCAAGAACGGCTGTTTCGCCATTGTCGACCAGAATCTGAGTAGTGACCTTTCGCGTATCGATAGAGGGAACCCCGGCAAAAACATTACCCACTGAATCTTTCTTCACTTCAAGATCCATGATGACCTTGTCATCCGGGGTGATTTGTGGCGTGACGGAGAGGCTCAAAGTTGCGGATTTGAACGATACACTGGTAGCACCGCTACTGGTGGCCTGCTGGTAGGGAATTTCCGTACCCTGCTCGATAGTGGCCTTTTGCTTGTCGGCAGTAATAACCCGCGGGCTGGAGATGACCTTGCCGCGTTTGTCGGCTTCAAGGGCGGAAAGCTCAAGGTTAACTAGTGTGCCAGTGCCCAGACGCAACAGGGTTAGCGCAAAAGTGCCCGTCGCGCCATTAACTGGAAGGTTAACGTTTAAATCGCCGCCGCCGCTTGGCGCGGTTCCTGCGGCAATGCCACTAGAACTGGTCAAGTTGCCAGAGGTTCCCGTTTGCAGATTGTTTGCGCGGCCTGGGGACTGTAACCCAAATCTTGCACCAAGCGCCTTGCTGAATTTGTCGTCCGCAATAACAATGCGCGACTCAATCATGACTTGTTTGAGCGGCACATCGACCTGCTGGATCAAGTGGCGCAGCTCATCCAGCTTGGCCGGGGTATCCTGGATGAACAAAGTGTTGGTGCGCGGATCGACCACAGCACTACCACGCTTGGATAGTATGCTTTGCTTCGCATCATTGAATACGTTGAGGAAGTTTTGCGCCTTCTGGTATTTGAGTGCAAATGACTCTGTATAGAGCGGTTCAAGTTCCTCGATTTGTTTCTTGGCTTCCAGGGCGAGCTTTTCTTTGGTAGCAAGTTCGTCCGATGGAGCGATCAGGATAACGTTGCCGGACTTGCGCATGGCTAGGCCCTTGCTTTGCAGGATGATGTCTAACGCCTGATCCCATGGCACGTCTTTCAAGCGTAGTGTGAGATTGCCGGTTACCGTGTCGCTGGTAATGATATTCAACCCGGTGAAGTCCGCGATGACCTGGAGTACGGAGCGAACCTCTACGTTCTGGAAGTTGAGTGAAAGCTTGTCGCCGGAGTACTTGGGCTTGGCGCCTTGCGCGATTTTATTCGGGTCTTCGATTACCGGTTTTACTTCTACAATGAACTGATTGTCAGTTTGGTAGGCGGAATGTTCCCACAAGCCTTTGGGCTCAATCACCAGGCGGGTGTTGTTGCCTTGCGAAAAGGCGTCTACCGTCTGCACCGGCGTGCCGAAATCCAGCACGTCAAGACGGCGTTGCAGGTTTGCCGGCAACCCGGCATTGATGAAATCAACAACAATATTTTTTCCCTGCTGACGAATATCGATACCGGTAGTTGCGTCCGAGAGGGTTATAACAACACGGCCTTCCCCATTTTTGCCACGGCGGAAATCAATGTCTTGAACGCCATGTTTGGCTGCTGTTGCGGGCTTGGATTCGGCGAAGCGCGCTGTGACATTGCTGCTTGAAGCGGCGGATTCTGCTCCCTGAAGTGTGACCAATAGGTATTTGTCTTCTATGCGAGTTTCATACTGCACTGGCTTGTTAAGGTTCAACACCAAACGGGTACGGTTGCCTGCTTGCACAATATTAAGGCTTCGCAGCGGATCCTCCCCGATGTTGAGGGAGCTCTTACCCAAACCGTTGCTGGTGTTGGGGAAATCCAGAGCGATACGCGGCGGGTTGCTAATGGTAAAACCGGCGGGTGTCGTTTGTAGAGCTTGCTTCATGCCCAGTTTGAGCATGATTTTCCCGCCCTGAGTGGTGGCGTAATCGATACTCTCAATGCTGTTGGCGGCTTCCGCTGTTTGTGTGACGGCGGCAGTCCTGGATTCCTCGGCGAAAGAACAGGGAGCGGCCAGCATCAACGCAAGCACGGCAGTGAGGGGGATAAAATGGCTAGTGTTTTTCATGGTGACCTCTGCAAGCTACTCTAGCAAGGGAAGGGCGGACATTTTTTCGATCCAGTCCCCACCGCTGTCCTGAATAATTTCTTTCAATGAAATTTCTGTATCGGTGATCTGGGTAATGACGCCGAAATTCTGACCCATGTGATTACCTTGTTTGACACGGTAGAGCGTGTTGTCAGGTGTTTTGATAAGCGCATAGGTAACGTTGTTTTGCCGTAAAGTGCCAACCATCTTCAGGCCTTCCATCGGGTAGGCTTCCAGCGTTTCCTTCGGACGATTTAAATCGGGCTGGTTGGCGCCGCCCTTAACTGGCTGTAATTTGCGCGGTTTAAAAGGGTCGGGAATTTCAAAAGCATTGTAAACGAAGGGCTCATAGGGTTTAACTTCGGGCAACGGCTCTACCTTGCCACGCATATCTTGTCCGGCATTGTTAACAAACTTTTCCAAATCCTCAAACTGGTTGCCAACGCAGCCGGTTACCATTAGAACAATCGGAATGACAAGAGCCAGCTTCATTTCTTCTGCCCCTTCTCATCTTTTTTGGAGGCCTTTTTCTGCGCTGAAATTTCTTCTTCGTCCAGATAACGGAAGGTTTTGGCGACGACATCCATAACCAAATTATCTTTGCCAGCGGTAATGCTAATATTGTTCAGGGTGACGATGCGCGACAAGAGGGAAACGTCGCTGGCAAACGCGCCCAAGTCGTGGTAGCCGCCGGTTAACCGGATGGTAATCGGCAGCTCGGCATAAAACTCTGTCTGAGTTTCACTAGAGGCGGGCTTAAATAGATCAATTTGCAGACCACGCCCAAGGCCCGCCTGGTTGATATCCGTAAGCAGTGCTTCCATTTCAGATTTGTTGGGCAACTGTTTGAGTAATGCACCGAAAGATTGTTCAATGTCCTTTAGTTGCTGCTTATATGTTTCCAGATTGATAGCCTGTTTTTTCTTGCTGAGGAAAGTCTCCCTTAGCTTTACCTCTTTTTGCTGTTCAGCATCCAATTCGGAAAGTTGAGTGCTCCACACGAACCAATAGCCGGCAAAAAGGATGCTGGCAAAAAGGATGAGCATGGCAACGACCTTGGGTAGCACCGGCCAGTTGGGGATATCCTTAATATTGAGATTGTTCAGGTCGTCCAGCGTCATGCTTTTCCACCCTTCGCTTTTCCTGAGGGCATTGTTTTAGCACCAGTGCCGTCAGCCTTTGGTTGCGTAAGCTTGACGTTAAGAGAGAACTCGTTAGCACGTACCCCATTTACCGTGGCGGCATGGATTTCTACCAGCGCAGGCGCTTCTAGCCAAGGCGATGCCTCCAGGTTGCGCATCAAGGTGGATACACGGGCGTTAGATTGCGCATAGCCTTGGATGTTGACGCTGTCGCCGGACTGTTTTATGCCTTTGAGGTAAACTCCCTCGGGCAATTGCCGAGCCAGTTGGTCAAGCAGATGAACCGCTTGAGCCCGGTTGCTTTGCAGTGCTTCTACGACTTTTTTTCGGGACAGCAGCGCTTGAGTTTGCTCCTTGAGCTTTTTTATCTCCTCGATTTGCTTGTCGAGTTTGGTTGTTTCACTTTCCAGGTAGTGATTTCTACGATCCTGGTTTTCTTTCATGCCCGCAATGATTGAAAATACGAGCAGCACGGTAACAGCTGCAATAACAGCGACACCGAGCAGCATGAAATTGAACTGACGCATGCGCGCCGCACGTTTCAGCTCTCTGTGGGGTAACAGGTTAATGCGGATCATGACGGATCAAACCTTCGCATGGCCAGTCCGCAAGCGATGATTAGCGCAGGTGCATCGGCGGCAAGTTGGCGCGGTTTGATGCGTTGCGATAACGCCATGTTTGCGAATGGGTTTGCAATCATGGTGCTAACCTGGGTGCGGCTTGAGACGGTTTCGTCGAGGCCTTGAATCATGGCGCAGCCACCCGCGAGCAGAATGTGGTCTACGCGGTTATATTGGGTGGAGGAGAAGAAGAATTGCAGGGCCCGGGCCACTTCCAGAGCAAGGGTGTCCATAAACGGTTGCAGTACTTCGGGTTCGTAGTTTTCAGGCAAGCCGCCATTACGCTTGGCCAAATCTGCTTCTTCGGCCGACAGGCTGTAGCGGCGTTGAATTTCCTGGGTAAGCTGGTTGCCACCGAATGATTGTTCCCGCTGATAAATCGATTGATTATTATGCAGAACGTTGATATGCATCATGGATGCGCCGATATCCACGATCGCTACGATTTGCTCCTTGCCGCCATTAGGCAGCTGCCGCGCAATCAACTCATATGCCGACTGGGTAGCAAAGGCTTCCACATCCATCACGACAGCTTTGAGAGCCGATGCCTCTGCCGCAGCAACACGGTCTTCCACTTTTTCTTTGCGCGAGGCAGCAATTAACACTTCAACTTCATCAGGGCTGCTTGGTGCGGAGCCCAGCACCTGGAAATCCAGATTCACTTCATCTAATGCGAAAGGGATATATTGATTGGCCTCGGTTTCAACTTGCAGCTCTAACTCGTTCTCATGCAAACCGGCAGGAACAATAATTTTTTTGCTGATTACTGCAGCAGAGGGCAAAGCCAGCGCAACGTTTTTAATGCGCGTACCAAGCTTTTTCCAGGCGCGTCGCATGGTTTCGCTAACGACTTCCAGGTTGGCGATGTTACCGTCCACTACAGCGTCTTTGGGCAGGGGTTCAATAGCGTATCGCTCAACACGGTATAGATTTTTGCCCGCGTCGGCAATTTCCACCATTTTGATGGCCGACGAGCTGATGTCGACCCCAATCAGGGGGGGTGATTTCGCTTTGAGGAGATCGAGCAACAAATAGAAATCCTTTTTTATAAGGCGGTTACATTAGATATGCATAATTTACATTAGATGCTAGCAACAACTGTATACCGTGTAAAGCAAATTATTTCAAATTACGTTTAAGTAACACGCTTTTTTTCGTCTAAGACTTGTTAGCGTTTATAATGGCTATAACTTTAGCTCATTTTCTTCTTGCATAATCATTAATAAATGTTTACCCGCTGGTGGCACTACCTAGCCGCAACGCTGCTGGGGTTCGGAGTGTTCGCCGCGATCCTGGCAATGCTGGCCGCGATCCTGGTCTACCCCACCCTGCCTTCCCTCGAGGCGTTAACCGACTATAAACCAAAAGTACCCTTGCGGGTATATACGGCTGAGGGCGCATTAATTGGCGAGTTTGGCGAGGAGCGCCGTGCGCTGGTCAGGGTAGGGGCAGTGCCGCTGTTAATGAAGCAGGCTATTCTGGCCGCTGAGGATGAACGTTTTTACCAGCACGGTGGTGTAGATTATTTGGGCGTGGCGCGCGCTGCATTTGCCAATGTGGTATCTGGTGGGGCACGTGAGGGCGCCAGTACCATCACTATGCAGGTGGCGCGCAATTTCTTTTTGTCTAGCGAAAAGACATTGATGCGTAAATTTAGCGAAGCTTTGCTTGCGCTTAAGATCGAGCATAGCCTTAGCAAAGACCAAATACTGGAGCTGTACCTCAACCAGATCTATCTTGGGCAACGCGCCTATGGTTTCGCCTCTGCGTCCCAAACCTACTTTGGTAAATCCCTTAACGAGATAAATGTCGCCGAGATGGCCATGCTTGCCGGGCTGCCCAAGGCGCCGTCTCGGTATAACCCCGTCGTTAATTACAAACGGGCCAAGACCCGTCAGCTTTATGTTTTGCATCGCATGCACGAACTCAAGTTCATCAACGATGCGCAATATCAGCAGGCCGAAAAACAACATTTGACGGTTCGCCACCAATCACAGGTGTTCGCTGTGAATGGTGATTATGTGGCGGAAATGGTGCGGCAAGAGATGTTCAACCGTTATAAAGATGCTGCCTACACAAATGGGTATAGCGTTTATACAACGCTGCGGCGGCAAGATCAGGAGGCGGCCAACCAAGCCATCTGGCGCGGGGTTATGGATTATGACAAACGGCATGGTTACCGGGGGCCGGAGGATTTTGTTGAGCTTCCCAAGGAAAGCCAGGGCTTAGAGGAAGTGCTCGACGACGCACTGCAAGAAGTGGATGAGTTTAATGGGCTATTGCCAGCGGTAGTGGTGGCGGTGAGTCAGAAAAGCGTGCGTGTTTATCACAAACAGGGCGAGTATGTTGATATTAGCGGTGACGGCTTGCGATTCGTGCAGCGATTCTTGGTTGACTCGAGTGATCCTAAGCGCCACATCAGGCGTGGTGCCTTGGTTCGAGTGGCAAAGAATGAAAATGACGAACATTGGCAAATTGTCCAACTGCCTCAAGTAGAGGCGGCTTTCGTTTCTCTCAACCCTAGCGACGGGGCCATTCGCTCCCTGGTCGGCGGTTTCGATTTCGACCGCAGCAAGTTCAACCACGTAGTTCAAGCCTGGCGTCAGCCGGGCTCCAGTTTTAAGCCGTTTATTTATTCGGCCGCTTTGGAAAAGGGATTTACAGCAGCGACGGTGATTAATGATGCGCCGCTCACATTTGATGATGGTAGCGGGACGCCGTGGCAACCACAAAATTATGATGGTGATTTTGCCGGGCCGATTCGTCTGCGCACCGCGTTAACCAAGTCGAAGAATCTTGTCGCTATCCGCATTCTTCAAGCTATCGGGGTGGAATATGCGCGGGATTATATTACCCGTTTTGGCTTCGACGCCAAGCAACACCCGCCCTATCTGACCATGGCGTTGGGGGCGGGGTCGGTTACGCCATGGCAGATGGCTAGTGCCTATGCAGTTTTTGCCAATGGCGGCTACCGTGTTACGCCTTACTACATTGACCGTATTCTGGATTCGCATGGCAATTTATTGGCTCGAACCAAACCGGTGCTTGCCGGGGGAGGGGCGGAACGGGCCATAGATCCTCGCAATGCTTTTATCATGAACACTTTGCTCCAAGATGTTGTGCGCCGTGGCACTGCGGCACGCGCCATGCAACTTGGCCGACATGATTTGGCCGGTAAAACTGGGACTACCAATGATCAGGTTGATGCCTGGTTTACGGGATTTCAGCCTTCGCTAGTGGCGATTGCCTGGATTGGTTTTGACCAGCCGCGCTCTCTGGGTGGGGCAGAAACAGGGGCGCAAGCCGCATTGCCTATATGGATGAATTACATGGGAAAAACGCTTAAAGGGGTACCCGAAGCCGTCTTCCCTGTGCCGGAAGGGATAGCCATAGTAAAAATTGACGCTCAGACAGGATTTCCTGTGCCGGAAGGGCAAGAGGGATTAGCGGAATATTTCTACCAGGAAAGCGTTCCAGCTGCTCAGGCTGGTGGCGGGTTAAGCGGTGGTGCAGGGGGAAAGCCCGCAGAAGAAGTAAAAGATCAGCTTTTCTAAGTTTGGCCAGTAACGGTGACGAAAACTTTTGACCCGAAACGTAAACATGATCGGGAGCGATAGCTAATTTGGCGGCAAGACAAATGGCGCAAGAGGATATCGAAAATTTTTCCAGAGCCTAACGTAAGGCAGCGCGCCAACAAGAAGGAAGCGATGCCAATTGTCTACCGTGTAATTCAGAAATTGAACTGGCATTACGCCAATATCACGCGGTTTATCGACCAGAAGAACAACGGAGTTGTATCAGAGTGCTACGGTCGTTGGCTGCGCACAAGATTGCGTACGGATGGGGCAAAGGGGTTTATGTTTGGCGGTTTTGCCGCATCCGTTCCGACCCCTAGAAGATGAAAATGCCTTGGTAGAGATCACCGTGATGGCACCGGAGGAGTGGCGAGCATTGCCTCGTGGCCACTTCCACGGACAGGTCTGGGTTAAGCTGCAACAGGTGGAAGCACCTTCTGGCGCAGGAAGAGGCCGAGAGTTTGATTAATTAAGGGATAATTTCCAGGTATGCGGATAAAATCCAGAGAGCATTCGCCAAAAGTTCGACACCGCAGTTGAGAAAGCGACACGGTTTTAATTCGTTTTTATCTTGTTTCTGCCTTCAAGCAATCACATAAACACGTTCCACAGGCTGCTCTAGGATGCTGTGCGCATAGTCTGGCACGGAATCTGCTCTGGTCATGGGCACCCTGGCAAACATATCGCAGCCCAAATGAATCAAGCCTTAAAAAGTCTTATGAGCCAAGTAATAAAGATGAACGAATATGCCTATACGCATGCCATGCAACAGCTAGCATTGAAGAGTATTGCTATCATGGGGAAGCAACGATCATGATTCGATTTTTCAGACACTACATCCCTGCTCATATCTTATTGCTAGTCGCTTTGGAAGCGCTAATCATGGTCGTATCCGTTTATCTGGGCGTAACAACCCGATTTTTTGATACAGGACAGGCGCTACCGGTATCAGTGGATCCGTTGTTACCCAAAGCGATAGTGTTTGCGCTAGTCATGCTGCTGACTATGACTTCGTTGGGTCTTTATCACTGGGAGTGGATAGATGGTGCTTGGGGAATGGTATTGCGCATGACGATGAGTTTTGTCGTTGGGTTTGGCGTGATGAGCTTACTCTTTTATTTGTTTCCCTCGCTATTTCTTGGGCGCGGCGCATTCCTGATTTCTTGCGGGGTGGCGTTGAGCGGTGTTGGGCTAACGCGGCTGTCATTTTTTAAATGGGCGAATTTGGACGCGCTAAAACGCCGTACGCTGGTACTTGGTACCGGAAGCCGCGCTGCCAAAGTCGAGGCCTTGCTAAAGGCAGGCGCTGGCGAAAAGAGATTGCACATTGTTGGATATTTACCATTGCAGGGCACGCACCATTATGTTGAGCATTCGCGCGTATTGCCCGACGAAGATTCGATCCTCAGCGTGGTCGACAAATACAATATCGACGAGATTGTTATTGCTGTGCGTGACCGTCGTGGTGGCGGGTTGCCAATCAGCGAGTTGTTGGAATGTAAACTACGCGGAATTAATGTGATTGAATTATCCGGTTTTTTTGAGCGCGAAGTCGGCCAGTTGCAGCTTGAGTCATTGAATGCGAGCTGGATGATATTGTCCGAAGGATTTCACCAAGGCTTAATACGGGATACGGTTAAACGTGTATTCGACTTGGTAATGAGCGGTGTGGTGTTGGCTGTATCGCTACCCGTAATCATTGTAACGGGCCTCGCTATCCGATTGGAAAGCAACGGGCCGGTGTTATATCGCCAGGAGCGGGTTGGTCAAAATGGAAAGCAATTTACTATTTTCAAGTTCCGTAGCATGCGTGAAGATGCTGAGGCAGATGGCATGCCGCAATGGGCAGACGCCAATGATAGCCGTGTGACAAAAGTTGGACGGATTATCCGTAAACTACGCATCGACGAGTTACCCCAACTGTTTAATGTGTTTATGGGGGAAATGAGTTTTGTTGGACCCCGTCCAGAAAGAGCTTTTTTTGTCGAAAAGTTAAATCAGGAAATTCCTTACTTTGGTTGCCGGCATAGTGTTAAACCAGGCATTACCGGTTGGGCACAAGTTCGCTATCAATATGGCGCAAGCATTGAGGATGCCATCGAAAAATTGCAATATGACCTGTATTATGTGAAGAATCACAGCCTGTTTTTGGATTTAATGATAATGTTTCAAACCGCGCAAGTAGTGCTTTGGGGGCGCGGGGCGCGGTAACTCGCAACCAAAACGAAATTCTCGCCCCAAGTGAGGGGCGCACAATATAATGATCATAAATATCGCAGCGGCTAGTTATGTATTAGCCGCGTTAGCGTTTCTCCTTCTCAGCTTATATGCCTTCCTGAGCGTAAATGGCCGTACGCACGGGGCGTCGCTGCCTCTTGCCGCCATAGTAACCGCGCTATGGGCTGGCATTATTGCCTATGATGCGTCGCATAGTCTATTTTTATCACCCCTTGCGAATCTGCTAGAAGTGTCGAGAAATGCGGCGTGGTTCTTTTTTCTGATGCGCCTCCTTAACGTACCGAAATCAGTTGATGGAAACGCTCATCGCGGGCTACTCAAGGCGAGCGCCGGACTGTTTGGCTTCTGCGCCATTTTGCTAGTGGCCACCTTGTATGGTGCTCTATCCGCGAGCAAAGTGGCTCAGTGGTTGTTTTCCATGTCGACTATTGGTGGTCGTGTTGTGCTGGCTATTGCAGGGCTGGTTTTGGTCGAACAGGTAATCCGCAATACCCGGGCTGATCAGCGCTGGGGTATTAAATTCCTCTGTTTTGGTTTGGGCGGAATATTTGCTTACGATTTTTTCCTATATTCCAACGCCATGTTATTTAAGCGCGTGGATTTTGAACTCTGGGCTGCTCGTGGTCTGGTGAATGCCTTGGTGGTTCCGCTAATCGGCATTTCCGCAGCGCGCAACAAGCAGTGGTCGCTTGATCTTGTAGTGTCTCGTCGGATGTTTTTCCATACGGCGGCTCTCCTGGGTGCCGGCGTGTATTTACTTATCATGGCTGCTGCGGGTTACTATCTTCGGGTGTTCGGAGGTACGTGGGGGGTGGTATTGCAAGCGGTATTTTTGTTTGGCGCGGCCATTCTGTTACTGGCCTTGCTTTTTTCGGGCATGCTGCGAGCAAGAATCCGCGTTTTCCTCAACAAGAATTTCTTCAACTACACCTATGACTACCGTGACGAATGGTTGCGATTAACACGGCGACTGTCGGAAGGAGAATCCGGTACTTTGCGGGAGCGCGCTATTCAGGCAATTGCTGAGTTGGTGGAAGTGCCGGCGGGTGCGCTGTGGATGTGTCAAGATGGCAAGGTATTTGCGCGTGTTGCCCATTGGAATATGCCAGCAGCGCTTGGCGAGGAAGCGCTTGAAGGACCTTTGGCGCGATATCTGGAGCAACGTCAGTGGGTGATCAATCTGGATGAGTATGACAGTCAACCGGAACGCTATCAGGGGCTTGTGCTTCCAGAGTGGGTTAGATCTGTGCCACGCGCTTGGCTGGTGGTGCCACTCATTGTGCATGAGCGGTTGCTCGGGTTTATGCTGCTGGCACGCTCGCTTGGCCAGGTGACGTTCAATTGGGAAGTGAGCGATATGTTGAAAACGGCAGCCCGTCAGGCTGCTACTAACCTAGCTCAAATGGAGGCCAGTGAAGCGCTGATTGTGGCGCGTCAATTTGAGGGGTTCAACCGGATGGCGGCATTTGTGGTGCATGATTTAAAAAATCTTGTGGCGCAACTGTCGTTGATGGTTGCAAACGCGCAAAAATACAAGCATGACCCGGAGTTCCAGGATGATATGATCAGTACAGCCGAAAATTCTGTTGAAAAAATGAATAAGTTGCTGGCACAGTTGCGAACCGGCGACACCGGTTTTGGTAATGAATCCAGCATGAATTTGGCTAGCCTGTTGCGAGAAACCATCGACAGCAAGAATGCGTATCGTCTAAAACCTTCACTACAACAACATACAGAGGACATTTTTATACGTGCAGATCGAGAACGTCTCTTGCGTGTGATTGGGCATATTATTCAAAATGCCATTGAAGCAACACCTTACGACGGTAGCGTGGAGGTGCGGGTTAACCGGAGAAATGCCACAGCAATTATCGAGGTAGTAGACAACGGTTGCGGTATGGATGGGGCGTTTATTCGCGAACGGCTATTTCGTCCTTTTGATTCAACCAAAGGTTCGGGTATGGGCATTGGGGCTTACGAGTGCCGTGACTATATACACGAGCTGGGGGGGCAGGTAGAAGTGGCTAGCCTTGTCGGGAAAGGAACCACATTTCGTATAGAATTGCCGATACAGGCGAATGACAATAGCGGAGTGATACAGTGAGCGCGACACGCGGTACTTTGCTGGTAGTGGAGGATGATCCGGGACTGCAAAAGCAGTTGCGTTGGAGCTTCGATGGATATGATGTGCAAATTGCGGGTGATCGGGAAACAGCCATAAACCTGTTGCGGCGCTTCGAGCCACCTGTTGTGCTATTGGACCTCGGTTTGCCACCCGACCCAAATAGTGCCACCGAGGGTTTGTCCACGCTGGAGCAAATCCTCGGGCTTTCCCCGGCTACCAAAGTGATTGTTGTCACCGGCAATCAGGATCGAGTCAATGCGGTCAAGGCGATCGGCATGGGTGCGTTCGATTTTTATCAAAAACCGTTCGATTCCGAAATGCTTGGCATGATTGTCGCGCGGGCGTTTCGCGTGCATGAACTAGAACGCGAAAATCATTCCTTATTGGTGCGCCAATCGGAATCCCCCATGAAGGGCATAGTTACTGCTGACCAGCAGATGCTCAAGCTGTGCCGCACGGTGGAGAAAGTTGCGCCATCCGATGCAACGGTCTTGTTATTAGGCGAATCGGGCACAGGCAAGGAATTGCTGGCGCGGGCAGTACAGCAGCTGAGTGCGCGTGCCGATAAGCGTTTTGTCGCCATCAATTGCGCGGCGATTCCAGAAAACCTGCTTGAATCTGAGCTGTTTGGCTACGAAAAGGGCGCATTTACGGGCGCTTCCAAACATACTATCGGACGCATTGAATACGCCAATGAAGGTACCTTGTTCTTGGACGAAATCGGAGATTTGCCGCTCCCTTTGCAGGCCAAGCTGCTGCGTTTCTTGCAGGAGCGGGTGATCGAACGTTTAGGTGGTCGCGGGGAAGTGCCTGTCGACGTGCGTGTGGTCTGCGCCACGCACCAGAATTTACCAAATCTAATCAAAGAAGGCCGTTTTCGCGAAGACTTGTATTACCGGGTAAGTGAAATCACTTTTTTAATTCCGCCGCTCAGGGATAGGGAAGGCGACCCGGCGCTACTGGCACATGCTTTTCTGGACAAATTCAGTAAGCAGCAAAGCCGTACAATACGCGGCTTTACCCCGGACGCCATGGAGGCGATCGAAGCTTACCCATGGCATGGAAATGTGCGTGAAATGGAGAATGTCATCAAGCGTGCCGTGATTATGGCTGAAGGGGCCCAAATTACCGCTCCCGATCTTGGTTTGGCGGCAGCACAATCACAAGCCGAGCCAATAAATTTACGCCAGGTGCGAGAAGAGGCAGAGCGCAAAGCGATCATTCGCGCGGTAAGCCGCGCTAACGGAAATGTTGCCCAGGCGGCAGAAATGCTTGGGGTCAGTCGCCCCACGCTGTATGACCTGATTGGTAAATACGGCTTGAAACAACCGTAACCATCTTGAACAAAATTCTCCTGAGATCAAAAGGAATGTACATGAGCAAACGATTTAATAGAGTGATCACATCGGCTACGGTCTTGTTGGTGGTAATGGGTGGTTTGGCAGGTTGCGACCATGTGTTCGGCGTAGGTGAGCAGGAGCTGATCCAGCGGGCCAAAAATTTCAAGGACAAAGGGGATACCAAGGCTGCCATTATCGAACTTAAAAGCGCTTTGCAGAAAAATCCAAATAGCGCTGAGGCGCGCTGGTTGCTGGGACAGGTATATGTTCTGGCTGGACAGGGCAGCAACGCCGAGAAAGAGCTGGCGCAGGCGGCCAAGCTCGGCATAAAGGAGGAATCCATTGCGGCGTCAATGGGACAGGCGTTACTTCTGCAGCAGGACTACGAGCGCGTGCTTAAGGAAGTTAAACTCAATCCTAAGGCTTCCCCCAAAGATGCAGCGAGGATTCTGCAAGTGCAGGGCGAGGCACAACTTGGTCTGGGCCGCGTGGAACAAGGGTGTGATTTGTATAAACAAGCACGCCAGTTTGACCCTGGCTATGTCCCGGTTTATTGGGGACTGGCTCGCTGCAACGTGGTGGAAAAAGACTTTGTACGAGCCAAAAGCCAACTTGAACAAGCGGTGAAGTTAGAACCGAAGAATGCAACCTCATGGATATTGCTTGGGAACCTAGCAAATTCGAGGGCTGACTTTGCAGCAGCAGAGGGCGCTTACACCAGTGCATTGAAGGTCGATCCAAATAATAGCGCTGCCCATTTAAATCGTGCCTCACTGTATTTGAACCTGGGCAAACTCGATGCAGCCCAAATTGAAGTCAGTGCGGCGAAAAAAGCAGACCCTAGCAACCCCGCAGCCATATATATGCAGGCACTTGTATCTTTTCGGCAGGCCAAGTACACCGAGGCGCGGGATAGTCTGCAAGAGGTCTTACGGATTGCACCAACGCACATGCCAAGCATATTGCTTTTCGGGGCTGTAGCCTATGAGCTTGGGAGCTACGAACAGGCCGAAAAATACGCGACCAAATTCCTTGAACAGAATCCCGATAGCGTATATGCCCGTAAGATGCTGGTTGCAACGCAGTTGAAATCTGACCAGCTGACGCGGGCGCAGGAAACGCTGAAACCGCTGCTCTCCCAAGAAAAGCCGGATGCACAGACGCTGGCATTGGAAGGTGAGGTATCGCTGAAGACGCGAGACTATGTCAAAGCGAAAGAATTTTTCGAAAAAGCAATTGAACTTGACCCCAAAAATACCGCACTGCGCACGCAATTGGGTACAATTCGTTTGGCCAGCGGTGACTCGGCAGGTGCAATCGGGGATTTTGAAAAAGCCGCCAGCCAAGACCCCTCTTCCTTTGGGGCCGATACCATCCTGATTCAGACTTTCTTAGGCAAGAAGGAGTGGGACAAGGCGTTTCAGGCCATCGCCGCGCTGGAGAAGAAACAGCCGAAGAACCCGATAACGTTCGATCTCAAGGGCGCTGCCTATGTTGGCAAGAACGATTTCGCCAATGCCCGCAAGAGTTTTGAGCAGGCATTAGCGCTACAACCTACCCACTTTACTGCGGTCATGAGCCTGGCGCAACTGGACCTCAAGGACAAGCTCCCCGAGGCTGCGCGCAAGCGTTTCGAGGACGTCCTGGCGAAAGACAAAAATAATATGCAGGCAATGTTGGCACTGGCCAACATTGCGGCGGGCAGTGGCAAAGAACTGGAATATGTAAGTTGGCTGGAAAAAGCGGCCAAGGCTAATCCTTCGGCTCTGCAACCGCTTGCGCTTTTGGCGAACTACTATGTGCAGAAGAAAGAGCCCCAGAAGGCGCTGAGGATAGCGCGCGATGCGCAAACTGCCAACCCTCAAAATCCCGACTCGCTGGATTTACTCGGCTCGGTACAATTTGCCGCAGATGAGAAGGAAAATGCACTCGCGACCTACCGCAAGCTTGTTCAATTGGTTCCCAAATCGCCGGTCGCCCACTACAAACTTGCCTCGATGCAGGCCACCGTTAAAGATGCTGCTGCTGCGCGGATATCTTTCAATAAGGCACTGGAACTTAAACCGGATTACCTTGAAGCGCAGACCGCGTTGATCTTGCTGGAAATGGAAAGCGGCAAGCCTGTGGAAGCAGTCAGAATCGCACAGAACATCCAGAGCCAGTCGCCCAAATCGCCTATGGGCTTCGCTCTGGAAGGCGATGTTCTGATGGCGCAAAAAAAATACCCCGAAGCGAAAAGCGCGTATGAAAAAGCCTTAGCGATTGGCAAAAATGGCTTGTTTGCTGTTAAGGTTCACCAGGCACAAAGTCTCGCTGGCGATGTAAAAGGGGCTGATGCCGGGCTGCTCCAATGGTTGAAAGAATACCCCGACGACGTGGCTGTTCGTGGCCACTTGGCGCAGACTTATATGCAAGCGGGGAGGAACAAACAGGCCATCGAACAATATGAGTTCATCTTGCAGAAAAGCCCGAATAGCGTCCCCGTGTTGAACAACCTCGCTTTTCTTTATCAGCAAGAAAAGAGCCCACGCGCCTTACCTATTGCCGAGCAGGCCTATAAACTCAGGCCGGACGTGGCTGAATCCGCCGATACGCTAGGGTGGATTCTGGTGGAGCAGGGCAAGGTTGCGCGTGGTGTCGAAGTGTTGCAGAAAGCGGCTGCGGCAGCACCGAAGGATCCAGAAATTAGCTATCATTATGCGGTTGCATTGGTCAAATCGGGCGACAAGGCAAAGGCTCGCAAGCAGCTCGAGGCCTTGCTTGCCACCGGCCAGAAATTTCCGCAAATGGAACAAGCCAAGGTGCTGCTAAAGCAGTTGTAGTCGGTCGGTTGCGGCACACAATGTGCTTGGTGAACTAAGGCTTACCACATAGAGTCTGGGTTATTCCAGCTTCTTCAGGTAATCCTTGGTAAACACCTTATCCGGTATATCTCGCAATTTCATGCCAGAGTAATCGAGCACGGATTGCTCGCCGTGACGTAACTCATCTTCCATCACCAGTTTGGTTGGTCGGATTCTGCCTGCCATAAGTTGAAAACCTTGGTACTTGCAAGTTTTCAGCAGCCTGTTGGAAAGCGAATAGAACTCGGCTTTGTAGGGCCATGCACTGGCTTGTTTTACCCAATAAACTACGCGTTGATAAGTCACACTCCGATCCACAGCAGTAAGTTCAAGCACTTGGTAAACTTCGCCGTCGACGGTTTCGGCGCGCACGAGGCGTGGCACATAATCGCCGCTAAAGTTAGCGCGCGCCAAGTCTCCATTTGCCACCTGGCCTGTCAAACGCTGTGAAAGAGCAAGCCGCACCGGCTGTGAGACGTTGGGCATAAACACCCATAGGTCCCGCCCCTTCATGAGCATGATCTGTCCGCGTTCCGATGCGGGCTCGGTTACCATCACCAGCGCATTTTCGTTGCCCTTGGAAAGCACGCGGTACTTTCGCGCGTCGGCAACGCCTCCCTGATGGGTCGTGGTAATGGCAACATCGACTTGAAAGCTTTCTTGTGGAAATCGCACTGAGTCGGCCTTCTCAACGATACTTCGGGCCACGGGGTCTTCCATAGGAGGATTGGCCGCATCGACCGCATAACATTCCTTGACCACGCCTGCAAACATCACAAGGATCCAAATACCATAGTGCACTGCGGCGGAGATTTTTGCCTCCATCATAATTGTGTATACTCCATGTGACTAAGTGGTCGTCCTACCATCCCCCGCATAGGCCTAGTATGAGTGTCGTAAGCGTAGAACATGTAAGCAAATATTATCTGCTTGGCGAGCAAAAAGTCCAAGCGTTAAAGGATATCACCCTGGCGATTGAACCCGGCGTATTCCTTGCCATCGCAGGACCGTCTGGAAGCGGTAAAACTACGTTGCTTAACCTGATCGGCTGCATTGATACGCCCTCCAGCGGCAAGATATTCATCAACGGCCAGGATGTTAGTGGCAAAACACCAGACCAATTGGCGGACCTGCGCGCGCGTACCATCGGTTTCATTTTTCAGACTTTCAACCTGCTGCCGGTATTGACTGCAGCGGAGAACGTCGAATACCCATTGTTGCAATGCAAATCGTTGTCAAAAGCGGAGCGTCACGAACGTATCGATTATTTCCTCGACATGGTCGGTCTGACCAAATTCGCCAGTCATCGCCCCAACCAGTTAAGCGGCGGGCAAAGGCAACGTGTGGCGATAGCCCGGGCATTGGCTATCCGACCCGCAATTGTGCTGGCAGATGAGCCTACAGCCAACCTGGATTTAGCTACAGGAAAGGACATTCTGGTGCTAATGAAGCAGATTAACCATCGGCTTAATACCACTTTCATCTTTTCTACGCATGATAGGCATGTCATGGCAATGGCCGATCGGTTGGTACGGATGGAAGACGGGGCTATCACTATGCTCGGCACCCGCAACAAGGATCAGTGGTCCATGGTGCCGGAGCGCCGCATGGTGCCGGAGCGCCGGCACGATCAAATCAATGTGGGGCAGGAAGGCATATAGCCATTAGGGGATAAAAATATGAAAGCAACAGGGGCAAATGGAAGGTTGAGCCTAAGTGTAACGCTGGCCTTGTGCGCGGCAAGCACGTGGGCCTCAACGGCAAGTCAGGTAGGTGCGTTTTCCCAGACCGCCAATACAGAAGCAACAGCCCCTATAGTTGGCAAGGCAGGTTACGCAATTACGACACAGAAAACTAATCAAAACAAAGGGGAGCCAACCCGGGCGCTGGTTGACACCAATCCCAATACAGATATTCCGTTGACATTAAGCCAATTCCAGCGTGATGGATCACGTGTATACGCGGTCAAGATTGCAGGGGATGCAGCGAAAGAGGGAAAGCCAATTTTGCTCGCGGCAGAGACGGCGGGCCGGGAAGGGATCATTACGCGCGATTCCCTGTTCTCAGACGTAGATGATGCCCCGAAAAAAGAAAATGCCAAGGAGTCACTATTTGGTGATGACTTAGACCTCCCGAAAAAGGAGAGCGCTGTATTCTCCAGCTGGAAAGGATTCATACAGGCCGAGTTGGCACGAACCATTGTTGGTCCCGCGCACTGGTCCAAGATGCTTACCCGCGCGGAATTTGGCAAGCAAGGCAACCTGGGCGAAGAGATTAAGTGGAAAGCAAGCGCTCGGGTGGATTACAACGCAGTGTATGACCATGACAATTATTACCCCACTGATGTCCGCAACGACCAGCGGCTGAATTTCACCCTGCTGGAGAATTATGTCGATATCGGCGCCGGCGACTGGGATTTTCGCCTGGGCCGCCAACATGTCGTGTGGGGCGAAATGGTGGGACTGTTTTTCGCTGATGTGGTTTCAGCCAAGGATATGCGGGAATTCATCCTGCCCGAGTTCGAAGTTTTGCGCATCCCCCAGTGGGCCGCTCGCGCCGAGTATTTCAAGGATGATTTTCACGCAGAACTGCTGTGGATTCCGGTTGCGTCCTATGACGAAATCGGCAAGCCCGGTGCAGAGTTCTTCCCTTGGGCGCCTCCAGCGCCATCTGGCTACGCTACCGTCTACAACAACGAGATACGTCCAAACCGCAATCTCGATAACGCCAACTACGGCCTGCGCCTGTCGACATTGCAAAATGGCTGGGATGTCTCCGGTTTCTACTACCGCAGCATGGATTCGGCACCTACCTTTTACCGTGATATCGTAACCGTTCCCCAACCTACTTTCGTTTATGAAGCGCGGCATGACCGTATCGAGCAGTTCGGCGGCACAGTGGCTAAAGACTTGGGATCGGCGGTTCTCAAAGGGGAAGCCGTGTATACCCATGGACGAAAATTCAACGTCTTGCGCCTAAACGAGCCAGATGGCGTGGTGCCGCAGGATACCTTTGATTGGGCGGCTGGGCTCGATTTCACTTTGCTCGCCGATACTCGGCTTAACCTGCAGTTGTTTCAGCGGGTGTACCTTGCGCACGATCCGGACATTATTCCAGAGAAATACGAGAACGGGTGCAGCGTACTGTTGAACAGTAAGTTGACAGACCACATTGAGGCGCAGGCATTATGGATTTCAAGTCTTAACCGCAGCGACTGGGTGTTCCGACCGAGATTGGCGTGGACCATGGAGAAAAACTGGCGCCTGCTGTTTGGCTTCGACATCTTTAAAGGCCCACCGCTTGGGATGTTTGGCCGTTTCGACAAACAGGATCGGGCATATACCGAAATACGCTACAGCTTTTAAGGAAATCGGAATTACACGTTAGCTCGCAACGCATCAAGGACAGGCGTTTTTGACACACGCGAAGCGGGTAGCAGGGCACCCAGGATCGTGGCGGCAAAGCCCACCAGGTAAGCCATGACGAGCACCGAGGGCATGATTTTGATGTGGCCTGTGAAACCCAAGTTGGCGTTGGGTGGTGGCGGCATGGGAATGCCGATGGCTGAAATGGCCATTGCCAAGGCAGTACCCACGATAACTCCCAGCATTGCGCTAACCAGCCCCAACAAGGCGCTTTCCGTCAGAATCAGGCGAAAAACATGCCCCCCCCGGTTGCCCAGTGCCATCATGGTGCCGAATTCACCCAAGCGCTCGAACACGCTCATGTTAATGCTATTGGCCACGCTCAGCAGAACCATCACTAGGATGATGAACTGCAGCACACCGAACTGTTGACGGTACATAATGACGGTTTTTTCGTAGAAGTCATTGAGCTCGGTCCAATTCTTGATTTCGTAGCCGGATTGACCGAACTGCTGTTTCAACAATGCTCCGACTGCGCCCGTGTCGCTTGTCTTGTGCAGGGAAATGACCAACGCGTTGACCCCCGAGGTAAGCAGCAATTCCTGGGCAGCAGGCAGGGCGATTCGCACGGCGCGCGCATCGTAGTCGCTAGAGAAGCTCTGGAACACCCCAACCACTTCGAAATCCAGACTGTTGAGAGCGCCCTCGGCAGCATTTGCGAGCAAGGTGACATGATCCCCAGGCTTGAGCTTGAGAGCCTTTGCAACGCCTTCACCGAGTAGGATGCCGAACGCGTCAGTATCTTTTAGTTGACGTCCCTGGCTGATTTTTAGGGAGCTACCAAGGCGGGCTTCCTTGTCAGGTTGGACGCCTTCGCCGATGACTGCCCAGTCGGTTCGGTCATTGTTCAGCAGGCCCGCGAACTGGATGCGAGCCATGACGTCGGCGACTTCCGGGCGTGCCGCAATCGAATTGCGCAAGGTCCCGGGGTTGCTAATCAGATATTTCTCGGGCGTGCGGCTTCCCGCCTCGTAAAAACCTTGCCGGTATACTTGCAGGTGGCCGCTGCGGGAGTGGATAAGCGCTTCCCCGAGTTGGGTGAAGATATCCTGCACGAATCCACCCGAGAGGATGAGTGCCACCACGCCGGAAATGATCGCCAGCGCGGTGATCGCAGTGCGTGACTTTTGCCGGAGAAGGTTGCGTAAGGCTAGCGAGAGCATGGCGGCTACCTGTTGTGACGCAGCGCGTCGACGATGACCAGCCGCGAGGCCTTCCATGCCGGATATACGCTTGCGATCAGCGTTGTCGCCACTGCCAACAACACTGATTCAATTGCCAACGCCGGGGTGACGCGAATTTGTCCGATTAATCCATGGCTCATACCGGGCGGGGGCGGCATCGGGATGCCAATGGCAGAAATCACTTTGGCCAGCCCGAAACCGATTATCAGCCCCACGACTGCACCAATAATGCCAAGCAGTAGACCTTCGGTAAGGAACAGGCCCAGTAACTGCTTGCGGCGCGTGCCTAGCGCCATGACGGTACCGATTTCACCGGTTCGTTCCATAACGCTCATCATCATCGTATTGGAAATGCCGAGGATAATGATGGCTCCGATAATAATTTTGACCACGCCGAATTGGTGCGAAAACAGCACCACGGTTTTGTTATAGAAATCGGCAAGCTGGTTCCAGGGTACTAGCGCGTATTTCCGGGGATCCAACTTGTTTTGCAAGGTCTCCATTATTCTTGCGGTGTCGTCAGTTTGTTCCAGCAGGGTAACCCAGATGTGGGCGCCAGATACACCCAGCAGCTCATGCGCCATAGGAAGGGGTACACGCAGGGCGGAGTCGTCATATGCCTTCGAAACGCCAGAAAAAAGTCCCCGTACATGCCCTTCCACGGCCCTAACCCCGCCCGAAGGCAGATTCGAGAGCAACACGACCTTATCCTTAACATGGACGCCCAGATTGGCTGCAAGCCCTCGCCCCATCACAATGCCTTTTGGGTCGCCGGGAACAAGATTCGCACCCTGGGAAAAAATCACTGACTGGTTAAGCGGCGCCTCTCGCTGGGGATCCACCCCTTCGCCTAT
The DNA here is from genome assembly GCA_038244115.1 of Burkholderiales bacterium. Lineage (GTDB taxonomy): Bacteria > Pseudomonadota > Gammaproteobacteria > Burkholderiales > JBBRTU01 > JBBRTU01. Next base: position 95,294 of record JBBRTU010000008.1, read on the forward strand.
AAAAGATACGGTCGCCTCCCCGCTACTGACCAGCCCGCTGAACATGATTCTTGGGGCAACCGTTACTACCCCTGGCGTTCTCTCGATGCTTGCAAGCTCTGGGGACTGCGCCGGGAGTAGGTAACGGAAAGGATCGGCCGCGCCGAAATCCTGGTAGCCAGGGCGTGATATTTGTATATGGCCAAGACGGGATCGCACCGTGTCCTCTCGCATTCCCCAGAAAATCCATTCGATGAAGCCGCCAGCCAGCAACAGAGCAATAACGCCAAAACTTACCGCAGCAAGGGCCAGCAAGCTGCGGCGTCGCTGGCGCACGACGTTGCGAAAAGCCAGAGTGAAGGTGTGCATGAAATCCATCGGAGTCGAGTCTCGTTGCCCGTGCTTGGGGAATTTTGGCCGGATTTTTGCAGGCGCAACAGGTGAAAGTGCTGCTCTCCTGATCTGATCCAATCTGCTTTGCAACTACGTCATCTACCCCCAATCGGAAGTAAGGTATGCAGGTGTCGAGAGCCCAGCGAAACGCGGACTCAACTCGCGTCGAATACGTGGATTATCTGGTCAATTTTAGACTGGCGTCAACAGACTATGCCACCGAAAAAACAAAGCCCGCCATTTTTGGCGGGCTTTGTCAGCAAGCTAAGGAACAGCACATGTCCCCTAGCCGAAGTGCTTTACTCTGCTTAAGCTTATGCGCGACGGCGGGCGATACCCAATCCTAGAAGGCCCAAGCCCATCAAAGCTAGGGTTTCTGGCTCAGGTACAGTCTGAGCATCAGCTGTGGCAGTTGAACGGATGGTGAATTGATAGGCATCGGTGCTCAGCGCGACAGTCGTGCCGCTAAACCCGCAGGAATTAGCAACACCATAGCCTGCCCCCCTAAAACTTGCCCCATTAAACGGCGCGTTTCTGGAGATACCGTCGTTCAGGTTGAAACAATCGGTCTCGGCAGTAATGCCCTTTGCGCCAGCGCTGCCGGCATTGCTGGTTCCGTCTGGCTTCCAGGTGACGATGTTAGTACCGCCGGTGGTCAGGTCGTCGAGGGTGAAGACTAGGCTATACTGAGCAGAAGCATTAGTGGGGAACTTCTCTAGAGCGCTGGTGTAAGCCTCCATATATGCCCGTGCATCGAAGCTAATGGTGACCCCGCCTGCCTGTGCCAACTTGAAAATAAAGCTGGAATTAAGGCCATTATTGGCCGTCGAGCTGCCATCCTGACCCGAACCTGACAAGGAAACATAGGCTGCATGGCCTGCATGTCCAAGTGGACCCGAGCCGATGGGTGAACCCTCAATTATCTGATCCGCGACGGCGAAATTGGACACGGGCGAAGTGCCACCATTACTGGTGTAGACGGAGAAGGTGTCTGCGGCGTAAGCCGGAAGAACCGTTCCCACTTTCGCGAACAAGCCGCCTGCCCCCGTCAAGTTGATCCCCGTGCCAGGCGAAGAACCGCTATTAGCGTTGGTGGTTGAACCCAACTGGGCGGACATATCAGCTGTGTCGGTAAGGAGCAAGGCCGCAAAATCGCCTCCGGTTAGCCGGGCGCCACTGCTGTTGCTTAATTGAAAGTTAGTGATGTCCAACACCGAGGTGGCCAAGGCTGCAGCATGCGCGGAGCCGACGGCGCACATTGCGGCTATGGCGAGGCCAGTGGCAAGTGCTAGCTTTTTCTGTTTCATGTTCATGATCTTTGCTCCTATTTAGTGTATTTAGTGTTAATTAGTTGGTTGGCGAGTACCACGCCTCGTCAGCATTCTATTAAGCACAAGTCATGCCACATTTAGAGAATATTTTTCATCTAGTTGTTTATTATTGTATTTTATTCTTTTCGCGGGAAAATATCTTTCTGTCAACCGGGTGATGTGTAAAGAAAACCGACATTTCCCCACGCTTATTACGAGGTCTTCCTTAAAGGTCGTAACACGAAGACTCAATTAGGCAGCATGCGGTTAAGAATGAACCGTTTGAGCCTTTGTAGCGGACTGCGCATACCCCAAAAATACGTCCTGCGGCGAAACTGGCGCGACAGGGCGTCAAATTGGTAGATAGTGGGCGCTGCCATAGCCCGGCCTTTTCCGGTTAACAGCCGAGTCACTTCAGTCGCGATGACGCCGGCAATCATGAACGGCGCTGCGCCAACTGAAGGCAACCTACGCCCAGCCATGTCCGGCTGCTTGCGGTCCAAATAACGCAGCATAAAGGGCTTAGGGGCAATACCGGCAATCAGGGCTACTACCCTTTCGCGTTCGGTCATGCCGGAATGAAAACCAAAATAATTCTCGAAGGACATGCCTTTTGGATCAAACATAAGCAAAGTGAAGCCGAAACCCAACGGTGGTGCCGTTAGTACCCAAATCCCTCTCTCACGCGCCTTGCCATAGAGCAGGAAGCGTTCGTCGAAACAGTAAAAATCTAGGGAGTCCACCACAATGTCAACGCCCTGGAAAAAAGTGTCAATATTTCCGACAGTGATTCCTTGCTCGAAAACCGCAATCTCGGCATCGGGGTTGATGGCTAGAATGGTTTCTCTGGCCACATCGGTCTTTAGCCTACCGAGATTGGGCATCGTGGCCCCGCTTTGGCGATTGAAATTCACCAGTTCAAAGGTATCAGGATCAGCAAGATGGAATCGGCCTATACCCATGCGTGATAACGCATGAACCTGAGCGCCGCCAGTTCCGCCCAAACCGGCAATGGCTATGCGGGCATTCTTCAGCCGGGTTTGTTCCTCAAGGGACAAAAAGCCAAGATTGCGGTTAAATGCTTGAAAATAATCATACTGCATGGCGCATTCCGAGGGTGAGAGTGCTTATTTGATGCCAACAAGGACGCCATGATCCAAGGGTAAGCCTTGGTCCTGCCGAATAACTTGCTTGAAGCCCGCCTCGCGCAAGGCGGCTTCATAGTCCTTCCAGGGGTGCAACATGCCTTCGCCAGTCGCGATAGCCAGAAAATAAGGGGATCCCAGCGCAGTGCTTAAAGGGCCACTGTCGTCATCGGCAGCCATCATGTTGAAGATCACTACCGCGCCGCCTTCTGGCAAAGCATCAAAAGTGCGCTTGAGCAAAGTTTGGTTGTTGTCCATGGACCAGATGGTAAGGATGTGACAGTAAACAATGCAGTCGGTACCAGGGGGGAAGGGGTCGTGGAAGAAATTACCCGGCCAGGTGGACACACGATTGGTCATGCCGGCTTGGTTGATGTTTTGCCGGGCATGCTCGCACACCGAGGGGGAATCGAATACGCTGGTCTTGACAGTGGGATAACGATTGGCAATGGCCATCGCATTGGTTCCGTCGCCGCCACCCGCATCCACCACATGCTTGTACTTGCCAAAATCCATGGCAGTCGGCAAAAAAGTGTTGGCCTGTTTGGATAAGGCGCTCATGGCGTCCTGAAACACTTTTTGCAGGGGCTTATTATGGGTCAGCCGCTGATACAGAGTGGGCTCAGTTCCTTCAAAGCGATCTAGGCCGACGTTGCGGTTTTGTTTAAGGGACGCGACAAAGTCCTGCATGCCTGGATATACGATATGCGCTTGCCAGCCAAGTATAGGGGCTGCGTAACCCGGTTTGCCCTTGACGAGTCTGGCTTCGGTCAGTTCCGCATTGTGGTAGCGCCCGTCCGGAGTGCGGACTACTAAGCCCAGCGCGGTAAGTCCCACCATCAGGATGCGCGCGGGCTGCCGAGAAAGACCCAGCGCGCCAGCGACTTCATCCAGATTCAGGTTGGGGTTGGCAGCCAAGAGATCGTACAGGCCCAACTCCACCCCGGCCCAGAGCAATTGGAAGGCGTTGTGCCCTCCAGCGATCAGCACGAGCTTTTCGAAATCGATTTCTTTCACCATCGCAACCCCCTAAAATCAACAGGTTACCCACCCTGTAACCGCATGCTTGAATGGTCTAAAGATGTTGCTCAATATGGGTACATTGTAGCAGTTTTGCCAAAGACAGCCGCATAGAGCGGGATCGTGGTTGCGATCCGTGCCCGATGCGTCCCATAAACATCGCCTTGGCAGGCGAGTCGCCTATCAGGCGCTCTAACGCAACTGTCAAATTGATAGCGTTTTGGGAGGCAATTTTTACTTTAGTAAAGGGGGTTCCCTGATGTACGTATCGGCTGAAAATTAGGGGCGTCATTTCCGGCTGCAATTGCAAGCCCAGCTTGGTAGCCGTGAGCCAGAAGCGCTGCACGGCGCGACCGGCATCCACATTGTCTTGAGTTCCCTGCGGTTTTTCGTTACGCAGAAGGACAAAATGGCCAGCACAGCGCAAACCAGGCAGCAAGTCCATCTCGATCCGGGGTAGTAAGTGGCCCGCTAAGTAAGTGTTAAGAAATTCAACACGTTTCCAGCTTTCCATGGCCCAGCGCATAAGCTGCAAGGTCAGCGGATCAAGCCCTATTGCAGCTGCCGGGATTCGATCCTCGGAGAAATTGGTGTTCCACTGGATAATGGTGCGATGCACATTATAGGCCTCGGGAATGGTGAGCCGGATCTTCGCGCTGGCGAACAATAGCTTCGACATGGCCAAACGACCTTCCCAGCCCTCGATCCACCGAATTGTGAAAGAATTTCCGATGCTCGCAGCCAGCACTTGCTTTTCGCTAAGAGTAAGAGGACGAATTCGTAAGGGTCGACGCTGTGTGCAACGATGTTTGATGAAGGGGAGAAGGGGGTCAGCGTTGACCTGACTGTCGAGATAGAGTCTGACATCATAAAGAGGATGACTCTCCGAGCCGCCTTGGCGTTGCGCAATCTCCGTGCGAAGACCAAAGGCTGTTGCGGCAATACTCAGGGTTTCGAGCAGAGTTCCATGAGCTAGCTGACTGCCAAACCCATTCAGATCGTATATGCAGTGCTCGCGGGTGTCGAAGCCGTGCACCACAACGTGGTGCTCGTTTAGAATTTCGAAACGCCATGGCTGGGTATTATCCCCGCTAGGCGCCCATCTCGCCAAATCCAAGATTTGTTCGATCACGTTCGACATTACGTACTCCTTAGGAACTTCGATACTGCAGGAAGTGATTTGACGACGCTTCGGTAATTAGGGCGGGTTGCAGCCAAGAGGGCCAGTCGACTAAGCAAGGCTGCTCCCTAGATTGTAAAAAATTTCGACAGGATTTTTTTGGCACTTTCGGGAAAAATCTTGATTCCTAGTTCAAGGTTGATTTCCAGGGCAAGATCGGCCATTACGACGGCTTTCAGCCGGCCCAGGCTAGGCCGTGCAAGAGCAAGTATGTGAGCGTCCCCCACACCCGCCGTGCCAACGATGGCTATACGCTTATGCGCAGTATCACTTGTTCGGTTTTTGCCACACAGTCGAAATTTCAAGAAAATGCTTTGTGGTAGGAAAAAGTTTGCGGCATAGACCGGGGATATGGAACTGCTAGCCTTGAAGGAGCCGATTGGTAATACCTTGCTCTTCGGCCTTGGAAAAAAAATAGGGGTAGAGAGACCTTTCTTTGCCGGCGCCTTCCATTTTCCCGCCAAATTTGAGAATTTGCCGTTCCATATAGTCAATTTCCAGGCGAAGCAGTACTGCTGGTGCACTTACCCGTGAGCACATGCGTTCTTCACCAAACTGGCGAAATCCAAGCATTTTTTCATAGAACAAGACGTGCCGCGGATTAACCTCAATGACTACATCTGTAAAGCCATGGATAGGCCGGGCGTAAATAAAGGCTATATGAAAAAGCGATGCCAAGACGCGCTTTGACTTTACATTTTGATCCACGGCAAGCTTGATTAGCTCGCAGACCCTGCAGCCCGTGGCACGCAGTTCATCGATTTTGTCTTTGTAGATTTCGTCAGAGGAAAGACCGGCGGGCGAATCCAAGCCCAGCGTACATGTGCCTACAACCATCTGATCGTCCGAAAAAGAAAGTAGGGTAATCCTGTTAGGGGTTACTTTGAGGTCACCCGATTCATAGCCGCGCCAGGAATACATTTTTTGGATAAGCATGCTAGCTGCTTTGGTGCGTTCTTCAGAACTGGCCAGCCGAATTTTAAATTTTTGCTGTTCGACGGATGACTGTTGTTCCGCAGATGGATCTCGCTGGGTAATGCATAAGTCACGTAATTTGTGGGGGGTCTCGAACGATACAATGGTGCTCGACCATGTTTCCGCGACGCTTGGCTGATTACCTAACATTTTTTCTGCGATGAACCTAAAAATGGTTTATATGGGGATAAGTATAGCGGAATATAAAAGTAACGAAAGCAAGATTAATGTTGCTCATTGAGGGTGCTTTTTTTATCATGCAACGATAACCAAATTTCAAGGCGCGATGAAACCTGAATTAATCTCCGGATCGGACAATAGCGAGTATTTAGTCCATGCCAAAACAGAAATAGTTCATATTCTGCGAGCCATCGCGCAGAAAACGGAGCTGGTGACCGCTTATTTTAACCAGGGGAAAGATTTCGTTTTGACCTCAATTCTGAATGTTGATGCCGACGAAGTGACCCTGGACTGCGGCGCAAACGTGCTCGCGAATAAACAGATAGTAGGGAGTGCAAAGATTATTTTTGTGACGACGCAGGATAGGGTGCGGGTGCAATTTGCAGCCACCCATATGGAAAAAATTACCTACAATGGACGCGACGCGTTTCGAATCAAGCTGCCTGATATCCTGCTGAAGTTGCAGCGGCGCGAGTATTATAGGCTCTCCACCCCGGTCGCGAACCCGATCCGATGTGTCATACCCAAGCCGGATAACAGCCGGGTAGAAGTCAATATTGTTGATATTAGTGTTGGGGGCCTTGGGGTGGTTTGCTACGACACCTCTTTCAGTCTGGAGCCCGGTGAACTTTATCAAGGCTGCCGCATCACCCTGCCGGATATTGGAACGGTCGTTGCTAGTCTTGAAATTTGTAGCGTCTTCGAGGTAACGTTAAAAACTGGCGCGGTTACCATGCGCTCCGGTTGTCAATTTGTGGATATTCCTTCCAGCATGCAAGCCATGATTCAACGTTACATCATCACGCTGGATCGGGAGAGAAGGGCCAAGCTGGCCGGCTAAATCCGCGTTAGACCGCTTCGCGCAACCAAGTCGCAGCATCCAGTGCGAAATAGGTCAGGATGCCATCGGCACCCGCTCGTTTGAAGGCGAGTAGCGCTTCCAACATGCACGCTTTTTCGTCCAGCCAGCCGTTTAGGGCGGCCGCCTTGAGCATGGCATATTCGCCGCTCACTTGATAGGCGTAGGTAGGGACGCCGAATTCGTCCTTAACGCGGCGGATAATGTCGAGATAGGGCAGGCCCGGCTTGACCATGACCATATCCGCGCCTTCCTGAAGATCCAATCCTACTTCCCACAGCGCCTCATCCGAGTTGGCCGGATCCATTTGATACGTGTACTTGTTGCCGCTGCCCAGGTTGGCTGCTGAGCCGACGGCATCGCGGAACGGGCCATAAAAGCTGGAGGCATATTTCGCTGAATAAGCCAGAATACGGGTGTAGATTAAATTATCTGCGTCCAAGGCTTGGCGAACTGCGCCGATGCGCCCGTCCATCATGTCTGAAGGTGCCACGATATCGGCCCCAGCCATGGCGTGAACAACTGCCTGCTTGGCAAGAACAGCTACAGTTTCGTCATTCAGGACATAGCCATTGTCATCAATCAAGCCGTCCTGGCCATGGCTGGTATAGGGGTCAAGGGCAACGTCGGTGATGATGCCCAGCTCAGGGAAATGCTGTTTGAGTGCCTGTACCGTACGGGGTACCAAACCGTCTGGGTTAAGCGCTTCCTCGGCATTCAGCGTTTTTAGGGGTGAGTCGATTACCGGAAACAATGCGATGGCAGGTATACCCAAGCGAACGCATTGTTCAGCCAAGGGGAGCAATAGGTCTAGTGTATGGCGTGACACGCCCGGCATGGAGTTCACTGGTTCACTACGGTTTTTGCCATCCAGCACGAAAACCGGGTAGATCAAATCGTCCACCCGAAGGCTGTTTTCTCGCATCAGCCGGCGTGAGAAATCATCCCGGCGCATGCGCCGCATGCGCTTTCCAGAGTATTGTCCAAATGGTATGGTCATGGCCGTTTTTTAAGCAATTATAAATAATCAAAAAGAATCTGGAGCAATGCGGGAACTAATCCCGCATTCGTATTATCTTACGTAGCGGACGGTATTGCTATCGTCTCCCGCTTCACCTCCCTGAGCGGGTGCCTTAATCTTTATTAAGGTGTTGCACCCCCGGTTTTACTCCCCTTTAACCGGGGGATTTTTTTTCTTCTTCACCCAGCCATTGCATCAGGACTTTCTCCGCTTCTTCAATGCCTTGATGCTTAGGACTGGAAAAAAGTTGAACCGTTGCGCCCGGGTAAATTTTTTCCAGCTCGACAGCAACGGCTTTCAAGGTCTTGGCGGCCTCGCTTCTGGAGAGCTTGTCGGCTTTAGTGAGCAATACATGTACTGGCTTCCCGGTTGGCTGGAACCAGCCCAGCATTTGCTGATCCAGTGTCGTGAGCGGGCGGCGGATATCCATGATCAGCACTAAACCGCACAAGGGCACCCGGGTTGCCAGATAGATGCTTAATAAATTGCCCCAATGGTTTCTAATTTCCTCGGGAACCTTGGCGTAGCCATAACCCGGCAAGTCCACCAAAAAGCGTTCATTTCCCAGGCTGAAGTAGTTTATGTGCTGGGTACGCCCTGGTGTTTTGCTAACAAACGCCAAGCGATTACGGCGTGCCAAGGTATTGAGGGCGCTCGATTTACCCGCGTTAGAGCGACCGGCAAAGGCAATTTCCAGCGCACTTTCCTGCGGCAGATCGCGCAGATGGTTGACAGTAGTAAAAAAGGTGGCGTGTTGAAATAGTGACATGATGGCCTTAAAGGCTGGCGCGATATTGCAAGCTTGGTATAATAATTAACTTTATGATTTTTAACTACGCAATGCTTAAGGAGCTAGTAATGAAACAAATAATGGCGATGTTGGCTGTGGCTGGATTGATGGCCGCGTCCCCCGCTCTGGCCGCTTCGACGGTTAAGGGAGATCCTGCCAAGGCGCAACCAATCGTGTCGCAGGTATGTGCAGCATGCCACAGTGCAGACGGCAACAGCATAATCCCGGCTAATCCAAATTTGGCAGGTCAGCACGCCGAGTATATCACCAAGCAGTTAACCAACTTTAAATCGAGTGAGCGCAAAAACCCCATCATGATGGGCATGGCAGCGACGCTTTCGCCTGATGACATGAAGAATCTGGGCGTTTTCTTTAGTGAAAAGGCAAACAAAGCGACGGGTGGTGTGAAGGACAAGAGCATCGCGCTACAGGGGCAGAAGCTTTACCGGGGCGGTAATCTGGCTACTGGCGTTGCCGCTTGTGCCGGTTGCCACTCTCCTGACGGAGCAGGCATCCCTGCCCAGTTTCCGCGCCTTGCGGGGCAGTCAACGGATTATGTGATCGCTCAATTGAAGGCGTTCCGTAGCGGTGAGCGGGCCAACGACCCAAACAAAATGATGCGTATGATTGCTGCGAAATTGACCGACCAGGAAATTGGCGCGGTGGCAGAATATATTTCTGCCCTGCGTTAAGCCGTAGCTGTTTCATCAATATGTAACGAGAAAGGGGGCGTAAGCCCCCTTTCTCATGTCTTGCTCTTCACGATCAAATCCCTGAATACAAAAATCGGCAATAGTATGCGCTACATGAGCGCGCTCATATGTTTATGCACTACGGAAGTAATGGGCTCCAGTTTACGTCGCATTAAAGTGCCTACAGCCGTGGTGCGGTTGAGGATCGGTGCCGTGATGGCCTGGTTGCAAGCGGAGAGCACCAGCATCGCTTGAATCTCCGCGCGCAATGTCGGTGCCACGGCCAGCACGGCCTGGAGCGCCGGGTTGCCCGAGGCGTTATCCAATAAAGCCTGCGATTCACTTAGCACCGTTTCAAGGTTGGCTTCGCGAGCCGGGTCGATGTGTTGTATCGCTGAAAAATAGCCAGCCATAGCGTTGAACAAGGCACGCACTACATCCTGCGTGGAAGGTTGCAGCATGACTTCCTCGCTGATGCGCAGGAAGGTCTGGCCTTGGCCGGACAATATCCGCTCCAGCAATCTGGCATATGGGTTACCGTCTTCAATCAACGCAGCCAGGGTGTTGCGCACGGTGATCCAATCGGCGCGTGGTGATGCAGGGTTAGGCAAGTTGTCCGGGACGCATTCCAGGAACCCCACGTAATAGGCGTTGTTGTGCTTGGTCTTGTGCCACAGCGACAGGCGCGATTCCTCGTCCAGCAGCCCCGGCTGCAGGACGATGCGCACGCTATTGATGATCTGGTGCGGGTCGGTTTCAAAGGGCAAATGTTCGACCAGATATTCAGCCAGCACTTTGCCCATACTGCCTTCTACCACGCATGGCCGTTCCAACATGCGCCGTGCATTGTCGGCAGTGGCCATAACCCACCAGGCGTCGCGCGCGAGTTCATTGGTAATCTTCGGTGAATACGCCACAGAAATAACGGCTTCCGGTTCGCCCAGCAGCAGAAGCTTGTCCAGATTTTCACCCAAGTTTTGGCCCATGCGCGTCCAGCGGCGCAGATAGACGGGATAGCCGCCTGGGGAGTCGAGTGCATGTTCGGACAGGGTTTCCCGCACCAGTTTCAAATACTGTTCTTTGCGTCCAACAGGATGCAGTTTGACTGTCGCCTCGCCCTTGTCGGTCAGGCCGTATATTGTCAGCGCAGGCTCGTCGATGCGAATTGCGCGCACGCCGGTAGCGAGCATCACATTGAGGCAGAGAGAATCTTCGAGCGACAGTTCCATTACTTCAGGGCAGCAAATACTTTACGTGCTGCCGCAATGGTTTGATCAATGTCTGCTTCGCTGTGGGCAGCTGAAACAAAGCCTGCTTCGAAAGCGGAAGGTGCCAGATAAATGCCCTCATCGAGCATGGCATGGAAGAAGCGATTGAAGGTGTCCTTGTCGCATTGCATGGCTTCTGCGTAGCTTTGCGGTGGTGCGTCGCTGAAATACAGACCAAACATTCCACCAACGTGCTGAGCGGAGAAGGCAATACCGTGTTCCTTGGCTGCAAGAGCCAAGCCATCGATTAAGCGCTGGGTCATGGTGGAGAGCCGGTCATAGAAACCGGGTGCTTGTACTAGCTTCAGTGTGGCCAATCCTGCGGCCACGGCTACCGGATTGCCAGACAAAGTGCCGGCCTGGTACACCGGGCCGAGCGGGGCAATTTTTTGCATGATTTCTTTCTTGCCGCCAAAGGCGCCTACCGGCATACCGCCGCCGATTACTTTGCCCAGTGTAGTCAGGTCAGGGGTGATGCCATAGCGCCCTTGCGCACTGCCCAGGCCTACCCGAAAGCCTGTCATGACTTCGTCGAAAATCAGCACAGCGCCGTGCTTGGTGCAGAGCTCACGCATCGCTTTTAAAAACTCGGGTTTGGGCGCAATCAGATTCATATTGCCGGCAACCGGTTCGACGATCAAAGCGGCGATTTCATTGCCGATTTCGTTGAATGCTTTTTCCAGCCCAGGTACATCGTTGTAATCCAGTACCACAGTTTGCGCGGCCACTTCTGAGGGCACGCCGGCAGAACTTGGATTGCCGAAAGTAAGTGCGCCGGAGCCGGCTTTGACCAGCAGGAAATCGGCATGGCCGTGATAGCAGCCTTCGAATTTGATGATCTTGCTGCGGCCCGTAAAACCACGCGCCAGACGAATGGCGCTCATGGTGGCTTCGGTGCCGGAACTGACCAAGCGCACCTGCTGCATGCTCGGTACCAGCTTGCACAGCAACTCCGCCATTTCGATCTCGGTCTCGGTCGGAGCGCCGAAGCTCAAGCCCCTGGCAGCCGCTTCCTGCACGGCTTTGAGCACGTCAGGGTGGGCATGGCCGGCAATGAGTGGACCCCATGAACCGACATAATCAATATATTCTTTGTCGTCGGCATCCCATGCGCGGGAACCCGCGCCGCGGCTGAAGAAAACAGGTGTGCCGCCTACCGCACGGAAAGCGCGCACAGGTGAGTTAACGCCGCCAGGAATGTGTTGCTGGGCACGATCGAAAAGTTCTTGGTTACGAGTGGTCATGATGTGGAAGCCGTTGGGTTAGAGTTAATTAATGTTTGATCGAAAAGTTTACCGAAAGCGTGCGCTGTGTCGCGGACGTCCTTGCCGTCAAATAAACTGCTGATGACAGCAACCGCATCGGCGCCAGCATTAATCAAGGCTGGCGCATTGGTCAGCGTGATGCCGCCGATGGCGACAACCGGCACATGTAGTTTGGTCTTTGCTTCCGACAACAAGGAAAGCGGCGCAGCAACGGCATCTGGTTTGATCGACGAGTTAAAAAAACTGCCGAAGGCCACGTAGTCCGCACCTTGTGCCTGAAGTTCTTGTGCGCGTGACAAACTGTTGTAGCAAGATACGCCGATGATCCTGGATGTCCCCAATAGACTTCGCGCCTGCGCTAACGAGGCGTCCTCCGCGCCAATGTGCACACCATCCGCGTTGATTGACAGCGCCAGTTCTATGTCATCATTGACAATCAACATTGCGTCGAATTCCCGGCTAAGCGAAAACAATGCTGCCGCCTGATATTTTCTCAGCTTGGCGTCGGCGCATTTGTTGCGATATTGCACCATGCGCGCGCCGCCTTCCAAGGCCGCACGCACGGCGTTGAGGAGCTTTGCACTGTCCAGCCAATCTGGGGTCAGCGCATAAAGTCCGTTAATTCTTGTTGCCGGATTCATCCTCAAACGCCCAGAACAAACGGTCAGGCAGGTATTGCCCCATGCCAGGCCGGAAGCCGCGTTTCAGCGCTTGCCAGGTAAATTCCTGGGCTTCCTGCACGGCTTCGGGAATGGCTAACCCATGTGCAATGCCAGCAGTTACCGCTGCGGCCAGCGTGCAACCGGAACCATGATAAGACCCCGGAAGACGCTGCCAACTGTGGCTGCGGACGATGCCGTCGGGCGCGTACCAAGTATTGATAACTTGCGGGGTGTTCTCGTGCGTGCCGGTGATAAGCACATATTCACAACCCATATCCAGTAAGCGGCGAGCGCATTCGGCCAAATCCGGGTCGTCGTCATCAATGGTTTCATCCTGCGCCAGACGACGGGCTTCAATGCTGTTGGGCAGAATCAACGTGGTCTGCGGAATCAACATTTCACGCATGGCCGCCAGCATGTCTTCATTGGCGAATTCATCGCCGCGACCAGACGCTAGCACCGGATCAAAAATGAGCGGGATGTCCGGGTAATCTGCAACGATCTCTGCAATTGCGGCAATATTTTCTAAGCTGCCCATGACGCCAATTTTGAATGCGGCGACCGGCATGTCTTCCAGCACACTGCGAGCCTGATCTATTACCCATTCGTCATCGATGGGGAGTATGTCATCTACACCCATCGTGTCCTGAACGGTAATCGCAGTAACAATGGAAAGTGGATGGCAACCCATGCTGGCAAGCGTCAGGATATCGGCTTGCAAGCCTGCGCCACTGGTTGGATCGGTAGCGGCGAAGGTAAGCACGATAGGAGGTGTCGGAGCAGTTGACATGGCAAAGGTTGGTGGCTAACTTGAAGGCAATGGCTGACGCACGGGTCAGAAACGGGTGATGATCATCAGCAAACAGGCTATTCTACCGAAAAATCGAGGCGCTATGGAAACCGGCTATAAAACTTATATGTGTCTGATTTGTGGCCTCATCTATGACGAGGCCAAGGGGTTGCCAGAAGAAGGTATCCCTCCGGGAACTCGCTGGGAGGAGGTGCCTGTCAATTGGACCTGCCCAGAATGCGGGGCACGTAAGGATGATTTCGAGATGGTGGAAGTTTAGAACTTGTCCGCAAATTATTTACGGACAAGTTCTAACCCCCGGTTTATTTTATTTTGCTCAGCTGGCGTTGAATAAGATCCGGCGGCAGGGGAAGGTATCCCGCGTCCTTAACGGCACTTTGACCCTGGGGTGACAGGCCGATCCTGAGGAAATCCGACACAGCCGGGTTTAGAGGCTTGTCTTTAGGTTTGTTGACGTAAAGGTAAAGGTAGTGCTGCAAGCGGTAGCTTCGATTATAGATATTGTCCTTGGTAAGCGGTACAAAATTACCCTCTCCTTTTTTAATCGGCACGATCTTGAGTTTACTAGCCTCTGTGTAGCTTCCATAGCCCAGGGCGTTCTTATTCTCGGCTACCTTGGCCAGCAATATTTCTGGACTTAACTCTTCAATACCGGCTTTAAATTCGCCACGACAAATGACCGCTTTATTAAAGAAATCGCGTATTGCGGATTTCTTGTCGAGACCAAGCAGGACAATGGGTTGTTTCCCCCACGCACCAGTAACGCCTGTTTGACCCCAGGACGTGATATTTTCCTGCCAACCGCAGCCGCGCCCACTAGAAAAAATCGCATCCAGTTGGGCATAATCAAGCCCCGTGATAGGGTTGTCGGGATGCACATAAACGGCAACCGCTTCAATTGCGACAGCGATGGCAGTAGGGTAGTAGCCGTGAGTACGGATAAACGTCTCAGCCTCGTCGTTAGTCATTTCCCGGTTCATTGCGCCGATATCGGCCTTGTCCTGTACCAAGGCCTTGGGAGCGACGCTGGTACCCGGGGTGGAAATGTTGACGTCTACCCCTGATTTGGCTTTTATGAGTTGAGTCCATTCCTTCAGAAAAGGACTCAACGTACTAGACCCCACCACCCGGACTTCCGCATCTGCGGTTTGGGTGATAAGTGGCAGAAGTATGAGCAAGCTCAAGCGCAGGAGAGTGAAGCAGGAGAAAGTTTTCACGGCACGCCTTTTTCGAAATGGTTGAAATGGAGGTTGCTGGCAGCTTACCCTGACGCCAGGAAATAAACGACACCTCGATATCAGCAGAATCTGCTAAAGAATTTACTACTGTTGTCGTTATACGTAATTCTGCAGGCGTCGCAAAGCAAAGTCAAAATAAACCCCTCAAGTTATTATTTGAGATATCGTATAGTAAATATAACGCTACGCTGGCTTATTCAAGGTGTATATTAATAGTTCTTTACCTGTATCGCTATTAATATATACAATCGACATCACATTGTTAACCGCCTGTTTGCGCGGTTGCACGAAAAAACTCTGTCAAGGGGATGCAAGGGTGAGCGAGGGGAAGAGTCTGGCGGGCGTCAAAGTAATGGTCATAGACGACAGCAATACCATACGCCGTAGCGCCGAAATTTTTTTGCTGAAGGCTGGATGTGAAGTCATTCTGGCTGAGGACGGGTTTGACGCGCTGGCCAAGATTGCGGATCATCAACCCGATGTCATTTTTGTTGACATCATGATGCCACGACTTGATGGTTATCAGACCTGCTCGCTTATTAAAAAAAATCCCCGCTTCAAGCTTACTCCCGTCATTATGCTTTCCAGCAAGGATGGGCTGTTCGACCGTGCACGCGGCAGAATGGTGGGTTCCGACGAATATCTGACGAAGCCCTTCACCAAAGATAGTTTGCTCGAAACTGTTAGCCAACATGCGCTGAACCGTAGCGCAATCTAGACAATAGAGGGACGAAAATGCCGATCAACAAAATTCTGGTTGTGGATGATTCCCCGACCGAAAGACATTTCCTGATAGAGCTTCTGACCAAGAAGGGTTACCAGGTCGTGATGGCGGAATCCGGTGAGGATGCGGTAGCGAAGGCAAAGTTAGAGAAACCAGACCTGGTGCTGATGGATGTGGTGATGCCGGGGTTGAACGGATTCCAGGCCACGCGTGCATTGACCAAGGATGAGGCTACCAAACATATTCCTGTGATTATGTGTACTTCGAAAGGGCAGGAGACGGATAAGGTATGGGGCATGCGTCAGGGTGCGCGGGATTACATCACCAAGCCTGTTGATCAGGACGAGCTGTTCAGGAAAATTTTGGCGCTCGGCTAAAAGCACGTTTAAAAATAACCAAACCCGCGCATCTTTATGGCAAAAAAAATCAGCCTTCGCGAATTTCAGGAAAATTTGACGGCACGTCTCAAAAACGTAGCCGCTGCCGCCCCCATCGCTTCCAAGCTTGGGGTGCTTGCAGGCAGACAGCGTTGGTTGGTGGATCTGGCTGACGTGAGCGAATCGATTCCCCTGCCTCCGCTTGCCCATGTTTCGCTTACTCAACCTTGGTTTATTGGTGTGGTCAATGTGCGCGGCAACTTGTTCGGTACCGTTGATTTTTCCGCTTTTCTCGGTGGCGATATGACGACTCTCAATATGGAGGCGCGTTTGTTATTGGCCCACGCTAAATTTCAAGTCAACTCTGGCCTAGTCGTTAGCCAAGTGTTCGGATTGCGGAATCTGGAACAGTTTCAACCCAGGCGGAAGGAAAGCGAGATTTCCTGGGTGTCCGCAGAATACGTAGATACTGATGGGAATGTCTGGAAAGAACTCGATATGCGCGAATTGCTGTCCTACCCTGATTTTTTCCAGGTGGGCGCGTAAAGTTGGCATATCTTTAAGGTTATAAAACATCTAGCGCTGGAGACAGGTATGGCGATCAAGTTACCGGTATTCAAGTTTCTAAAAGGCAAGAATGCCAAAAAGCCAGAGGGTGCTGCTGCGCCGAGCACGACCTTGATTATGGCGGGGGTTAGCAAGGGCACCGAGAACGAAATCAGATCGATACCTGGCATC
>JBBRTU010000009.1:0-86776 GCA_038244115.1 Burkholderiales bacterium
ATCTGCCGATTGTTGATGGTGTTTCAATCCTCGCGCGCCCCGAGAGGCGCGCGCTACCTGGTCTTGCCGATTTCCACCACGCCTTCGGTAAGTTTCAATCCTCGCGCGCCCCGAGAGGCGCGCGCTACTGTTGGATCGGCAATGCCTTGCCGGATTGAAAAAGTTTCAATCCTCGCGCGCCCCGAGAGGCGCGCGCTACTCCTATAAACGAAACCGAACGCTCGCTGCAATATGTTTCAATCCTCGCGCGCCCCGAGAGGCGCGCGCTACGTGCGATTGCCGTCTTTTCCCATCACAATGGCCATGTTTCAATCCTCGCGCGCCCCGAGAGGCGCGCGCTACAGTACAACTACAACTCCATGATACCCGAAAGAATTTCGGGCAGAAAACGCGGACCTTCGTATGTTTGCCATATCGAGGGCCGCAAGAAAGAATTGCGAAGCAAATACGTCCATTGTTTTCAACTGTCTATGCTCCCCGCGAAACCCCTGCGTTTCGGCCATCGCTTCAGGTTCGCGCAATCAAACAATCAACGCACCATCAAAATCTACTGCGCGGAAATTCCCGAATTCCTTAACGTGTAGTTCGGTCGGTTCAGTGATGCGGTAGAGACGTAGGTTGTCTTCTTTGTCATTTATCTCTGACAGCAGCCGTCTTTCCAGTTCTTCGCACTGCATCAAATTTACGTTGCATTCAAACACGGATTTCTGCACGCGCTGTCCCGTGCTTTCGCACACCTTGGCCACGCGGCGCAGTCTTTTTCTGCCTGCCGCAGTCTCGGTGGAAACATCGTAGGTCACAATAATCAGCATGTGGGCACCTCTAGAAATTCACTTTTGCGGGATGAAGCGCAAGGAGCCGCGCAGTGAGCGACGAGACATATCAGATAGATAGGCGAGAAGCGAACGAGCACGTGACGCCGCGATTCGCCCGGAAAATGAATTTATAGAGGTGCCCATGGTTATTTCACCAGATAGGGTAGATACCCTTCCATTTCCCCACGCACGGTTCGTGCCATGAAACGCGCTTGCAGCATGGGCAGCAGACCAATGGGCGTCTTTATCTCCAACAGGGGGTGGGTTACTTCCTCCTGCTTGCGCTCCTGATACGCTATGACAACAGCCTTGCGTGCGTCGCCCTCCAAGGACACCGCCCCGCCCTCCCGTTCCTGAAAATCCGCTGCGCTGATTTGTCCCCGATTGATGAGCGTCAGCGCCAGACGGTCGGCCAATATGGCGCGGAACTCTTCCATCAAGTCCAACGCTAACGCGGCACGCCCCGGTCTTACTGCATGGAGAAAACCCAGTTGCGGGTCCAGGCCAACGCTTTCCAGGGCCGAGCGGCAGTCGTTCATAACCATCGAGTACAGAAAAGAAAGCAAGGCGTTGAAGCGGTCGCGTGGCGGGCGGCGGGTACGGCCATCCATGGTGAAAGTTTCGCGTACGCTTTTCCGCACCAGGTTGGGCATGACAGAGAAATATACCTTCGCAGCGTCGCCTTCGATGCCGCGCAGCGTATCCAAATCCGGCGCATGGGGTAGATTGCGGATGGAACGGGCGAGCGATTCGGTGGCCTCATTCAGGCGCGCGCTGTCTTCTTTGTCATCCGCTTCCCGCGCGCCACGTAGCAGCACTTGCCGGGCATTGCGCAGCTTGCCGGCGATCACTGCTCGCGCCACGTCCAGGGAAAATCCGGCATCCCCGGCAACACGGTGTTGGGCCTGACGCAACAGTATATTGCCGCTCACGGGACCTTCCAGCCGCGCCTTGAAGCGCCCGTTTCGATCCAGCAACACCAGCCCTATACCATCGTCGGCGCAGCGGTGCATGACTGCCGAGGAAACCAGCACGTTGCCGAAGCACACCACCGAACCCACGTGGTGAAGCGGCACCCGCAATTTTGTCTCCCGCTCCACCTCAATGCGCAGGGTATCGTTTTCCAAATGCAGGTAGGCATTGGGCGTCATCACATAAAGTGTATTTTCAATTGTGCGCATTTTGTATTACGATATGTATTACCAACTGCTTTTCATGGAGTATCGCAATGGGAACCCTGACCCTGAGATTACCGGATGATCTGGACAACCGTTTGACCCGATTTGCAAAATCGGAGGATATAAGCCGCTCCGAGCTCGCACGCGCGGCACTGGAAAAATTCCTGCTTGATGCGGAGCGTGAACGCATCATGTCAGAAATGACTGTGGCATTTCGTGCGCTTGCCACGAATCCGAAAGCACGCGCCGAATCGCTGGCAATTGCCGAAGAATTCCTGCCCTTGGATATCGAGTCCCTGGAAATTTCAGAAGGCCGCAAACCAGGCGAGCCACTACCCGAAGAATCCGGCGAAGGCTGGTGGAAATAATGCGCCGTGGCGAGATATGGGTAGCACGGCTGCGCCCCAATGTCGGAGCCGAAATCGGCAAGATCAGGCCAGTGGTCATCCTGATGGAAGATCGCTTCATCAATACCGATTCTCCCGTCATCATGGCCGCACCGTTGACCACGCAATACTGGCCCAGTCTGAGTTCTCTGCGCATACGCATCCCCCCGCGCGGTCGCCTTCTCAAGGAAAGCCACATTGTGCTTGAGCAAACGCGCGCGATGGATCGAAGCCGTTTTGGAGAAGGGCCGCTCGCCACGCTCACCGCTGAAGAAATGGCGCTGGTCGAACAACGTCTGATGATGATGTTCGGCATTTTCATTCCTGAGCATTTTCCACACTAAACAGTTCAGCCCGCATCGCCTGCTGCCGCAACCTCGCCGCCACTGCCTCTGGCTGACAAATATCTTTCAGCGAACATTCCTTGCAGCGGGCATCGTTCACCGGCGACGGAAGCGTGCCGGACTCCAGCATCGCGCGCACAGCCAGTGTTGTT
This sequence comes from Burkholderiales bacterium, assembly GCA_038244115.1. GTDB lineage: Bacteria > Pseudomonadota > Gammaproteobacteria > Burkholderiales > JBBRTU01 > JBBRTU01. The sequence goes on from JBBRTU010000009.1 coordinate 2,876, forward strand.
TCCTCCACCTTCTGGCGCAGTTCCGGCGTAAATTCAACCTCTCGCCGCCGGCGAGAAGTGTGGTGAAAAATCGCGCCCTTCGGGACGGCCTTGCCGGTCATTTCTTCTAGGCACAGCGCTTGGGCGGCGAGTTGCAAATCGTCATGGAGTTTCTCCCGTTTGCGCCCATGCTTGTATTCCACCGGGTAGGGCGTGCCATCCGGCAAAAACTCCACCACGTCGCACTTACCTATCAGCCCAAGCCGGTCGCACCACACAGGCAGCGCCCGTTCCACTCGCACGCCGGTGCACTCCTCGAAGCCAGGTTCGTCCACCCGTTCATGCACCGCCTGCCCACGCATGGTATGGACGTTTTCATCGAATGCCTGCTCGACATGAATCAAGGCACATTGGCGCGGACAATAGCTGTAATGCTGGAGGGCGGAGAGTGCGATGGGATCAGCGGGTTCCATCGCCGTAAATGACAATATTCGTGTCGATGAACACCTTAGCGGGCATTGGCTTCTTCCCGGTCGAACTTGTAACCGCTCACGTCCACATTGAAGCTGCGGAAAAATGCCTCGATTTCCTCGGGCGTTCTGGGTATGGCTCCCTCAGGGCGATTCTGCTGCGTCTTGAGAAAAACGATGAAATCCAATACCTCCGCCTGCTTCTCCGAAGGAAGGGAATCAGCTTCCCGTGCAATGATTTCAGCATATTCCACGCAATTTCTCCTCTGCATGCCCCGACATTATAAATCGCCGACGGATTGCCGCAACTAGCACGTCAACCGAGAATCAACCAACCAGCCGCTGTAATTTTACACCAGCAGGGATATCGGATTCGTCCACCGTTATGGTGTAATCAGCGAAGCTGCGCGCAGGTTCGTCGGTGTTTTTATTTACCTTGACCAACTCAAACAGCTTGTGAGCCGGGGCGTTGCCGAGTTCGCTATCGTGCTTGAAGACGTACAAACCCTGAGTGGACATTTCGCCACGAGCGGCGGAGCGGTCATGCTCAAACATCTGCGCCAACGCTTGCCAGAGCAATTCCAGATCGTCTTCATCAAAGCCGGTTTGTTTTGCGAGGAAGGAAGAGACAAAACCGTGCGCCGCGTAGAGGCCGTAGGGGACGGTGAATTTGCGCCCCATGGTGCGGTTGTCGCCGGATTGTTTTTCGGCCTCTGCCTCGGTGGCGACAGCCATGCGGGTGATAGAGTGTTCCAAGGCAACGATAGGATCAATGGAACGGGCAAAGGTTAGCTGGATCGGGCCGCGTACCTGACCACAATTAATGCCGGTGGACATCACCGCGCCAAATGCGCGAACGTCGTAGAAATTGCGGCACATCCATTGTTTTGCCTCATCTACTGCTTCGCCGCCTTTACGTTTCTTGTCATCACCTTCGAGCAACTCCGGCTTGCCGATGCCGACGTAAGCACGCTTATGCTGGTTATTGAGAACCGCTTTTTCTTTGACGTAGATTTCATATCTCCGGTCTGTTGGTTCTAGCTTTCCTTTGAACTCATCATCAATATTTTTTGGCTGATCTTTATCCTTGGTCAGCCCGACGAAGTTGCGCACCTTGCGCTTGATACACACATCAGTAACCAGCCCACGTCCGGTTTCTGCATCCACGCGCGGCAGGTTGCCTGCATCCGGGTCGCCGTTAGGGTTGCCATCTTTTACGTCAAACAGCAAGACGAAGTCGTAACGATTATTCAGTGCCATGATGTTTACTCTCCCTTAGTGGTGGATTCGGATTTGGTGAAAAAGGCTTGTCGCTGGTGGTAATAGCCGATAGCGAAACGTCCTTGGTCGGCAAGATTCAGGTGTGCAGGAAAATCGTTAATATCGGACATGATCTGGCCGATGAGTTTCTCGAAGTAGCGTTTGCGCCCCTCTTCCAGCTTGGCGAGGTGGTGATTTTTCAGCTTCATCAAGTTGGAAAATACCGTGACTGGCGTGCTGGAAGCCGCGCCATAGAAGCGATCACGGATGGTAGCACTTGGATTAACTGCTTCCTCCTGTACTTTTTCAAGCACAGCAAACAGGCGTCCAATACGATAGCCGGGGTTGATGTTGGAATCATCGAGTGACACAGCAATCTCCTTTTCTTGTGACGGTGAATAACGTAGCTGCCGGTTGAGGCAAGCCTTGATAAGTGCGGCGCGGGGATAGGTCACTTCCCGCTCGGCGCGAATGCGGCGAACGGCGGCTTGCAACAGCGTTTGCGGATAGGGCAAGCCAGAAAGAATGGAACGCATGAATTCACCCGACAAATTGGGCGGAATGTTGTCCGATTTTCCTTGCGTTGCAGTGGCCACCAGCAACCGAAAAAGCGAGAGATGCGGCTTCTCAAAAATGGCGTGAGCAATATTCAGATCATCAAAATGCTGGCGAATCCGCCCCGACATTTCAGCGACTGTGCCAACCTGCCAGAAACGAACGCTGATGCGCGCGGCGTTGGGCGCAAGACCGAGAACATAGAAGCGCGTATTACTTCCCTCGTCGGCCATTGTGCCCGACTGCGGCGATTTGAATAACGCCTCGATAGCGCGGGTCTGTTTCGCGGGATCATCCTTGGGTGGTTCGTCAAATAAGTCGGCAAATGCATCTTCCAAAGCTGTTGGTTTTTCAGACCAAAATATGGTGGAAGCATCGCCGACTTGAATGCGCTGACGGCGATCGCGTATCAGCAAGTGATTCAATGCGGTCGCATAACGAAAGGCTGCAACCTTCGATATAGGAAAATTGAACCCCTGCTTCTTACCAAAAGAAGAGAATGCAGGATTCTCAAGATGATTGACCGCTGCAAACGGTGCAGGCTTTTCGTTCACCCCTGCAATAGGTGGATGTAGTCGCTCGATTTCTGACTGGTCACCCGTGATGAGGCAAATACCTTTGGCGATACTTGCATCCCTGTCTTTTTCGCTAACGCCCGCATCAGCGCCAACCGTTTTCGATGTAATGTAATCCTCAATCTCAGGCAAGTGAATCATCAGGCCCAAAGAATCAACCAACCTGAACGTCAGATTACAGCCTTTGATCTTTGCGCAATCGTTCCAGACCGGATGCTTTGTAACGTTCGTAAATTGGCCATGGTCGTAGAACTGCAACAAAGCATCTAACTCTACAGATTCGCCCACCTCAGATCGAATCTCTCGTATGCGATCAACGAAAGCGCCATTTTGCTTTAAGGCCATAGATTGAGTTTCATCGGTTTCATCTTTGGGTGCTGCCAAAACAAACCCATAGTGATCCCACAACAAATTTGGCCGATCCCAAGCATTTTTCCCAGACCTAATTTCGGCTTTCGGCACTAACACAGATTTTGCCCGAGCTTTTTTTGTCCCACTTTCTCTCAAGTCTTCGAGGTTGACAAACCCACCGTTACGATCAATCACGATTAGAAACGGAATCTCCTTGAACTCCCATCCAAGTGGCGCAAGCTCTGCTCGCTCATAATAATCACATAACGCCTGAAGAATCATCCCCGCACCTCCACATTGGCTAAATCCAGCACGCCATTTTTCAGTTCGGCACGAAAGAAGCGCGGGCTGGGGCTGGCGAGGTTGCCGTAGTCCATGTCGTGCAGCATCCAGCCAAGATCGTGGGTATCGGCTATCGCTGCGGGTTCGGCGGCCATGTCTTTGACCAAGCGGAAATTAGCTGCGAATTCGCGGCAACCCAGATAGGGTTGGTTCACGCACTGGCCTTTGCTGGCGCGGCGCTCGAACATGTTGAGAAACTTTGCGGGGTTGTTCGCCTCGTCTGCTGCACGCTGTTCATCGGCATCATTGATGCGATGCTTTGCCAGGTGCGGGAAGTTGGATTTGTGCTTGGCGGCATCGCACATTTCAAACCCCGCATGAATGCGGTAGGCGACATCGCGCAGAAACAATCCGGCACGCTGCTGGCGTTCGTCTTCGATGAAAAGGCCGAGATCGCCGCTGCCAGTGTTCATTGCAGTTTGCACATTGCGGGACGACACCACCGCGCCCACTTCGTTGCGTCGCAGGGTGATCCATTTGATTGGCTTTAGCACTTCGATCTTGGTTACTTGCCAGCGGATGGCCGGCTTCCACAAGATGGCCTCAAACACGGCGCGCGCGGCGGATGGGGTCATCACGTCATAGCTGACGCGCTCCACTTTCATTTCGGGGCGAGTAAAGCAGGCAAAATCACCGGTCACTTCCAAGCAAAATGTTCTCATAATTCCTTCCCTGATTTGCGTTTATACGACCAGTTCATCGGGTGCGATATTGCCATCCATCACGATACCCAGCGTGTCATCGTAAAGCGTGTCGCCAACCTGAACATAAATACCAGGCACTTTTCCACTCTCCTTAACATCGCCCTGTTTTTCAAGTTGGGCGAATAAGCGTTTAGGAAGATTCACAGCGTATCGTTGCAGTTTACGCATCAGGTCACGCTTCGGGCCAATACTTTCCAACGTGTCGAGTAATTCTGGGCTTTCCCCATAGCGCACCAGAATGGTCTGATAGGCACTATCGTCAATCAGCTTGAATTTTTGTGCGGCAGTACGGAATTGAATCTGTCCATCGCGTGCATCGCGGGTAAGCAGATCGCTGATGTCGTGCTTATCCAATGATGGTGCGCGCACATACAGGTGTTCGAAAAATTGCCGTGCAAGGTCACGTTCCAGAGCATCACGCTTACCCCCAGCCAGCAGGCTGACAGAAATTTGCGCTGCTTGCCGCAACAAACCAGGGGGCGCAGAAGTTGGCGGCACAAAAACCACTACGCGCCCCATTCCTTCCAGCTTGCCCTCGCGGTTGCATCGACCCGCTGCTTGCGCAATGGAATCCAAACCTGCCAGCGCGCGATAAACCACAGGAAAATCCACATCGACGCCAGCTTCCACCAACTGGGTGCTGATAACGCGTACCGGTTCATTTCGTTTCAACCGCGCCTTGATGTCGGCAATGACTCGGCTGCGATGTTCGCCGCACATCAAAGCAGACAGGTGCAGCGTACCCTTAGGCATGAGACGATGAAGCTCACGGGCATCGTCACGGCGATTGACGACACAGAGCACGCTGGGATGCTCGGTCAATTCGCTGGCAAGGCTTTGCCAATCACGAGATATATTCAAGTCGCTTGGAATACTGACTTCCACTCGCTTCAATTCTCGATAAAGCGCGTCCGGGTCATCCATAATTTCCCGCGCTCCATCCAAACCACGGAACGGTTTTCCGCCAAACGGCTGGAACGAACCAAGAGCAGGTTGCGTAGCGGTGGAAAGCACGAAGGTTACGCCGTAGTGACTAGCCAACTGATTTATCACATCGGCAATCGGCTGCAAGAATTCCGGTGGCAACAATTGGGCTTCATCCAGCACCACCACACTATTCACAATGTTGTGCAACTTACGGCAACGGCTGGTGCGGGCGGCGAACAGCGATTCAAAAAACTGGACGTTGGTCGTTACGACAATGGGAGCGTCCCAGTTCTCTGTCGCCAAACGGGAACGTGAACCTTCTTTGGCGAGGTCGGGATCAAGGTTGGCGTGATGCTCGACCACGTTATCACCAAATATCTCGCGGAATACGCCAGCGGTCTGCTCGATGATACTGGTGTAAGGGATGACATAAATCACCCGTTGCTTGTTATGCTGAATAGCGTGCTGCAAGGCAAATGCCATGCCGGACAAGGTCTTTCCGCCCCCCGTTGGAACGGTCAGCGAAAACAATCCGGGGGCCGAAACCGCTTTCTCCCGGCACTGGCGCAGAATGTCAGCGCGAATAATATTGACCGGGGTATTTTCCACATGAGAGGCAATCTTTGTCATGTGTTTATCGAAATCGGCCAGCAAAGCAACAATACCCCGATACCCAGAGCGGCCAGCTGCCTTATCGCCATCCATGAAGGCTTCGGTATCAAGAAAGTCCGCATCCACCAAACTTGAAAACAGCATCCGCAGCCATAATGCCAAACCAGTCGCACCGCCCAATGGCTTGCTGGACAGCACTATGTCAGGCGCAACAATATTGGTAGGTACTTCTAAGATTGGAACCTCTGCTAAATATTCCTTCTCTTTCAATCGCTCTGCCAACGCCGCAGCACCAGTCTCTGAGGCGAACCAGTCCGGCAAGCCTGCGTGGTGACCTGCAATTAGATAGGCTAATAAGCGCCCCTTTGCTTGCAGGCGTTCACACGCATGGATAGCGCCAGCGGAAGCATGGTTTGGTCGTCCCTCACCGCCTTCAATATGTGCTTCTGGGTCGTAGCCGCTTTGTCGTTTTATGCGTGTCTGAAAGCGCGGTGAGTATTTGCCCAAGTCGTGCCACAATCCGGCAAGCGCCGCCCACTCATCACTGCCAAATGCCTGAGCGAACCCGCCCGCCAAACGTGAGACCTCCCGCAAATGTTCGTCTAATGGATGCTCCAGCCACGCTCCGTTAGCATCCTGACGGACATGGGCGAGTACCATTTGAACTTTTGTTGATTCCACTATTCAGCCTATTTCCGATAATCGATTTTGTTGTTTTATCACACCCACAGGCTCAAAACCTGAGCCTGTGCCGCAGGTATTCGCTAAAAAATATCTGCCACCCCTTCATCCAGATTCAAACAACATTTCTTGTATTTCTTGCCGCTGCCGCAGGGGCAGGGGCGCTCGCCAACTCCGGGTTTTCGATTTCTTTTACCCGTTCATAACCCACCTGTGCCAGCCAGAGCTTGAAAGGTTCCGCCTTGGGGGAGGGGATGGACTGGATGATACGGAACAGACCTTCGGTGTTGGCACAGTTGGTATCTCTCTGCTTGCCGTCAGGCGCAGTGAGTTTCAACCTTACGATTTTTTCGTAAGGTTGCTCTGAACCCGCTTCCAGAGACAGCTTCCGCTTCTGGTCTGACCAATAGCGATTGGGATTATTGCTCTCCGAAAGAACGCCCACCACATAACAACGTAGCTTCAGGTGATAGAACAACAGATCAATGAAAAAATCATCACCGCCCACCTCGATATGAACCTGCTGCCCGACGTAAGCGAAGCCCGCGCCGAGTTCCAGCAGGAAGCGCGTAATGTGCTGGACGATGGCGGATTCGATCTCGCGTTCGTCGGCCTCCTTGCCCACCCCAAGAAAGTCGAACAGATACGGGTCTTTCAACGTGTTGCGAGCAAGGTCGGACTGTGGCGCGGGTAACTGCTCTGTAAAATTGGTGACGGCCTTGCCTTCACGTTCCAGCAGCCGAGTCTCGATATGGATATTCAGCACATTGCGCGACCAGCCGTGTTGGATGGCACGCTGGGCATATTCCATGCGCATTTGTGGATTTTTTAGCTTGGTGAGCAGCACCAGATTATGCCCCCAAGGCAATTGTCCAACAGCCTGTTGGACAATTGCCGCATCCGGCCACGCATCGGCAAAAGCGCGCATATACATCAAGTTGGCACGAGAAAAACCCTTCATATCAGGGAAGGAGGTGCGCAGATCGTGCGCCAGCCGCTCAATCACTTTTGCACCCCAGCCCTGTTGCGCTTGACGCTCCAGAATATCGCGCCCGATCTGCCAATAGAGCAACACCAACTCGCGGTTCACCGCCAGCGCGGCACGTTGCTGGGCGGTGTGGATGCGAGTCTTCAACTCGGCCAGCCAGTCGGCGTAACCGCTGGGCGCTTGGGTAAGGGCAGCGGGCATGTCGGGTTGCAGGTTGCTATCAGGCTGTGCGTCCGGGTTTACGATCTGTTTGCTCATGCGTTTTTCCTTCTCGAAACACTTTTCAGATGCGCCGCACCAGCAATAGGCCACAGCCGAAGGTTTTGGCTAGCGCCTGCCTTCTTCCAACTTGACCCAGCACAGCGTGAATTTCCGTATCCCATCCGGTGCTGCTCCTCAGATGGCTGTAAATTTAAGCGGTGAAATGGTGTCTACTCTTTTGCTGACTCTAAGGCCGCAGCAATGACATCGCCACTCAGGAAATAACCGGACACAGCAAGATTTTCCAACAGGGGCTTCACGAGAGGCACAAATCCTTTACGTTTCGCGAGCACCAGCACGCCGACTGTCCCGATCACGGGAATGCCGATATTCGCCGCCAGTCGGCGACCTGCTTTGTCATCCATGAGCACGCCGCATCCGCGCTCAATCGCTGCCGCAATCGCGCTTGCCTCCCCGGCATCAATTGCCTGCATGAATGCAGTGGAATCGGGCGCTGCGCATCGTTTCAAAAGTTTGCTGCTTACCGCATCCAGGATAATCCGGGCTTCCGGGAAATCCGCTCTGCCTGCACACTCCTCCAGAACGGCATCCGTAATAAATACACCGCCAAAAACCTGCGGCAACAGCTCAAGCAAATGAAGACGAGCAAGCGCGATCAACGGCCCCGCATCCGCAATAACAACTTTATTCAAAAGCGGCCAACTCCCGCTCCAATTCTTCCTTGCCGTAGCGAACGACCGGAATCTTCAACGCGCCCAGGTGGTCGATAAACTCACTTTGGGACATCCCGGCAAGTTTCGCCGCCTTGCCAACACTAACCACGTCATCGTCGAACAATTTGACGGCCAAGGCCACACGCACCCCCTCCTTGAGCAAGGTCTCATCAAACGGCACCGCCACAAACACTGGCTGACCATGCTTGGTAACGAGCGAAAGCTTGCCCTGCTCGGCATCCCGAACCAAATCACCGGTGCGTTCCCGCAAATCGCGGATAGTAAAAGTATCCATGCTGGCCTCCTTAATTGTGCCATCAAATGATAGCACAATATTTATAGGGATCGGCAAATAGCAGGCCACAACCGAACACTTTGACGTACAGGGAAAACCTGAGCCTGCTGGGTAGAAAATCACTAAAAAATATCTGCCATCCCGTCATCCAGATTCAAACAGCATTTCTTGTATTTCTTGCCGCTGCCGCAGGGGCAGGGGTCGTCGCGGCCTATTTTTGGCTCAGGGCGTACATACGGCTCGGGGAAAAATGCTTCATCGTAGTCGTCATCTCCATCGCCTATAGGCAGAATGCTTTCTGCATCCTCCTTCGCCCAGCGTTGCTGGCGTGCTGCGATGGCTTCGAGCAAGTAGAATTTCCACGACTCTTTGAATTTTTCCCATTCGCCCTTGTCCTGCGTGGCGTCATAAGCCCGCTGCACGTCGTCTATGGAAAAATGTCTGCCCAAACCACTTTGCCTCGCCGCCAGCGCTTCCAGAAGAGGGCGGTATTGGATGCGTGGAAAATCCAGCAAGGTGTTACTGGAACACAGGCGTAGCTCCCAATCTTCCTGTTCGTTGGCGACAATTCCCGCCAGCCATTCCAGTTACTGTTCGACCCCGTCGCTTCCCATGCTGTGCGACGCTGCTACGTATGCTTCGATGGCGCCGGCCCGGATATACCAGTCCGCGGCACGATCTTCGCTTAGTTCGCGTAGTGCCGGGAGGGCGCTTTCCGGTTTGTTCCGGAACAGGGCGGGCCAGTAACCGGCGAGCCAGTCTTGCAGGTTGTCGTCTTCTTCACGCGACATGCGGCGCATGAATTTCACCAGTAATAATCCGGCAGCTTCGCTCGGGATCAGGCCGAGAATCATGACTGCGTGCAGCCGCAACCACCACTCGCCCGATGATATTTCCGCCTGCCAGTCGTTGCTGTCTTCGACCAGTCTGGTCAGGTATTCCGTCATCGCGTCGCCGCGCCGGGCGCATTCTTCGATCAGGTTGCGCGGTACGCGGTCTTCGTCACCGATCATCAGCACCATCAGGTCTGGCAGGCTGCGGTTTGCCAGCTCGTCATTGGAGTAGGTGGGAAGTGGAATTACGGTATTCATAGGGTTCCTGGTTATTGAGGATTACATGGCATGGGTTGAAATCCCCCCCGCCCCCCTTTTGCAAAGTGGGGGAATGTTGCAATTGGCGTGGCGGAAAATGCAGTGACTTGGGTTGCCATTTTAATTCCTGCCATTTTCAGTTTGGATGTCACGATACCTGTCCAGAGCCGATTTCAGCCTATCGTGCAGCAACTGGCGCAACCCTTCCGGTTCCATCACTTCCACATCCGGCCCGTATTTCAGAATATCCATCACCAATTCGCGCGGGTCAGCATAGGGCAGCCTCAGTTCATAACTGCCATCTTCCAAGAGTTTCCCTTGTTGACCTGGATGCCATTGTTCTTCTGCCACCCATCGGGCGCGGCCGGGTGTAAAGCGCAAGACGGCGGTATGTGTGGGGGTGCCCGCGAAAATGCCGTAAGCGGCGGCGAAGTGGCTATCGAGTTCCGCTTCTGGAATATCAACGGCAGCTTGTTCGAGCGTTTCCGCTTTACGGATGCGATCCATGGCGAAGCTGCGCAGGCCGTTGCGCGCATGGCAGAAGGCGTCGAGATACCAGTTGTCGCGGTAATGGGTGAGCCGCTGAGGAGAAATTTCGCGCTGAGTTTCCTGGTTGGCTTCGCGCCCGAAGTAGCGGATTTTCAGGCGGTTCCGTTGCAGCAGCGCCCCGGCTACGGTTTGAAAATTTCCCATCGGCACGTTGCGCCCGGCCATGCGCAGGATGCGCACGCGCCTGACTACTTCACCGCTGCCGAGATGTTCAGAGGCGAGCAGTTTTTCGAGCCGTTGTTTGAGCGGCTTGAGCTGACTGTCGAGCAGACCGGGCTGCGCCTGTTCGAGCAGCTGCTGCATGGTAATCAGCGCTTGCAGTTCGGCGGCGTTGAACCATAGGCCCGGCAGTTCGAAGGTCTCGCCTTCTTTCAGGTCGTAGTAATAGCCGTTGCGCTCACGGTCATATTCGAGTGGCGCGTTAAAGTAGAGGCGTAGTTCCTGGATGATGCGGCTGACGGTGGCGCGAGAACATTCGAGCTTTTTTTGCAGCGTGGCGTGCGCCACGGGTAATCGATGTGAAACAAGAATACGGTGCAGCCCGTAGATACGCTGTAGGCGATCCATGCCCCCTCCCCTTGCCGTTATGCCGCCATATTACACTGGCTGTCTGGCAGGCGCTGCTCCCCGATGATGCTTTCGTAGCGCAGGCGCCCCGCCTGCATGGCCTGCTTGCAGGCGGGGGCGCCTGCGCTACCAGTTTCCTGCCTGAATATTCAATGAACAGGAGTCACATAGGGATTGAGGTAAATCTCGAACAGTACCCGTTCACGCGGATTTCTGCTCTTGCGCAACTTGACGATACGCGCTTCGGCCTTCTCTCCCCGGTCTAACACGCGGGCAATAGCATGATTATCCGCGCGCGGCACGTAGCCCAGCACGTGGCCATGCCAATCCACCCGCACGGCCAAGGGGTCGTAGGGATTGTCGGCTTCGCGCACCAGATGGAGCGCATCGCCGACTTTGAGTTCATTCCAGACTTCTTTGCCTTCGTGGTAGCGGTAGCCGGCTACGGGGGAGGATTGGAGGAGGATGCGGACTTCGATTTGGCGGGTGTTGTCTGCCCGCCCCACACCGCAGGAAAGAAGAAATAATAACGCCAGTAGGAGGCTGCGCATTTCCTTCACCCCAGCCCTTCACCCGCAAGGGGTACGCCGCCAGACGCTCGCCCTTCGGGCGGTCTTGGCGCAGTCCCGGAGGGAGAGGGGGTAGCTAGTTGGGGGCGCTGGGTTTCCGTTAGCGCTTCGAAAAACCTCTCTACTTCAACCAAATCCCGTGTACGTTTCATCGGCGGCAGGCTTTGCCAGATGCGCTTGCCGTAGGATTTGGCGATGAGCCGCGGGTCGCAGATCATTAATACGCCATGATCCGTTTCGGAGCGAATCAGCCGCCCGGCGCCTTGCTTCAGGCTGATGACGGCGTGCGGCAGCTGGTATTCCATGAAGGCGTTGCGTCCTTCGCGGTTAATTTTTTCGATGCGCGCAGCCAGCACCGGATCATCCGGCGGTGCGAAGGGCAGCTTGTCGATAACCACCAGCGACAGCGCTTCGCCGCGTACGTCCACACCTTCCCAGAAACTTTGCGAGCCAAGCAGCACGGCATTACTCAGGCGGCGGAAGCGTTCCAGCAATTCGCTGCGCGTGGCTTCGCCCTGGGTGAGCACGGGGAAATCTAGTTTGCGTGTAGCAAAGGCGTCGGTGAGTAATTCGCGCGCTTCGTTCATGGCACGCAGTGAAGTGAAAAGACAAAACGCCCTGCCCCCGCTGGATTCGATAACTGGTAACGCAGCTTGCACTACCGCATGGGTGTAATCCCGTGTGTTGGGTTCCGGCAAGCCTTCCGGCACGTAGAGCAAGGCTTGGCTGGGGTAGTCGAATGGGCTGTCCCAGCAGACTGACACGGCATCCTGCAAGCCCATCTCGCCAACGTAATGACTGAAATCTTTTTTCACTGCCAAGGTGGCCGAAGTAAAAATCCAGGCACGCGGATGGTCTTCCATCTGCTTCTTGAATATCTGCGCAATCGACAACGGCGTGGCGTTGAGTTGCAACGCATGGCCGAAAATTTCTACCCAGCGTACCCACTCGCTGCCGGGATCTTGATGCCAGTGTTTGATGGCGGCCAGCAGTTCCACCGCGCGTTGCCAGCAATTTTCCAGTCCCGGCCCGCGTTCTGCCTGGGTCTTGAGCAGCTCGGCCAACGCCGTGAGTTTGGCGACGACATCATCCAACCCCTGCATGAAACCGGGCAATCTTTCCAGCGCCTTTAAAGTCAATCGACCAATATCTTCATTCAGTGTCAGGCGCAAGTCGCGCGTGGCTTTGTCCAGCTCCGCAACCGCTTCGGGCAGCGCAGCGAAATCCTTGGCCATCACGGCTGCTTCGGCGCGGCTGTCGCGCACCAATTCGAGCAGTTGCGCGGTGCTGACCGATTCGCCGAAGAACAGGCTGGCGGTTTCTGGCAACTGATGCGCTTCATCGAAAATCACGGTGTTGCAGGCTGGCAGCAGTTCCGCCACGCCTTCTTCACGCAGCATGACATCGGCAAAAAACAGGTGATGGTTGACCACTACGACATCGGCATCCTGCGCCTGTTTTCGTGCTTCCAGCACGAAGCATTCTTTGTGGTTGGGGCAGTCTTGTCCCAGACAGTTTTCGCGGGTGGAGGTGACGTAATTCCATATGCCGGCATTTTCCGGCACATCGGCCAGACCGCTCTTGTCGCCGCTGCTACTGGTTTTTGCATAGCGCGCGATTTTGGGTAAGTAGGTCACATCTTCGCGGCTCATGAAACGCCCTTCCGCCTGCGCACGCTCCAGATGGTAATGGCATACGTAATTGGCGCGGCCTTTGAGCATGGCCACCGTGACCGGCGCTTTAAGCGCCTGGCGCACGGCGGGGATATCGCGGGTAAAGAGTTGGTCTTGCAGAGTTTTGGTGCCGGTGGAAATAATCACCTTGCCGCCTGACACCAGTGCCGGTGCGAGGTAGGCAAAGGTTTTCCCGGTGCCGGTGCCCGCCTCTGCCACCAGGATTTTGCAATCTTGAATGGCCGCTGCTACAGCTTCGGCCATCTCGAGTTGCTGGGGGCGTAAACGGTAACCGGGAATGGCTTGCGCGAGCAGGCCGCCATCGGCGAAAACAGGGGAGAGATCGTACATATCGGGGGAGAATGTTAACATGGTGACATGCCTCGATACCTAAGATTTATATTACTTCTCACTGCCTTGTTATCCGGCGCGGTAGCGGCTGCTGAATGGCAGGACATAGCGGCGCTGAAAAAAATTGCCGCAGCCTATGTGCAGCAGGAAACCAGCGACCTCCCAGGCAAGGTGGCTGTCACTATCGGCAGCATAGATCCGCAACTGCGTCTGGCGGCGTGCGTTACCCCGGAAGCATTTACACCGGTCGGTACTCGCCTGTGGGGCAATGCCACAGTCGGCATCCGTTGTACCGATCCGAAATGGAGTATCTCTGCGCCAATAGTGGTAAAAGTCACCGCCGGGGCGGTAGTCGCCACGCGTGCGTTGGCTCGCAACCGCATCATAGAAGCCGCCGATCTGGCGCAACGGGAAACAGACCTCACGCAACTGCCAGCAGGCGCGTTGACCGACCCGGCGCAGGGCATCGGAAAACTGACTACTATTGGAATTCCCGCTGGTTCTTTCTTGAAGAATCAGATGCTGCGCGCGCCTTTCCTGGTACTGCATGGGCAAAAAATCAAACTGTTAGCGCAAGGGCGGGGGTTTAAGGTCAATGCAGAAGGCACAGCACTTGCAGATGGCAGCGCAGGCCAGGTCATATCCGTGCGTACCACAAGCGGAAAAACGGTAAGTGGCGTGGTAAAATCGGCTGGCGTGGTGGAAGTGGCGTTTTAGCCAGTATATTTATATTAATATTTATCATTAAGTTATTTCAATAACTTAATAAGAAAGATGAAGTTACCTACATTTTTTTAAGCACGCCCCTAAAGTTTCAGGTTAATCTGCCGTTTAGTACAACAAAGCTAGGTCATTCCCGTAATGGCCACCACCGCAACCCAACAATAAATAGGGGTAACAACTTGAAAATCGATAGCTCAGTAAAATCGACGACCAGCCCCAGCGCTAAAGAAACGTCGGCAAGATCATCTCGCGCGGCTGGTCCGTCTCAAGCACCGCAAAGCGGTGCACGCGACGATGTTAAGATTACTTCATTGTCATCGCAGCTGCAGGCACTCGAAAGCAGTTTAAGCAACGTCAGCGTTGTCGATACAGCGCGTGTAGATGCGATCAAGCAAGCGATTAGCGAGGGACACTTCAAAGTTGACACAAGCGCTGTGGCTGATCGCCTGCTAAGCACTGTCAAGGAACTGCTGGTCAAGCAGAAAGGCTAAGGCGCAACCCGTGGTTGGCGAAGCATCTGAATTTATCGCCAACCTGCTGGTTGAGAGCCGCACCTTTGACGAATTTGTCGAGCTGCTCAAGACCGAGCAAGAAACCCTCCAAAGTGGCGATGTCGATCGTCTTGTTTCGCTAGCTCAATTAAAAACAGATAAAGTCATTACGCTTGCTAAGCTTGAGGATCAGCGCAACCGTAAGCTCACAGCCGCCGGTGTAAAACCGGATCAACGCGGCATGGACACCTGGCTCAAACAATACTCGGCTGATTTTCCTGAAGCCGGAAAAGTCTGGGCAGAACTATTGTCCAAAGCACGGCAGGCCCAAGAACTAAATAAAGCCAACGGCATTATGATCGAACAGAAATTGCGCCACAACCAACAGGCGCTCGCCATTCTGCAGGCCGCAGCCAATCACGCCAGTACCTATGGGCCAGATGGTCAAACCCTTGCTGGGAAACGCAGCGGACGGCCGCTGGGAAAAGTTTAATTTCGGTTCGCTTACGGCGTAGTAGTAACCGGCAACTCGGTCACTTTGTCCTTGGCATCAGACAAAATCATGATGGTCACACGGCGATTGCGTGCGCGCCCTTCCGCTGTATCGTTGCTATCAACTGCTCTATTCTCTCCATACCCCATTGCCACCAGACGGTCTGCCCCCACGCCGCTAGCCACAAACAGGCGCACAACACTACTCGCGCGAGCCGACGATAGTTCCCAATTGGAGGGGTAGGCTGACGTGCGAATTGGGCTGTTATCACTGTAACCTTCCACCTGAATGGCATTTTCTGTTGGCCCGAGTACTTTCGCCACAGCCGTCAGTGCCTTGACGGACTCACCCTCCAGATCAGCCTGTGCGGGAGCGAATAGCACGCTGGCATTGATTTGCACTGCTATGCCGCGGCTGCTTTGCGTCACGCTTACCTGCCCCCCTTTGACCAAGGGCGCCAGCACCTGCAAGATATCCTTGGCGATAATTTTCATCTTAACTTCTTGCTTCTTGCGGATGATATCCTGAGCGGTATCACTTTTTCTTACTGGCAACGCGTGCCGGATCAGATTGTTACTTGCGGGCTGCGCAGAAGGCACTTCTTTCCCGACAGGAATGGGTGTCTCACTACGTGGAATATTCTGAAAGGCGTTGACCAGAGAGTCGCTCAGCACACGGTATTTTCCCTCGTTGACCGAAGAAATGGCATACATGACGACGAAAAATGCAAACAACAGTGTAATGAAGTCTGCATAAGACACCAGCCAGCGTTCGTGGTTTTCATGCTCTTCGTGTTTTTTGTGTTTACGGGACATGGGGAAATTATCCTAACAGACAAGCGCTGGAACCGCTCTGCATACACGACCACGAATGCTAATCTAAATTAGATAGCCTTGAAGCTTACTCTCGATCACGCGGGTGTTTTCACCATTCGCGATGGCAACCAGCCCGTCAATCAGCAAATATTTCAGCATGACTTCCTGACCGATGATACTTTTCAGCTTATTGCCAATAGGAAGAAATAACAGGTTAGCCGCACCCACGCCATAAATGGTAGCGACAAAGGCCACCGCAATGCCGCCACCCAGTTTGGAAGGATCGGACAAATTTTCCATCACATGAATGAGACCCATCACCGCACCTAGAATGCCGATGGTCGGCGAATATCCCCCTGCAGCTTCCCACACTTTTGCGCCCTGACGATAATGTTCATCGTAAGCATCAATTTCCAACTCAAGCGCCTCGCGTAGCATTTCCGGCTCCGCGCCGTCGACCAGCATCTGCAGCCCTTTGTTCGCAAACCGACCATGCTGCTGATCGGTTATCAATGGTTCCAGCGCGAGTAATCCCCCCTTGCGCGCTATCTGACTCCAATTCAGCACATCTCGAATCAATCCGCGCGCATCAAGTTTGGGAGGCTGGAACACCAGCTTGAGCATCTTCATGCCTCGCAAAAAGACCTCGGGCGAGCTTTGCAGCATGATAGCGCCGCTTGTGCCGCCTAGTACAATGAGGAAGGCTGTCGTCTGCAGCAGGGAGCCAATATGACCGCCTTCCAATAGCTGGCCGCCAATAATGGCGATAAGGGAAACCAGCAGCCCAATGATGCTAATAATATCTATCAAGGAATAATCAATCCTTCCACTCTTTCATCTTTACCCGTAGCCTGGCCACTGCTTGACTGTGCAGCTGACATACCCGCGACTCACTCACGCCTAAAACCTCTCCAATTTCTTTCAAGTTGAGGTCCTGCTCGTAATACAAACCCATGACCATCTTTTCACGTTCTGGCAGATTCCCGACGGCTTCTATCAACATGGTCCTGAATCCCTCATCCTGCAATATTTTGAGCGGATTTGACTGCACGTCGGCGAAGTAATGGTCGAAAAAATCACTATCTTCGGTATCGTGAAAATCCTCATAATATAGGAGCTGGTGCCCTTTTCCATCTTGCAGCATCTGCTGGTACTGAGCAAGCGGCACCCCCATCTGTCCGGCGACTTCCTGCTCATTGGGGGGACGGCTAAAACGCTGTTCAAGCACCGAGATAGCAGCCTCGATCTGGCGCAAGTTTTTTCGTGTGTTGCGCGGTAACCAGTCAGATTCTCGCAATTCATCCAGCATAGCACCGCGCACACGCTGCATGGCATAGGATTCAAACTGTGCGCCAAGAGCGCTATCGTAATTATTGACTGCATCCAGCAGACCCATCAAACCTGCCTGGATCAGGTCGTCAACTTGCACACTGGGCGGCAGGCGCGCCATCAAATGATAGGCGATACGCTTTACCAGCGGAGCATATTCCGCAACACAACGATCCTTGCTATCAATGCCTGCCTTATACATGGATAAACTAGAAACGCACGCCTTCTGCTGCCATACGGCTGTTGATGATCAGACGCTGCATAAAGGTTTCCAGATGCGCGCCATCCGCCTGGGGATAAGGCCATTGCTCAACCGCTTCAGCCAAGGTGCGAAAGGCACTTGCCGATTCGGCAGCCGGAAAAGCATCCACCACAGGGCGGAATAACCTGGCAGCCTGACGCAGTTTCTCGTCGAACAGCACGCAACCCATGTAGTCGAGTGAGATATCGAGAAAACGGCTGGCAGTCTTGGCCATGTTATCGAAAACAGCCTGCGCATCTTCAGCGCTTTTCGCCTTGGCAACCAGCACACGGAAATGGTGCTTGGCATAATCCTGGTTAAGCACTTTGATCAGTGCATAAGTATCGGTAATGGAATCAGGATCAGGCGATACCGTCAGCACCACCTCCTGCGAGGCAAGACTCAACGGCAGCGTTTCACTGCGTGGCCCCGGCATTGCATCCACCAGCACCACATCCACAGGATGGGGCAACTGACCAAAAGCACGCACCACCCACTCCTGACCAGCCGGATCGAGTTTGGCAAGCGCCTTAACGCCACGCGCTGCCGGCACGATTTCAACACCTTCGGGCCCGCGCAACAAAATGTCTTCCAGATTGCTCTCGCGCTTAATCACATGCAATAAATCATGATGTGGCGTCAAACCCAGCATGCCTGCGGCACTAGAAGCACCTTCGTGTTCATCGATCACCAGCACGTTTTTACCGCGCCGTGCCAGGGCGACAGCCAAATTTACTACTATGCTGGTCTTGCCGACGCCGCGCCTGCCGCTGGTAACCGTTACAATACGGACAATGTCCTGGGCGAGCAGACGGCGCAACCCTTCTGCCTGATCATGGAGAAACTCAGCTGCCATAAGCCTCCCGGCTCGAGGAAGGTCGTTCATTGGCGGCCATCGCGGCCATCATTAGCGGATAATCGGCATCCTGCAAAGCAAATGGCGAAGCCGCATCCTGCAAAGCCTTCATGGCGCGATCCACCAGATACAATGGGTTGGCCAGATGCATGTCTTCCGGCACACGCTGTCCGTTGGTAACGAAGTGCAGTTTCAATTGGTGTCGAATCGATACATCCAGCGCAAAACCCAGCGACAAGGCTTCGTCAATCTTGGTCAGAATACAACCTTCAAGGCCGGGGCCCTGGTAGGCACGCGCCACGTCTTCCAGTGTGCTCCCCTGTGAAGTTGCGCTGATCAGCAATAAGCGCTTGACGCGTTTGCCGTTACCGCACAGTAGCGCAACTTGCTCGGCCATTCGCCGATCGCGTTGGCTCATGCCAACGGTATCGATCAGGACAAGGTGCTTGTTCTGCACATCGGCCAACGTCATTTGCAAATCCGCTTCTTCTTTGATGGCATATACCGGAACGCCGAGTATGCGGCCGTAGATGCGCAGTTGATCCTGTGCACCGATCCGGTAACTATCCGTGGTAATCAGCGCCAAACTGGACGGACCATGCTTCAGTGTCGCACGCGCTGCAAGTTTTGCCACGGTGGTCGTCTTGCCCACGCCGGTCGGGCCGACCAGGGCATAGCATCCACCCCGTTCGATAATATCCTCTCCGGGCGCAACACAACGAAGATTATGGGTCAGTGCAGCTTTGACCCATTTGATGGCTTTTGTGTAGTCATATCCATCGGGCATTTTCTCCAGGAGTTGCCGCGAAAGGGTTGAACCAAAACCCGCAGCCAACATGTGTCGCAGCACTTCAAGTTTGACTGGCTCGCGCCGCTGCATGTCACCCCAGGCAAACCCCGCTAGCTGGCCTTCCAGCATGCCGCGCAAGGACTTCACCTCGCGTACGATATCCTGTACCACGCCTTCCAGAGCCGGCTCACGCTCGGCTTGCACCGCTGGTTTTGCATTAACCGTCTGCTGCGCTCTTTGGATTTCGCGGGGACTTTCGCGCGGCGCTGGAGTAGCCGCTGGCGCCGGAGGAATGGGAGCACGATTTGAGCGAATTGCCGCCGGCATTTCTGGTTCCACGTGCACGGCTTGTGGTGCATGCTTTTGCGTTGGCTGTGAAGTCAGGGCAGCCATGTCCATATCCGCTACAGCCATAATTTCAACGCCGCCAGAAACCTGACGATTGGAAAGAATAATGGCGTTGGCTCCTAAGGCATCCCTCACTTGCCTGAGCGCTTCACGAGTGGTACTGGCGTGGAATTTTTTTATCATCCGATTCGTTATTAAGTTGGACTACCAATCAACGTGGTCACTTTTACTACCTTGCTGTCCGGCACCTCTGCATGCGATACCACTTTAAGCTGGGGAATGGAGCGTCGCAGGAAGCGCGACAACAATTCCCGCAATGGCGCCGGAACGAGAAGCACTGCTGGCAAACCAAGCTGTTCCTGCTGTAATACAGCAGCCTGTGCCCGGGTCACCAAATTCTCCGCCAAACCTGGTTCCAACCCTGCCCCCTCTCCAGGGTTTGCTGTAGCGGCCTGCATTAATATCTGCTCCAATCCTGGATCAAGCACCATGACTTGCAGCTCATTCACGCCCGGATAGATGTCGTGAATAATAGCACGCCCGAGCGCGACGCGAACTGCCGAAGTCAGCTCGGCAACATCCTGGCTGCGCGGCGCGTGTTCGGCCAGCACTTCGATGATGGTGCGCATATCGCGGATGTGCACACCCTCCTCCAGCAATCCCTGCAATACACGATGCAAAGTAGACAGCGGCAATAGCTTGGGTACCAGATCCTCCACCAGTTTCGGTGACTCCTTCGCCAGGTGATCGAGCAGTTGTTGCACTTCCTCTCGTCCCAACAACTCTGTGGCATGGTTCTGAATAATGTTGGATAGATGCGTGGCAACGACCGTACTGGCGTCCACCACGGTGTAACCCATAGTCTGAGCATATTCCCGCCTGCTCGCATCGACCCATACTGCCGGCAGTCCGAAGGCTGGGTCATGTGTCTGATTACCCTCCAGCACACCCAGCACACGGCCCGGATTGATGGCTAGGAACATGCCTGCAAAGGCCTCGCCCTGACCAACTTCCACACCTTTTAACAAAATACGATAGCCATTCGGTTTTAATTCCAGGTTGTCGCGAATATGCACAGCAGGCACCAGAAAACCCAGCTCTTGCGCAAATTTTTTGCGGATACCGCGAATACGCCGCAGCAGTTCTCCATCCTGAGTACGATCCACCAAGGGAATTAAGCGATAGCCCACTTCGAGACCCAGAACATCCACAGCAGAAACATCATCCCAGCTGACCTCCAGCGGTTCTACCGGTGGCGCCACTACTTCCATCAACGGCGGCTCGGCCTCGGCCTCACGCGCACGCTGATTGAGGTAGTAAGCGGTGCCGCCCAAGATACCTGCCATGAGCAAAAAAGCCACATGCGGCATGCCGGGAATCAGGCCAAGAATCCCCAATACTGAGGCCGTCAGATAAAGTACTTGGGAGCGCATGAACAACTGACTCAGAAGTTGTTCGCTCAAGTTTTCGTCTGAAGACACACGGGTCACCACCAGACCGGCGGCAGTAGAAATTACCAGGGCCGGGATCTGCGCCACCAGGCCGTCACCGATGGTGAGCAGGGTGTAATTGTTGACCGCCTGGGATACAGACAGATCGTGCTGTAGCACACCAACCATCAACCCGCCTATGATGTTGATGAGCATGATGATAATGCCGGCCACCGCATCGCCGCGCACGAATTTGCTGGCACCATCCATGGAGCCGTAGAAGTCAGCCTCCTGCGATATCACGCTGCGGCGTTTGCGCGCATCATCCTCGCCGATCAAGCCGGCGTTAAGATCGGCATCGATAGCCATCTGTTTGCCCGGCATCGCATCCAGGGTAAAACGCGCCGCCACCTCGGCGATCCGGCCAGCACCCTTGGTAATGACAGTGAAATTAATGATCACCAGAATGATAAACACCACCAGCCCAACCGTATAATTACCACCCACCAAAAAATGGCCGAACGCTTCGATCACCTTGCCCGCCGCATCCGGGCCCGTGTGTCCTTCCAGTAGCACGACGCGTGTCGAGGCCACGTTGAGTGACAAGCGCAGCAGGGTGGTCACCAGCAACACCGTAGGGAACACGGAAAACTCCAGCGGCTTCATGGTGTACAGGCTGACCAGCAGCACGATGATCGACAAAGCGATGTTGAAGGTAAATAGAATATCCAGTGCAAATGGCGGTATCGGCAAAATCATCATCGCCAGGATGAGGATCACCAGCACAGGAGCGGCGATACGGCTCAGGTTCATGCCGCCAAATGCGCCTGCAGTATTTACTCGCGCGTTCATTGCGTACTCACCTCGCCCGGATCCATATTAGCCGGTACCGGCAGTGCTTCAGGCGTGCGCGGCGCTACTCCGCCTTCGGTTTCATAACGGCGCAATTGGTAAACATAGGCCAGCACTTCGGCCACTGCGGTGTAGAGCGGCGCCGGGATTTCCGCGCCCAACTCGCCATGACGATACAGCGCACGAGCCAGCGGTGGCGCTTGCAGAATAGGTATTTTATTTTCGCGTCCCAACTCGCAAATTCGTTGCGCCAAAAGATAGGTTCCTTTGGCCACCACCTGGGGCGCGCCCATTTTTTTGTCCTGGTAGCGCAGCGCCACTGCAAAATGCGTTGGGTTGGTAACGATCACATCTGCCTTGGGCACTTCAGTCATCATGCGTTTGCGCGCCGCCTCGCGCTGCATACTGCGGATGCGTCCCTTGACCTGCGGATCGCCTTCCATTTCCTTGCCTTCCTGGCGCAATTCTTCCTTGGTCATACGCAGTTGTTTGCTGTGTTGCCACAATTGGAACGGCACATCGATGGCCACAATCAGGATGATGGAGCTGGTCACTGCCATGTAAGTGGAGACAGTTAAGGAACCCACATGGGCAATGCCATACTGAAGCGGCTCTGCAATGAGTGAAAAGAGAGCCTCTTTGTTACCCCACACAACCCATACCGCCACCCCGCCGATCAATACCGACTTGGCGACTGCCTTGCCCAATTCAACCAGGCTGTTCACTGAAAGGAGACGGGCAATCCCTTTGAAGGGGTCAAGCTTGTCGAATTTCGGTGACAAGGGCTCGAGCGTAAACAACCAGCCGCTCATGATCATGGGTGCTGCCAGGGCCACAATGAACAGCAGGACAAAGAAAGGCATAAAAGCGGTAAGAATGGTTTGCGATTGATCATGCAACCGCGCCAGCATTAACATGGGATCGGCAAGCGCAGCCTTGTCCAGGGTAAGCCCGTCACGTAGCAAGGTCTTCATGCTTTCCACCATGTCGGTGCCCATGATCATGACACCGCCACCGCCAGCAATTAAAATAGCGAACGTTCCCAGCTCGCGGGAGCGAGCGACTTGACCCTTTTCGCGTGCCTGCTGTATTCGCCGGCCAGACGCGGGTTCGGTGCGTTCTAAATCGCTATCTTCGGCCATCCCCACCCTCTTTAGCGTTTACCCGTCAGAAAGGCGGGCAAACTTGCGCAAGTTTACCATGCCAAGAGGAAGGAAAAAATCAGGTCAGGGGATAAATACAGTTAAAAGAATTTTACACAGGACGGCATTCAGAGAGTAGCAAAAGTCAAGGCTAATCTGCCTCGTCAATCCAGGCCATTTGAATCGCTTCGAGGATTTTTTCGCTGGACCGGCTGGGATCGTCGTCAAACTCTTCTAACTCAGTTACCCAGCGATGCAAATCAGTAAAGCGAACATATTGCGGGTCAACATCGGTGTGCTTTTCGCTCAATGCGATGGCGATATCGATGGTATCCGTCCACTTCATGTCAATGTCCCTCGCTGACCATGTTAATGGTGTATTTTGGAATTTCGACCACAAGATCCTGGCCGTCAACTATCGTCTGGCAAGACAGACGGGAATTGGGTTCCAGACCCCACGCCTTATCCAGCAAGTCCTCTTCCTTTTCGTCGGCTTCGTTCAGCGATTCGAAACCTTCGCGCACAATGACGTGACAAGTAGTGCAGGCGCAAGATTTTTCGCAGGCATGTTCAATTTCAATACCATTTTGCAGCAGCAAGTCGCAAATGGTCACACCCTGCTTGGCATCGATTACTGCGCCTTCTGGACACAGTTCTTCATGGGGTAGAACAATGAGTTGGGGCATGTTGAGTTCTCAGGTTTCCAGTTCTTCCAGCTTGCGTCCGGTAAATGCCTTTTGCACCCCGCTGTCCATACGGCGTGCGGCAAATTCGGTCGAAGCCTGGTTTAACATTTCGATAGTCTGCTTGATCGCTTGATGGTCGGTGCCCTGCGCACGTTCACGCAACAACTGCATTTTTTCGACAATCACACCACGCTCTTCAGTGGAAAGCAGGCGATCTCCATCCTCGTTCAGTGCGGCTTCTATTGCCTCAATCAGGCGCCAGGCCTCCACTTGTTGCTCGTGCAACGCCCGCGCATGCATGTCTTCCTTGGCATATACCACCGAGTCCTTCAACATGCGCGTGATATCTTCATCCGATAGGCCATAGGACGGTTTTACCACCACTGCCGCTTCCACACCTGTGCTTTGTTCGCGCGCAGCGACAGAAAGCAGCCCATCCGCATCGACCTGAAACACCACGCGGATACGCGCCGCACCTGCGACCATAGGCGGAATGCCGCGCAATTCGAATTTGGCCAGAGAGCGGCAGTCGGCTACCAGTTCCCGCTCGCCCTGCACCACATGAAAACTCATGGCTGTCTGGCCATCTTTGAAGGTGGTAAATTCCTGCGCCCGCGCAACGGGAATGGTCGAATTTCGCGGGATCACTTTCTCCACCAGTCCACCCATGGTTTCGAGACCAAGCGAAAGCGGGATCACATCCAATAGCAACCAGTCATCTGCTGAACGGTTACCCGCCAGCACATTGGCTTGCATGGCGGCACCTAAGGCAACAACTTTATCCGGGTCAAGATTATTCAGCGGCTCCTGCTTGAAAAACTCCGCCACGGCGCGCTGCACCTGAGGCATACGCGTGGCCCCACCTACCATAACCACACCCTTCACATCTTCCACAGACAAGCCTGCGTCGCGCAATGCCTTGCGGGTTGGGGCCAGCGTTTTAGTCACCAAGCCTTTGGTCAGTTCGGCAAAATTCTGCACTGTCAGCAGCGCATCAACCATTTCACCCGTAGATAGCATCGCAGTAATACGAACTTCTGCGTGATCGGTCAGCGCCTCTTTTACCTCGCGCGCCTTGGTCAGCAGCAGGCGCGTATCCTGAGGCCCCAGCGCAGAGGGCGTGGCTTGCTCCACCGCCCAGCAAAAAATCCGATGGTCGAAATCATCCCCGCCCAAGGCAGAATCGCCGCTGGTTGCGAGCACTTCAAACACGCCGCGCTCAAGGCGCAGGATGGAAACGTCGAAGGTGCCACCACCCAAATCGTACACAGCGTAGATACCCTCGGCAGCATTATCCAGACCGTAGGCAATGGCCGCTGCAGTCGGCTCGTTCAACAGACGCAGCACATTCAGGCCGGCAAGCTTGGCAGCATCTTTGGTAGCTTGGCGTTGCGCATCATCGAAATAGGCTGGCACGGTAATGACCGCTCCAACCAATTCACCGCCCAGCGCTGCTTCTGCGCGGCTGCGTAGTACCTTGAGAATTTCTGCCGACACTTCCACCGGGCTTTTAACTCCTGCTGCTGTGCGTAGCTGCACCATGCCCGGCGCATCAACAAAATGGTAGGGTTGCGCGGCAGCGTCTTTAATATCTTGCAAACCGCGGCCCATGAAGCGCTTGGCGGAAACGATGGTGTTATGCGGATCGGATGATTGTTTGAGCTGCGCGGGATAACCTACTTCGCATTTTCCCTCTGCCTGGTAGCGCACCACTGAAGGCAGCAAAGCGCGGCCATCCTCGTCGTTGATCACGACGCTGATGCCGTTTCTGAGCGTGGCCACAAGCGAATTGGTCGTGCCAAGATCGATCCCCACAGCCAGTCGATGCTGGTGAGGAGCAGTACTCATTCCGGGTTCGGCAATCTGCAGCAGTGCCATTATGGCTCCAGCGCCTCAAGGGCGTCGTGAACTTCACTTGTCAGTTTTTCCATGAATTTCAGTTTGCGCACTGCGCCTGCGGCTGCAGCATAATTTTTATCCGTGTCCAGTAACTGAGTAAGTTCATTTTGTAGCGACCTCGTATTACTTTC
The DNA here is from genome assembly GCA_038244115.1 of Burkholderiales bacterium. Lineage (GTDB taxonomy): Bacteria > Pseudomonadota > Gammaproteobacteria > Burkholderiales > JBBRTU01 > JBBRTU01. Next base: position 28,576 of record JBBRTU010000009.1, read on the forward strand.
CAACTCGTCATCCAATGTATCCAAACGTGCCTGATCGCCCTCAGCCTTGGCTTCACCAATCGCCTCGCGCCAATCCATCTGCTGCATTAGAAACTCCGGCGGCATGGCTGTATTGGTTTCTTCATGGGTTTCAACACCATTCAATTGCAGCAGGTAACGCGCCCGGTTGATCGGTTTTTTCAGGGTTTGATAGGCCTCATTAACATGAGTGGACCATTGCATGGACATGCGGCGCTCGGTGTCACCCAGGTGCGCAAAACGATCCGGGTGAACCTGATTTTGAATTTCGCGGTAGGCTTTCTCCAGCTTGCCCAGATCAATCTGGAAAGCCGGCTCAAGGCCCAATAAGCGGAAGTGGTTTTGGGAGAAGTCGTACATGTTTAATTATCAGATACCAGTTATCCGCTATCAGAAAAAACCGCCGCAAAGCGGCGACAACCCTACTGACAACTAGAAACTGACAGCTCGCTACACTCCGAAGCTCTCGCCACAACCACACGCATTTTTGACATTGGGATTGTTAAACTTGAAGCCTTCGTTCAAACCTTCACGCGCGAAATCCAGCTCAGTGCCATCAAGATAGACCAAACTCTTAGGGTCAATCAAAACGGTCACACCGTAACTTTCAAACTGCTGGTCGTCCGCGCCTGCTTCATCGGCGAATTCCAGCGTATAAGCCATGCCGGAACAACCTGAAGTGCGGACACCTAATCTAAGCCCGACGCCTTTGCCGCGCTTGGCAATAAAATTTTTCACATGGTTTGCTGCACGTTCGGTCAAAATTACTGCCATTTTCTAACTCCACTCAAACTAACTATGCTCTCAGGCCTTGTTCGCCGTGACCGATTCCTCATCAGCCTGGCCATAGCGCTTCTTGTAATCGGCGACCGCCGCCTTGATGGCGTCTTCTGCCAGAATCGAACAATGAATCTTGACCGGTGGCAAGGCCAATTCTTCGGCTATCTGTGTATTCTTGATTTCCATGGCTTGATCAACTGTCTTGCCCTTGACCCACTCAGTCACCAATGAGCTTGAAGCAATCGCGGAACCACAGCCGTAGGTCTTAAATTTTGCGTCCTCAATCACGCCATCCTTGCCTACTTTTATTTGCAGCTTCATTACGTCACCGCAGGCTGGTGCGCCGACCATCCCGGTTGCCACGCCATCTTCGTCCTTGCCGAAAGCACCGACGTTACGCGGGTTTTCGTAATGATCCAGTACTTTATCGCTGTATGCCATTTTCAACTCCTGTTTCGGGTTTTGGGCCGCATGTTTCGGGTTTAACGCGTAACTCGCAACCCGTAACACGAAACCAATATCTCTAGTGTGCCGCCCACTGGACGGTGTTCAAATCAATGCCATCTTTGTGCATTTCCCACAGCGGCGACATTTCGCGCAATTTACCAACTTGCTGCTTCATCAGGTCGATGGTGTAGTCAATTTCCTGCTCGGTGGTGAAACGACCGATGGTGAAGCGGATCGAACTGTGTGCCAGCTCGTCATTGCGCCCCAGCGCCTTCAATACATAAGAGGGCTCCAGGCTGGCGGAGGTGCAAGCTGAACCAGACGATACCGCCAAGTCTTTCACTGCCATTATGAGCGACTCGCCCTCGACGAAATTAAAACTGATATTCAAATTATGCGGCACGCGGCTGTCCATGTCACCATTTACATAAGTCTCTTCCATGTCGCTCAAGCCCTTGTATAAACGGTCACGCAGCATGCGGATACGTTCATTCTCGGTAGCCATTTCCGCTTTGGCAATCCGGAAAGCCTCGCCCATGCCCGCAATCTGATGTGTCGCCAGCGTACCCGAGCGCATGCCGCGCTCATGGCCACCGCCGTGCATCTGGGCTTCCAGACGAATTCGTGGTTTCCTTCGCACATACAGGGCGCCGATACCTTTGGGTCCATAAGTCTTGTGGGCTGAAAACGACATCAGGTCAACTTTGAGTTTTGACAGGTCGATTGCCACCTTGCCAGTAGCTTGCGCAGCGTCAACGTGAAAAATGACGCCTTTCTCGCGACAGATGTCACCCAACCTAGCAATATCCTGGATCACACCAATTTCGTTATTGACGTGCATTACCGAGGCCAAAATTGTGTCTGGTCGGATAGCCGCTTTGAATTCTTCTATGTTCACCAAACCATTGTCTTGGGGCGTGAGGTAAGTCACCTCGAAACTATGGCGTTCCAGTTCACGGCAGGTATCCAGCACGGCCTTGTGCTCGGTCTTTACCGTGATCAGATGCTTGCCCTTGCCTTTATAGAACTGGGCTGCACCCTTGATTGCCAAGTTGTTTGACTCGGTTGCGCCGGAGGTCCAGACGATTTCCTTGGCATCACAATTGACCAACGCTGCGATCTGCTCACGCGCATCCTCGACTGCTTTTTCAGCCTCCCACCCGAAAGCATGGGAACGGCTGGCAGGATTGCCAAATTTTTCGGTCAAATAAGGAATCATTTTTTCTGCCACGCGCGGATCAACTGGCGTGGTTGCAGAGTAGTCGAGGTATATCGGCAGCTTCATCTTGTTCTCCATTACATCAGGCAGCAACTTTTGCCACAGCCTGCTTGTGGCTATCTCGTTTCCCATTCATAAGCATCACTGGCTGCGAAGAACGTCCATGTGGGTGATTCTTGGCAGTTTCAACCAGTTGCGCCAGATTGACCGAGGCCAGGTAATCAAAAATCTTTCCGTTCAGTGTGGTCCACAATTCATGCGTCATGCATTCGTGGTCGTCATGGCAATTGCCTAGTCCGCCACACTGCGTTGCATCAATCGGCTCATCCACTGCCTGAATAATGTCTGCCACAGACACGACATTCATGTCTTTGGCCAGACAATATCCACCGCCTGGACCACGCACACTTTCCACCAACTCATGGCGTCGAAGTTTGCCAAACAATTGTTCAAGGTAGGAAAGGGAAATCTTCTGGCGCTCGCTGATCCCAGCCAGCGTCACAGGACCTTGACCATGACGCATGGCCAGATCAATCATTGCGGTAACCGCAAAACGTCCTTTAGTCGTAAGTCGCATATCTACCCCTTTCAATAAACCATGTTACAATGAAGGGCACTATACAATTGTTGAACAATTTAGTCAACTATATTTGACCTAGATTCCAATACGGATTCTTTCAGCACGGCATCAATCGACAATCTTGTTCAAATAATCGGGGTCGAATTTGTCAGGCCCTTCCTTGATTTCCCGAATTTCTCCACCCAATTTTTTAAGCTGTTCCATGATCAACTCAATACGTTGATCCGCCACTGTCGTGTGATCAAGCAAACCATGAATGGCTTGGGCGATTGGATCATTCATATCTTCGCTGATTGCATAAGCGGAAAAACCTAATTTCTCTGCCTTCTGCGCACGCATTTTTTCTTTTTCGCTATCCAGGATGCGCGCCGGGATACCAACTGCCGTGGCGCCTGCCGGGACATCCTTGACTACCACAGCGTTGCAACCGATCTTCGCTCCCTCCCTGATCGTAATGGGGCCAAGGATTTTCGCACCTGCGCCCACCACCACACCACGCTCCAGCGTCGGGTGACGCTTGCCTTTCTTCCATGCAGTACCTCCCAGGGTAACGCCATGATATAGCGTGCAATCATCGTGAATTTCTGCGGTTTCACCGATCACTATTCCCATGCCGTGGTCGATAAACACCCGCCTGCCGATCTTGGCACCTGGATGAATTTCAACCCCAGTAAACCAGCGTGCAATGTGTGCAGTGAAACGCGCCAGCCACTTCAGATTCCAGCGCCACAGACGGGATGAGAGGCGATGAACCAGTAAAGCGTGCACTCCAGGATAAGTGGTTAAAATCTCCCACACCGAGCGTGCCGCAGGGTCCCGCTCGAATACAGCAGCCAAGTCTTCACGAAGTCTATGGAACATCAGTATATTCCGATATGCAAATGGTTAAGTATGAAATACCCGTCAGTTTTAATCAACTATTTTTTATAGCGGTCAAAACACCCTGCAAGATCGCCAGCTCTTCCGGCTCCATGCCTGCGCGAGCGAACATGCGCCTGATTCGCAGCATCAGTCGCTTGGGTTCTGCCGGATCAAGAAAACCGGTATCGACCATCATTCCTTCCAGCCGAACGTAGAACCGTTCGATATCATCAAATTTCGCCAGCTCTCTGGTTGTCTCTTCTTGATTGCCAGCCTCCGGCAATGCGCTGCGCAGCGCATAAGCCAACACCTGCACAGCAGCGGCCAGATTAAGCGAGCTAAATTCCGGGTTGGCAGGAATACTCGTTTGCAGCTGACACTTGCCAACCTCGGCGTTGCTCAAGCCTGATGTTTCGTTGCCGAACACCAAAGCCACCTGCTGGGTTCCGGCAAATTCCAGCATCAGCGGCGCGACCTCGCGCGGCGTCAACACCTTATGCGACAAATCCCGACGCCGTGCGCTGACCGCCACAGCCAGTGCCGTCCCGGCCAGTGCATCGTCAAGGCTTGCGCAGACTTTGGCCCGTTCCAGCACATCACTCGCCCCGGTGGCGCGCGCTGTTGCCTCAGCATCGGGGAAGCGCTCGGGCTTTACCAAATATAATACGTCAAGCCCCATCGTCTTCATTGCCCTGGCAGCGGCACCAATATTACCTGGATGGCTGGTATGCATCAGCACTACGCGCACATTTTTGAGCAAATTAGGTTTATTCATTTTTGGAATCACATTAAAATGGGTGCAGATTTCCCGTTCCTTAATTCATTCTCGGATTCCCCATGCACCCCATGCTCAATACGGCGGTTAAAGCCGCCCGTCGTGCCGGCGCCATCATCAACCGCGCCGCTCAAAATCTGGACGCCCTGACCGTTCAGAGGAAACAAGAAAACGATTACGTCAGTGAAGTGGATCGCGCTGCCGAACAGGAGATTATCGACGTCCTGCTTAACGCCTACCCAAATCACGCAATTTTAGCAGAAGAGAGCGGCGCCAAGGGTGAGTCCGAATTCCAATGGATTATCGATCCTCTGGACGGCACCACCAATTACCTGCATGGCTTTCAACAGTACGGCGTATCCATCGCGCTGATGCACAAAGGCATCATTACCCAGGCAGTAATTTTTGACCCGGCACGCAACGACTTATTCACCGCTTCACGCGGACATGGCGCCTATCTCAACGACCACCGCCTGCGCGTTTCCAAGCGAATTTATCTGAAAGATGCATTGATCGGCACCGGCTTCCCGTACCGCGATTTCAGCAATCTTGATGCCTATATGGCCATATTCAAGGAAATGCTGCAGAAGACCTCCGGCGTGCGCCGCCCTGGCGCAGCCTGCCTTGACCTCGCCTACGTTGCAGCAGGCCGGCTTGATGGTTTCTGGGAATTCGGCCTCAATCCCTGGGACATCGCTGCAGGCGTGCTACTAGTCCAGGAAGCCGGCGGCTTGGTGGGCGATTTTCGTGGCGAGCAGAATTACCTGCAAAGCGGTGACACCCTGGCTGGCAACCCAAAGATTTTCGGCCAGCTATTACAATTAATCGCACCGCACCTTCCAGCCGACCCAAAAAAATAATTCGTACTCTCGTGGACAGCGCCACTCCCGATCATTCACTCCCGCGGCAGACGCCGATGATGCAGCAATATTGGCGCATCAAAGCGGAATATCCGGACATGCTATTGTTCTATCGCATGGGGGATTTTTATGAGCTGTTTCACGCCGATGCGGAAAAAGCCGCGCGACTGCTCGATATCACCCTTACCACACGCGGCGCTTCGGCGGGCGCGCCAATCAAGATGGCAGGCGTACCCTACCACGCGGCTGAACAGTACCTTGCCAAACTGTTGAAACTGGGTGAGTCGGTCGCAATATGCGAACAGGTTGGCGACCCGGCCACGTCCAAAGGCCCAGTTGAACGTAAAGTCGCCCGTATCCTCACACCTGGCACGGTCACCGACAATGCGCTGCTGGACGAAAAATCAAGCAGCCTGCTGCTCGCTCTGGCGCCGCACGACAAGCTGATCGGCTTGGCATGGCTCGACCTGGCCAGCGGCCGTTTCACCCTTTTGGAATCAGTGGAAAATCGTCTGGCTGCAGAACTGGAACGTTTACGCCCTGCCGAAATCTTGCTGCCGGAGGATTTCGAACATCCCGCTCTATCAAGCTTCAAGTCTGCCTCGAAACGTCTGCCGACTTGGCAATTTGACCTGGATGCAAACACACAATCGCTATGCCGCCAGTTCGGCATGGCCAGCCTGTCCGGCTTTGGCTGCGATGGCTTGAACTCTGCCGTCCAGGCTGCCGGTGTCCTGCTGGAATATGCGAAGAACACCCAGCGCGCCGCCCTGCCGCATATTTCCGGCTTGATGGTTGAGCATGCAAGTTCGTATGTGCTGATGGATGCGGCCACGCGGCGCAATCTGGAAATCACCGAAACACTGCGCGGCGAATCCGCGCCGACACTGTGCTCAATGCTCGACAGTACCGCCTCTACAATGGGAAGCCGCCTACTGCGGCATTGGCTGCATCACCCTCTACGCGACCGCGACGCGCTGCAGCAAAGACTGGATGCCATTGGGCAAATGCTTGAACAAACACCAACGTGCGATGCCCTGCACCAACTGTTCAAGCGTTGCGCTGACGTAGAACGCATCGTTAGTCGTGTGGCATTACGCAGCGCTCGGCCCCGTGACCTTTCCGGCTTACGTGACAGCCTGGCGCTGTTGCCGGACTTGCGACACCTGCTCGAAAACTGCGACAGCCCCCGCCTGGCGACACTTACCTCTTTTCTGCTGGCACCAAGCGACATCATCGATCTGTTGCTGCGATCACTGAAAGCAGAACCCGCATCGGTACTGCGTGAGGGCGGCGTGATCGCCGATGGCTTCGATGCGGACTTGGACGAATTGCGCGCCATTCAGAATAACTGCGGCGAATTCCTGCTGGCACTGGAAGCGCGCGAACGCGAGCGTAGCGGTATCAGCACGCTTAAAGTTGAATACAACAAAGTCCATGGTTTCTATATTGAGGTGTCCCGCGCGCAATCAGAGAAAGTGCCAGACGACTATCGCCGCCGCCAGACGCTGAAAAATGCCGAACGCTACACTACGCCGGAATTGAAAGCGTTTGAAGACAAGGCGCTGTCTGCTTCTGAGCGCGCACTGGCACGCGAGAAGATGCTGTACGAGCATCTACTGGATGCACTGGCTCCGCACATTGGCATCCTGCAATCCATTGCTGCCGTGATGGCAGAACTGGACGTACTGACTGCCATGGCGGAACGTGCGGTGCGCCTGAATCTTGCAGCCCCTGTATTCACGAGCGAGGCAGTAATCGACATTCGCGGGGGACGACATCTGGTCGTGGAAGCGCAAGTAGACGAGTTCATCGCCAATGATGTACAACTCGCGCGCACCCGCCAAATGTTGCTCATCACCGGCCCGAACATGGGCGGCAAATCAACTTACATGCGGCAGACAGCGCTGATTGTGTTGCTCGCCCAGTGTGGATTATTCGTCCCGGCAGAAGCCGTGCGGCTTGGGCCGATTGATCAGATATTCACCCGTATCGGCGCCTCGGACGACTTGGCTGGCGGACGTTCGACGTTCATGGTGGAAATGACCGAGACCGCGAATATCCTGCACAACGCCACGGAAAACAGTCTGGTGCTGCTGGATGAAATAGGCCGCGGCACTTCCACCTTCGATGGACTGGCGCTTGCCTATGCCTGTGCCCGCCAACTAATTGAAAAGAACCGCAGCCATACGCTGTTTGCTACTCACTATTTTGAGTTAACTCGACTGTCGCAGGAATACAAACAGATTGCCAACGTGCACCTGGACGCAGTCGAGCACCGCGACCATATTGTCTTCTTGCATAGCGTTGCAGAAGGCCCCGCCAGCCAGAGCTACGGCCTACAAGTGGCGCAGCTGGCAGGCGTACCTGCTGCCGTCATTCAGGTAGCGAAAAAATGTCTGGTGCAATTGGAAAATCAGAATATTGAACGAGGTGGTCAGGGCGATCTATTCGCCCCCTCGGCTGAACCAGAAATTTGCTTCGAGGTGCATCCGGCGCTAGATGCACTACGTGCCAGCAGTCCGGATGAGCTGAGTCCGAAAGAAGCGCTGGCACTTCTGTATGAATTAAAGGAAATGGCTAAAGACGTTTAGTGATGATGGTGGCCACCTGCCCCGTGCACATGACCATGTTCGACTTCTTCCTTGCTCGCAGCACGCACACCTTCGATGGTTCCCGCAAAGCGAATTCGTTCGCCCGCCAAAGGATGGTTGCCATCCACCACCACCTTGCCATCGGCCACATCGGTCACAGTGTAGAGCACCATTTCTCCCGACTCTTCAGCTTGACCTTCGAAGCGCATGCCGATTTCGACCTCGCTGGGAAAAGCATCCTGCGGCTCCATGCGAACCAGGTTAGGATCATATTCTCCGAAAGCATCTGCTGGCTCAAGCGTCAAATCGATGCTGTCTCCTGCCGCTTTTCCCATCAAGGCACTTTCAATTTCGGGGAAAATATTTTCATAACCGCCATGCAGGTAGGTTAAAGGTTCTTCACTTTTTTCCAATTCGTTACCGTCACTATCAGACATAGTGTAGGAAAGTGTAACCACGGTATTTTTGGCGATTTGCATATTAAAAATCTTTCAGTTCTTTGAGAATCTCCACAGCATGTCCCTTCGGGTTGACGCCATAATGCGCTTGCCGGATATTCCCTTGTTTATCGATAATAAAGGTGGAGCGAACGATACCCATTTTTTTCACGCCATCCTTCTCTTTTTCCTGCCATACGCCATACTTTTCGCAAACAACTCCTTCCTCATCCGACAACAAATTCACAGACAGGCCATGCTTGTCCCGGAAGGCTGCGTGACTTAAGCAATCGTCGCGACTGATACCCAGAACAAGCGCGTCATGCTTCAAAAATGCATCCTCATGATCGCTGAAGTCAATAGCTTCAAGCGTACAGCCAGGCGTGTCGTCTCGCGGATAGAAATACAAGACCACATTATGCTTGCCCTTGAAATCGGACAGCTTAACCATGCTCATATCCGCATCCGGAAGTGAAAATCCGGGTGCGTGTTGTCCCACCTGCAACATAGCCACTCCTCAAGATGTGAGTCCATTCTAACCGATTTGGTGGATCTAAAAGCAAACCCAACACGAGAATTTTTTACGCGGTGATTTGGTGCCGGAAATAGGTTTACCTGTAGATACGCCACGACTATAGTATGTTTTTAGCCCGCATGATTGCTTCGACCCTCACCATGACCTTGCATGAGAATTTTGACACGCGGAATGCATACGAAACGGCTATCAACCGAGTAATCCAAAGTGCCGTAAAAAATGTATGTATCTTCGATTTCAACCTGGCTGACAGCGGCTACAATTCACCTCAGCGAATTCAGCTATTACGTAATTTTTTGCGCTTGGGAAGCACCAATCGATTAACTATCATATTGCACGAGACTGACTACCTGACGAAATACTGCCCACGCATGATGAATTTACTCTCTCAATTCAGCCACGCAATACGCATCGAACAAACAGGGAACCAACCAAGACAGCGGCAAGACAGTTTTGTAGTCGCGGATAGCCGACATTGCGTGCGTCGCTTTCATTACGATCACTTCAGAGGACAAATGGCTTGGAACGATGATGCTATATGCATATCACTTGTACAACAATTTGATGAACTCGATAAAAATTCGGATAGCGTGATATCTGCAACGACATTGGGCCTATAATGGCCTTACCAATCGCTACAGAAAAAGCAAAAACTGAGAATTCTGGCAAGTTCAACCGCCGAAAGCCATAAAGAAGAAGTTTATTTAGCTTAAATATTAGAAAGATACTAGCAATATTTCTAGAATTTGCTAGAATTTCGAAATCGGTCGGTTTTGAACATTTTCGAGACCGATTGCTTCACCGATTTTTTTGTAGTTTTTGTTTCGTGGTTTTATTGTTATTACTTTGTTAAAAGGGAAGATTAAATGAAACATTCCGTCCTGCTCGCCGCACTGTTGGCCCTGTCTCTGTCCGCTTGCGGCAAAAAAGAAGAAGCCGCTCCTGCCCCTGCTGCTGAAGCTCCTGCTGCCGCTGCTCCTGCCGCTCCTGCTGCTGAAGCTCCTGCCGCTGCTGCTGCTGGCGCTGCTGATGCTGCTGCCGGTGCTGCTGATGCCGCTAAAGGCGCTGCTGATGCCGCTGCTGCTGCCGCTACGCCTGCTACTGCCGGTGCTGCTGATGCCGCTAAAGGTGCTGCTGATGCCGCTAAAGGTGCTGCTGATGCCGCTAAAGGCGCTGCTGATGCCATGAAGAAGTAAGCTAGGCAACTAGCAAGTAAAAAAGCCGGCCAATTTGGCCGGCTTTTTTTCGTCCGCTCGTCGTACAAGTACCATTCAAGTGATCTGACGCCAATCGAACCCTTCTTCTTGATCGGCCACACCCACCCATTCCGCTGCACAGTTTAGAGCGCCCCCTAAGGCTTCACGCGCTAGTTCAGGTGTATTGTTTTCCCGACTGAGATGCGCTGCAACAACATGTTGTAACCGCCCTCTCGCCAACCTAGCCAGCAATGCTGCAGAGGCATTGTTGTCAAGATGCCCGAACCGCCCGCCGACGCGTTTTTTGAGAGATGACGGATAGTTGCTCTTAAGCAGCATATCGCGATCGTGATTGCATTCCAGAACGAGCGCATCACAGTGGCTCAATGTGGCCTCTATATGCGGCGTTGAGCAACCCACGTCCGTAAGCACACCCAACCGGCGCGCACCATCGCCAAGCACGTATTGCACCGGCTCACGCGCGTCATGTGGAACAGGAAAAGGTTCTATTTCAATGTCGCCGATATGAAATCGATGATGGCTATCAATGGTATGCAACGCAGCCGGCAGGCTGTCGGCAAGGGATTGCCACATGGTATGGGTGCCGTGGGTAAGCCATACCGGAAGGTTAAATTTACGCGCCAGACGGGCCACGCCGCCGATATGGTCGGAATGTTCGTGGGTAACCAGGATGCCGCTCAGATCTTGCGGTGCGATCTCCAACCGAGCCAGGCGTCGAATCGAATCGCGTAAACCGAAGCCGCAGTCAAGTAACACGCGGGTTTGCTTCACCTCGACCAGCAGCGCATTCCCGCTGCTGCCGCTGCCAAGGCTGGCAAAGCGCATTACTTCAACTGCTCATGCAGCAGGTTGAGAATTTTATTGGCTGTTTCGACGGGCGCGGCAGAGCCGTCCTGATTGAATACTCGTATCTGGCTGCCTTCACCCTTTTGTGCGACCTCGATACGAAACTGGGCGGGTTTCAGCTTGCCATCTTCGCTGCGCCAGAAAGCCAGTTTCGACAGGAAGCCTTTGTCATCTTTTTTACCGTCTGTTTCGGGATCTGCGTAGCGCACAAAATAAAGCCCTTTGGAACGGTCGCGGTCTTCCACCGTGAAGCCGATGCGATCCAGCGCCAGCCCAACACGACGCCAAGCACGGTCAAACGGGTCATACAGGGATAAATTATTCCCTGCGTCATTGCGTTCAATTTTAGCGCGCTCCTGCGTAGTCGCGGTCAACATAGCCTGGCTACGCGTTTCCTCCACGCCGAAACGCACCATGAGGCGGCGCAGCATTTCGGCTTCCAACTCCGGATCTGCAGGCCGCGGTTCCCAAATCGTCTGCTTGCCTCCATCGCCGCCCTGGATCACTTCATACATGCCACGGTGACTGATATAAACCTCCGTGCTATTGGTACCTGCTCGCTCCAGCCGGGTGCGAAATTTATCCCGCTCAGAAGTCGAGTACAAACCATCCGCGACCTTGGACAGCACGTTGCGGATCGGATCTTGGGGAATCTTGGCGCGGTTTTCGGCCCAATCAGTTTCCATCACGCCGGCTTCAGGCATTTCAATTTTGAGAATAAATCCCAGCTCCTGCCAAAACTCCTTCACGACCGGCCAGACTTCACCTGGTGCAGCGTTGACCACCAACCAGCGTTGCGTGCCGGCACGCTCAACCTTTACCTTGGCCTGATCGGGCAGCAGATCCGCAGGTCCCTGCACTTTCCTGCTGAGTTCCTTATTATAGACAGAGAAAGTGGCGGTGCCCTGGGGGCTTACATCCGGCACCGCATAGCGGTTGTCGGCACCGGGAGAGGTGAGGTCAGGTGGGATTTCAAGCGACGGCAATTTTCCGGCGGACTTGTAATCGATTTTCTTGCTCTCCAGCATGGAGCAACCACCCATGGCCACAGCAGCCAGTACCGAAAGAACTATTACCCGCTTCATGCGCATTTTGTTCCTATCAATTATCAGGACGTAAGCCCCGCCTGGCGCAATGCCTGACGAAGTGTTTCGTGATGTATTTCAGAAAGAGGTGTCAGCGGCAGACGAATACCGCCTTTCATCATCCCCAACTCAACCGCAGCCCACTTGGCCGGGATCGGATTGGCCTCGATAAACAACTTCTGGTGCAGGCCAAACAGCTTGGCGTTAATCGCCCGCGCTTTGGCAATCTCTCCAGCGAAAGCGGCGATGCACATGTCATGCACCATCCGTGGCGCCACATTGGCAGTCACGGAAACCACGCCGTGTCCGCCCAACAGCATAAATGCCAGGCTGCTGGCATCGTCGCCGGTATAAAGTGCAAAGCCTTCCGGTGCGCGCAGAATCAGGTCGGTACCTCGCTCCAGACTACCGGTCGCATCCTTGATCCCGACGATATTGGGAACCCGCGCCAAACGCATCGCAGTATCGTTACTCATGTCGCATACCGTGCGGCCCGGCACGTTGTACAGTATCAGCGGCAAGTCCACTGCCTCCGCTATGGACTTGAAGTGTTGATACAACCCTTCCTGCGTAGGCTTGTTGTAATAGGGCACGACCGACAAACCAGCCACAGCGCCGGCATCTTTGGCGCACTGGGTCAGTTCGATAGCTTCGGAAGTTGAATTTGCACCCGTTCCGGCAATCACCGGAATGCGGCCTGCTGCTTGTTCGACCACGGTGCGGATTAGCAAACAGTGTTCATTGTAGCTAACCGTCGGGGATTCCCCCGTTGTCCCGACCACGACGATGGCGTCAGTACCTTCCTTGACATGGAAATCCACGAGATTGCGCAAGCTCGGTAGATCGAGGCTGCCATCCTCGTGCATGGGGGTAACAATTGCGACCAGACTGCCTTTAATCATGGTGTTGCGAATGCTGAAAATTTAAAGGCTATAGTCTACCCGATTCCTGCCATAGCGTGAACTACAGTGCTACTGTGGATCAACAGCGCAACACGGTTTGCCGGTGGTTTCCGCCCCCGCCGCCAGCAAAATCTGCCCGGTCACGGGATTCGGGCGGAAAGTGGTGCACCCCTTGAGACCCATCTCAAAAGCGGATTCGTACAGCGAGCTGAATACCTTGAAATCCACATCCACTGGCACATTAACCGTCTTGGAAATCGCATTGTCAACATAGGGTTGCAAGGCTGCCTGCATCTTGAGATGCGCTTCCGGCACAATCTCCCCAGCACGCACAAAAGCTTCGGGCAGTGGTGCCTGTTCACCGTGTGACGCACGGAACAAGCGATAGGCATAATCAGCCACCGGATACTCGTCGAAACCGCCACTCAACATGCGCAGCCGGCGCAGATAGTGGTACTCATAAATCGGCTCCAGACCGCTGGATACATTATTGGCCAACAGGCTGATGGTGCCGGTCGGTGCGATGGAAATCAGATGGCTGTTACGGATGCCGAATTGCTGGATATCGGATTGAATGTCCTCAGGCAAGCTTTGGATAAACTGCCCTTGCCCGTAGCGCGCTGCATCAAAATCTGGAAATACCCCTTTTTCTCTGGCAAGCGCAACAGAGGTACGGTAAGCACTATGACAGATTTCACGCATGGCATTTTCCGCCACCGCAAATGATGCCTCACTGCCGTAGCGCACATCCAGCATGGCCAACGCATCGCCCAGTCCGGTAATACCCAGGCCGAGCCGCCTGGAGCGGCGCGCTGTTTCGGCTTGCTGCGGCAAAGGAAAGCGGGAAAGGTCGTAGACATTATCCAGCATGCGCACCGCCACTGCCGTGACTTTCCGAATGGCTTGCATATCCAGTGTAGCCTGCGGCGTAAATGGCGTCCCGCGCACAAAACTGGTCAGATTGATGGAGCCCAAATCGCACGCACCGTAGGGCGGCAGCGGAATCTCGCCGCACGGATTGGTCGCGCTGACGTGCTCGCAATACCAGAGATTATTCAGCCGGTTAATCCGGTCGATAAAAATCACGCCCGGCTCGGCGTAATCATAGGTGGCATGCATAATCTTGTCCCACAGCACACGTGCAGATACCCGTCTCACAACACGGCAAGGATGCAATTCAGGCGAGCCAGACCAGACGCGCTGGCATATCTCGCCGTCACGAGATTCGTCCTCTCCCAAGGGGAAAACCAGCGGCCAATCCTGGTTGCCATGCACCGCATCCATGAATGCGTCACTCACCAGCACGGAGAGATTGAAGTGACGCAACTGTGAAGCATCGTGTTTAGCCTCGACAAAGGCCTCGATGTCTGGATGATCGCAGCGCAATGTCGCCATCATGGCACCGCGCCGTGCCCCGGTGGAAAGGATGGTCGCGCACATGCTGTCCCAGATACGCATAAACGAAAGCGGGCCGGAAGCCACGGTGCCAACGCTCTTTGCCGCTTCGCCTGCGGGTCGCAAGGTGGAAAAGTCGAAGCCGACGCCTCCGCCCTGCTGCATGGTAAGCGCAGCTTCCTTGAGCGCATCGAAGATCCCCTCCATGGAGTCTTCAATCGTTCCCATCACAAAGCAGTTGAATAAGGTAACGCGATGGCCCGTACCGGCGCCTGCCTGAATCCGCCCACCGGGCAGAAAACGGAAGTCTTTCAATGCATCGTAGAAGCGCTGCTGCCAGTCAGCCTGCGCAGTACGCTCAACAGACGCCAGCGCCCGTGCTACGCGACGCCAGGTATCATCCAGCCCGGCATCCCCAGCCTGCCCAACATCCCGAAAACGATATTTTGTGTCCCAGATATAGTAAGAGATATCCGCCAGGGACGGCTCGGCGTCCATACTAGCGCGTGCTGAAGGTGTGCTCCATTAGTGCCGGCAACACATGCTGTTCACCGCTCACATGGGGCTGAGCTTGTGACCTTGGACATACGAAACTCATCTCCATCAGCAGAGGCAGTGTATTCTCTTGTTTTGAGTCCTGAACAAAAATCCGCTCGCCGTTATTCATATCAATTATGACTACCATGGCCGCCTCCTTTTGCCGCGCGTCAAAATTGACACGCTTACTTACTATAACGGATGAAACGGCGAAACGTTTAGCTACTCGCGCAAATTCTTTTTATGCCGGCGAAGCATGGCATCTAACAAACTGTCTTAAAAGGGAATTACATGCGAATCAGCGCATGCCACTTTTAATTGTTCATCCGGCAACAACAGAACCTGATCAAAACCCCACATGCACCTCGTTATTCCCCAACTCATAGCGTACCCGAATCAGCACCCTGCTTTTCACAATCCGCCCATCCTTCTGTGCTGGTGCCCAACGGGTGCTGCGGAAGGCATTCAGGGTTGACTCCTCAAAATAACCTTCCGGTTTGGCATCCACCACGGCGAGATCGCGCACCTTGCCTGCTTCATCGATTAGTAATAGCAGCGTCACTTCACCGCTCACATTTTCGTTTGAAGCTTTATCGGGGAAAACCGGATTAACCGGCACGAGCACCTTGGGATGGACATCGATCTGCTTTGCCGGATAAAACGTAGGATCTTCGATCAGCGGCACTTCCAGGCTGGGCAAAGAAGATTTATTTTCTGTCCGTGGTACGGCAGCAGCCGGTTCAGACTTTTGTTCCGAGACTGGAGGCTTTCCAACGGGCAGAGCAGGTGCGGGATCCAGCTTAGGTTTGGGGTTTTCGGCCTGTTTCTGGGTCAGTACAGCGATCGCTGCCTTAATAGCAGGACGTGCTTCATCAAGCCGCACTTCGATGACTACATTTCTTGCGTTGTTGCTGGGCTGCGCGGGCGCAACCCTCACAAAAAAGATAAGTGCCAGGTGCAGCGCAACGGACACTATCAGGGCCAGCAGCAAGCGCTGGGCTGGTTCTGATAGCGTTGTTTCCTCCATAGATTATTAGTTGTCTTCCACCGAAATACGCGCCATCAACACATGACTACCACCAGGTTGCACGCGCACACCGTCTTCCATTGCGTTAGCGGTTTCCACACACAGCATGCCCTGCCAAGCGGATTCACCTATGCCTTCCATCTTGCGTGAAATGTCTATCCACGGATTCCACACCACGGTACTGGCGCTACCGGATTTGGCGATGCAGATACGACGACCCCAAAGCGGATCGTCGATGACACACTGGTTATCGCTTTGGTAGACACGGTCGGTTTCCTTCTCGAACTTTACCGGTCCACTTTGCGTGTGCTGCGCGAAGTTTTCGGTCTTGTCCCAATAGCGCGCGACATCCAGGCCGGTCACACTGGCCTGGTGAACATCGCCAATAGCAAAGTAGGTGTGCAGCGCTTCGGTGATGGTGAATGGTTTATCGTCGTTATTGGTGGTCGCCATTTCAACCACTAACGCATCACCGGCGGTAACAGTCAGCTCCAGGGTAAAAGCATGCGGCCACAGCGCGCGGGTCTGGTCGCTGTCCTGCAAGCGCAGCTTGATCTGCGGCGCGCCATCCGGGTCGATGGCGCTGCTGGCTATTTGCCACATGAGGTTGCGTGCAAAGCCATGGGCAGGTTTAGATTTGTCATCTGGGTGCGCACCAAACCACGGCCAGCACACCGGAATACCGCCCCGCGCAGACTTGCCGGGCTGGAAGGTGGCGGTCTCGGACAGCCATACCACCGGCTTCTCGCCATGCAAGCCCCAGGACAACACCTGCCCGCCATCCAGATCAATCAGCGCTTCGGAACGGTGGCCTTTCAGGCGGATAAAAATCACGCCGCCGGGACCTTCCGCAATATCCACCGCACCTTCGATGGCAAATTGTTTTTTCAGATCTTCGATAGTCATAGTCAGTTCACTTTTTCGCTACAAGGTCGATCAATGCAGAAAGCCCGCTGTGGCCGGGGCCTTCGTCAATCACTTCCTCATGTTCGTTGAGGTGCAGGATAGTAAAATCGCCGAAGCTGTCCTGCAACAGTTCCGCCGTATACATGTTTTCCGCATGGGGCGGCCCGCCGGTTTTGTACTCCACCTGCTTCGGCGTGTAGCCTTGTAGAATGAGATAACCGCCTGGCTTCAGGGCTTGCTTCATACTTTCAAACAAATACTTTCGTCCTTCTGGCCCGACGAACTGGATGAAGATGGCGACGATCACATCGAAGCGGTTTTCACCCCATGCCCAGTGCATCAAATCGGCCTGTTCGAAACGAATAGACACGCCATTTTCAGCCGCCAGCCGCTTGGCTTTTTCTTGCGCTATGGCAGAAAAATCCACTGACAGCACATCTACGCCTTGCCTAGCCAGCCAGACGCCGTTGCGACCCTCGCCATCCGCTACCGCCAGTACGTGCTGGCCGGGCTTGAGCAAGTGCGCCTGCGTGGCCAAAAACTGGTTCGGCTCAGTGCCGAAAAAATAATGTTCGGCAGCATAGCGTTCGTCCCAAAACTCGCGCATGTCTATTTGCCTTCTGCGGCGCTCAGAAATTTCTCGATTTGCGCCGCCGGAATGGCGCCAGGCACGCGACGGCCATCGGCAAAAATAAGCGTCGGCGTACCGTTTACCTTCAACTTTTGACCCAGCGCTTGAAGTTTGCCGATTGGGTTGTCGCAGGTAGATTTGTTCTTCGGCAGACTGCCCTTCAACATCCAGTCATTCCAAGCCTTCACACGGTCTGCAGCACACCAGATAGTCTTGGATTTTTCGGCCGACTGGGGATGTAGCGTGTCGATCGGGTAGAGCAAAATGTAGATGGTCACATCGGTGATCTTGAGCATATCCTGTTCAAGCTTCTTGCAATAAGGACAGTCTGCATCGGAAAAAATTGCAAGCTTGCGCTTACCGTTACCTTTCACAATTTTGATGGCTGAATCCAGCGGCAAACTATCGAACTTCACCGCCGACAGCTTCTGTAGACGTTCCTCTGTCATATCAAGCTTTGTCTTGACATTGATGATATGCCCATCGAAAATAAAGTTCCCACCCTCGTCGGCATAAATCACCCTATCGCCAACAACCACTTCGTAAAGTCCGGAATGAGTAGTTTTTACAACGCTATCTACCGGTATGCCAGGGAAATTCTCTTGCAATGATTTTTTAATAGCGGCCTCGTCAGCGACGGCGCCTTGGGCCAGCAAACCAAGCAAGGGGAGTAATTGAAGCAATCGTTTAATAGACATGAAAGTTCCTATCGGGTTGAAATCATCTTAATGCGTGCTGCACTAAACGGTTTTTCAGCCAGCCCAGGTGATTCGTCAGGGACAGGCCAATATTGCGCAGTGCACCGAGCAATGGGTTACTATTATTGAAAAGCTTCTGCAAGGCATCAGTAGTCAGTTGCATGGTCAGTATATCTTCCTGGCGCGCACGTTCATATCGGCGCAGAAAATGATAGTCGCCACAATCGAATGGGCCGCGTTCGCGCAATACCTTAGCAAGCTCCTTGGCATCGCGAAAACCCAGATTCACGCCTTGCCCCGCCAGCGGATGCACATTGTGGGCGGCATCGCCGATCAATGCTAATCTTGGTTTAATCATGCTATCGAGGTTGAGAATGCGCAACGGAAACGCGGCAGGTTTAGTAACCAGGCGCAACCTGCCTAGCGCATGTCCGCCGGCTTCTGCTACTTGCACAGTGAATTCCTCCGCTGGCAGCGCAATCAGTTCCTGCGCCTTGTCTTCCCATACCGACCAGACAATGGAAATTTTATTATCCGGCAAAGGCAGCCAGGCCAGCACGCCGTCCGGGCGAAACCACTGATGCGCCGCATTGGCATGGGATTTTTCTGTTGCGAAGTTAGCTACTACGCCCATCTGCTGGTAGGCACGCGGCTTGGCTTCGATACCGGCTTCGCGTCGCACCCATGATTGGGCGCCATCTGCACCGATGACCAGTCTGGCGTGCAGCACATCCCCGTTGTTGAGGCGCAACACGGCCTCATCCGGCAGCCAGTCAATTGATTCACATTCGGCCGGGCATAGCATTTCAATTTCCGCTCCGGCCTGCAATTTTTGCCACATGGCGTTTTGCAGCAAGCGGCTTTCCAGAATGAAAGTGAGTTCCGACAAACCGGCCTCGTAGGCATCGAAATGTAGTTGCGCGGTGTTGTCATCGCCGAACACACGCATCTCGTACACGGGTGCGATACGGGCTTGCGCCATCTCGTCCCAGATACCCAACTCTTTCAGGAAAGCGGCGTTGCCAGGGCTGACTGCATAGATGCGGCTGTCCCAGCTATCGTCTGCCGGCAATACTTGCGGCGGCTGCGCTTCGATCACGGCGAGCTTGAGGCCGCTGCCTTTCAGGGCCAAAGCAAAAGCGGCGCCCACCAAGCCACCGCCTACCACCACCACATCGAAGTTTTTTTCCATCAGCCGCGCGCTCCGAAAATCATGCGCCGCGCAAAAGCACTCTTCACCGGCGGCAACACATCCATGGCGATGAGCAACAATCCGCGCGCGCTGCTAAGCAGCGGCAAATGATTAGAAAAACCGCGCACCAGCAAATCGCTCGCCAGCATGGTCGCACCGCTATCCAGCCGGCGGCTGGCTCGGTAGCGTTCCAGCATGGTTTTGCTGCCGATTTCAGCAGAAGATGTTCGCAGAATTTCGCTAGCGAATTCCCAGGCATCGCGTAAGCCCAAATTGAATCCCTGTCCCGCAACCGGGTGCAGCGTCTGCGCCGCATTGCCTACCAGGGCCACGCGGTTGGCGATAGCCGGACGCGTATAACGCAGTGCCAGTGGAAAGTGCGCACGTCGCCCAACGCTGGTGAAACGACCAGCCCGCGCACCGAAGTGCTCATAAAGCTTTGCCAGAAAACTGGCGTCATCCAGTTCACACAGGCTCTGCGCTTTCTCTGGTGATGTAGTCCACACCAGGGCATAGCCGTCAGCGGTAGGCAGCAATGCCATCGGCCCTTCCGGGGTGAAGCGCTCGTAAGCAGTATTGTGGTGCGGCAAATCCATGGTCACGTTGGCGACCAGCGCATTTTGTCCGTACTCGCGGATTTTTCTGCTGATGCCCAGCGATTCGGCAAGACTATGGCCACCATCGGCCAGCACCAGCAGTTTCGCAGCAAGCTGCTGTGTTGCCCCGTCCTGCTGATACTCCGCACTAGCCGCTTCCGCATTTGCACTGACGGATTTGACCATTGCGCCAGTCAGATATCGGACGCTGCCATTTTCCCGCAATACGTCATGCAGGGCCGCATCCAGCGCCGTGTAATCCACCACCCAACCAAATGCCGGCAGGTTTTCATCTTTGGCTTGCAACACCGCGCGGCCAAAACCGCCACGTTGCGAGACATGTATCGTTTCAATCGGCGTCTGCACCGCAAGCCGTTGCCACACACCCAGGCGTCGCAGCAGCAACATGCTGCCGTAGGACAACGCCAAGGCACGCGGATCGCCGCTGCGGCCAACCTCACTGCGCGCTTCCAGCAGGCAAACTTTCAGCCCGCTGTCCTTGAGCGCCAAGGCCAAGGTGGCGCCGACCGGGCCACCACCGACGATGATATTGTCTACCTGTTCGCTCATTGGTTTCGCATCAATTCCTCAATTGCGGCGACTTCCTTGGGCGCTGCGTGGGTCAGCACTTCGCAGCCATCCTTGGTCACAGCCACGTCATCTTCAATGCGGATGCCGATGTTCCATAATGCCTTCGGTACATTATCCGCCGGGCGGATGTAGCAACCCGGTTCCACTGTGAGCACCATACCCGGCTTTAGCTTGCGCCAATCACCTTCGTGTTTGTACTCGCCGGCATCATGCACATCCAGCCCCAGCCAGTGGCCGGTGCGATGCATATAGAAACGCTTGTAGTCGCCCGATTCCAGCACCGCATCGACGCTGCCCTGGCACAGTTTGAGGTCAATCATGCCTTGCGCCAGCACCTTGAGTGCTGCCTCATGCGGTTGATTCCAGGAGCTGCCGGGCTGCACTACGGCGATGGCAGCGACTTGCGATGCCAGCACCATTTCATACACATCTTTTTGTGCAGCGCTGAATTTTCCATTCACCGGAAAAGTACGCGTGATGTCTGCGGCATAACCATGCATTTCACAACCGGCATCAATCAACAGCAGGTCGCCGTCCTTCAGCACACCGTTATTTTCCACGTAGTGCAACACGCAGGCATTCGCACCCCCTGCCACGATGGAGGTGTACGCCGGCGAATGCGAGCCTTGATGTTTGAATTCATGCAACAGTTCGGCTTCAATCTGATATTCATGTAAACCCGGCTGCGTCTTCTCCATGGCGCGACAATGCGCGCGCGTGGAAATTTCTGCGGCGCGGCGCATAACAGCAATCTCTTGTTCGCTCTTGATCAGGCGCATCTCATCCAGCGCCACGCGCACGTCACGAATTTCTGACGGTGCCACCACACCGCTGCGGGTCTGTTCGCGCACCTCATTGATCCAGGCCACCACGCGTGCATCCCACTCGCTTTCCGCCCCCATGCCGTAATACACTGCCGGCTGATCGGCCAGCAATTTGGGCAGCAGTTCATCCAGCTTGGTGATGGAATGAGCTTCATCGAAACAGAATTGTTCACGCGCCGCTTCCGGCCCGTAACGGTAACCATCCCATATTTCCCGCTCCAGATCCTTGTCACGACAGAACAGAATGCTTTTCGGCGTGTCGCCGGCGATCTGCACCAGCACCGATCCGGGTTCTTGAAAACCCGTCAGGTAATAGAAATAGCTGTCGAAACGATAGGGATAGTGGCTGTCACGGTTGCGCACACGCTCCTGCGCAGTGGGGATAATCGCCACGCCGCGCTGCATTTTTTCGGCCAGATGCTGGCGACGTTGCTGGTACTGTTTGATGGCTATCATGCCTGCTCCAACTCCTCATCCAACTCGCGCAAGCGCTGCGGCGTGCCCACATCCATCCAGCGGCCCAGGTAGTGTTCGCCACTGACCAGCTGTTGCTCTATCGCGGCATGCAGCAAAGGCGCCAGTTTAGCCTTGGTGCCGCGCGCGATGCCGGCAAAAAGTTCCGGATGGTAGACACCGATACCGCTGAAGGTCAACTTGGTTTCACCTTGCGTTGTCAGCATGTCACTGACAAGGTAAAAATCCCCTGCGGGATGTTGCTCAGGATTATTTACTAACACCAGGTGCGCCAGACTTTCCGGTGGTAGCGAACAGGGCAGCTGGGAAAAATCGTAATCGCAGAACACGTCGCCATTCACCACAAGAAAAGGTTTTTCTCCCAACATCGGCAATGCATTGGCGATGCCGCCCGCCGTTTCCAGCGCTTCACCTTCAGGCGAATAGCGGATGTTAACACCATAGCGAGAACCATCGCCCAACACGTTTTCTATTTGCTCCCCCAAGTGTGCATGATTGATGACGACCTCACGAAAACCGGCCATGGCCAGGGCTTGCAGGTGCCACTCGATCAATGCCTTGCCGCCCACTTTCAGCAAAGGCTTCGGCACTGTGTCTGTCAACGGGCGCATACGCTCACCGCGGCCCGCCGCCAGGATCATGGCTATCAAAATGAGTATCCCAACTGTGCCGCGCGGTTTTCCAATGTGTCCAGCAGCTTGAGCAGCGGGCGCAACTCACCGTAACGCTCGCAGGTTTTGCGCAAGTATTCCATCACCAGCGGCATGTCTTTCAAATACCCATCCTTGCCGTCACGGTGGAACAGACGCGCAAAAATGCCCAATACCTTGATGTGGCGTTGCGCGCCCATCCATTCGAAATCCCGGTAGAAGTCGGCAAAATTTTGAGCGACAGGCAGGCCGGCTTTTTTCGCCTTTTCCCAGTAATGAATCGTCCAGTCCAGCACCCGTTCCTCGTCCCAGCGAAGGTATGCGTCTTTGAAAAGCGAGGCCAGATCATAGGTGACCGGGCCAAATACTGCATCCTGAAAATCCAGAATGCCGGGGTTGGGTGTATCCACCATCAGGTTGCGCGAGTGATAGTCGCGGTGCACATAGACCTTTCCCTGGGCCAGATTGTTTTTCAAAATTAAATGGAAAGTTGCTTCAAGCACTTCAACCTGGCTAGCGGAAAGTGTCACGCCAATGTGCTTGGCCACGTACCAGTCCGGAAACAGCTGCATTTCACGCATCAGCAGGGCTTCGTCATAATCCGGCAACATGCCGGGCCGGCTTGTAAGCTGAATCTTGATAAGGGCATCGATGGCGTCATGGTAAAGTGGGCTGGCACTGTCTTCGGTCAACTCGCCCAGGTAAGTCGCATTGCCCAAGTCGGTTAATAGCAGAAAGCCTTGCTTCAGGTTTTGTGCCATAACCACCGGCACATTCACGCCGGCTTCGCCAAATAGTTTCGCTACCGCGACAAAGGGGCGACAATCTTCGTGCTCCGGCGGCGCGTCCATCACAATGTAACTACTGCTATTTACGCTAACTCGAAAATAGCGACGAAAGCTCGCATCCGCAGAGGCTGGCCGGATATCAGGCGTTTCTCCTGGGAATTGTTGGGCAATCCAGCCAGATAATGATTCACTTCGGTTCAATGAACTCTCCGATTGGCATACAATGCTGATTTTATCATCAAGAACTGCAACAACTAACCCTAATAATGCCAGAAGCCCACCTGAGATCGTTCCTGTTTGCCGTCCTTTGCATGTTTTCTGCTGCAGCGAGTGCCGACGACGTTTCGAAAGATACCCTGGTTCTCAAGACGTCGCCTGAGCTCAAGCTACAAACCATCCCCACCACCGAACCCACGCCGATGTTCATTGAGGCGGAACGTATTCAAGGTCACCATGACAAGGAACTGGAGTGCTTCGGCGATGTACGCATGCGCAAGCGCAATGAGTCCTTGACCGCTGATTACCTGTTCTATGATCAGGAGGAGGATGAAATTCTCGCCAAGGGCAACGTGCGTCTCAAACAAAAAAACGACGTCATGGCCGGACCAGAGCTTAAACTCAAATTGGAAGATCACCGGGGATACATGGAATCTCCGCACTTCGAACTCGCTGAAAATAACGCCCGGGGTGATGCAGACAAACTGTTGTTCGAAGGCGAAGACCACTATCGGTTCCTAAATTCCTTATATACCACTTGTCCTATAGGCCGGGATGACTGGTTTCTTGATGTAGGCGATTTAGAACTGGATCGCACGACACAGGTTGGAACAGCGCATCATGCCTTTATCAAATTCAAGGGCGTCCCCTTGCTTTACACGCCGTGGATGGACTTTCCGCTGAGCAACCAGCGCAAGTCAGGTTTTCTAGCCCCTAGTGCCGGCAGTACCAATAAAAGTGGTGGCGAGATCACCCTGCCTTACTATTGGAATATCGCAGCAAACATGGATGCCACCTTCTCACCGCGCTTGATGGCCAGACGCGGCCTTCAATTAATGAACGAGTTTCGTTATCTGGAACCTACATACAACGGTATAGCCAATCTGGAAATATTACCCAACGACAACGTCACCCACACCAACCGCAGCTTCTTTGCAGTCCAGCACAACCAGTCACTATTACCTGGCCTGGCAGGCACGGTTAATCTACAGAGGGCATCTGACGACAATTATTTCCGCGATCTGTCTACCGCTGTGGCTGCCACCTCGCAAACTTTTTTGCCGCGCGAAGGTACATTGACATACACGCAGCCCCTGTGGAACGTTACCACTCGTGTACAGAATTATCAGACCTTACAAGATCCGCTGGTGCCGGTTTCGCCACCCTACTTCCGTACGCCGCAAATCGTGCTTAACGCCGCCAAGCCGAATGCCGATGGATTCGATCTGGCATTAGCGGGCGAATACGTCCACTTCGGTCACCCTACACTGGTTAACGGCCAGCGCCTGATGCTGAACCCCAGCATCACTTACCCTATGCACGAGGTGTACGGATTTTTCATGCCAAAAATCGGATTGCATGTCACGCACTATGGATTGAACCAGACAGGTACCGTGTTATCCGATACCACCCGCACTCTCCCAATTTTCAGCGCCGACAGCGGACTGTATTTCGAGCGGGATTCAACACTATTTGGTAACACCTTCCTGCACACGCTTGAGCCGCGCTTGTACTATGTATACATCCCTTACAAGGATCAGAATCAAATCCCAATTTTCGACAGCGGCGAGGCCGGCTTGAGTTTGGCCCAGCTATTTTCGGAAAACCAGTTCAGTGGTATCGATCGTATAAACGATGCCAATCAACTTACCGCTGCCGTCACCTCACGTCTGGTCGAGCCTAAAACCGGTATCGAGCGCCTTCGCGCCACGATAGCCCAGCGCTTTTATTTCAAGGACCAGCAGGTCACACTGAGCACACCCGCGCGCACGCGAAGTTACTCCGACTTATTGCTGACTTTGGGTGGCCAAATAACACCAGCGTGGTTTACCGACTCACTTATCCAGTACAATCCAGAATTCAATCGCATGGAAAATGCCACCCTGAGTGGGCGGTACCAGCCACAACCGGGAAGCATCCTGAATCTGGCCTATCGCTACAATAGGGATACGCTCAAACACCTGGACGTGTCAGCACAATGGCCGCTTAGCGGGCGTTGGTACGGTGTTGGCCGACTAGACTATTCTTTGCTTGACCGCCAACCGGTAGAAGCGTTGGGTGGCCTTGAGTATAATGCGGGTTGCTGGATGTTGCGTGCAGTTGTGCAACGGCTTGCCAACAGTACCGTGCAAGCAACCAATTCCATTTTTCTGCAGCTTGAGCTAAATGGCGTTAGCAAGATTGGTTCGAACCCGCTTGATGTGCTGAAACAAAATATTTCCGGTTACACCAAAATCAACCAGACTGTACAAAAACCCTATGAATTCTAAGATCGTCACATACCTTCCGGCAGCCGCAGTGTTGGCTTTTGCCCTATCTGCAAGCAGTCTTGCTAGCGCGGCTGAAACCTCAACGCCAGTAAAGCGCCATATCGAGACGATCGACCACATAGTCGCGGTGGTAAACGACGATGTCATTACACGCATTGAACTCGATGGCCGTTTAAACAGCGTAATTCACCAATTAGAAACCCAGAAAATTCCCCTTCCTCCACGTAATGTGCTGGAACACCAGTTGCTTGAACGCATGGTCATCGAGCGCACTCAGTTACAGTTTGCCGCCCAGTCCGGTGTACGCGTGGATGATGTGCAACTTGATCACGCCATCCAGCGCATTGCCCAGGAAAACAAACTGAGTGTGGAAGCTTTCCGTGCTGCGCTCGAAAAAGATGGCGTAAATTTCAACAAATTCCGCGAAGATATTCGCAACGAAATTATCTTAACCCGGCTGCGCGAACGCGAGGTGGAAAACAGAGTCGTCGTGACCGATGGCGAGATTGACACTTTTCTCAGCAACCAAACGGCGCAGCCGGGCAGTAATGGAGAATTCAATCTGGCTCACATCCTGGTTACCGTACCGGAGCAGGCCAATCCGGAACTGATTCAAACGAAACGGGCACGTGCCGAGCAGGCGCTGGCACAGATCAAGAAGGGCGCCGACTTTGGCCAGATTTCCGCCACCTATTCCGACGCACAGGATGCCATGCAAGGAGGCAATGTGGGTTGGCGCTCCGCCGGCCAGTTGCCCGGCTTGTTCCTGGACACGCTAGCTGCCATGCAGCCGGGGGAAGTATCGCCCGTCCTGCACAGTCCGAATGGTTTCCATATTTTGAAGCTGCTCGACAAGCGCGGCAAAGATGTCACCCTCGTGGTCGAACAAACCCACGCGCGCCATATCCTGATCAAAACCAACGAAGTGGTTTCCGAATCGGATGCACGCAACCGGCTTCTGCAACTCAAAGAGCGTATCGACAATGGCGCGAATTTTGCCGAACTGGCTCGGCTCCACTCGGATGATGGCAGTGCAGCCAAAGGTGGCGATCTGGGCTGGCTCTCACCCGGCGATACCGTGCCCGAATTCGAGAAGGCCATGACTGCCCTAAAGCCGGGCCAATTAAGCGCGCCAGTGCAGTCGCCATTTGGTTGGCACCTCATCCAGGTTTTAGAGCGCCGCACACAGGACGTGACTAAGGAACGCTTGCGCTTGCTGGCACGTCAAGCCATTCGCGACCGCAAGAGTGACGAGAATTATCAGGAGTGGCTGCGTCAGTTGCGTGACCGCGCCTATATCGAATTTCACCTGTCCGAGGACGCGGAGAACCTGTGACGGGAAAAACGGGCGCAGCCGAATCAGCTAACCGATCTTCACGCGCTGCTTCATCTCACTCTTTTCCCATCATTGCGCTGACTGCTGGGGAGCCAGCCGGCGTCGGCACTGATTTATGCGTGCAGTTGGCGCAACACCCATTTCCTGCCGCACTCATCATCGTCGCAGATCGCTACCTGTTGGCGCAGCGCGCTAAACAACTTGGCTTGCCACTGCAAATAGTCGATTACACAGCGGGGGGCACAACACCACACGTCGCCGGTACTTTGCATGTCCTGCATCAACCGCTGGCTGCAGCCGCTCACCCCGGCAAACTCAACCCTGCCAATAGCCGCTATGTACTCGGCACACTAGAAGCTGCTGCGAGCGGCTGCCTCACAGGCGAATTCGATGCCTTGGTAACAGCACCTGTACACAAGGGGGTGATCAACGATGCGGGGATATCCTTCACCGGGCACACCGAATTTCTTGCCGATTTCGCCCAGGTACCGCAAGTTGTCATGATGTTGGTCGGCGGCGGAATGCGTGTGGCACTCGCCACAACCCACTTGCCCATCAAGGAAGTAGCATCAGCCATCACACGCCAAAACCTGACTCAAACCATCCGCATTTTGCAACGTGATTTAGTGCAAAATTTTGCTATCCCTCATCCACGTATCCTGGTTGCCGGGCTGAATCCGCACGCTGGTGAAAGCGGCCATCTGGGACGTGAGGAAATCGACGTGATTGAACCGGTATTAGCTTCCTTGCGACAAGAAGGCTTGGATCTCGTCGGCCCACTGCCGGCAGACACGCTGTTCAACCCGGAACGTTTGCAGCAAGCCGATTGCGTACTCGCCATGTATCACGACCAGGGATTGCCTGTGTTGAAGTACGCCAGCTTTGGTAGCGGCGTCAATGTAACGCTCGGTTTGCCCTTCGTCCGCACCTCTTGCGATCATGGCACGGCGCTTGAGCTTGCCGGGACAGGCAAAGCCAAGGCGGGCAGTTTGTTAGCCGCGCTGGAGCTGGCTGTAGAGCTTGCAATGCGAAAAGACTGAAACATGCATATCGCACGCAAACGCTTCGGCCAAAATTTCTTGACCGACCCCTATTTCATCAATGCCTGCATCAGTGCCATCCACCCTGTGGCGGATGACTTGATGGTGGAAATCGGTCCTGGCCTCGGTGCGCTCACAAACCCATTACTCGCAGCACTCAAGCACTTGCATGTAGTGGAAATAGACCGGGATATCGTGGCGCGCTGGAACGCAAAATTTCCGCCAGAGCGTTTGACTGTACATGCCGGTGACGCGCTTATCTTCGATTTCGGTAGTTTGGGAAACGGCCTCCGAGTGGTGGGGAATCTGCCCTACAATATTTCCACCCCACTGCTATTCCACCTTGTCACTTGCATACAGCAAGTTAAAGATATGCACTTCATGCTGCAAAAAGAAGTAGTGGAACGCATGGTGGCCGACCCAGCCACTTCCGAATATGGGCGTTTATCGGTAATGCTGCAGCACCGCTTCACCATGGAAATGCTGTTCATCGTACCGGGCGATGCTTTCCAGCCGCCGCCTAAAGTGGAATCTGCCTTTATACGCATGACGCCGTTACCCGCTCCTTCTCCCCCCGTGCAGGACGAAGCTTTATTTCAGAATGTTGTCGCTACCGCATTCAGTCAGCGCCGAAAAATGTTGCGTAATACCCTGGCAGATTTACTCTCCCCTAAAGATTTTGATGCCATAGGCATCAATCCAACTTTGCGCGCAGAGACGCTTTCAGTCGTCGATTTTGCTACCATCACCAACCATATCAGCAACCGAAAAACGGCCTCGTAAAATTCGACGGATGATCCTGAAAAAAAAGCAGTTAATCGGTGTTTGTCGGCGGTTAATTGCCATTTTAAGGATGGCTTATACCCAGATGAAAACGTAGCTCGGAACCCATTCTATCCCGCACGAAAAAAGTGCTTTAATCTTATTCGAACACAGTCTAATAATTTACCATTAAAAACGTATAATCAATAGGTTGTTATAATAATTTCCATAAAAATAACCTGCAGAATCAGTCTCTGATTGGCAAATCCGGGTTGAAAATAAGCCCTTCAGGAGTATGATGGTACGAAATAACCAATTTACCCTAACGGCAAACGATGCACATAATTCAAAAAACAATCATCGGATATAAAACATGGTGGAGCATCAACCTATGCGAAAAGTGTCAACCACGTTCGACGACACTTCTATCGAGCTTGATCTGTACAAAAAATATCTTGCTGCACTCGGCACGGCCACAACATTACTTCTCGAAAATTCCGGCGAGCAAAACTGGACCGAGATTCTACGTCTTCTGGCAGAAACCGCGCAGATTAGCAACTGCGGTCTATTTCTGAATGAGAACGATGAAAGCGGAAGGCTTGTAGCGAAGCTACGCTCGACCTGGTCGAGCGGCGATGCGCTAAGCCGGCTGGATGATTTCTCCCCTCTTCGAACATTTTGCTACGATGACTACCAGCTCCTCTCCGACACGCTACATGTAGGAATGGTGCTTTCACGCAATCTGACTGACCTCCCACCACAGGAATACAGCCTATTAAGCCGCCAGGATGTCACTAGCATTCTGTGTATCCCTTTGCTAATAGCTGGAGAGTTCGCAGGTTTTATCGGCTTTTTCTGCCAGCGCGAAAAGCCTACTTGGCACCCTTTAGAAATAAATGCCTTGTGTGGTATTGCCAACGGTTTGGCACTTTCGCTCGCGGGTCACCAGGCAGAGATCAGCCGTCGCGCCAGTGAAAAACGGCTACGCGCCCTGGTCGGCGCCACTGAAGACATCGTCATTGAATATGATGCAAATGGTCGCATTTTGCATTTATGGGCAGACCATCGCACGCATGCTTTTATTCCAAACTTTGATATTGTCGGTTGCCAACTGGATGAAGCATTGCCTGCTGATATGGCACATGCGATGATCTTTGCGACACCCAAAGTGTTTGCCAACGGCGAGCGCGAAACCATCGAATTCACATTGCCCGTTGGTACAGAAGATCGCTATTTTCTCGGGCGTCTGCAACCGATTACCTCAGAAACCGGCAACACGCGCAATATGGTCGCGCTGATTCGCGACGTAACCGAGAACATACAGGAAGAAGCTCGACGCCAGACCATGTTGGAAACGCTCAACATGCTGGAAGAAACTATCATGGGACTCTCCCTTGATGGCCGTTTGCAAAATCTGAGCGCGGCCTGGTCGAAGTTAATCGGCGACGCCAACCTCCCCGTTTCCGCGCATTACGGCCAACCCTTGGTCAATTTCGTTTATATAGAAGACATCCGACTGGTCGAATCGGCCATTTTGTCGCTTGCCGCTGGCAACAAAAACACCGGCCCTGTTCGCTTCCGTCTGGAACAGGGGAATGGCGAACCGATCTGGGTAGAAGCCAAACTCACCCCAACCTACTCGCCTCACGGCCACATTACCGGGCTGTGTGGTGTACTACGTGATATCACCAGCAGCTATTTGCAGGAGCGCCGCATCACGCAACTGGCGCTGCATGACGGGCTGACCGGGTTGCCCAACCGAATTCTATTGGAAGACCACCTCGCGCAAGCAATTGCCCGAGCTCAGCGGAATGGGACAAAGGTAGCGCTCGGCTTTATCGATCTTGATCACTTCAAGCATATCAATGATACCCTGGGCCACAAAGCGGGTGATACGGTGCTGACTACGCTCAGCCAACGACTGCAATCCGTATTGCGCGAGATGGACACGCTATCGCGCTGGGGTGGGGACGAATTTGTCGTGTTGCTGCCGGATGCCACCAGCGAAGAAAGCGCGCGGAGCATCGCAGAACGCTTGCGCGATGTTGCCCGCCTGAGTATTGATATCGACGGAATTGAAACCAAGCTCACAATCAGTATCGGTTTCGCTGTTTTCCCGGATGATGCAGACAGTGCCGAAACGCTGATGAGCGTGGCCGATCACACCATGTTCCACGCCAAAAACGTAGGTCGCAACAACGTGCAATTCTTCTGCGATATCCACGACAAAAATCTGGATCGCGAAAATGTGATGCTGCAAACTCGCCTCAGCCGTGCCATTCAGGATCGCTTGCTGCAAGTGTTCTATCAGCCGATAGTCAATACCGACAACGGCCAGATCATAGCCTTCGAGGCGCTGGCACGCTGGCACGACGATCAAAACGGCTGGATCGCGCCTGACATATTTATCCCCATGGCTGAACACCTGGGGATCATTCACGAATTAGGCAACCAGGTATTTGAGCATGCGCTCAATCGTCTTAAGGAATGGCGTGAGAAGGGATACAACTTGCGCATGTCTGTTAATCTGTCGCGCACTCAGCTATTTGCGGCCAATTTTGTGGCAGACTTGTGCAACAAGTTAGCCAGCTATTGCCTAGCGCCACAGGACATCATTCTGGAAATTACTGAAAGTGTAGCCTTGCTCGATATTTCTTACGAATCAAAACGCTTGCACGAGCTGTCAGTAGCCGGTTTCTCCATCGCCATTGATGATTTCGGTACCGGCAATTCGGCGCTGTCGCACCTGCACCAGATGTCCGTGAACTGTCTCAAGATCGACTCGTCGTTCACCGCCCGTCTTGGCACTGAAGATGGCCGGCGTATTGTGCAAGCCATTATCCAAGTAGCCGATGCGCTTAAGCTGGAAAAAATCATGGAAGGTGTGGAAACGCTGGAAGCGGCAAACTATCTTAAAGCGCTCGGCGTCACTCAAATGCAGGGACACTTATTCTGCGATGCAGTCCCTGCCGGCATGTGCGAAATGCTGCTGCAGCAACCTCTATCGAATCCCGATCACAAGGACATCCTCGCACCTATCGCAGCTTGAAGCGCTTGAGCGCAGTATCCAGTTCGGCAGATTGTACGGCCAGATCCTTGCTGGCCTTCTCGCTGGCGACGGTATCAGCTATTGTTTCTTCGATCTTCGTACTAATTTCCTGCACACGATCAAGAATGCCGCCTACCATTTGATTCTGTGTCGCCGCCCCGGCCGCGATACGCTCGATCATGTTCGACACGCTTTCCACGCTGCTCATGATCTCCTGTAGCGCGCCTCCGGCCTCCTCTGCCTTGGTGGTACCTTCCTGCACCTGCGCAGTGCCACTCTCCATGGTCAGCACCGTGTGCCGAGTTTCTTCCTGAATGCTCTGGATCATCTGGCCAATTTCCTTGGTGGCATTGGCGGTTTTTTCGGCCAGTTTCCGAACCTCGTCAGCCACCACCGCAAAGCCACGTCCCTGTTCGCCTGCGCGGGCAGCCTCAATGGCCGCATTCAATGCCAGTAGATTGGTCTGTTCGGCAATCCCGTTGATCACCGCGACAATTGCACCGATCTCATCGGATTTATGTCCCAGGCTGGTTACCGCGTTGGCTGCTGCCGACACCGATGCATTGATCTGCCGCATTCCGCGGATTGTTTCCTGCACTACGTTGCCACCGGCCTTGGCCAGGTGCGAGGCATTGCGGGAAGCTTCGGCCACTTGAGAGGCGTTCTGGGAAATATCTCCAACTGTTGAGGACAGATCATCCATGGAAGAGATAATGGCCTTGGTGCTCTGATACTGTTCGTCAAACCGGCCACGCACTTTGGACATGACATTCTGGATCACTTCCGCTTCTTGGTTGACGTTACCACCCATGATTGCAACCTGGCCAATCAGCTCGCGCAGGTTATGCGCCATCTTGTTAAAACTCGTAACGATTTCGCCGATGGTGTCATGGCTCTCCACCGTACATTGATGCGTGATGTCGTTACGGCTGATTGCCGTCGCCACTTCGGAAATACGGCGCAATTTGGACAACAGCACCACATTGACCAGCCAATAGTTGATCACACCAACCGACATGCCTGCCACCAACGCAGCCACCACGAACCAGCCAAACATGCCCGGCTTCCACTCCACGAAGAAATTGGCGAAGAATGGGAAAACTACCCCCATACCAAGACCGAAGACAAGGAAGGCAAACAACAATCGCCGCAGAATACTAGGTTTCATTATTTAGCCTCAAAGAAAGATGTTCGACATTATTTCAGATTAATCAGGAATAAGCGCAGTTTTAAGTATGTAAGGTATCGGCAAAACGCATCAGAATCTTTAATCCAAAGATGTCTTTTTCTGAATAAACTCTATTTTGTAGGCATCTGGGTCTTCTACGAAAGCGATCACTGTTGTGCCATGTTGCATCGGGCCCGCCTCACGGGTTACTTTGCCGCCGCGCTGTTTCACCAGTTCACATGCTTTGTAAGCATCGTCTACTTCCACGGCAACGTGTCCAAAACCCGTACCTATATCGTACTTGTCTACACCCCAATTGTAAGTCAGCTCCAGCACAGCACCTTCCGATTCGTCCTGATAGCCTACAAACGCCAGGGTAAATTTCCCCTCCGGGTAATCTTTGCGCCGTAGTAACTTCATGCCTAAAACATCGGTGTAGAAAGCGATTGAACGATCCAAATCGCCGACGCGGATCATGGTGTGCAAAATGCGCATGAAACCTCCATTGCTCAAAAGGTGTGATACTGAACACCGCTGTTCCGTAGCGCCTTTTGGGCTGACTGATAATCAGGATACAGGAAATCGACCACGCGCCAGAATGCGGTGGAGTGGTCGAGATGTCGTAGATGCGCAAGTTCGTGCGCCACGACGTAATCGATTTGTGCCAGCGGTGCTTTGATCAGCCGCCAGCTCAATCGCAATTCGCCACGCACATTGCAGCTACCCCAGCGGGTTGTGGCATTGCTCAATTTCATCACCGGCACAGCCAGCCCCAGTTTATCGGCATACACAGCAAGACGATCGCTAAAGCAAAGCATTGCCTGACTGCGATACCAGTCGACAACTTTCTTCTGTAGCTGTGTCGATTCCCATTCAGATGGCATGCTTACCACCAATTCGCTATTGCACAGGAATGGCTTCTGGGCAGCGCTATTTAGCAGGGAAAGGCGCAATTCTTCACCCAGAAACGGCAACGCTACGCCGTCCTGCCACACTAAGTTCGGCACCGCGCGCTCGCGCATCTGCCTGAGCTTGACTATAACCCAGCCGGATTTTTCGCGCAGGATACTATCCAGCCATTTTTGCGATGCCCTGATCGGTGCCTGGACGGTCAGCCCCTGAGCATCCACGTGCAAGCCCACCGAGCGGCGTCGACTGCGCTTGAGCAGGTAAGGCACTTCCTGCTCGCCCAGCTGAATCAACCGTGTTTCAATACTGCTCTGCAATGCGCTGCATCTCCGCTTCAATCCAGTTTTCCACTTCCTGGCTCAGCTTACTGGATTTCTTCCCCACGCTTGGAATTGCCGGGCCGATGCTCACCGTAATCGTACCTGGGCGTTTTAAAAAAGAATTTTTTTTCCAGAACTCGCCAGCATTATGCGCCACCGGCACCACGGGAGCGTCGGCATGCACGGCCAGCGATGCACCACCCACGTTATAGCGCCCCTTGGTACCCGGCTTCACCCGCGTACCCTCGGGAAACACCACCACATTGAAACCCTGCAATAGTCGTTGCTTGCCCTGCTCGATTAACTGCTTGAGTGCTTCACGCCCAGCTGCCCGGTCAATGGCAACAGGGCTGGTCATCGCCAACCCCCAACCGAAAAACGGAATGCGCAGCAATTCTCTTTTCATCACCCAGCACACCGGCGGAAAGATTGCCTGGAAGGCCAAGGTCTCCCAGGCAGACTGATGCTTGGAAAGAATCACCACCGGCGTTTGCGGAATATTCTCCGTTCCAAAGATGCGATATTTCAGACCGCAAGTAAGCCTGAGCCATACCAGCATGGATCGCGCCCAGCCAGAGATAATACGGTAGCGTGTAATCGGTGGCAGCGGAAAGATCAGCAGTGCAATCAGCGAAAACAGCGGCGTCACCACCACCATGCCAAGTGCGTACAGGGTAGAACGCAACCAGATCATGCGTCAGTCTTGGCGAGCAGGTGTCTTACCACTTCCGCAAGATTTGTGAATATCAACGTATTTTCGGGGAGGTCACCTGCCGCCTGGGTTTTCTCACCCTTACCAGTCAACACCAGGATAGGCTGCGCACCTTGCTTGGCAGAAGCCTGCAAGTCACGCAAAGAGTCGCCCACGCTTGGCACCCCCGTCAGCGAAGTGTTAAAGCGCCGTGCAATTTCCTCGAACATGCCGGCTGCGGGTTTGCGGCAACCACACTTTGAATCGGCCGTGTGTGGACAGTAGAACAACGCGTCGATACGGCCTCCGGCCTGCGCGAGCATTTTGTGCATCTTGTCGTTGATCGCGTTCAGCGTCGCCATGTCGAACAAGCCACGACCGACACCTGACTGATTCGTTGCAAGCACCACGCGGAAACCGGCTTGATTAAGGCGCGCAATCGCCTCCAGGCTGCCAGGAATGGGCTTCCACTCATCCGGGCTTTTGATGAATTGCGCGGAGTCAAAATTCACTACGCCGTCGCGGTCGAGAATAATCAGTTTCATGCAGCCAGCTTGGAGATATCAGCAACTTGGTTCATCAGGTCACCCAGGGTTTTCAACAACACCAAACGATTATTACGTACCAGTAGCTCGTCGGTCATTACCATCACCTCATCGAAGAAATGGTCTACTTCAACGCGTATTTTTGCCAGCGCCGTCAGCGCGTCGGCGTAATCGCCATTTTGCACTAGCGAATTCACCTTCGGCGCCAATGCGTTAATTGCCGTGAACAAGGCTTTTTCCGCCTCTTCCTGCAGCAGCGCCACATCAGGCGATCCTGCCGGTACATCGCCCGCTTTCTTGACGATATTCTGGATGCGTTTGTTGGCTGCGGCAAGCGCTTCCGCCTCGGGTAGCTTCCTGAACGCCTGTACCGCTGCCAGGCGTTGCGGCACCAGATCAATGCGCCGAGGGTTCTGACTTACGACTGCTTCAATCTCAGTTGGTTCAAAGCCTTTATCACGCAGGTAACCCTTCAAACGCTCCAGCATGAAACCGTATACATCCACCGCTACGCTGTCTGCCAGCAGCTCTGACGGGAACAATGCTTTAGCGCTTTGCAGCAACTGCATCAAATCCAGCGGCAGTTGCATTTCAGCCAGGATGCGCAATACACCCAGCGCATGACGACGTAAACCGAAGGGGTCTTTATCGCCCGTTGGCACCAGACCGACGCCGTAAATTCCGATTAAAGTATCCAGCTTGTCAGCCAGCGCCACCGCTGCGCCGACGTTACCGTCAGGCAGCACATCGCCGGCGAAACGCGGCCAGTAATGCTGCTCGATTGCGTGCGCCACAACTTCACCTTCACCATCGTGCAGCGCATAGTAACGCCCCATGATGCCCTGTAATTCCGGAAATTCGCCCACCATGTCGGTGAGCAGGTCGGCCTTGGCAAGATAGGCAGCGCGTTCCGCTTTGTCCACCTCGGCACCGAGCCGTTGGGCAATATCGCCCGCCAGTTTCCTGACACGATTTACTCGCTCAAGTTGAGTGCCGAGTTTGTTGTGGTAGACCACTTTGCCTAGCTGCGCTACGCGGGATTCGAGCGGTTTTTTGCGATCCTGATCGAAAAAGAACTTCGCATCCGCCAGACGCGGACGTACCACGCGCTCGTTGCCGCCAATCACGGCGGAAGGGTCGGCAGGACTAATGTTGGAAACAATCAGGAACTGGTTGGTCAGTTTGCTATCGCTCGACAACAGCGGAAAATATTTCTGGTTCGCCTTCATGGTGAGGATTAGGCATTCCTGCGGCACTTCGAGAAAACTTTCATCGAATTTTCCCACCAGCACGTTGGGGCGCTCCACCAACGCGGTGACCTCATCCAGCAGCGCATCGTCCTCGATAGGCTGCACCCCGCCGATACTTTCCGCCGCTTCACGAAGCTGACGAGCGATTTCGGCGCGGCGTTTTTCGAAACTTGGAATCACCGCACCCTCATTCTCCATCTGCGTTTCATAACTATCGGCATCGCGGATATCCAAAGCCGCGGAGGATGCCTCAAAACGGTGGCCTTGCGTTGCGCGGCCTGCCGTTAGACCGAGCATGCTGATAGTCACCACTTCCGCACCGTACAAGGCAACCAGGCCATGTACCGGACGCACGAAACTGACGGTGCTCCAGCCATCGGCCAACTGGTAGGTCATCACCTTGGGGATGGGCAATTGGGCAAGCGCTTCCTGCAAGACTACTTGCAAGCCCTCGGCCAGAATCGCGCCCGTCTGATTTCTGTCGTAAACCAGCGACTCTGCTTTGCCTTCTCCTTCACGGCGCAGTTGCGGCACGACCTCTGCGCCTACACCCAGCGCGGCAAGCTTCTTCAGTAGCGCGGGGGTAGCATTGCCGTTGGCATCGAGCGCAACGGAAACCGGCATAAGCTTTTGCGTTATTTGTTTATCAGGAGCGCAAGAAAGAACATCTGTCATGTGCACAGCGAGTCGTCTCGGTGATGCATAAGCAGTGTATTTACAAGTTGGCAGCGCTAGATCACAGGCTTTTAAATAACTATGCATAACGCTTGCAAAGACATCACCTAGCTTCTTCAGCGCCTTCGGTGGCAGCTCTTCGACGAACAGTTCGACCAGAAGATTTTTAACGCTCATGCCGCCACCTTCTTATCCAGCTGTGCCAGCACTTCAGCAGCCCATTCCTTGGGTGCCATCGGAAAGCCAAGGCGGACACGGGATTCCAGATAGCTTTGCGCCACGCTGCGCGCCAGGTTGCGAATGCGTCCGATGTACGCGGCGCGCTCGGTGACGGAGATCGCGCCACGCGCATCCAGCAGATTAAAAGTATGCGCGGTTTTCAGTACCTGCTCATAGGCGGGCAAGGCCAGTTGTTGTTCCATCAGATGCTTGGCCTGCTTTTCATACGCATTGAAAGCCGTCAGCAGAAACTCCACATCGCTGTGTTCAAAGTTGTAGGTGGATTGTTCTACCTCATTCTGGTGATACACATCACGGTAGGTAAGCCCCTGAGTCCAGGTCAGGTCGAAGACGTTATCGACGCCCTGCAGGTACATGGCCAAGCGTTCCAAGCCGTAAGTGATTTCACCAGTGATGGGTTTGCAGTCGATGCCGCCCACTTGCTGGAAATAGGTAAATTGCGTGACTTCCATGCCGTTAAGCCAGACTTCCCAGCCCAATCCCCAAGCGCCCAGCGTGGGATTTTCCCAATCGTCCTCGACGAAGCGGATGTCGTTGTGTTTGAGATCGAATCCAAGTTTTTCCAGCGAACCCAGATAGAGTTCCAGAATATTTTCCGGCGCGGGCTTGAGTACCACTTGAAACTGATAATAGTGCTGCAAGCGGTTGGGGTTTTGACCATAACGCCCATCCTTGGGGCGACGTGATGGCTGGACATAGGCGGCACGCCACGGCTCGGGCCCGAGAGCACGCAAGAAAGTTGCCGTGTGGCTGGTACCCGCGCCTACTTCCATGTCATAGGGCTGCAACAGGGCACAGCCATTTTCAGCCCAGTAGGTTTGCAGCGTGAGAATAATGTCCTGAAAAGTCAACATGACGAAGCAATCTACCCGGCGGGTGGCCATTAATGAAAAGCGTTGATTTTACTTCTTTTTACTAGCCGGAGAAAGGCGCGGCGCGCCTTATAAACATCGCACCAGAGCGAACCCTAAAAAACGCTGCGCTGCCAGCGCATGGCGCATGCCGCTAACTTTTCCACATGCCTGTCGAGTTCTCCACGCTGCTGCGGCCCGCTAGCTAAGCATATCTCATTGATATCTAAAGATATGCCTCTATGGCATAGGATTTGCTTATGAAATATCAATAAAGAAAGAGTACTTCCGGCCATGTCGCTTAGCCCCCTTGAGCGACACGGTTGAAGGTAGAAGAAGAAAAAAATCTAGCTGGACTCCTCCAGCCCTCAAAGCCGCCGGCCCCCTCTGGCGGCTTTTCTTTTTCTACGGCGCCTCCAGTTTCATTTAGTGGCGCATTGTTTTCCACGAGAGCAAAAGCATCGTGAACGCCAGAACCAGAACAGTTGCATTACCCCAACGAACGAACGGCGTACTGCCGGTGAACCCTTGTGCCTTGCCATGCAGCGCTGCCAGTTCAAATTGCGGTATGTGCGTCGTCACCCGCCCATGGTTATCGACAATTGCGGTCATGCCGGTATTGGTGGCACGCAACATATAGCGTCCGGTTTCCAGCGCCCGCATCTGCGCTATTTGCAAGTGCTGCTGCGGCGCAATGGAATTGCCGAACCAGGCATCGTTGCTCACATTTGCCAGCAAGGTCGCAGCCGGTAGCTGCCGAATCAATTCCTCGCCGAATGCGTCTTCGTAACAGATACTCATCGCGACCCGCTCGCCCCCCACCTGGAGAGGTTTCTGAAATTCGTCACCGCGAGAAAAATCGTCCAGCGGGATGTGCAGTATCTGGTGAATGAACCAAGGGAAAAAAGGTTTCAAGGGAATGTACTCGCCAAACGGCACCAGATGCGACTTGCGGTATACCTGGCTCAGACTGCTGCCCAGTGTCATCACGCTGTTGTAATACGCACCTTTTCCAATCGGCGCATATTCAGGAATACCGAATACTACATCGCCGCCATTGGCCTGTGCATGACTGGCCAGCGCAGCCAGATAATCTTTCGGCACATCTTCGTAAAAAAGCGGGATCGCCGTTTCCGGAAAAATAATCAGACGGCTCGAGCTGGCCTTGGCGAGGTTAAGATAGATTTGCAGTGTCCCCAGAGCCTTCTCTGGGCGCCACTTTACATCCTGTGCAATATTGCCTTGCAACAGGCTGACTGTCAGCGGCGCGCCTGTCGGCTGTGTCCATTCAATCTGCTTGAGGCCGAATCCGCCAATCCAGAGTGCGACTGCGATTCCTGCCCAAAGCACGCGATCGCCACTGCGCCAGAAGAGATACAAAAGACCCGCACTAACCACCGTTAACAGCGACACGCCGTATACCCCCAGCAGCGGCGCATAGCCAGCCAGCGGGCTTGTCGGCACCTGCGCATAACCCAGTGCCAGCCAAGGAAAACCGGAGAGTATCCAGCCGCGCAGCCATTCGGTGAGCAACCACAGGGCAGGCGCGGCTAAGGTGAAAAGTATTGTTCGCTTACACCGAAACAATCCAAGAGTGAAGCCAGCCAGCCCGGGTAACAGCGCAAGAACGGCCGAGAATAAAGCGGTGGCCACCACTGCCACAGGTGCGTCCATGCCGCCAAAATCGTGCAGGCTGACATACACCCAGCTCACCCCAGCACCAAAAAATCCTAAACCGAAAAAATATCCGGCCAGTGCGGTCTGGCGCTTGGACGGTGCTGCTTCCCATAACCAGAACAATCCTGCCAGCGTCATAACCGGCAAAACGAACAAATTAAACGGCGCAAAACCAGCAACGGTTATGACACCCAGGGTTACAGCAAGGAACAGTCTGGTGGGGGTTGAAATACGCACAATGCAGGCATTCTAGCGGAAGCCTTCACTAAGCGCGAAAATTCTCATGCTGCGCTAAGGAAAGGTGGGCCTAGCATGACGCAACACCTGCAATGCCGTGGTCATACCATCGTAAAACATGCGTTCGACCACAGGTGCAAAATAGGGAATTGACAGGTAGAGCACAGCAAAGCCGGCAATCAAGGTAATGGCGAAACCCACGGCGAACAAGTTAAGCTGCGGTGCCGCTCGTGTCATGATTCCAAGAGACAAGTTTGTAATGAGCAGAGCCGCAAGCACTGGCAAAGATAGCAACAAACCCGCCGAAAAAACTTCTGATCCCCAGGATGCAAGCTCTCTCCAGCCTGCCACCGCAAGCGGCCCCGCCATGATGGGCAACGCGC
Organism: Burkholderiales bacterium; assembly: GCA_038244115.1. GTDB lineage: Bacteria > Pseudomonadota > Gammaproteobacteria > Burkholderiales > JBBRTU01 > JBBRTU01. The sequence goes on from JBBRTU010000009.1 coordinate 69,660, forward strand.
TAAAGCTTTCTGACAACGCCGCGACCGTCATCAAGTGACCATCCACGGAAAAATAGATCAGGATCGCAAACAATCCGATAAGTTGCGCCAACACGGGTACTTGTGCTGCACGGATCGGGTCGAAAAAAGTGGCGAAGCCCAAGCCCATTTGCAAACCGATCAAGTGGCCCGACATTTCCACCGCGACAAACACCACGCGCATGGCCAAGCCCATTGCTATGCCAATGATTATCTGCTGCATCAGTATCAGCAGACCCGCCGCCGAGCCTGGTTCCACTTGGGGTAACGCGGGTAAAGTTGGCGCAATCAGCAGTGTCAGAAAAAGCGCTAGCCCCGCCTTCACGCGGAATGGAATAACGCGGTTGCCAAAAACTGGATCAGTAGAAAGAATTGCAAGAATGCGCACGAATGGCCAGATCAACATGGCCATCCAGGCGTTAAGCTGTGCATCGGTAAAAGTGATCACGGGTGTGGCCCGTTAACCGATGAGGCTGGGGATGCTCTCAAACAGTCTACGCATGTAATCCACCATCAATTCCAGCATCCACGGACCAGCCGCGACCATCATAATAAACGTGACGAGCAGCTTGGGAATAAAGGAGAGGGTCATTTCATTGATAGAGGTGGCCGCCTGAAAAACACTTACCAACAGGCCAACAACCAACCCGGAGAGGAGCATTGGCGCAGACACCAAAATAGCGACCTCTACAGCCTGCTGGACGATGTTGATGACACTTTCCGGGGTCATGATGAACGAATTTTATATGTAAAAACTTTGCACAAGCGAGGAAATCATCAAATTCCACCCATCCACCAACACAAATAACATCAGCTTGAATGGCAGTGAAATCATCATGGGCGACAGCATCATCATACCCATCGACATCAACACGCTTGCCACCACCATGTCGATGACAAGAAACGGGATAAAGATGATGAAACCAATCTGAAAAGCTGTTTTCAGCTCGCTGATCACATAGGCAGGCACCAGGATTTTCAGCGGGACTTCTTCGGGACCACTCAGTGGTGGGCTTCCCGATAACTTAACAAACAACGCCAGATCCGCCTGCCTAGTCTGACGCAACATGAACGTTTTTAATGGCACTGACCCCTTCTCCAGCGCATCGGTAAAGGTAATTTTTTCCTCCATCAACGGCTTGTAGGCGTCAGTATAAATTTTGTCGAATACCGGCGCCATAACAAAGAAAGTCAGAAACAGAGAAAGGCCAACCACTACCTGATTGGGGGGCGATTGCATGGTGCCCAGTGCCTGTCTGAGCAGAGACAGCACAATGATGATTCGTGTAAACGATGTCATCATCAACAGCGCTGCCGGCAAAAAAGTAAACGCCGTCATGAACAACAGCGTTTGGATGCTTAAGCTATATGCAGTTCCGCCGCCAGCTAGCGGAGCGCTGGTAAATGCGGGTAAACCAGTAGCAGCCCACGCGGCGGCTGGCACACCCAAAGTCAGAACCAACAATCCTACCAGCCAGGAAACGTGGTTACGCGCCACGTGATTACTTACCATGGCGCCCCTGTATGGATTGCTTGAGCCAAGAGCCAAAATTTTTCCCCTGGAACTCGCTAGGCTGAAGGGTCACAACGCCTTCCGGTCTGGGCATGGTGTGCAGCAAGTTGACCTGTCCTGACGTCACACCCAACAACAGCCATGTTTCACCCGTCTCCACCACTACCACACGTTCTTTGGGTCCGACCATCACGCCACTTACCACACGCAACGCGCCCCCAGCCATACCCTGGCCTGGTGCAAAACGCCGCAGCAGCCAAGCAGTTGCCCACACGGCTGCCAGCACGACTGCCAGGCCTAACAGCACTTGTAACAAGCCGCCTAATGGCGGCGCAGGAATGGCAACAGGCGGTGGCGCAACCCGGGCTTGTGCCGAAAACGCAGAAACGGGAAGAGAAAGAAACAGGACGCCAATCAGGAACAGCGCCGCACGCGGCAGCCTCATCGGTGCAAACGGCGCAAGCGTTCGGACGGAGTAATGATATCGGTCAGGCGAATACCAAATTTATCGTTCACCACCACTACTTCACCTTGCGCAATCAAACACCCGTTAACCAGCACATCCATCGGCTCACCGGCTAATCCATCGAGCTCAACCACAGACCCCTGTGCGAGTTGCAGCAAACTTCTGATGGCAATCTTGGTGCGCCCCAACTCTACGGTCAAGTTAACTGGGATATCCAGAATCATGTCGAGGTTCCCGCCGCCGCTGGGAACCATCCCTGGCGTCAGCTGCTCGAAAATATTGACGGGTGTCACCTGGGGTTGTCCACCAGCCGGCTCAGTAGACGCTTGTTCGGCCATCGCTGCGGCCCAATCGTCCTCAGCGGGCGCGGCCTCGCCGGGGGTAGCCTGCTCGGCCAACGCAGCTGCCCAATCATCCGCCGCTATTTCTTTTTCGTCTTCAGCCATCTTTACCTCCCGATGCGGCTATGCGCTCCTCGGCAAGCACCTTGTTGACTTTGAGTGCATATTGGCCATTCACAACCCCGTATTTGCATTCCAGCATGGGAACGCCGTCCACGTCCGCCACAATCGCTTCGGGGATATCGAGCGAGATAACATCCCCTACCTTCAAATTTACGATCTGGCTTAATGTTACTGGGGTATGGCCCAAGTTGGCGACCAAATCCACCTCAGCATCCTGTATCTGAAGGGACATCTGCTTAACCCAGCGTTCATCCACTTCGGTGCGGTCAGCCTGCATACTACTGTATAGAAGATCGCGAATCGGCTCGATCATAGCATAGGGCATACACACGTGAAAATCACCACCGCCTGCGCCCAACTCAATGTTGAAAGTTACGCTTACCACCACCTCGGTAGGCGTGGCAATGTTTGCAAATTGTGTATTCATTTCTGAACGCACATACTCAAACTCTACGGGGTAAATCGGATCCCAGGATTTCTTGTATTCCTCGAACACCACATCCAGCAGATTCTGGATAATGCGCTGCTCGGTCGGCGTAAAATCACGGCCTTCCACACGCATATGAAAGCGCCCATCACCACCAAAAAGATTGTCAACTATCAGGAACACAAGGTTGGGGTCGAAGATGAACAGCGCCGTGCCGCGCAAGGGTTTGATATGCACCAGATTCAAATTAGTGGGCACCACCAAATTGCGCACGAACTCGCTGTACTTCGCCACCTTAACTGGACCAATGGAGATTTCAGCGCTACGACGCATGAAATTGAACAGGCCTATACGAAACAGCCGCGCAAAACGCTCGTTAATAATTTCGAGCGTTGGCATGCGCCCACGTACGATACGTTCTTGCCTGCCTAAGTCATAATTCCGAATACCGGAAGCAGACTCTTCGCCTTGGGTCTCTTCCGCCTCGCCAGTGACACCCCTGAGCAGGGCATCGACTTCGTCTTGGGAAAGAATATCGTCGGACACGGCTCTCTACTGGATCACGAATGAAGTAAACAACACACCCACGACGCCCTGCTGGGGTCCCTGTGCACCTAGTATCGTGTTCACTTGTATCTTAATTTCCTCACTGAGTTTAGTTTTACCATCGGGCGTATTAAGATCCTCCACCTTTTTGGCGGACAACAGCCTTAGCACACCATCACGAATTTCAGGCATGCGCGATTTAATTTCCTCGCCCATATTTGCTTGAGCGAGTTTTAGTGATAACTCAACTTGCAGATAATGTTCACCACCCACCAAGTTGACCGTAAACTGCTCAAGCCGCTCATATGCAGGCGGGCCTGACTTAGGTTTCTCCTGCTCTACCTTCTTGGATCCATCGCTTGGCTGGTTGAAATACCAAGCGGCGCCACCACCGCTTATTGCCAACACAATCACCACTGGAATTAGTAACTTGAACAGGCCGCCCCGCCTCTTTTTAGGCGCCTCAGCATCTTCTTCCGGCGGAACATCTTTCGTGTCCTTAGGGTCTTGCTTAATCTTTTCTTTAGCCATCTAGACCTCATTGAAGCAACACTATGCACTAATCTTTGGCAATAATAAGATAAACAAATTAAAAATCAAGTGGTTTCGTGAAAAAGTTTATGTTCTTTGTTATATCAAAGCAAGGAAATATGGGATTTCAACTGCGCGCGCCCTTCTTTTGCTATTTGAGCGCACAAAAGACAGTGGGCATCACCTACTTAGTTGATGGCCACTTCAAGAAAAAATCAGCTAGTTTAAGCAAAGACATCCACAGCTCCTGGTGTTCGAAGCCGCATAACACCCGTTCGCTCGGCCATCACTTCTGAGCTTGCTGTAAGCACCTCGGGCTGCCGACCCGGCTCTGCGCGCCCCTCTCTATTTCCGGTTTGCGCTTGCTCGCGCTGGAAGGATTCGGCGCCTACCTGAACGTTCCCTAGTGTAATGCCATTCTCGGCCAACATCTCGCGCAAACGTGGCATCGCCGCTTCAATAGCATCTCTCACCGCAGCATGGTGCGATACAAAAAGAGCGCTCGCTTGGTCATTAGAAATTGTAATTTTAACTTCTAGTGGACCAAGGTTGGGCGGATTTAATTGCATTTCCGCAGTCTGATGGCGTTGATTGACTAACCACACCACCTTCTGCCCCAGTGCGTTATCCCAACCCGGCGCACCTACGCGCGGTTCCACCACGACAGTAGCTGGTGCATTGGCGTTGCTGTCATGTACACCCGTTATTTGAGGAAAAAATTCTGCATGCGCGCTATGCGCTGCTATATCTGATTGGATAGTATTCGAGGCTGTGACCAGCTCGCCGGCCTTGACAGGATTTTCATTCAGCTTAAACGCAGCAAGTGGCAAATCCTTGCCAGTGCCGGCAATTTCTGCCGCCTCTTTGCCGGTCGACGCACGCACCCCCTGAGTCCCATTACCACCTGCCACGCCCCCGCCCTCCGTTATTACGGGAAGTACGTCAGGCTTGGTTCCAGGAACCGCCCCTGACAGCAAGGACAGCGCGTCGCGTTTTGCCGCGCCATTTTCCGCAGGCACTTCCTGGGTTATCAAGGGCACCGCCCCGGGCTTTGATCCAGCCCCCTTCCCCACCGCCGCAAGCATTGCTCCCGGCAAAAGTAGCGTGCCTGGTATTGTTCCAGCATCAGCCCCTTTCGCCACTGGCACTTCATCAACGGCTAAGGACTGCGCATCGAGTTTTGTTCCAACAACCACACCCCTTGCTACGGAAATGTCTGCTTGCATTAAGGGCAACACGTCGGGAATTACCTCAGGTATACCTCTATCCAGTTTAGCGACATCTGCCCCAAACTCGCTTGACGCGACAGCTTGAGGAGAAGATTGTCCCTGTATCAGCGCGGCAAGTAGCCCAGCAAGATCGGTGACAAGTGCCGCAGGGTCATTTTGCGCAAGCGCATCGTCTTTGCCAACTTGGCCTTTCACCATATCCCGCTGACCCAAGAGCGAGCCTAAGTCTTTCGCCTGCAAACCTGCCTGTGACTGTGTTTGCTGGGCTAGCAAAGATTCAAAAGAAACATTATTAACCGCTGATGTTGAGGAAATATCTGGAACAGAAGTGCTTTCCAGGCCGGGCGCCCTTGCTGTTACTACACCAGCCAGTGCAGATATGGGCAAATTTTGCATGTCACTTTACCTCCGATAGATATCCTCAGTAAAGCAATATGCATGCCACCTCGCTTAGCCGTCTTCCTCCTGCTTTTTTATTTTACGCGTAAACGCTTGTGCAGCGAATTCATCCTGCTCGCGTTGCTCAATCTTCGACTCTCGCCGCAATTCTCCCTGATGGTGCCGTTTAGAAAGCATATCGTAAGCACTCAACTTGAGTTTTTGCATATGCCATGCCTGCTGGCCCATTTCCCAGCGCTTATGGCACTGAACAACCTCATCAGTCTGCTGTGTAACAGCCGCTTCCAATTTGCCGAGAAACACTTGGTACTCGCGCAATACCGTCATGCTCATTCCATGACTAGCCGCATTCTGATATCGCTGACGATATTCTTCCCGGAAAGCAATTAACTGGCCGAGTTTTTCCTCAGCATCGTTCCATTTACCTTTCAATTGATTGAGGCGGCGCGCGGCAACATCCGTATGATTTTGCGTCAGATCCAAGAGGGGTTGCAGGTGGAAGCGGCGTGGCATGACTTAATGACCTTAGTGAAACAAAGCGGCCAATTGTTCCCGGCTATGCGGGTAATCGTCCCGATGATGCATATCCTGCACCAGAAAAGCTTCCAGCCTTGGATAAATATCAACCGCTTCGTCAAGCACGGCATCGTGGCCTTTAACATAGGCGCCGATAGAGATGAGGTCACGACTGCGCTGATAACGCGAGTAGAGATACTTGAAGCGTCGCACAGTATCCAACTCTTCCTTGCTGAGCAGCTCGGTAATGGCACGGCTAATAGATGCCTCAACATCGATGGCGGGGTAATGTCCCTGATCAGACAAACTGCGCGACAGAACAATGTGGCCATCAAGAATTGCACGTGCACTGTCGGCAATCGGATCCTGCTGATCATCCCCTTCGACCAGCACGGTATAAAACGCGGTTATCGACCCGCCGCCCTCAAGCCCGTTACCCGCGCGTTCCACCAATTGCGGCAGCTTGGCGAATACGGAGGGCGGATAACCCTTGGTTGCTGGTGGCTCGCCGATAGCCAACGCAATCTCGCGTTGGGCCATGGCATAGCGCGTGAGAGAATCCATGATTAGCAGGACGTTTAGCCCTTCATCGCGAAAATATTCTGCAATGGCAGTAGCATAAGATGCGCCATGCAGACGCAACAACGGTGGCGAATCCGCCGGGGCAGCCACCACCACTGAGCGCGCCAGCCCCTCTTTACCCAAGATATTTTCAATGAATTCCTTGACCTCGCGACCGCGCTCGCCGATCAAACCCACGACAACGACATCGGCGGTGGTATAACGGGCCATCATGCCCAGCAGAATACTCTTGCCTACGCCACTACCAGCAAACAAGCCCAGGCGCTGTCCGCGCCCAACCGTCAACAGCGCATTTATTGTACGCACACCAACATCCAGCACTTCGCGAATCGGGGCACGATCCATGGGGTTATAGGGGCGGCTTTGCAAAGGCACGCGCTGCTCCAGTTGCAATTCCCCAATGCGATCCAGTGGCCGGCCCGCACCATCCAGAATTCTTCCCAGTAGGCCGCTGCCTACGGCTACTTGCTTGATGCGATCTTCGGCACGGCGCTTGGGAAAATACTCACCACCCAATCTGGGCGGATAATGCGATCCAATTTCAGAGGGAATTACCTTAGCTCCCGGCACCAAGCCATAGACATCGGTGGAAGGCATGAGAAATAATTTATCACCGGAAAAACCAACCACTTCGGCATCGACCTTATGGCTCCCTGGTAGTGAAACAATACAGCCGCTACCCACTGCCAGCTTCAGGCCCACTGCCTCCATCACCAGTCCGGCTACCCGGGTAAGCCGTCCACTCACTAGCCAGGGACTATATGACGCTACTGCCTCTCGACAATCGTGCAGGTAGTTGCGCCAGGTTTGCAGACGATTCATATGAAATGGCTCATTCGAGCCACTTGTCATCGCGTCCGAGCGACTCGGCCACCCGGTTCCAGCGTTCTTCCGTAGTGGCATCGATCTCGCTATTGGCACTCTCAATGCGGCACCCTCCACGTTCTATACGGCTATCTTCCCGGACTTTCCAATTGGCTTGTGCCAGGTCAGATTCCAGAAACGATCGTACCAAAGAAGCATCTTCCGGATTAAGGATCAGGGTGGGGTGCTGACTTGCTTGGGGCAAGGCATTCATCGCTTCGCGCACCACGTTAAGCACCAGCCCAGGCTTAACCTTCAGCGCCTGACGCAACATCTGTTTGGCGACTTCCAACGCCAGCGCCAGCACATCGTTAGCGATCTGTTGGTCAAATTGCTGCATTGCCTCGTCCAATCCGATGAGCAATTGTTTCATGCGCTCCGCATCGGCCAGTGCCTTTATCTTGCCTTCCTGATACCCGGCGGCGAAGCCTTCTCCGTGCGCCTGCGCATGCAGCTGCTCAAGACCTTCGGCGGTAGGCAATATCATGTCGCCCAGGTTACGTCCCTGCGCGTGCCCTTCATCCAGTGCAGACATTTCCCAGCGCTGATAAGCGGAAAGCTGCTCCTTTGGGATGATCTTATTCGACAAAGCCTTCCTCTCCTTTGCCACCTAGTACGATTTGGCCTTCGTCTGCCAGACGCCGCACAATCTTGAGAATTTCCTTTTGTTCTGTCTCCACTTCGGACAGTCTGACCGGCCCCTTGGCTTCGAGGTCGTCGCGCAACATCTCTGCCGCCCGTTGCGACATATTTTTGAAAACCTTCTCGCGCAACTCATCATTGGTTCCTTTGAGTGCGACAATCAGCGATTCAGATTGAACTTCGCGCAGCAGGAGCTGAATCGAGCGATCATCCAGGTCCATGATATTGTCGAAGACAAACATTTCATCCTGAATTTTTTGCGCCAGATCAGGATCAAAATCACGGATGCTGGCCAGCACTTCCGTCTCTGTTGCGGTACCAATAAAATTCAAAATCTCTGCTGCAGCACGCACGCCACCCATGGCGGATTTCTTGATCTTATCCCCACCGGTCAGGAGCTTGGTCAGGACGTCATTCAATTCACGCAATGCGGATGGTTGAACCCCCTCCAGCGTGGCGATACGAAGGATAACGTCACCACGCAGCCGCTCAACAAAATGCGACAGCACTTCGCTTGCCTGGTCTCGATCAAGATGCGTCAGAATGGTAGCGATAATTTGCGGGTGCTCATTTTTTATCAATTCAGCCACAGAAGCCGAATCCATCCATTTCAGGCCTTCAATACCACTATTGTCGCCGCCATGCAGGATACGTTCGATAATGCCAGCGGCCTTATCGTTACCCAACGCTTTCACCAGAACAGTTTTAATATACTCGTCCGACGCTGTACCGAGCGAGGTTTTTTCTCCGGCATGCTCCCGAAATTCACGCAGCACGGTATCCACCTGGTCGCGACTGACATTGTTCAGCGTAGCCATGGCCGAGCCCAGCTTTTGCACTTCCTTTGGGCCAAGAAACTTGAAAACTTCCGAAGCCTCTTCCTCGCCGATAGTCATCAGCAAAATGGCGCTTTTCTCGATGCCAGAATCATTACTCATCTTTGCCAACCCAGTCTTTCACCACATTCGCAACAATACGCGGGTCTTGTTTAACCACTTCCTTCACGGCGCGCAAATTCTCTTCATAATTACCAACGGCCGTTGCGTGCTGTAAATTCGCAATTGCCGTCTCCGACACTTGGGGTTTTGGTCTTGGCTTCATCAACTCCTTAAACAGTGGGCGCAACACACCAAATACTAAGTAGAAAGCCACACCCGCGATCAACAAGTTTTTCAATACCTCCTTGGCCAAGGCCACACTCGACGGTTCCTTCCAGACTGGCAGCTCCGGCGCTATTTCTTTCTCTGGCAAATTGAATGAAGCATTGACCACGTTCAGTGTATCCCCACGCGGCTGGGAAAATCCCATTGCTTCGCGTACCAGATTGTTAATTTGGGTCATCTCCTGCTGAGCTAAAGGACGGTAATTCGCTTTACCCGCTTTGTCAGTAAGTTTGCGGTAATTGACCACCACCGCCACTGACAAGCGTTTGACGGCCCCGACAGGCTGGCGTACGTGTTTGATCGTCTTGTCCACCTCATAGTTCACCGTGGACTCCTTGTGCATATTTGCAGAAGCGTTACCCGCCGTTGCAGCGCCCGCTGCTGGACGCCCGCCTGGCGGCGCATTGATTGGCGCAGTAGCCGCCCCAGGCGGTTGATTGGACAAGGCGCCTGGCACACCAGATGCTGGTTGGCCTGCCCCACCGTTCGTTTCCGCGCTTTGCTGGCTGCGCACGGCAGCTTCTGTTGGCCCAGGGTTGGGCTTGAAAGTCTCAGCTGTCTGCTCTATCTGAGAAAAATCCAAATCTGCCGCAACCGTGGCGCGCACATTTTCCGCGCCAAGTATCGGTACGAGGATACCCTCGATACGCTTGATATAACCGAGTTCCACTTCTCGCAAGTAGGACAACTGGTCGGGATCCAGGCCGGTCTGCTCCGTACTTCCGGCCCTGGGGTTTAGCAAATTACCCGATTGATCGACGATGGTCACATTTTTCACCGTAAGACCAGGAATACTGCTCGAAACCATATGCACGATACCACTCACCTGGTTTGCCTCCAGCACTCTCCCAGGATACAGACTAACCAGTATGGAGGCAGTCGGCTGCTGCTGATCGCGCGTAAATACCGAAGGCTTGGGAATCGCCAGGTGCACGCGCGCACCCTGCACGGAGGAAAGCGACTGGATGGAACGCGCCAGTTCGCCCTCCAGCGCACGCTGGTAATTGACCTGTTCCTGAAACTGGCTGGTACCGAGTTTCTGATTTTCCATCAATTCGAAACCAACCGTCCCGCCGCGCGGCAGCCCTTGGGCCGCCAATTTCAAGCGGGTATCGTAAACCTGGTTGGATGGCACCAAAATTGCGCCGCCACCGTCAGCCATCTTGTAGGGAATATTCAATTGCTGCAGGGAAGCGATAACGGCTCCGCCATCGCGATCGGACAGATTGCCGTAGAGCACCCGGTAATCAGGCGTCTGGGACCACATCCACAGACCAGATATCATGGCGATTGCCGCTGCCAGGGCAAGCATGAAACCAAGTTTTTGTGCGTTACCTAGATCACTGAACCCCTGGAACAGGGACGTCAAACCTTGTTGGGGTGCGTTTGCCATAAAGTTGCGGGAATAAGCCTATTTCACTAGTTGTCGGGCACGCGCTGGTGACTCATTGGGTACAGGGCACGAAGCATAACGCACCGCTGCGTCGTTCACAGCAAACCTCCTTCAACAAACCATGCACCCAAAGAGCGGTCGGCCCTCTGGGTTGAGTCTAAAAAAGTACGTCTGCGGTGCCGCTCGTTGCTTATCTGGAATAAAAATAAGCAAACTGCGTTCTTTACACCTGACAGACGCGCTATTTTAGACTCAACATGCACCCGATAACTAATGGAATAGGCTCTAATCCTGGTTATACCTGCATATTCATGATTTCCTGGTAAGCAGTAACCAGCTTATTGCGTACCTGAACCATGGTTTGAAAAGAGATGTTGGCTTTTTGCAGGGAGATCATCACGTCTTGCAACTCGGCGCCGGGGGCACCCTGTTCGAAGGACTTGGAGAGCTTGTCGGCTTCCTGCTGGGCGGCGTTCACCTGTTCAATAGACGACTTGAGTAAGGCCGAAAAATCCGAGCCCTCGGCACCATTGGCTGATGCAGCCGCCCCCCCTGCCGCAGCGGCTGAAGCCACACGTAACTGGCTAAGTAGTTGATCTATCCCTTGGGTACTCATATTTTTGTCGCCTCCGGCAAAAATTATAGCGAAATTGCGTAGCAGAAATCCAACCCTAATTAAAATTTAAGCAAAAAGCATGCCTAAACAGATCAACGCCGAGCTATAAATTTTCACCTTCTTCACGGTATTGTTGCAGTTTATGGCGCAACGTACGTTCGCTCATTCCCAGCCGCTGAGCCGCCTGTTTACGAGAACCACTCACTGCTGCCAGCGCTTCCAGAATATGCCTTTTTTCCAAGGATTTTATATCCAGCGGCGCGCTGCCGGACGTAACCCGCTCAATCTGCGCCACCGTCTCGTCCTGCAACAACAGATGATCCACCTCCACCGTTTCAGCTGGCGCAAGTATAACCGCGCGCTGCACGATGTTCTCCAACTCCCGGATGTTACCCGGCCATGAATAGCGCGTCAATCGGCTTTCCGCAGCGCCAGACAGGGTAAGGCCGTGACGTCCGAAACGCACGGCAATGCGACTCAAAAAATGGCGCGCCAAGGGCAAAATATCCTGCACACGTTGACGCAATGGTGGCATGTGCAAAGGAAATACATTTAGACGGTAATACAAGTCTTCCCTAAATGCGCCCTTCTCTACTTCCTTGACCATATCCCGGTTGGAAGTTGCGATCACCCGGATATCCAAGGGGATCACTTTACTACCGCCGACTCGCTCTACTTCCCGCTCCTGCAGCACGCGCAGAAGCTTGGCCTGGAGTTGCAGCGGCATTTCGGAAATCTCGTCCATGAGCAATGTACCGCCTTGAGCCTGCTCGAATTTTCCGGGGCTCGCTTGGGTAGCACCGGTAAATGCGCCTTTTTCGTACCCAAACAGGGTTGATTCCAGCAAATTATCCGGAATCGCCGCACAGTTAATTGCGATGAAGGGTTTGGCGGCACGCGCCGAGTGCCGATGAATAAAACGTGCCAGAATTTCCTTGCCGGTACCGGATTCGCCGGTAACCAGCACAGTGGCGTCCGTCGCCGCAACCCGGCGTCCCAGCGCCAGCAGCTCCAGCGTACACGGGTCGAATGCCAGCATCTCCCCGCTCTCGTCAGCGAATGCTGGCAGCATATGGCGCGCGACCTCAGCCAGCAATACATCCGGCTCGAAAGGTTTGACCAGATAGTGGCTGGCGCCATCGCGCATGGCCTGAACCGCGCGTTCAATCATGCCGTATGCGGTCATTAGCAGCACCGGCAGGTAGGGGTATTTGCTCTTGATTTCGCGCAACAAGACATGGCCATCCATAGGCTGCATCTGCACGTCCGAGACCACGATGCCGACTTGATCGACCGCTAGAACATCCAGCGCAGCCGTGCCGTCCGCCGCACTCAGAACGCGATATCCAGCCAGCTCGAGCGTATCGCACAGCGCCTCGCGCAAATCGACATCGTCTTCCACCACCAGTACTGGTAATGTCGTCACTGCTTGATTTTCGGCAGCCATATGCTGAACCTGCTCCCTTTACCCAATTCCGATTCCACTTCGATCCTGCCCCCATGCGTCTCCACCACACCGCGCACGATAGCCAGTCCCAGGCCGGTGCCTTCAATACGCGTGGTAAAGAACGGCTGGAACAGACGCTCCTGCGTTGCCGCATCCATGCCTCGCCCACTATCGGAAACACTAATCACAATATCGTCGGCCACCTGTTTCGCGTCCAGTTGAATTGCACCGCCCGCAGCGCATGCCTGCATGGCATTCTCCAGCAAGTTCAGTAAGGCACCTGTCAGCGCTTTTCGACTGCCTGCCAGCATCACGCCACCCGCATTGTCCTTGACCTCGAACACGATGCCATGCTGATGCAATTGCGGCTCGATGGTTTGACTCAATTCGACAAGAAGCGAAGAAACCAGCACTTCTTCCTCAGCCACGCTACCGCCCCGGACGAAAAGCAACATGTCCTGAATCAGTTGCTCCAAATGTTTTAAGCGTGCCAGCGATTTCTCTGCAAAGCGCACGCGATCATCATCGCCAAGATTTTTTTTGGTCAGATTGGCGGTATAAAGCAAGGCAGTCGCCAGCGGTGTTCGCAACTGATGCGCGAGGGATGCGGCCATCTCCCCCATTGAAGAAAGGCGCTGATGTCGTTCCAACTGACGTTGTAATTCGTGCGCCTCAGTGATGTCAGACAATAGAACAATACGTCCGCCGGAAGCATCAAACGGGCTGCTTACCAAATTCACCAGACGCCCGGTCGCCAATTCCCATTCCTGCGGCGTATCGCTCGGCTTAAACAGTTGCCCTGCAAGATCATCCCAACGCGTTGCAAGCGGGATTTCTCCCAGCAAACGTTGTGCGGCAGGATTAGCCTCTACCACACAACCGTCCCGATCCAACACCACCACCCCGGCAGGCAGCGCATCCAGCAGCAGCTTCAGGCGTTGCGACAACGCAGCCTTTTCCTCCAATTGACGGCGCAGTTCACTGTTGGCTACTGCCAATTCCCCGGTCAAGCGCTCCACTTGTTGCTGAAGATCGTGGTAGGCTCCAGTAAGTTGAGCGGAAGCTTCGGTGAACAGACTGAATGCCTGTTCCAACTCAGCGGGATTGACTTGTTTCAAGGTGTCCGTCAATAATTAGCCTGTTTCATGTCTTAATCATTAATCGCAAGGAGCGTGAAACTTCCGAGCGTAACGCCCTAACTGCAATTGGCCCATCATACCGTATCCACGGTTTCATCAACAGAGTGAACGTCCTGCACATCACGGCGTTTCAACTGTGGGAGTGTGTGTGAAAAACTATCTGGATTTTCATACATGCACACAATTAAATTTAGGTTCTAACAAAATTATGCTGAAAAATATTAGCCTTCGATTGTTGATCAACGGTTCTCTCGCCATTGTCGCTTTTTTTGCCATCATCTGGCTCAGCTACCTCAGTTGGGGTGCGTATCAAGACAACATACGCATGAACCAATTGGAGCGCGCAAATAATATGGCGGACAAAATTATCGAGGCTTCCGTGTTTAACGCGCTGGAGCGCGGCCTGACAGCTACCGCATTAAGCACCCCAGACGCAGCAAATGCAGCAATGATTGCCAAAATTAATGATGCGCGCGCCAAGGGCGATGCCGCCTGGAATGAAGCCGTAACTATCGGCAACGATATCGCCAAACTGGTTCCCAAGGGTTCCGCCATGCATATTCTGCAAGACCAGACTGCCAAGGCACATGAAGACGTCATGCAAGCACGCAAACATGTGGATGCCAGCCTGGGCAAGAGCGAACACAGCATCGCCAGCGCCGAGTGGGTCAAAACCATGACAGGCCTCATCACCCTAAATGCCCGGTTACGCCTGGCCGCATTTACCCCAGATGATTCCCGCGAAAAGGTCGAACAGTACAACACCTTCCTCAAGCAAGCAGTTTGGCTGGTAAGCGAATATGCAGGGCGCGAACGGGCTTTGATTGGATCAACCATCAGCGCGAAATCCCCTCTTCCCGCCACCGCTTCCGAAACGCTTCATTCTTATCGAGGCATCGTTGACCTCGCCCTGTCCGACATTTCATCGCTCAAATCCATGCCGGAAACCGATCCCAAGGTATCCGCTGCCATTGAGTCCATGGAAAAGAAATTCCTGGGCGAATTTGCCGAAACCCGCAAACAAACCTTTGCAGCCAGCCAAACTGGCGAATACCCCTTCTCTGCCGGAGAGTGGATCAGTAAATCGACCGATGCTATTAACTCTGTCCTGGCGGTTTCTTCCGCAGCCAGTGAAATTAGCGGCAAGCTCTCCCGTGACGCTGCGGATTCCGCCAAGTACCGTCTGACACTGATGTTCACGCTACTTGTATTGTCGCTCCCCTTTACGTTGTTCATCATGAACGAAGTGCGCATCAAGCTCGGCCATCTGGAACGCCTGCGTGCTTCCATGGCAAGCTTGAGCAGTGGTAGCGGCGATTTAACCAAGCGGCTGCCTACCGCATCCAGTGATGAGGTGGGCGCAACTGCCTCGGCCTTCAACCAGTTTATGGAAAAACTGCAAACCGTAGTGCGCGATGTGCGCTCCACTTCCGAACAAGTCGCCACTGCCGCCTCGGAACTATCCGCCGCATCTGCCAGCGTGCAGGAAAGCTCCCAGCAACAAAGCGAAGCGGCTGCCAGCACTGCTTCCGCCGTGGAAGAAATGACCGTCAGCGTGGCATCCGTTGCGGACAGTGCCGAGGAAGTCCGTCAACTTGCGCAGCAAAGCCTGGCGCAAAGCCACAAGGGAAACGAGGGCCTAGCCGGCCTGATGGGCGAAATCGGCGCAGTAGAAAATGCCGTGGGCGAAATTTCCAATGCTGTAAACGAATTCGTGCGCAGCACCGCCAGCATCACCAACATGACCAAGCAGGTAAAAGACATTGCCGAGCAGACCAACCTACTGGCGTTGAATGCGGCCATCGAGGCCGCACGTGCCGGTGAACAGGGCCGCGGCTTCGCCGTAGTGGCCGACGAGGTGCGCAAACTGGCAGAGAAATCCGCCCAGGCCGCCAGCCAGATCGATGCCGTTACCCAAACCTTGGCCAGTCAATCCATGGAAGTGGAAAAGACCATTCAGCGTGGACAGCAGTCGCTCACCTCCAGCCAGGATTACCTGGAAAATGTGGCCGTAGTTCTGGCAACCGCCGGTGATTTCGTTTCTCAGGCCACCCAGGGTATAGACAACATCACCGCGTCAGTACAGGAACAAAAAGCCGCAAGCACCGACATTGCCCAGCACGTTGAACAAATCGCACAGATGGCCGAATCCAACAGCCTGGCCGTGGATCAGACGGCTCAGGAAGCACACCATCTGGAACAACTCGCGCATAACCTGAATGATGTAGTCGGCAAGTTCAAAACATAAACAAGGCAACGGGGAAACCCCATGTCAGACTTCGCATGGAACATGAAATTTTGCTAAAGGTTTCTATCTTCCCTCCGATAACTATTTCTGATGAGCAACCAAAATCATATTGGCGCACAAGATGCTCAGGTGTAATTAAACCGTGGATGTATGGACTAATATGCAGCTAATATACGCACACGAAAATCAAGGGAGCATTCATTATGTTTAATGGCCTCAAAATCAGCACACGACTCAACCTGCTGACAAGCATCGTTATCTTGGTACTGCTCGCAGTTGGCGGCACAGCCATCTATGCTATCCAGGCCCTCCCCGTCGAGGCGCATGAAAATGTGGAAAAAATCCTTTATGCCGTGACGGGTGTCGGCATCGTGTTCGCCCTCTTGGCCACAGTCCTCGTCACCGGCCCGCTCAAACGTCAAGTCAACGATCTTCAAACGACGATGACAAGTATTGGAAAAAACAATGACCTGACCAAACGTGCAAATGTTACCGGCAACGATGAACTATCTGAAATCGCCCGTGCCTTTAACGCCCTGATCGGCTCCATCCAGGACATGATTAACAAGGTGCACGAACAAACCGAAGAATTATCCAGTGCCACAACCGAACTCTCCACCACAGCGGCACAGGTTGCCCAAGGCAGCAACCTGCAAAGCGAAGCGGCTGCCAGCACTGCTTCCGCCGTGGAAGAAATGACCGTCAGCGTAGCTTCGGTCTCTGACAGCGCGGAAGAAGTGCATCAACTCGCTCAGGAAAGCATGGCACAAAGTCATAAAGGGAATGAGGGTTTATCCGGCCTGATGGGCGAAATCGGCGCAGTAGAAAATGCCGTGGGCGAAATTTCCAATGCTGTAAACGAATTCGTGCGCAGCACCGCCAGCATCACCAACATGACCAAGCAGGTAAAAGAC
>JBBRTU010000010.1:0-79568 GCA_038244115.1 Burkholderiales bacterium
AATGATCCACAACATGATCGGACACCAGGAGGGCGTCAGTATTTTTTGCGGCATCGGCGAACGCTGCCGCGAAGGTCAGGAGCTTTACGAAGCTATGAAAGACGCCGGGGTGCTGCAAAACATGGTGATGGTGTTTGGCCAGATGAACGAACCGCCGGGCGCCCGTTTCCGCGTCGGCCATGCAGCGTTGACCATGGCCGAGTATTTTCGTGATGACGAACACCGCGATGTGCTGCTGTTGATCGATAATATTTTTCGCTTCATCCAGGCCGGCATGGAGGTGTCTGGCTTGATGGGACAGATGCCATCGCGCCTGGGATATCAGCCGACCATGGGCACCGAGTTGTCGCAGCTGGAGGAACGCATCGCCAATACAGATACCGGCGCCATTACCTCGATCCAGGCGGTGTATGTGCCGGCAGACGATTTCACCGATCCGGCGGCGGTGCATACCTTCTCGCATCTTTCCGCATCCATTGTGTTGTCGCGCAAACGCGCGAGTGAAGGGCTTTATCCGGCCATCGACCCGCTGCAATCCAGTTCCAAAATGGCCACGCCCGGCATCATAGGCGAACGGCATTATGCGCTTGCGCAGGAAATTCGACGTACATTGGCGCAATACGCGGATCTGAAAGACATCATCGCGATGCTGGGCATGGAACAACTTTCAACGGACGACCGCAATGTGGTGAACCGCGCTCGAAGGTTGGAGCGTTTTCTTACCCAGCCGTTTTTTACTACTGAGCAGTTTTCCGGACTTAAAGGCAAGCTCGTCAGCCTCAAGGATGCGCTGGATGGTTGTGAGCGCATCTTGCGCGATGAATTCAAAGACTACCCGGAGAGCGCGCTTTACATGATCGGTGCGATTGATGAAGCGAAGAAACAGGTGACGCCCGTCAAACCAACTGCCAAGCCCAAACCGAAACCTGAGGAAGCGGAACATGCAGTTAGCGCAAATGAATCTTAAGATTCTCCTGCCATTTAAAATTTTTGCGGAGAAGACTGGGGTATTGCGTATCGTCGCGGAGTCTCGTTCAGGATCGTTCGGACTCCTGCCTCACCGGCTTGACTGTGTGGCGTCGCTTGCGCCCGGGATACTGGTATTCGAGACTGAAACGGATGGCGAGGTCTGTCTAGCCGTCGATGAAGGTGTTCTGGTCAAATCTGGTACAGACGTGCTGGTTTCCGTGCGCAACGCGATTGGCGGAACCGATCTCGGCAAACTGCGCGAGGCAGTAGAGCAGGAATTTCTGAATCTTGACGAGCAAGAGAAGAGTGTGCGTTCAGTGCTGGCGAAATTGGAGAGCGGATTTGTTCGTCGTTTCGCGGCGTTTCACCATGAATAACGATTTGGAATCGAAGCCCGCTTCCGGCGAGACAGAATTCAGCCAGCAGGTTGGCGAGAAAGCGTCACGCAAGCTCAAGGCACAGCGTCATGTCACACAGACCGTTTGGTCCGGCTTGGGCATGATGGGGCTGGTTGGATGGTCGGTGGCGGTACCTACGCTGCTCGGCGCGGCACTCGGCATCTGGCTGGACAGAAACTATCCAGGGGGCCGTTCCTGGACACTCATGTTGTTGGCTATCGGCTTGGGATTGGGTTGTTTTAATGCGTGGCATTGGGTGTCCAAGGAAGACAGGGAAATCCACGAGCAAGAGGGAAATAACCATGAATGAGGCATTGAGTCTGGCGTTCGCAGTGGTGGCGGGAATGTTGCTAGGCGCGTTTTTTTTCGGTGGCCTTTGGTGGACAGTGCGTAAGGCCGTTGCCTCGAAACATCCTGCGCTTTGGTTCCTCGGCAGCCTGTTGCTAAGGATGAGCGTCATTCTGCTCGGATTCTATTTTATCCTGGGAGACCGTTGGCATAGGCTGCTGGCGGGCCTGCTCGGGTTCATCGTTGCGCGCTTGGTTGTAATGTGGCTCACCCGAGTGACGGTGCTGGCTGGCCAATTGGTGCAGAAGGCCGGTCATGCACCTTAGTCCCGACGAAATTATCTTCTGGCAATATGGGTTTTTTAAACTCAATGCCACGATCGTTTATACCTGGGGGCTGATGTTCATTCTGGCGGTCGGTTCAAAATTGGTTACGCGCAAACTTTCCGCTGGCCTGCAACGTTCCCGCTGGCAGAATCTGCTAGAAATAGTCGTCACCGGCATCGACAAACAAATTGAAGAGGTAGGCATGAGTCAGCCGCAGAAATATCTCGGCTTTCTCGGCACGTTGTTTTTATTTGTTGCGATGGCAAGTCTGTTCACCATCGTTCCCGGCTATGAGCCGCCGACGGGTTCGCTCTCGACCACTGCGGCGCTGGCGATCTGTGTGTTTGTAGCGGTGCCGCTGTTCGGTATTGAGGAAAGCGGGCTGGGCGAATATCTCCGCGCCTATCTGAAGCCGACGGTAATCATGCTGCCGTTCAATATCATCAGCGAACTCTCGCGCACCCTGGCCTTGGCTGTGCGCCTATTCGGCAACATGATGAGCGGGACAATGATACTTGCCATTTTGCTAACCATTACGCCCTTCATATTCCCGATTGCCATGAGCGCGCTCGGACTACTGACCGGCATGGTACAAGCCTACATTTTCAGCATTCTGGCCACGGTTTACATCGCGGCTGCGACACGTGTTCGCAAGCATAAACCAAACCCCGATAAGAAAATTTTAGCATGAATGACGTCAACCAATGGAGATACCATGGATAGCATAACGATTATCGCGCTGGCATCAATTGTCACTGCTGGCCTTACCATTGCCATAGGAGTCATTGGACCTTCGCTTGGCGAAGGGAGAGCGGTTGCAACGGCATTGACCTCACTGGCCCAGCAGCCCGATGCCTCCGCTACCATTACCCGAACGCTCTTTGTTGGTCTGGCGATGATCGAGTCCACAGCCATATATTGCTTCGTGGTCTCGATGATTCTCATTTTCGCCAACCCGTTTTGGAACCATGTTATTGCTCAAGCTGCAGGAAAATGATTTATGCTGATTGACTGGTTTACCGTCGGTGCGCAAGTCATCAACTTCCTCATTCTGGTGTGGCTGTTGAAGCGTTTCCTTTACCATCCGATTATCAACGCCCTCGACGCGCGTGAGAAGCGAATTGCCAAGGAACTGGCCGATGCCGACGCGAAAAAGGCAGAAGCCAAGATGGAACGCGACGAGTTCCAGCACAAGAACGAGGAGTTCGACCAGCAACGCGCAGATCTTTTGAAAAAGGCGACAGAGGAAGCAAAAGTCGAACGGCGAAGACTGCTCGAAGAAGCACGGCAAGAGGCTGATGCCTTGAGCGCCAAGCGACAGGAAACGCTGAAAAACAACGCACATAATTTAAATCAGGCCATCAGTCGTCGCACCCTGCAGGAAGTATTTGCCATTGCACGCAAGACGCTGACGGATCTCTCCACGGCGGGTTTGGAAGAGCGCATGGTTGATGTGCTCATTCGCCGCTTGAGGGAAATGAACGAGCAGGCGAAAAAAACTCTGGGCGAGTCCATCAAGGCAGCATCTGAGCCCGCGCTGGTGCGTAGCGCATTTGATCTGCCTGTGGTGCAGCGCACAGCGATACAAAATGCGCTCAACGAAACTTTATCGACGGAAGTCCGCATCCAATTCGAGACTGCGCCGGACTTGATCAGCGGCATTGAATTCCTATCGAATGGCCAAAAGGTGGCGTGGAGTATCGCGGACTATCTGACCTCGCTGGAAAAAGGCGTCGACGAACTTCTGAATGAGAAGGACATAACTAAGGCGCAAACCGCAAAGCCTTCCGAATTGTCAGCGCAGATCGGCATGCGAGCCTATGAACTTTACGAGGAACACGGCCGCGAAACCGGCCATGCTGCTGAAGACTGGGAGAGGGCGGAGCATGAGATTCGCGAAGCGCCTGTCAAAACCGTTCCTGGGCCTGAAGCAGAAGCAATGCCTAAGCCAGAAGACAAACCTCAAGTCAAAGGTGAAGCTGAGCCTGAAGCAAAGATTCAATGAACATTGAAGCCGAAAGCCTCCAGAACATTTTCGACAGCACCTTTGCCGGAATAAGCCAGGCGCGGGATGCATACACGCCGCAACTGAGGCTCCGTGAGGTGGGTACGATCACCAGCATCGCTACCGGCATCGCTAAAGTTACCGGCCTCCCCGGCGTGGGATTTGAAGAGGTGCTGAAATTTCCCGGCGACGTGTACGGTATTGCATTCAACGTTGATGAAGACGAAATCGGTGTTGTGCTGCTGGGTGACTATTGGCAGTTGCATGCGGGCGATGAAGTTGAGCGCAGGGGGCACGTAGTGGACGTGCCGGTGGGAGATGGATTGATCGGCCGGATTATCAATCCAATGGGTCGGCCTCTGGACGGCAATGGACCGGTACTTTCCAGCGAGCGTCTTCCGGTCGAACGCCCCGCCGCGCATATCATGGACCGGGCTCCGGTTACTGTACCTTTGCAAACCGGCATCAAGGTTATCGATGCACTCATACCGATTGGTCGCGGCCAGCGCGAACTAATTCTCGGCGATCGGCAGACAGGCAAGACTGCGATCGCACTTGATACGATACTCAATCAGCGCGACCAGAATGTGCTGTGTGTTTATTGCGCTATCGGCCAGCGTGCGTCCGGCGTGGCCAAAGTGATCGCCACCCTGCGCGAAAAAGGAGCGATGGATTACACCATCGTGGTCGTCACCGAAGGCAATGATCCGCCCGGCCTGGCCTTCATTGCACCTTACGCCGCGACCAGCATTGCCGAGAAATTCATGGAACAAGGTCGCGATGTGCTGATTATTTACGACGACCTCACGCATCATGCACGCGCCTATCGCGAGCTGTCACTGCTGCTGCGTCGCCCACCCGGCCGGGAAGCTTTTCCTGGCGATATCTTTTACATCCACTCTCGATTACTGGAACGTGCCACGCATTTGCGCCCCGAACTCGGTGGCGGGTCGCTGACTGCGCTGCCCATCATCGAAACCGAAGCGCAGGATATTTCCGCTTACATTCCAACCAACCTGATTTCCATCACTGACGGGCAGATATACCTGTCGCCGTCACTGTTCGAATTGGGCGTGCTGCCCGCAGTCGATGTCGGCAAATCCGTCTCACGCGTCGGCGGCAAAGCGCAGCGCGCAGCCTATCGTGCAGTGGCGGGCGATCTCAAGCTCGCCTATGCCCAGTTCGAGGAGTTGGAAACCTTTTCCCGCTTTGGCGCCCGCCTGGATGAAAACACCCGAAAGATCATCGAGCACGGGCGGCGCATCCGTGCCTGCCTCAAGCAGTCTGAATTCGCGCCAGTATCTGTACCCGCGCAAATCGCCGTATTGCTGGCATTGACGGCGAAACTCTTTGACGACGTTCCTCTTGATCAGATGATCGATGCCGAGCACGCCGTGTGCAAGGCGGCAGCAAATATTTCAGCCGAGGTGCGCGCGCGATTCGATAGCGCCGAAGAATTGAGCGACGAGGATCGAAATACAATCTTAGTAATCGCGCGCAAAGCACTCGAAGCGTTCACGCCCAAATCGGAATCCAAGTCTAAGAAGGATCAGGAGGCCAAGGAAGTTACAAAGCAGAAATCGCAGGCTGAGTCGGAATTGAAGCCTGGCGCAAAGCCGGATGAGAGCAAGGCGGCTCTCAAGGAGGAGTCATGAGCGATACCGCGTCGAGCCTGCGCCGCAAGATCGCCAGCGCAGGAGAGCTTGAATCCGTGGTGCGTACGATGAAAGCCATGGCCGCTTCGAGCATCGGCCAATACGAAAATGCGGTGCGTTCCCTGGATGAGTATTATCGAACCGTACAACTGGGTTTGGCCGCATGTTTCCGGCTGGCTGAAACCGCCGGTGCAACGACGCAATCGGTTCAAAAGGAAGCAGGGGGGATAGGTGCGGTCGTGTTTGGTTCCGACCAGGGACTGGTTGGCCAGTTCAATGATGTGATGGTGGAGTTTGTCGTAAATACACTGGGAAACCTGCCGGGTAAAAAGACGTTCTGGGCGGTCGGCGAGCGCATTCAGTCGCGCCTTGCCGACACCGGCCTGTTCCCCGGGAAAAGCTTCACCCTGCCGAATTCCATTAATGCGATTACACCGCTGGTAGGACAGGTTCTGCTCGAAATGGAAGCGCAGCGAGAAAAGGGCGAAATTTCGCAGGTTTACCTTTTCCACAATTGTCCCAAGTCCGGGGCAATTTATACTCCCGTGAGCCAGCGTCTGCTGCCGCTGGACGAGGTGTGGCGGCGTGATCTGGCTGCAATCCGCTGGCCGACGAAAAATTTGCCCGAAGTCATGAGTGGTGGAGAGCGGACGCTGCTGGCGCTGGTCCGCGAATATCTATTTGTCTCGCTGTTCAGGGCATGCGCCGAATCCCTGGCAAGCGAAAACGCTAGCCGCTTGGCCGCGATGCAACGCGCCGAAAAAAATATCGACGAATTACAGGAGAACCTGAATCGGACATTTCACCGCCTGCGTCAGAGCGGCATCGACGAGGAATTGTTCGACGTTGTCTCCGGCTTCGAAGCATTGGCAGTGGCATAGCGGCGACCTAAGGGATAAAGCAAAAAATCAAACTAAAGAAGTGGCCGATGCTGGTGAAGCCACTTAACCAGTAGAATTTTAGTCTAAAAATACGGAAGGGAAAGTCATTCATGTTCGATGTCGCTGTTTCATGCCTGGTATTGACTGCACTGCTGTCCTATCTGAACCACCGTTTTATCGGCTTGCCCACCACGATCGGCGTCATGGGCATCGCGCTGCTGCTTTCGATAGCGTTGTTCGGGCTGGATAAACTCGGCTTTGGTGCCTTGCGCGATTACGAAGTGTCGCTGCTTTCATCGGTTGATTTCTCGGAATTGCTGATGCAGGGAATGCTGTCGCTCTTGTTATTTGCCGGCGCGCTGCATGTCAATTTGAGTGAGTTGAAATCATACAAATGGCAGGTCGGCATACTGGCAGTTTTCGGCACGCTAGCTTCGACTGCGCTAGTTGGTTTTGGCCTGTGGGTGATACTGCCATATACCGGTATCGCGCTGCCACTATCGTACTGTCTGATCTTTGGAGCGCTGATATCGCCGACCGATCCGATTGCCGTTATGGGCATATTGAAGTCGGCCGGCGCGCCGAAGAGTCTGGAAATCGTTATCTCTGGAGAGTCGTTATTCAATGACGGTATCGGCGTGGTGTTGTTTTCGCTAATGCTGGCCATGGTGGTCAGTGGTGAGGCCCCGACTGCGACGCGCGGCGCCATGTTGCTGGTGGAAGAGGGCGGCGGCGGCATCGTGTTCGGATTGGTGCTCGGTTATGTGACCTACCGCATGCTGAAAAGTATCGACAGTTACCAGGAAGAGGTGTTGATCTCGCTGGCCGCCGTTCTTGGCGGATATGCTCTGGCTAGCCGCTTGCATGTATCTGGCCCACTGGCAATGGTGGTGGCCGGGCTGATTATTGGCAATCACGGCCGCGCCCTGGCGATGTCGGATAAGACGCGCGAACATCTGGACATGTTCTGGGAATTGCTGGATTCAATACTCAATGCAGTGTTGTTCGTATTGATCGGACTTGAAGTGATCCTGATCGAATTCTCAACTAGCCTGGCGCTGACGGCTGCAGCCGTTATTGCAATTACCTTGGTGGCTCGCTTGTTATCTGTCGGCTTGCCGATCGGTTTGTTGGGCAGAGTGTTTAAGCTGCCGCAGGGTGCGTTGCAGGTGCTCACCTGGGGTGGATTGCGCGGCGGCATTTCGGTAGCGCTGGCGCTTTCCCTGCCAAACGGCCCGCAGCGCAATCTGGTCCTCGCACTCACTTACGCTGTCGTGGTGTTTTCGATTCTGGTTCAGGGCCTCAGCATCGGCAAGGTAGTGCGCAGGCATTGTGGGTGAGATCGATTGACGAATTGTTCGTAGCAATAACTAATGAAAGGATGAAGATGAACATCAAATCTAAAGATTTCATGGTACAGGAGGGCGTGAAAGTCGATCTCAAGAAGTGGCCGACGCTTGTGAAACCGGTCTACAAGTCGAAAAAGGAGTACAGCAAATATCTACAAGAACAAGTGGAGGAGCTAAGTGATCTGCAACGCCTTCTTTATGCATCCAATCGTTATTCGGTATTGTTGATTTTCCAGGCCATGGATGCGGCCGGAAAGGACGGCGCTATCAGACACGTGATGTCCGGCATTAATCCTCAGGGTTGCCAGGTATTTAGCTTCAATCATCCGAGCGTAGAGGAGTTGGAACATGATTTCTTGTGGCGCACCACTCAGTGTTTGCCAGAACGCGGTCGAATCGGCATCTTTAACCGATCCTATTATGAGGAGGTGTTGATCGTTCGTGTGCATCCGGAGATTCTTCGTGGCGAAGGGCTTCCTGATGGGTTGCTCGACGAGAAAACTATCTGGCAGGAGCGATATCGTTCTATCGTGGACTTTGAGAACCATCTCTTTCGGAACGGCACAAGGGTCATCAAGTTCTTCCTGCACCTTTCAGTGGAAGAGCAGCGAAAGCGCTTTCTCGACCGCATCGACGAGCCAGAAAAAAACTGGAAATTCAGTCTTGCCGATATTGAAGAAAGGAAATTCTGGAAAGAATATATGCAAGCCTATGAATCGTGCCTGAGCGCAACAAGTACCAAAATTGCACCATGGTATGTAGTGCCGGCCGATGACAAGGAAAATGCTCGACTGATTATTTCAAAGGTTATTCTGGATACTTTCAATTCTCTAAATATGCGATTTCCAGAAGTAGATGCGAAACGCCGGCAGGAATTGATGTCGATCCGCCAACAATTGATGAATGAAGCCAAAAACGACCGTTGAACTCGGGAATTTCGTTGCAACCGGATCATTGTCATTCATGAGCAAAAGGGAACAGATCAGCGTTCTGAAGCGCTCAGTCAAAGTTGGGGAATGTATCTGGATGATGGATTAGTTCCCGAACTCCAATTGCGCAACACTTCTGAATATGCCAATAATTCGTATAATGTATATTATGTAAAATAATATCCTATCTCAAGAATCAAGAAGCCGGAATTAGAAACTGCGCATCGTCTCCTCCTCCATTACCGACGCAGCGTAGCAGCAACAATGGATCAACCGCTGCTTACTAAAAAATTATTTGCAATTCTGCGAACCGCTGTGCTTACCGGAAGACTGCAACGTCCAGCTCATATAGAATGGCAACTTCCAATTGGCAAATACTGCGCGATTAAAACGTATAATTTAATTATATAATATATGGTTATAATTATTATTTAATGTAAATTGTAAGTTTAAGCAGTCGCAGCTAAACTGCTCATAATCCATTCATAGAAAATAAAAATGGCTTCATCACCTTCTTATACCGCTCACGAAATTGATGTCCTGCGCGGGCTTGATCCGGTCAAGCAAGTCCCTTCGATGTACACCAGGGTCGATTCTCCTGCGCACATCATTCAGGAGGTGATCGACAACGCTGCAGATGAAGCGCTGGCGGGTTATGCCAGGAACATCACGGTGACCATGTATCAGGATGGCTCGGTCAGTGTAGAGGACGATGGCCGCGGTATTCCGGTGGATAATCACCCGGTTGAAAAGGTGCCGGGCGTTCAGCTGATTTTTACCGAACTGCATTCCGGCGGAAAATTCCGTAAAACACAGGAGGGTGCTGCATACAGCTTTTCGGGCGGACTGCATGGTGTCGGCGTTAGCGTGACCAACGCCCTGTCCAAACGGATCGAGGTCGAAATCTGGCGCGATGGTAAGACCTACAACATGGTATTCAGCGATGGCGGACACATCGAGTCCCCGCTGTCCGTCGTTGACAGCAAGAAAACCAAGCGCACGGGAACCCGAGTACGCGCCTGGCCGGATGGTGCTTACTTCAACTCCGCAAAGGTTCCCGTCGCAGAAATAGAACGGATTCTTTGCGCTAAGTCCGTACTCATGAAGGGCGTAGCAACCCTGCTACGCATTGAACAGAAAGACGGCGTCTTTGAGGAAAAGTCCTGGTTCTACAAGGACGGCATGCTGGGCTACCTCAACGAACTCTGCCAAGAATCGTCGGTGGTTGGCGAAGCCTTTACCGGAGAGTCTTACGCGACCGATACCGACCCGGTGTTTTCCAAGGGGGAAGGTTGCGCCTGGGCATTGCGCTGGATTGAGGAACCCATCGGTAGCGGAGAATCCTACGTCAACCTGATCCCCACCGCTGATGGCGGCACCCACGTGACCGGCCTGCGCACAGCCATATTCGATGCGGTAAAGAGCTTTGCTGAAACGCACGGCATGATGCCCAAAGGGGTCAAGCTCACGCCGGAAGATACTTGGCGCAACGTGCGTTATGTGTTGTCCACCAAGATCCTGCAACCGCAATTTCGCGGCCAGGTGAAAGACAAACTGGATAACCGGGAAGGCCACCGGCTGGTGCTGGACGCCATCAAGCCGCGCCTGGAATCCTGGTTCCTGGCCAATCTTGAAACCGCCAAAACCGTCGCCGAGCTATCGCTGGATCATGCCAAGTCCCGTCTCAAGGAAGGCAGAAAAGTTGAGCGAAAGCGCTCTGCCGGATTAAGCGAGTTGCCGGGAAAACTGACCGAAGCGCAAAGCGACCTGCCTGCCGAATGTGAACTCTTCCTGGTCGAGGGTGATTCCGCTGGCGGCAGCGCCAAGCAAGCGCGTGCCAAGTACAACCAGGCAATCTTGCCCCTCAAAGGCAAGATCGAAAACACCTGGGAGGTCTCGAAAGACCTTGTTCTGGGCAATTCAGAGGTACACGACATCGCAGCGGCACTTGGCGTTGATCCGCATGGTCTTGGTGATGATCAATCTGCGGTGCTGGCAAAGCTGCGCTACCACACCATTCCGATCATGACCGATGCGGACGACGATGGTTGCCACATCCGCACCCTGCTGCTGACCGTATTCCTGCGTCATTTTCCCCATGTAGTGAAGGCCGGTCATCTGTATATTGCACAGGCACCGCTGTACCGCATCGATGCGGCCTCTGCTGGCAAGAACCGCCCTGCCCGTAAGCTTTACGCCATGAATGACGCCGAGCTGCAAACTACGCTGGAACGGCTGGAGAAGGAAGGCTATCGGAACATGCAAACTGGACGCTTCAAGGGCCTGGGGGAGATGAACCCCGAGGAACTGTGGGAAACCACCATGTCCCCTGATACGCGCCGCCTGGTTCGGGTGGTACTGCCTGAAACCGAGGAAGAACTGGTGAATGTTTATGACCTGTTCAATCACCTGATGGGCAAAAAAGAAGCGGCCTGGCGTCGCGAATGGATGTCCAGTAAGGGCTACCAGGTCGAAATTTAACTAAGGTACGAAAATGGGCAATCTGAACGAGCTACCGGATGACGCAATCCTGATCAGCGACTCCGCTGAAATCGATTACCTCACCTATGCAGTGATGTCCGTCAAGGAACGGGCGCTGCCGCAAGTCGAGGACGGACAAAAGCCGGTGCAGAAACGCATCCTGTATTCCATGTGGTCGGGCGGCCAACGGCCGGACGTGAAGCATGTGAAAAGCGCCCGCGTGGTGGGTGACGTACTGGGCAAGCTGCATCCGCACGGCGACACCTCAGTGTACGACGCGATGGTTCGGCTGGCGCAGGGCTTCACCGTGCGCTATCCGTTGATGGATGGCCAAGGCAACTTCGGCTCGCTCGATGGCGATACTGCGGCGGCCATGCGTTACACCGAAATTCGCCTGTCCCCTATCGCCGAGTTGCTGCTGTCCGAAGTGCACAGCGGCACGGTTGATTTTATCGACAACTACGATGGCAGCTTCAAGGAACCGAAAGTTCTGCCCGCCCGCCTCCCCTTCACCCTGCTCAACGGCGCCAGCGGCATTGCTGTGGGCATGGCGTGCGAAGTTCCTTCGCATAACCTCAGAGAAGTGGCTAAGGCCGTGGTTGAGTTCATGCGCAACCCGTCCATTACTACAGGGGAATTGATGCAGCATGTGCCTGGCCCGGACTTCCCTGGTGGTGGCAAGTTGATATCGTCCGCCACAGATATCCAGAATGCCTACGAAACCGGATCAGGTTCATTGCGCGCACGGGCGCAGTATGAAATTGAGGAGTTGGCACGCGGCCAGTGGCAACTGGTATTCACAGAGTTTCCACCGGGATGCTCGGCAAAAAAAGTGCTGCAGGAACTGGATGCCATTGCCGACCCGAAGGTCAAGGATGTAAAAAAGGACAAGCCAACGGCAAAACAACTGGCGGCCAAGCAGCTCATCCTGTCCATGATCGATACCGCCCGTGACGAATCTGACAAGAGCAAAGCGGTAAGGTTGGTGGTCGAACCCAGAACATCCAAGATCAAGCCAGGCGAATTATTGGCTTTTCTGTTCGCGCAAACCAGTCTCGAGAGCTCCGTTTCAGTCAACCTGACCGTTGTCGGCGTGGACGGAAATCCGGCCCGCAAAAATCTCAAGCAGATCGTCTCGGAGTGGGTGGAATTCCGTTTCGCCACCGTAACCAGACGTTGCCAACATAAACTGCAAGAGGTCAACGAACGCCTGCATATTCTTGAAGGCCGCAAGATCGCCTTCCTGCACCTGGATAAAGTGATCCGCGTCATCCGCGAATCCGACGAACCCAAAGCGGCGCTGATGCAGAATTTCAAGCTGACCGAAGTGCAGGCGCAAGACATCTTGGAAATCCGCCTGCGTCAATTGGCAAGGCTGGAATGGATCAAGCTGGAAAAGGAAATCGAGACGCTGACACCGGAAAAAGCTGAGCTGGAACGCCTGCTGTCCTCGAATACCGCCATGCGCAAACTGATCATCAAAGAAGTCGAAGTGGACGCGAAGAAGTTCGGCGATGCCCGCCGCACAGTCATTGTGGAAGAAGTCCCCTCCGCCTCCTCCACCGCTGCCCCCGTGGTCGCGGATGAACCGGTACCGGTGATTCTGTCAAAAAATGGCTGGGTGCGCGGACGTACCGGTCATGACATCGATCTATCGCAAGTCGGTTTCAAACCAGGTGATGAATTGCTGGCTGTCGTGGAAACGCGCACCGTGCTTCCGGTGATATGCCTGGACAATAACGGACGCGCCTATTCCTTCCTGGCGGCTGAAGCGCCCACCGGGCGCGGAGATGGCGTGCCGGTCACCTCGCTAGTTGATTTGCAGGATGGTGGCAAGATCCGCTTCATGCTCGGTGGCAACCCTCAGAAAAAAATTCTCTTCGCTGGCACCAACGGATATGGTTTCGTCACGACACTAAATAATCTCGCGTCCAGGCCACGCGCCGGCAAAGCTTTTCTGACGCTCGAAAGCGGTGAAGTCCCCCTGCCCCCGCTGGCACTGCCGGAGGACATGGCAGGCATGTGGATTGGCTGTGGCTCAAGCAATGGAAGGTTCCTGGCATTTGCCGCAGACGAGCTGAAAGAATTAGCCAAAGGCAAAGGCGTGAAATTGATTGGCTTGGAAAAA
Source organism: Burkholderiales bacterium (assembly GCA_038244115.1). Taxonomy (GTDB): domain Bacteria; phylum Pseudomonadota; class Gammaproteobacteria; order Burkholderiales; family JBBRTU01; genus JBBRTU01. The sequence goes on from JBBRTU010000010.1 coordinate 13,410, forward strand.
GATGCCAAGGTATGCAGGCTGCTCATCTTCACAGGTGAGCAATTGCCCATGGAGATTGTTGTGCGCAATCGCGTGATGAAATTCACCCTGGCCAGGGAGGAGCTGGACAAGCACCGTGCGCACCGTGCTTCGAAAGGCAGTTTTCTGCCGAAGAAAGCGGTGTTGAATTCATAATCTGTAAAGACTCAAACTTGACCTGACAGATAGAGTCAGACCGAGTCGGAACTAACGCGTCATTGGAAGTCTCAGCCTTTGCCAACAGATCTTCAGTCACCACCAGCCCATTCTTTTGAGCCTAAGCGCATTGATCAGACCTAATTCAAAGAACCAGACCGGTACCAAACAGCAGTGCTGCTTTTCTCATGATAAATTTCCTCGTGTTATTTTAGGGGGATAAAAACGCTGCGAGTGCAGCTACCTTGTTAAAATATAATCAAAACTGTGGGGAATGCTAGTGCATTTAACATAAATTATCATGGGAGTCGCGCAGGTGGGGAGAGTTCGACACCGCTGCCGACGATGGCATCCAAGCAACGAAGCCGATCAGCCAATGGGGGCCTTGGTGCCAGATCAAGTCGGAACTTCTACAGTTTAGTATCTGCACTTCCAGCCAACATCAACCAAGTCGAAACCACCGTATCCGGATTCAATGACATGCTTTCTATCCCTTCATCCATTAACCACTTGGCCAAATCGGGATGATCCGACGGGCCCTGACCACAAATGCCGATGTACTTTCCTGCCTTACGACACGCCTGAATAGCCTGATGCAGCAACGCTTTCACGGCCGGGTTGCGCTCATCAAAGCTGCCGGCGACGATGCCGGAATCGCGGTCTAATCCCAGTGTGAGTTGGGTCAGATCATTTGAGCCGATGGAGAAGCCATCCACGCGCTGCAAGAACTCTTCCGCCAGAATCACGTTGGAAGGAATCTCGCACATCATCACGATACGCAGGCCGTTTTCACCGCGCTTTAATCCAGCCTGCGCCAGCAACACAATGACCTGGTCGATTTCTTCCAGCGTGCGCACGAAGGGAATCATAATTTCCAAGTTGCTCAGTCCCATCTCGTCGCGCACCTTGCGCATGGCGCGGCATTCCAGCTCGAAGCAATCACGGAATGATTCGGACACATAACGCGATGCACCACGGAAACCGATCATGGGATTTTCTTCTTTTGGCTCGTAGCGTTCGCCACCCACGAGGTTGGCGTATTCGTTGGATTTGAAATCCGATAGACGCACGATCACCGGCTTGGGCCAGAATGCGGCGGCCAGCATACTCACGCCCTCGGCCATTTTGTCCACATAGAAGCTCACCGGGTCAGCATAGCCTGCCGCGCGCTTGCTAATTTCTCGTTTGATGTCGTCCGACTGTTTGTCGAATTCCAGTGCGGCTTTGGGGTGGATGCCAATGGTATTACTGATGATGAATTCCAGCCGTGCCAGGCCAATGCCGGCATTCGGTAGGAACTGAAAATCGAAAGCGCGCTCCGGGCTGCCAACATTCATCATGATCTTGACTGGCAGCTTGGGCATGGCTTCCATGGATAGCTCGTTGACTGTCACATCAAGCACGCCTTCGTACACAAAGCCGGTATCGCCTTCGGCACAGGACACGGTAACGGGTGCGCCATTAATCAATATTTCAGTGGCATTACCGCAGCCGACCACCGCCGGAATGCCCAGTTCTCTGGCAATAATCGCTGCATGGCAGGTGCGTCCGCCACGGTTGGTGACGATAGCAGCAGCCAGCTTCATCACCGGTTCCCAGTCTGGGTCAGTCATGTCGGTCACCAGAATATCCCCCGCTTGCACCTTGGACATCTGCGCTGCATTCGGCACCACACGCACGTTTCCAGTGGCGATGCGCTGGCCGACGCTGCGACCGGATGCCAGCACCTTGCCGCGACCTTTAAGCGTGTAGCGCGTCAGGTTGTGACCGTGCATTTGCGCCTTGACCGTTTCTGGTCGCGCCTGGACGATGAACAGACCGCCGTCCACGCCGTCCTTGGCCCACTCGATGTCCATCGGACGAGCGTAGTGTTTTTCAATGGTCATCGCCTGGCGCGCGAGTTCTTCCACCTCGGCATCTGTCAGCGAAAAACAATTCCGCTCAGCGTCCGGTACGTCTTCTATCTCTGTTGATTTGCCTACTGCGAGATCATCCGCGTACACCATGCGCACTGCCTTTGCCCCCAGGCTACGGCGAATCACCGCGTGCTTACCTTGTTGCAGCATGGGCTTGTGTACATAGAACTCGTCCGGATTCACCGCGCCCTGCACCACCATTTCGCCCAAGCCATAAGCCGAGGTGATGAATACCACATCGCGGAAACCGGATTCGGTGTCGAGTGTAAAGATCACGCCGGAAGCACCCTTGTCGCTGCGCACCATACGCTGCACGCCAGCAGACAAGGCCACGTCGGCGTGTACGAAGCCTTTGTGCACCCGATAAGAAATCGCGCGATCGTTGTAGAGCGAGGCAAACACCTGCTTGACCGCAGTAAACAGGTTGTCGATACCGTGGACATTGAGATAGCTTTCCTGCTGCCCGGCAAACGAGGCATCCGGCAGGTCTTCCGCCGTGGCAGAGGAACGCACCGCAAGGGTAACGCCGCTCCCTTCAACTGCCAGCATTTCCTCGTGTGCTGTGCGGATTTCCTGCGCCAGTCTGGGTGGCAACGCACCTGCCGCAACCCAGCTGCGAATCGCCTTGCCGGTTTCGGCCAAAGCTTTGACGTCGCTCACGTCGAGCGCTTCCAATGCAGCGTTAATACGTTCGGTAAGCTGGTTATGTTCAAGATAATCGCGAAACGCCTGTGCCGTAGTGGCAAAACCGCCGGGCACATGCACGCCGACCTTGGAGAGATTGCCGATCATTTCACCTAGCGACGCGTTCTTGCCACCCACCACGCCCACATCTTGCATGGACATGCTGTCGAAGTTAATTACGTATGCTTGTTCTGTCATACTTTCCCTCTACATTAAAAACCGCTTATTATTATCATAGCCCATGAGCACACAACGCACTGCCTTCTTCGTTTCTGACCGCACCGGCATCACTGCCGAACTGCTGGGTAAGGGGCTGCTGTCGCAATTTGCGGGGATTGAGTTCAGGCGGATCACGCTGCCGTTCGTAGATACGGAGGACAAGGCACGGGAAGTTGCGGCACAGATAGCGCAGGCTGGGCAAGTGGATGGAGCAAGGCCCGTGGTATTCAGCACGCTCACCGCCCCCGTTTTGCGCAAGTGTATTGCGGCCAGCGGCGCGCTGTTTCTGGATTTATTTGACATGTTTATTGGGCCGCTGGAAACCGAGTTGAGTGTTGCCTCCGCTCCCACCTTGGGACTCGCGCATGGCATGGGCGATCATGCCAGCTATACGCGACGCATTGATGCGATGAATTACGCCCTCAACTACGACGATGGCGCCAGAACGGCACAACTGGGTAACGCAGATATAATTCTGGTCGGCGTGTCGCGCTGCGGTAAAACACCCACCTGCCTGTATCTGGCGCTGCAATTCGGCTTGCAAGCGGCGAATTTTCCCTTGACGCCAGACGATTTCAACAAGGGTCGTTTACCTGAGTCGCTAGAGCCGCATCGCAGCAAACTATTCGGTCTTACCATTGATGCCGTGCGATTACAGCAGATTCGCAGCGAGCGTCGACAGAACAGCCAATATGCCTCGCTGGAAAATTGTCGCTATGAAGTCGCGCAGGCAGAAGCTATGTTCAAACGGGAAATGATTCCCTGGGTCGATACCAGCACCATGTCGGTGGAGGAAATTGCCGTGACGGTATTGCACAAAGCCGGCCTTGCGCAAAGGAAATAGGCATCAACTATTATTATTTTTTGCCTGGTTTCATCCCCCAGAGAGAGGCCGATAGCCATGTAGTCAGTTCAGACGCAGGCAATGAACGGCTCATGTAATAACCTTGCGCATTGTCACAACCGAGTTCCTTCAGCATATCCAGCGTCTGCCGGTTTTCCACGCCTTCCGCCACCACGTTATGCCCGAGATTGTGTGCCAGATCGATGGTGGAACGCACGATGATGGCGTCGTTTTCGTCATCCGCCATGTTGAGCACAAACGACTTGTCCACCTTGATCGAATTGATGGGTAACTTTTTGAGATAGGCCAGGGAGGAATAGCCGGTGCCAAAATCATCGATGGACACGGTAGCCCCAAGGTCGCTGATTTGTTTGACTACCCTCGAGCCATGCTCAATATCGGCCATCAGGATGTTTTCGGTAATTTCGATTTCGAAGCGGCCCGCCATGATGCATGACCCATTCTGCTTCAGCACCTCATGCAAATGGTCGACCAGATTGGGGTTCTGGAAAGCAGGCGCAGAAATATTGACCGCGACACTCAGGTCAATGCCCTGCTTGTTCCAGTCTTGGCACTGATCCAGCGCAGTTTGGATGACCCAATTAGTAATAGGCGAGATCAGTCCGCAACGCTCGGCATGGATGATAAATTGATCCGGATAAATCAAGCCATGCTCGGGGTGGTTCCAGCGAATCAGCGCTTCGACGCCATAAATACGTCCAGTATTCAAGTCGATCTTGGGTTGATAGTGTAGTACCAATTCTCCCCGCTCCAGTGCGTGCCGCAGCTCGCTACCCAGTTGCAACCGATTCTGTGTATTTGGGTCTGATCGGGGATTGTAGAACTGGAATGCTTCATCTTTATGCTTGGCGGAGTACATTGCCACATCGGCCCTTTTCATCAGCGCATCTACGTTGTCGCCATGTCCCGGATACAGGGCAATACCGATTCCCACGCCAAGAAATAATTCATGTTCTCCGAACCAGAATGGTTCGGAAAAACTGGCAAGTATGCTTTTCGCTATATTTTTAGCAGCCTTTTTTGCATCCAGCACGTCGGGTAGCAAAACCGCAAACTCATCGCCACCGAGGCGCGCGAGCGTATCCGAATCACGCAACAGCCGTCCCAAGCGCGTAGCAACCTGGCGCAACACTTCGTCGCCGGCAGGGTGGCCGAGCGTATCGTTGATTTCCTTAAAGTGATCCAGATCCATCATCATCAGTACTGTCTGTCGCTTGTCATCGCGCTTTGCGGCTGCGATAGCCTGATGCAGGCGGTCATATAACAAGGCACGGTTGGGCAGCCCGGTCAGGCTATCGGTCGTGGCGAGCACGTTGAGGCGCTCGATGGTCTGTTTGATTATTGTGGTTTCATCCATGATGCCATCAACGCGCACCACATTGCCCAAAGTATCCTTGTAGGGGTGGAACACACGGCGAAACCAGCGCTCTTCACCATCCGCATCTCTTACCCGGCTTTCCACTTCCACTTGCTGGCCGGACAAGGCTTTCTCCCAGGCGAGCCGGACATGGCCGCGGTCATCCGGGTGGGTCCAGTTCATACACGGAATGGGCATCTCAATGTCCATGTTGCAGACCTCTCGGGAAACCGGGCTGATGTATAAAGGTTGATTACTCTTCACATCGATCGACCAAAGTATCTGCGGGATGTTGGCAAGCAGGCTGGTAATCTGACCTTGCAAGACAGACGCCTTGTTCGTCTCAGCTTGCAATTGCTGGGTGGCGGCACACCAATAACCTTGCAGCATAAGTCCGATATCGCGGAAAAGAAACTTGCTGATGGCATTTTCAAGTGTCATACGATCCGCTTCCAGAATCGCTTCGTTGGCTTTGATTAGGGCCTTGAGATGATCCAGATAGAGCTGATAGGCGCCCATCAACCATACCGGCTCAATATTGTGGACATGGTGCACCTGCCCGATATGCGCCAGGACTTGTGCAGAAGCGTCACTGGTATCGCCTGATAATAAAGTGCGCAAATGCTGGAGTTGCTTTTGCACCAGCTTATCAAGCGCGCCAGTATCCGCCTGGTACTGCTTGAGAATTTTGGATGTGGCGGGGAAAGCGAGGAGGTAGTCGTAGAAGAGGTGAGCGAAACGTTCGTCGCCTTCCAGCAGAAGATGACAATAGAATTTCAGTATCTGTTTGTCCGCCTCATCAATCCGAAGGAACTTGTTGAATGATGCGTTGAGCTCAAAAATGTTAAACGACCGCACATCGCTTGTTGGCGCATTACTGGAATCGCCTTCCATAGTCCCCCCAATTGTTTTTATGTTTTTATACTGCTTTTAATTTTTGTATATCATATAAGCAATTCTCGTTATTTTGCAATAATTTGCCGCACCCGCTCGAACAAGCAAACGGCTGCTGCCGCAGCAGCATTGAGGGATTCCACTGCGCCGGGCATGGGAATTTTTACACTTTGCGTAGCCATTTGTGCCAATTCAGTTGACAGGCCTACCCCTTCATTGCCGACAGCAAAGGCAACCGGTCCGGTAAGTTGCAAATCGAATAGTGATTGATCCGCATCCAGGCTCATCGCTATCAACATGCCCGGCAGCCCTTGGGCCACTTGCGGCAAATCGGCATTTTCCTGAATGCTCAGTACAAAATGTGCGCCCATGCCTGCACGCAATACTTTGGGAGACCACACGTCAGCGCAATGCTTTGACAGATAAATCGTCTGCACCCCTGCTGCTGCAGCCGAGCGCAATATGGCACCGAGGTTGCCAGGGTCCTGAATATCTTCCAGCAGCACGCAAAATTGCTGGCTGCCGTGCTGCGAAGAAGGAATGGAAATTAGCGCGAGAATGCCGCTAGGCGTTTTAACTGGGGATATCTCGCTGAACAGCGCAGGAGAAAATTCGGTGACGGAAATATCAGTTCGCTGCGACAGCAGTCCACTGATGACTGCTGTCCTTTCACTGCCTTCGCTCAGAATAATGCTCTCCGGGAACTTACCAGATGCTGCATAGGCAGCAATCAGGTGCTCTCCATCAAGCAAGGTCTTGCCCAATTTTCTGCGCTCGCGGGAGGATTCGGCCAGCTTGCGCAGGCTTTTGAACAAGGGGTTATCGCGGGAAGTGATGTGTTTTTCTGGCATGACAGATTTATATCATCAAAAGCCGACTCAAAACTGATTTATTCCAATTTGCAATAGAAAGGAGAACAAGGCGGCGAGTATGAGGCGACGAAGACAGTACAACAAGTAGTACGGCTAGGAGCGGAAAACGAAGCCAACGTAGTTATCGTTTTTATTGCGAATTGGAATTAACGGCACAGTCCAACAGAATTTGGCCCGCAGACCTTTCCATCTACCCACACAGCACTGCCCAGCATTGCGCCCTTGAAATTCACATCATCAAGTTTCGCGCCGCGCATGTCAGCAAAATGCAAATCGGCACCGACAAGTGTGGCAGAGCTGAGGTCAGCACCGGTAAGGTTGGCACCAACAAGAGATGCTCGCGATAGATCAGTCATGATCAGGTCAGCGCCGGCCAGCTGAGCATAATCCAGATTCGCATCTATCAAACGTGCGCCCTGGATGTGTGCGGAAATAAGATTGGCACTTCTCAGATTGGCCCCAGCCAGGTTGGCGCCATGCTTGTCGCAACCACGCCAGTTAACCTGCTGCTTAGGCGGCTGCTTACAATCGGCACTCGCAATACTCATATCCACTTTAACCGGCACCACTGGCGATGCAATGCTGATTATAACTACGATGACAAACGCTATGAGAATCAATGCTGTCGCAGTCGTAAAGAATTGCTCACGCTTTTTCTTGAGCAGTATTTCGTTTTCTGAATGCCGCTGGCGCAGGGCCAGGGTTTCTGCGCTTTCTTCTACCATACGACGATCCTTAACGCTACGGCGGACATGGGGTGCAGTACTGTCTATTTGACCGTATCGACGATCGGGTATATTCCGCTCATCGCGCCAGCGTGCCGCAGCTTGCTGCCGCTCTAGGCGCCACGCGCGCTTATTTGAATTTTCCTCGTTTTGGGCCGGTTCCGATTCCGCTGGCAGAAGCTCAGGCATCTCCTCAAGCCTTACCCAGAGAGCCTGATCCACGCTGACCTGGTCGCTATGCTTGTATCTCCCAAGCAAAACATGGCGCGCAATGAGTTGTGCCGGATAAGGGCCGGAGATTTTCTCGCCTTGGCGCACATACCATAGATTTCGCATGCTTACGCTCTCCCCTCGCGCGCGAAACCAAGAGCTTCCTCTTTACAAAACCGCGAGTTGATGGCGGCTCTCCTCTTCGTTAGAGTTCGAGAAACAGCGTTTAATTGTTATAGTTCGTAATCGCATTCTACGGCAGAAATAATAACTTGTTTAGACGATTATGCAAATCGCTTTGATCACACCCGCACGTCCAACGGCACGCAGCGGCAACCGCAACACTGCCACACGGTGGGCACGGTTCCTGCGCCAATTGGGCCATCGCGTCAGGGTGCAGGAAAAATGGGACGGCCATCAGGGTGATCTGATGATCGCCTTACATGCACGCCGCAGCCATGCGTCAATTAAGCGGTTTTCAGATCTGTACCCACATCGTCCACTCGTGGTGGTTCTGACGGGTACTGACCTGTATCGGGATATTCGCACAGACATTGCTGCACAGGAGTCGCTCCGGCTGGCTACGCTGCTGGTTGTTTTGCAAGACCTGGGGGTAGTGGAACTGGCGCCACAGCTGCAAACTAAGACGCGCACCATCTATCAGTCCGCGCCATCCATGCAAGCAGGAAAAAGTGGGATTAAGTATTTCGATGTGTGCCTCATGGGCCATTTGCGCGAGGAAAAAGACCCTTTCCGTACCGCGCTTGCCATGAGCTATTTGCCACGCTCTTCGCGTATCCGCAGCATCCACATGGGCAGCGCCATCGATCCAGAGATGGCAGCGGAAGCACGCCGCCTAATGGCGGCAGAGTCACGCTATAACTGGCTAGGAGAGTTGCCTCGCTGGCAGGCCAGACAAAAACTGGCGCGCTGCCGCTTGCTGGTACTGAGTTCACGCATGGAAGGCGGCGCCAATGTAATATGTGAAGCCTTATCCGCCGGTGTGCCCGTTATCGCTTCCAATGTGCCTGGTAATGTAGGCATGTTGGGCCAAGACTACGCTGGATACTACCCGGTGGAAGACGAAGTGGCGCTGGCAGGATTACTCGACCGAGCGGAACGCGACGCCGCCTTCTACCAACTGCTCAAACGCCAGTGCAGTGAGCGTGCAAAACTTATGACACCCGGCAAGGAAATGGAGGCGCTGAGAAAATTAATTGCGGAAGCAGAAGCTATTTCTAAGATGGCTTTTTAGACAGGTGCGCCAAACCTTCGGCAGCACGCAGACTTAATTGCTTGAACTCGTTATAGCTGTGCTCATCCAGACCGCATGTACCATGTTTACGATCAGCATATATTAAACCAACCGCCTGGCCATGCGCGAAAATCGACATGGCGAAAAATTCCCCTTCCCCAATCTGCTGTCTGAGTTCGTTCGAAATAAGTGGTTCAAGCGTAGCCCGGTTACTGTCCCGATACCACACCCCCTGTACCTTTTCCATCAGGCGTGCAAACAGGTGCATGCCACGCATGTCGAGTTCAAAGTTGCGTAAAGGCGAATCGGGTTCCACGCCAAGCATATATTTTGCCTTCAGTTTGCTGCGATCCCCAGACAACAATGCAAACATTACACGATTGAGCGCAATACCCTGGTGCATACCCGCCAGTACCAGAGACATCATGTCGTGCAGGTCGAGGGAGCCATCCAAGTGTGCTGCCACTTCCTGCATGGTCTGCTCAAATTTTTCCTGTCGGGGCATCAGACAGGCTCCGTCAGCTTCAATACCCATCCCTTCCGCCTTTACTGGTGCTGCCATGATTTCCTGGCTCATCTCGGCGGGCCAGTCGCCTTGCAGCATGGGTAGCCAGGCCGCCGCAGGGCGCACATGGAACCACTCCCATCTGCGCGCGGCACGAACCGATGTTTGGTGTATTTCCGAGGCCACTTCGTCAAATGTCATATGCATCAACGTGGCCATGGCTTCATAGTCAACAAGCAATAAAGTGTTATGCCAACCTACCTGGCTATGGTGGGCCAGCAAGACTGCAAGATTGGCCGTCAGCGCGCGAGGGTTTGCACTGTTGTTCCGGTCAATCAGTCCCGCCAGAAATTCAGGTACGTGCCAGGCCGGAGCCAAGGCCAACGTCAGTTCATGCAGCGAGCCTCCCAGTACTTCCCGCTGCGCGTCTTCTTCAACCAGCGTGCCTTGCCTTTCAAGCTTGCCAAGCTGCAACATGGTCTCGGGTGATGCCAGCCACAGAAGCAGTTCTCCCATGTCTGCCAGCAACGCAGCGATGTAGACTTCCTCCGCCTTCAGATCCTTGCGTAGCACAGCCCAATCCCATGCGTGGCAGGCGGCATGATGGGAGCGGCTAATTACCCGCAACGCACCCTGAAGATTCATGTCTTGAGGCTTGTATTGCGCCTCAAGCCGCTCAAGTTTGTTGTAATGGTTGAAGAAGGGCGTTACGCCAAGCATCATGACAGCATGTTCAACCGTGGTGATTTCCGCACCAAAGCGACTGCTCTGCCGGCTATTCGCCAGTTGCAGCACATTTAGCGTCATCATCGGGTCGTGCAAAATCACTGCTGCGATTTTCTGGGCAGACAGGTTTTCTGCGTTCGGTGCAAGCAGTGTCAACTCATCAACAGTGCGCGCCAGTACAGGCAGTTCACGCGGCCAGAGTTTCTTCAGCCATTTATCGAGCGCGGCTGCCATATTGGCGCTCCCTATATCTGCCAGACATACAACACCGAGCCACTCATATCATCCAGTGAGATGGTACGCTCCGGCTCAACACCCGGCACCGCAAAGGTATTGCTGACAAACAGGCTTCCGGGTTTCATTTCCTGCTTCGCCTTATGCCACAGTTTTGCCATGGGAACAGGGGATAGATAAGCGTACACCAGATCAAAATCTCCCAAGCCACGTTGCCAGAAATCACCCCATACTAGCCGGCAATTGCGCCTACCAAAAAGGCGCAGCCTGCTTATCACAAATGGCAATGGTGCAGATTCCACGCCGATATACTTACCATCCGCACGCAAGCTGGACAATTTGGCGAGCACCCCACCCAGACCAGAACCCAGATCAATCATGGAAAAATCTTTCGCATCAGGCAACAAATCCGCCAGCGCTGCGTGTGCCTGACTGCTTGTCAGGAACAGTGGCACACGCGTCTTGAACACACTCCAATAGACAAGCACCAACAACACAAAAGCAGCCAGGTACCAAGATGAAGATAATTGCAGAGACAGCGCACCAACCAGCGCCGGAGCAAACAACAATCCGATGGCTAACCACCAGCGTGGCATGCCTGCCAGGCGTGTCAGCGATGCGGCCAACACGCCCTGAATCAGGGCGTAGCCTAACAAGGGAATAATAACTGGCGACAATCTGGCGAACATCCAGACAAGCATGAAGGCTGCCAACTGTAGCAACAAGCCTAAAGCTGCCGGCGGCAAAGTCAGCGGGCTGCTGGGTATAGCCGCCGCATTATTTCCTGATTTCCGTAGCATTCGCCTGTCCTTTTGGCGCGGCAGTCAAATTCTGCGCATCTACTGCCAAGCTTTCTTTGGTAATGGCTTCTTCCGTTTGCTTGTTCAGCACAATGATGCTGATGCGCCGGTTGATGGGGTCGTTAGGATTTTGCTTGTTAAATGGCAACGCGGAAGAAAGCCCGACTACACGCAATACTTTACTCTCGGCCATCCCGCTCACTACCAATTCACGGCGGGAAGAATTGGCCCGATCACCTGATAATTCCCAGTTGCTGTAACCCCGCCCACCGCCAGAATATAGCGTCGCGTCGGTGTGACCAGACAAACTGATTCTGTTGGGTACCGCGTTCAGCGCCTTACCGATCTCGTGCAGAATCTCTTTGGTATAAGGCTTCATGACCGCACTGCCACTATCGAACATGGGACGGTTTTTTTCATCGACAATCTGGATACGCAACCCCTCGGAAGTAATATCGATAATGACCTGCTTCTTGAACTGCTTGAGCAATGGGTTGGAATCCATGGTCTTTTCCAACTTAGCTTTGAGTTCTTTCAGTTTTTCTTTTTCCTGTTTCTCAAGTTCAGCCTTGGCAGCCTCCAAGTTCAACTTCTCTTGAAGCTTCGCTGGAGGTTTCTCCTGAGGTTTCTCCTCGCTCTTACTTGCCGCCAGATTTATGGTTCTTTTCGGCTCCTTCTTGTCGGATTTTTGCATCTGCCCCGCCTGCCGGCTCAGATCCTTTCCACCCCCTTTAATTACACTGGAGCTGTCACCACTGCCCGAGCCACCTTGCATGGCCACTTTAAGCGGTTGTTTGAAGTATTCTGAAATACCCTGTAAATCGCCTTTTGCCGTTGAGCCAAGCAACCACATGAGTAAGAAAAATGCCATCATGGCAGTGACAAAATCGGCATAGGCAATTTTCCACGCGCCGCCGTGATGGCCGTGCGCCGCCTTTTTAATACGCTTGATAACTATCGGTCGTTGTGAATCGTCGCTCATCGGTTTTCGATTTTCTGTTGCGAGTTTCGAGTTTCGAGTTTCGAGTCAAAATCCGTTAGCCTCGATTTCCAACCCGAAACTCGTAACCCGGAACTCGAAACCATTATTTAGATTTACGCAGCTTGATCTCTTCTTCCAATTCCAGAAAGGTAGGCCGTTCCGTCGAATACAAAACTTTGCGACCAAATTCGATCGCCACTTGCGGCGCGTAGCCGTTCAAACTGGCTAGCAGCGTTACCTTGATGCACTCATACACTTTTGAGGACTCGTCCAGCTTGTGTTCTAAGGTGCTTGCCAGCGGACCAACAAAGCCATAGGCCAACAAAATTCCTAGGAAGGTGCCAACCAGGGCGTGAGCGATCAGGATACCCAGTTCGGCAGGCGGTATACCCACCGACTCCATGGTATGCACCACACCCATCACCGCTGCAACAATACCGAAGGCCGGCATGGCATCGCCTAACTTGGCGACAACTTGCGCCGGTACGGCTCCCTCGTGGTGGTGAGTCTCCATCTCAATGTCCATCAAATTCTCGATTTCCATTACGTTTAGATTGCCCCCCACCATCAAGCGAAGATAGTCAGTCAGAAACTCGACGACATGATGGTCAGAAAGAATGGTTGGGTATTTGGTGAAAAGCGCACTTTGATCGGGCGTGTCCACGTCGGACTCGATAGACATCAAGCCTTCCTTGCGCACTTTGGCTAGCAACTCGAACAGCAAGGAGAGAAGGTCCATATACAGTGCCTTGGTCTGTTTGGAACCCTTGAATACAGTGGGTAGTGCCTTGAGGGTTGCTTTGGCTACTTTGGCGGTGTTGCCAACCAGAAAAGCGCCAGCTGCGGCGCCGCCAATCATCAACAATTCCACTGGCTGTAAAAGCGCGGCAAGATGACCGCCAGCTAGTGCAAAACCACCAAAAACAGAAGCAGAAACGATTATATAACCAATAATTACCAGCATATTTCAATACTCCATACCCACGGTCTTTGCCCAAATCTACCCCAAGGTAAACTTGCCTTAGCTGCGAATTCGCCCAACGTCGAGCTTATATCGCCCGCCCAAGAATCGCAACGGCGATATTGATCAAGCCGATGCTCAAGTTGAATCCTATTAGCCTGCGAATTTCCGCCAGTGCGTCACCTGCGGGTTTCCATTCTTGCGCCACGACAAAACGGCAAAGCCTGGGAAACGGGGCGAAGTAGATATAGACGAATACGGCCATCATCACTGCACCGATAGCAAACATGAGGTAGATATAGGGCGAAACGTTGGAAAAGCCGCCCATCTCATTAATCCTGATTAACCCGGACGTTAAAATCAATATCACTGCAACCCACACCCAGGGAAAGAATTTCCGGAAAGTGCCTGCCCACAGCAACAGCCGTTGAGGTGGCTCTAAAATTTGCGCCGCTACCGGGCGGAGCGCCATATAGGCAAAGAACATGCCGCCAACCCAAACCACCACGCCCAACAGGTGCAGCAATATCGCGTATTTCATTTTTCAGGGCACCTCTAAAAATCCAGACTTCATCCCAACTACCGCGTTGCGGAAAAAATTCCTTGCTTACATATACTCCATATGCGGCGCTGCGAAATTTTTTCCGCGCCTTGCACTTGGGCGAACTCTGAATTTTTAGAGGCGCCCTTCATTCTCCAATGCACTGACCGGCCCAAAGCTGCGCCGATGGATGGGCGATATCCCGTGGCGCTGCAATGCCGCAAGATGAAAGGCGGTAGGATAGCCCTTGTGCCGATCAAAACCATAGTGCGGATAGCTTGCATGCAGTAACAGCATATCGGCATCGCGTGCCGTTTTCGCCAGAATGGAAGCTGCCGCTATCTGAGCCACACTCGCGTCTCCGCGCACAATAGCTCTGACAGGCACAGTCAGATCAGGGCAGCGATTTCCGTCTACCAGCACCTCAGTGGGCCTCAGCAAGAGTGCATCCACAGCCCGCCGCATGGCAAGCAGGCTCGCCTGCAAAATATTGATGCTATCGATTTCTTCCACCTCGGCCCGTGCCACCGCCCATGCGATGGCTTTTTCCTTGATTTCCAAACTGAGCTGCTCGCGCTTTTTTGCCGACAATTTTTTGGAGTCGTTCAGTCCAGCAATAGGCCGCCTTCCGTCCAGTATCACCGCCGCCGCAAACACGGCGCCAGCCAACGGGCCCCGGCCTGCCTCGTCAACACCGCAAATGAGCGCACCCGGTTGCTCAGAACCAAACAAGGGAAGCTGCATCGCGGTCAAGCCCTTCCCTCCAGATAAGGGAGAATCGCTTCAGCTGCCTTTGCAGCCGTATTCTGCCGCAACACCTGATGCATGGCGATAAACTCAGATTCCAATCCTTTCCGCACGCCCTCGTCATTCAATAAATTCAGCAACACCTGCGCAATATTCTCCGGTGTTGCCTCGTCCTGAAGCAATTCTGGCACAATAAATCGTCCAGCCAAAATATTGGGTAGACCCACATAGGGCTGGTATTTTTTTCGCTGCATGATCGACCAGGACAAGCGCGGCATTTTGTAAGTGATGACCATCGGGCGCTTGAGTAGCGCCGCTTCCAAGGTCGCTGTGCCGGACGCCACCAATACAACATCGGCTGCCGCCATGGCCGCATGCGCATGACCAAACAACATGGTTATGGGAAGATTCTGCGCCTCGCAGCGATACAGTGCTTCCTCGAAAATGCGCCGCGTGTCACGGTTAACAGTAGGCACCAGGAATTGTGCTTGCGGCAATTTTTGCGCAATTAACTGGGCAGTACGCACAAACAGTTCCGCCATCGCTGTCAGTTCACTGACACGACTGCCGGGCAGTAACGCGAAGACCGGGCCAGGCTGGACAATTTTTAATTGCACGCGGGCGGCCTCTCGATCAACTTCCTCCGGCAAAATGTCTGCCAGCGGATGCCCCACATAGGTAACCGCAACACCAACATTTTCGTACAAGGGTTCTTCGAAAGGAAATAGCACCAGAATGCGCGACACGGCGCGTGCAATCTGGCCGATACGCTCGCCGCGCCAAGCCCAGATCGATGGACTGACGTAATGAATGGTGGGTATGCCGTGCCGTTTCAATGCTTCTTCCAGAGACAGGTTGAAGTCCGGCGCATCCACGCCGATAAACAAATCGGGCGGATTATCCAAAAAATATGTTTTGAGCTTGCGACGAATACCGATGATTTCACGGTAGTGGCGCAGCACCTCTACATAACCGCGCACCGCTAGCTTTTCCATGGGGAATAGAGAAGTCGCGCCGGCAGCAATCATTTTTGGCCCGGCAATGCCAATAAATTCAATGTCCGGCACGTGCGCCTTCAATGCCTGGACAAGATGCGCGGCAATCAGGTCGCCAGAAGCTTCACCTGCAACGATGCCTACACGATACCGGCTCAAGGAGCCTCCAGCTTAACGAATGATGCCACGTTCAGATGCCGCCAAAAAAATTAATAGTTGGGCAACTTCTGGACATTCTGCCGACTGCTGCGTCAACGCTGCCTTTGCTTCTTCCAGCGTGAAGCCGGATTTATATAAGGTCTTGTAGGCGCGCCGCAACTGTTGAATGGTCTGACTGGTGAAGCCACGCCGCTTCAAGCCTTCGACATTGATGCCATGCGGCTCAGCCGGATTACTGGAGGCTGTCACATAGGTTGGAATATCCTTGAGCAAGATGGTGCCCAAGGCTGTGAGGCTGTGCGCTCCGATGCGACAGAACTGATGTACAACGGTGAATCCTCCCAGAATGGCGTAATCTTCGACATGCACATGCCCGGCGATTTGTGCGTTGTTGGCAAAAATCGTGTGGTTGCCAACCTGGCAATCATGCGCAATATGACAGTACGCCATGATCCAGTTGTCATCGCCGATGCGGGTTACGCCAACGTCTTGAGCCGTGCCGCAGTTGAACGTACAAAATTCGCGAATCACATTGCGATCGCCAATTTCCAGGCGGGTAGGCTCACCTGCGTATTTCTTGTCTTGTGGAACTTCACCTAGCGAAACAAACTGAAAAATTTTGTTATCGCAGCCAATTCGGGTATGACCGGTTAGCACCGCATGCGCTCCGACCGCGCTGCCGGAACCGATCTCTACATGTTCACCAATGATGGTGTACGGCCCGATCTCAACGTTTTCGGCGATCTTCGCGCCAGGGTGAACAACGGCAGTTGAGTGAATCATTTACAAAGCTTTCACGGTGCACATTAACTCTGCCTCGGTCACAACCTTATCATTGACCTTAGCGCGTGCAGCATATTTCCAGATACCTTTGACGCTGCGCGTAATTTCGACTTCCATTATTAATTGGTCGCCAGCCGAAACTGGCTTTTTGAAGCGCGCACCGTCAATACCGACAAAATAATAAACCGACTTATCGTCCGGCTTTGTGCCCATCGTCTTAAACGACAGGATGGCTGCCGTTTGCGCCAATGCTTCGACTATCAGCACCCCAGGCATGACCGGATGGTGCGGGAAGTGACCAACAAAAAACGGCTCATTGATGGTTACATTTTTAAGTGCAACAATGCTTTTCCCCGGCTCGCAATCAAGCACCCGATCGACCAGCAGGAAAGGGTAGCGGTGAGGCAAATACTGCAGAATTTCGTGGATATCCATGCTGTCCAAAATTATTTCCTTTCCAGTTCTTTGATGCGGTTTTCCAGTTGTGCGATCTTGTCAGCCATTGCATCCAGATGACGTAGATGCGCCGCATTTTTCAGCCACTGAGCGTGCGCCGAAAAAGGCAACGCTGAGGTATATATACCCGGCTCGCGTATCGATTTAGTGATCAAGGTGCCGGCGGAGATATTCACGTGATCAACGATTTCAAGGTGCCCTAGAATGATGGCGCCACCGCCGACCGTGCAATGTTTGCCGATGACGGCACTGCCTGCAATGCCCACACAGCCGGCCATCGCAGTGTGCGCACCGATCCTGACGTTATGCGCGATTTGAATTTGGTTATCCAGTTTGACGCCCTCTTCGATCACCGTGTCATCCAGTGCGCCACGATCCACGGTGGTGTTGGCGCCTATCTCCACATCGTTGCCGATCACTGCGCGGCCAATCTGCGGAATTTTGAGCCAGCGATCATGGTCACGTGCCAATCCGAAACCATCCGCTCCGATCACCACGCCCGAATGCAGAATCACCCGGTCGCCTAATATGCAATCGCGATAAATCACCACGCCCGGATAAAAACGGCAATCTCTGCCAATTGAAACGTTATCACCTATGCTGCAGCCCTCTCCGATTACACTACCCTCGCCTACGCATGCATCCCGGCCAACGCTTACAAACGGGCCTATGCTTACCGATGCGGCAATCCGTGCAGACGCCGCTATCCGCGCACTCGCATCCACACCCGGGGCTGCCTGTGGGGGTGGGTTGAGCAAGGCAGACAACTTGGCAAAATACACATAGGGGTTATCACATACGATGCGGGGCAGCGATGCTGCATCAGCGCTGTCCCGGTCGAAAATCATGGCACCCGCCTGGGTAGTTTCAAGTAACTTTTTATACTTGGGATTGCTGAGAAAACTGATGTCACCCGCTTGAGCCGCTGCCATTGTTGCGACCTGGCTGACCCGCGTGGCGCCGTTGCCCAGCACCTCACCGCCCAGAAGCGCAGCAATTTCATCCAGAGAGTAGGATTTTTGGCTTGCTGCGGTCATTTGGGCGTGCGCAATAACTACTTGTCTGCCAGCGCTTTGACAACCTTATCTGTAATGTCGATGCGACTGCTCGCATAAACCGCTTCTTGCAGGATGAGATCAAATTTCTCGGCATCTGCAATGGACTGTATGACCTTGTTGGCCCGTTCTTGCACAGCCGATAATTCTTCGTTGCGACGCAGGTTAATGTCTTCGCGGAATTCACGCTGGGAACGCTGGATATCGCGGTTCAGATTGGCCAGTTCGCGCTCCTTGTTATGCCGCTCGCTCTCGCTTGCAGTCAAACCTTCCTTCTCAAGATAGACCTGCAAATCACGCGCCTGCTTGGCCATTTTTTGTAGCTCTTGATCGCGCGCCGCAAATTCCTTTTCCAGCTTTTTCTGTGCCTTCAGAGCCGGTGCCGCTTCGCGGAACACCCGTTCAGTGTTGACAAAACCAATTTTGAACTCAGCTGCACTGGCAACTGTGGCCGATGCAACGCTAGCCACCATCACGAATAAACGTACCATCTTGTTCAACATCTTCTCCTTAGAATACCGAACCCAAAGTAAATTGGAAGTGCTGCTGTTTGTCGCCGCTCTTAGCGTTCAGCGGCTTAGCCAGGCTGAATTTCAGTGGTCCAACCGGCGAATTCCAGCTTACGGCTAGCCCTGTAGAATAACGCAAATCCACCAAATCCACCTTGGCATATTGGCCATTAACATCACCCGGTCCAAATGCAGCACCGCCGTCGACAAATACGCTCATGCGTACCGACGAATCATGTTTCAAGCCCGGAAACGGGAATAGTACCTCGGCGTTACCAACAATGCGCCGCGTGCCGCCCAACGCTTCACCATTTACATCCTTTGGACCCAGCGTGCCTGAATCAAAACCACGCACTGAGGAATTGCCGCCAGCATAATAATTCTTGAAGAATGGCAGCGGTTTTCCGCTGTAGCCACCTCCCACGCCAATTTCGCCGTTCAGCATCAACGTGAAGTCCCGCGACAAAGGACTAAACCATTGGTGCCGATAATTGACTTTATAATACTTCAAATCGCCGATGGGCAATCCAACCTCACCATATACGCTCTGCAAATAGCCTTTGGTTGGATAAAGGGTGCTGTCGCGCGTATCGCGAGCCCAACCGACGTCTCCGCGCCAGGTCTGGTTCTTGCTGCCGAACTCAGCCACAAAATCCTTATACCGTTGAGGACTGTCGCTGGCCAGGCCAAGACTGGTCTTTTCGTAGTTTAGGCCGAAATTAATGGTATCAATCTCGTTAATCGGCAGTCCCGCACGCACGCCGCCACCCAGGGCATGGCTGCTGTAATTGCCGACGGAAGTAAGCGATGAGGAATCTGTATTACGCTGGTAAATGTCGTAGCCCAGGCTGAGTCCATCCAATGTGTAGTACGGATCGGTAAAAGACAAAGAATAAACCTTATTCACTTTACCGCTATTAACTTGCACGGCCAACTGGTTGCCCGTGCCGAATACGTTACTCTGTGAAACGGAACCGCTTACGATAAAGCCATCGGTACTGGAAAAACCCGCTCCCAGCATGATGTTGCCGGTGGATTTTTCGGTTACGCTGTAATTGACATCGACTTGATCGGTGGTGCCCGTCACAGCAGGCGTTTCGACATTGATGTCGGAAAAATAGCCCAATCTGTCGAGGCGCTCGCGCGAGCGGGTAATCTTGTCGCCGGAATACCAGCCCCCTTCCATCTGGCGCAGTTCGCGCCGCAACACTTCGTCGCGCGTGCGGGTATTACCCGCAACACTGATGCGTCGAACATAAACACGGCGGCCCGGATCGATGAAGAAAGTAAACATCACCTGGTGTTTATCTTTGTCCAATTCCGGCACTGCGTTAACATTGGCGAAAGCATAGCCATCGTTGCCCAGTCTGTCGCTAATGGCCTTACTCGATTCCGTCAGGCGTTCGCGCGAGAATGTCTCGCCGGCCTTGATCTGAATCAGGCTGCGCAGTTCCGTTTCCGGTACTTTAAATTCGCCCGCCAGCTTTACTTCAGAAACCACATATTTTTCGCCTTCTGTTAAGTTGACGGTAATGTAAATGTCTTTTTTATCGGGTGTGATCGACACTTGAGTCGAGTCGATACTGAATTCCAGATAGCCCTGGTTAAGATAGAAAGAACGCAAGGTTTCAAGATCGGCGGAGAGTTTTTGCTTTGAGTATTGATCGTTCTTGCTGAACCAGGTCATCCAGCCCGGCGTCGTCAGCACAAACTGCTCGAGCAGGTCTTTTTCCTTGAACGCCTTGTTGCCAACAATATTGACCTGGCGGATCTTGGCAATTTCCCCTTCGTCCACATTGAAGCTGATGGCGACCCGGTTACGTTCCAGCGGTGTGATTGTAGTCGTCACATCCACTGCATACTTGCCGCGAGAATAATACTGCCGCTTAAGCTCCTGTTCGGCCTTATCGAGCAGCGATTTATCAAAAATGCGGCCCTCAGCCAAGCCGGTCTGCTTCAGACCATCCTTGAGTTGATCCTTGGAAAATTCCTTGATACCGACGATATCAATCTGTGAAACGGATGGCCGCTCTTGCAGCGTGACGATCAACACGCCATTTTCTGTCTCCAGCCTGACGTCTTTGAAAAACCCAGTGGCATAAAGCGCCTTGATCGCGGCGGCGGCTTTTGCATCGTCCAGGCTGTCGCCCACCTTCACCGGCAAATAACTGAACACTGTGCCGGCTTCGGTACGCTGGATCCCTTCCACCCGGATGTCTTTCACCACGAAGGGTTGAAACGCGGATGCAGATACGGAATACATGGCAACAATCAGCGCCGCGAGGTATTTTGGTTTCATTCAGGTAGCCTGTCCGTTAGCTTGTGATCAGCCGGTTAATGTCGTTATAAAAAGCGAAAACCATCAGCATCAACAATAGCGCAACGCCAATTTGTTGTCCTATCTCCATGGTCTTCTCGGAGACAGGACTCCCTTTGATGATTTCGGCCATATAATACATCAAATGCCCACCATCCAATAATGGCACGGGCAACAAATTCAGCACACCTAGACTGATGCTGATCAATGCTAGGAAGCTCAAAAAAGGTAACAAACCCAGGTGGGCGGACTGGCCGGCATAATCCGCAATGGTGATAGGTCCGCTAATGTTTTTCAGGGATACTTGCCCGACCACCATCCGGCCAATCATTTCTAGACTGAACAGCGACATATCCCAAGTTTTATGCAGGGCTTTCCATAGCGCCACATGCGGCGCATAGCGCACTTCGATAAACATGTCGCGCATGGCGCGTTCGTCGATTTTCGGCCCGGCACCCACCTTGCCAACTGTTTCTCCGTTTTCCTTAACGAGGTCAGGCACCAACGTAATGACATGGCGTCCCCCACCCCGCTCCACTTCAAATTGCAATGGCTTACCGGGACTGGCGCGCACCAGGCGCACCAAGTCTTCCCATTGGGCAATGGATTGACTATTGACCGAACGGATGGCATCTCCCTCCACGAGTCCAGCCTGAGCCGCTGGCCCATTCGCTTTCAATTGGCCAATAACCGGCTTGATCAGCGGTTTGAAGCCCACCAGGCCAAGCTTGCCCAGAAAATCGCCGTCTAAATCTTTTTCCGTCAATCCGCTCAAATCCAGTGAATAGTAGCTTTGGGAGCCCTGGCCGTTGCTGGTCTCCAGCCGCACCGATTGCTTTTTCAAGATGTGTTTCAGAATTTCCCAGCGCGCGTCCTGCCAGGTTGCTACCGGCTCGCCTTCAATGGCGGCCAGCACTTCGCCCGAAGACAAGCCAGCCACAGCGGCTGCCGTCCCTTTGGGCACATTGCCCAGCATCGGTTTCACGCCGGGGACACCGGCCATAAACAACAGGCAATATAAAGCCACCGCCAATATCAGATTGGCAAATGGCCCCGCCATCACCACCGCTATGCGCTTGGCTACAGGCTGTCGATTGAAAGCACGCGCCAATTCGTGTGGAGCCACCGCACCCTCACCCTCATCAAGCATTTTCACGTACCCACCCAAAGGGAAGGCAGCGAGCACCCATTCCGTTTGGTCCGGGCCACGACGCCTGGTAAAAAGCGGCTTGCCAAAACCAATAGAAAAACGCAGCACTTTCACACCGCACCACTTGGCGACAAAATAATGGCCAAGTTCATGCACCACGATGAGCACGCCGAGCGTGACAGCAAAGGAAACGAGTGTGAAAAGTAGATTCATGCGTAGGCGGCCAGTTTATCCATCGCCACCTCACGCGCATTGGTGTCTGCTGTCAGCACGTCATCCAGTGTGTTTACTGCGCGCACGGCAACGTGCTCCAAGGTATGTTCGATCAATTTTGGAATAGCAGTGAACGGCAAACCTTCATCAAGGAAGGCTGACACGGCGACTTCATTGGCGGCATTTAGAATGGCTGGTGCAGTGCCGCCCACGTTGAGCGCCTGGTAGGCAAGGGACAAGCAGGGAAAACGTGCATAGTCCGGGGCTTCGAAATTAAGTTGTGCAATTTTGAACAGATCCAGCGATTCCACACCCGCCTCGATTCTCTCCGGAAAACCCAGCGCATGGGCAATGGGGGTGCGCATGTCCGGGTTGCCAAGTTGCGCCACAACCGAACCATCCACGTACTGCACCAGCGAGTGAATCACGCTCTGCGGATGAATCACGACTTGTATTTGCTCCGCTGTGGCGTTAAATAACCAGCGCGCTTCAATCACCTCCAGCCCTTTGTTCATCATGGTAGCGGAGTCGACCGATATCTTGCGTCCCATCACCCAATTGGGATGCGCACAGGCTTGTTGCGGCGTAATTTTTTTAAAATCACCCAACGATGTGGCTCTGAAAGGGCCGCCCGAAGCGGTCAAAAGAATATGCCGTACACCGACGCTGGCCAGGTCACCGGAAAAATGCGTCGGCAAAGCTTGAAATATGGCGTTGTGTTCGCTATCGATGGGCAGCAAAGAAGCCCCACCCGCCTTGACCGCATGCATGAAAAGGTGGCCCGTCATGACCAGGGTTTCCTTGTTGGCCAGCAGAATTCGCTTGCCCGCTTTCGCTGCAGCCAGTGCTGGGCGCAGCCCCGCAGCACCGACAATGGCTGCCATCACCGTATCCACCTGCGGCAAGGCAGACACTCGCTCCAGCGCCTCGATGCCATACAGGACTTCGGTATCCAGCCCCGCCGCTCTGACCTGGCGTGCCAAGTCGTCTGCTGCAGCCTCATCCAATACCACTGCATAGTCCGGCCTGAATCGGTGACATTGCTCCAGCAAGCGCGCGATCTGCGTGTGCCCGGTCAGCGCCACCACGCGGAAGCGATCCGGGTGCCGCGCAACCACATCCAGCGTATTGACGCCGATCGTGCCGGTTGCGCCGAGTATGGTGAGATTTTTCATATGGACAATTCATTGGCGAAAATCAACACCAGCGCAGCCAGCGGCAACGTGGATGTCAGTGCATCGATGCGGTCAAGCAAGCCGCCGTGGCCAGGCAGCACGCTACCGCTATCTTTCAGGCCAGCCTGGCGTTTCATCCAGGACTCGAACAAATCACCCAGAATGCTGAAGCAAGTGAGCAACCACAAGGCAACCACAAACATGATGAGTCCATAAATGCTGTCGCCGAATAATCTGTGCGGCAATGTTGTAAACCTGAAAATTACAATCGCATACAGCGCAACGGCCAGCAAACTGCCCAAGACACCTTCCCAGGTTTTGCCTGGGCTGATCGCGGGTGCAAGTTTGTGTCGTCCAAAGCGGCGTCCGGTAAAATAAGCCGCACTATCGGCCACCCACACGACAGCCATGATCGAAAGCAACAACCAAGGCACTGCGCGCAATTGAACCAGCGCCAGCATAGTCGGAAGCAACACTAAGCAGCCCATTAGCGCCATCAAATACGGGTTGGTCGTGGGCCAACCGAAACCGAGCCAGAGCGGTACCAAGAGCACCCAACACAGGGCTGCCAACAGAAACAACGGAATGGCCGCTTCGCTGCCAGCTTGCATTAGTCCGAACGCCAGCAGCACCGTCAGCAAAACGTATAGCCACTTGAGGGTTGATCCGTAGCGCGCGAACGCAGCCCATTCCTTTGCGCCGACACCTATCGAGAAAAGTACAATGGCATTCCAGTAGGACGCCGGCAGATAGAACAAGCACGTCAAAAGAGCCACCAGAAGCGCTATGGCGGTGAACACCCGCACTTTAAGCATTTTTTTCTTTGGGTTCTTCTGCTGCGCGCAATTGCTCGCTGGTGCGACCGAAACGCCGTTCGCGTTCTTGATAAGAATGGATAGCTTTGCCCAAGGCCTCGTTATTGAAATCCGGCCACAGCGCAGGTGTGAAGTACAATTCGGTATACGCTAATTGCCACAACAAAAAATTACTAATGCGTTGCTCACCGCCCGTGCGGATGAACAAGTCCGGTTCAGGCGCAAAGTGCATGGACAGATAGGGCGCAAGGTCCTGCTCGGTAAAGTTCGTGGCCAATTCTGGATGCTCACCCAGCATACGTTGTGTTGCGTTGATAATGTCCCAGCGCCCGCCGTAATTGGCGGCAACAGTCAGGGTAAGCTTGGTATTGGCAGCCGTAAGCGTCTCTGCAGAGCGAATCAATTCCAGCAAACGCGGCTCGAAGCGTGACAAGTCTCCAATCACCCGAAAGCGAACATTATTCTGATGCAGCTTGGCTACTTCCTTTTCCAATGCCGACACGAATAGTTGCATCAGCAAAGAAACTTCCTCGGCCGGTCGGCGCCAGTTTTCGCTGCTGAACGCGAACAGGGTAAGGTGTTCAACGCCCAATTCGATACAGGCTTTGATGGTGCTGCGCACCGTTTCAACACCGCGTTGATGTCCGGCGAAACGGGGCAGGAAACGTTTTTTCGCCCACCTGCCATTGCCGTCCATGATGATAGCAATATGCCTGGGAACCCTGCTGATATCAGGGATTTCCGAGGTGGAACTGAAGAATTTCATCACCGCCGTATCCTAGCCCGGCTGTTTCATAAATTCGCCCGATGATCGCGCCGGGCCTTGACCGTCAGGGAAGTTTTGCGAAGGAGCGGCGTAGTTATTCATACGCCCGACTGAGCAAAATCTTTCATGGTGATCAAGGAACAAGCGAGGGCGGGCGATCATTTATGAAATATCCGGGCTAAACAGCCATCAAGTCGGTTTCTTTGGTTTGCAACAGCTTGTCGATTTCTGCAATGTAACGATCGGTAAGTTTTTGAATGTCGTCCTGAGCGCGGCGCTCATCGTCTTCGCTGATGGATTTATCCTTGAGCAAATCTTTCAGTGTTCCGTTGCCATCACGCCGGATATTACGCACAGCCACCTTGGCATTTTCCGCCTCGCCACGCACCACCTTGATAAGTTCCTTGCGGCGTTCTTCGGTGAGCGCCGGCATCGGCACACGTATCAGGTCACCCTGACTGGATGGATTAAGACCCAGATCCGCATCGCGAATGGCCTTCTCAACCGCACCAACCATTTTCTTTTCCCAGGGAGTCACGCCAATAGTGCGTGAATCCACCAGCGTCACGTTGGCCACCTGGTTGATCGGCATCGGGCTGCCATAGTAGTCCACCATCACGTGATCCAGAATACCTGGATGAGCGCGCCCAGTGCGTACCTTGCCCAGATCCCCCTTGAGCGCTTCAATGGACTTGTGCATTTTCTCTTCGGCAGATTTTTTCACGTCCGCAATCATGCATTAACCTCTTTAGAAAATGATCGAAAGGGTCAGGCCTGTACCTGCGTGCCTTCGTCTTCCCCCAGCACCACGCGCTTCAAGGCACCTTCTTTGAAAATGCTGAACACGCACAAATTAAGTTTCTGGTCACGGCACAGCGTCAGTGCTGTCGCATCCATCACTTTAAGATTCTTGACGATGGCCTCATCGAAACTCAAACGCTGATAACGCATGGCTTCAGGATTGGTCTTGGGATCATCCGTGTAAACGCCATCAACCTTGGTCGCTTTGAGCACGATATCCACGTTCATTTCCATGCCACGCAGCGCAGCGGCGGTGTCAGTAGTAAAAAACGGGTTGCCGGTGCCGGCACCGAAAATCACTACTTTACCCTCTTCCAGATAACGGATGGCCTTGCCCCGGACATACGGTTCAGCCACTGCCTCAATATTCAAGGCAGACTGCACACGCGCCGCGATGCCCTGGCGGCGCATGGCATCCTGCAAGGCCAAAGCATTCATCACTGTAGCCAACATACCCATGTAGTCTGCCGTGGCGCGATCCATACCGGCAGCGCCAGGCGCCACGCCACGGAAAATGTTACCGCCACCGATCACGATGGCAACCTGCACGCCCATGCCCACCACTTCGCCGACCTCAGCGACAATGCGCTCAATCACTACACGGTTGATGCCGTAGCTGTCGTCACCCATCAGGGCCTCACCAGACAGTTTGAGCAGAATACGCTTGAACACCGGGCCGGCGGTCATGGCTTAAACCTGCGCAGCAGCGGCAACTTCGGCTGCGAAGTCGGTAACTTTTTTCTCGATGCCTTCGCCCACCACGTACATCTGGAAGCCATTCACCTTGGCGCCCTTGGAAGCCAATAATTTCTCCACAGTCTCGTCCGGGTTCTTCACGAATGGCTGACCCAGCAGAGCCACTTCGGCTAGGTATTTGGTAACACGGCCTTCCACCATCTTCTCAATGATGTTGGCGGGCTTGCCGGATTCAGCAGCCTGGGCCGCGTAGATTTCACGCTCTTTAGCGATCAGCTCTGCGGAAACCTGTTCCTTGGACACACAGATCGGCTTGCTCGCAGCAATATGCATGGCGATATCTTTGCCGAGCTGCTCGTCACCGCCGGTATAGTCGACGACCACGCCGATCTTGCTGCCGTGCAGGTAAGTAGCCAGATGGCCATCAGTATTGAAGCGCACGAAGCGACGCACTGTCATGTTCTCACCCAGCTTCATCACCAGCGCCTTGCGTGTATCTTCCACGCTTTGGCCCGCAGCCAGCTTGGCCGCCGTCAGTGCTTCCATATCAGCTGGATTGGTGTCAACCACCAGTTGCGCCACCGCATTTACCAGCGCCACGAAATCATCGTTCTTGGCCACAAAATCGGTCTCGCAGTTTACTTCAACCATTGCGCCGGTCTTGCCATCGCTACTCACATGCATACGCACCACACCTTCGGCAGCGATACGGCCAGCGGCCTTGCTTGCTTTGGCACCGCTTTTGATGCGCATCAAATCTTCCGCTGCTTTCATGTCGCCGTTGGATTCAGTCAATGCCTTCTTGCATTCCATCATGCCGAGACCCGTGATCTCGCGCAGTTCTTTAACCATGCTTGCGCTGATTTCCGCCATTTAGCTATAACTCCTTGAAAATTCTTTGACGTAAAAAAAGGGGCAGGCGCCCCTTTTTTGGAAGAATGCTGCTTACGCTGCTGGCTCTTCCGCGCCTTCCACTTCGACAAACTCGTCGCCGACGATTTCCTGAATAACCTGACTACGGCCTTCCAGAATGGCGTCTGCTACGCCACGTGCATACAGACGAATAGCGCGACTGGAATCATCGTTGCCCGGAATCACGTAGTCCACGCCATCCGGGGTGTTATTGCTGTCAACCACGCCGATCACCGGGATGCCCAGTTTGTTGGCTTCAGTCACAGCACCTTTCTGATAGCCCACATCGATAATGAAAATGGCATCGGGCAGGCCGCCCATATCCTTGATACCGCCCAGGCTGCGATCCAGTTTTTCCATTTCGCGCTGCAGAACCAGCGCTTCCTTCTTGGAAATTTTCTCTACGGAGCCTTCAGCCATCATGGCTTCGATGTCCTTGAGGCGCTTGATCGACTGCTTGACCGTCTGGAAATTGGTCAGCATTCCGCCCAGCCAGCGTTGGCTAACGTAAGGCGCACCTGCGCGTTCGGCTTCTTCCTTGACGATCTCGCGCGCTTGGCGTTTGGTGCCCACAAACAGGATATTGCCCTTGTTGGATGACATTTGACGCACGTACTTGAGGGCGTCCTGGTACATCGGCAGGGTTTTTTCCAGATTGATAATGTGGATTTTGTTGCGGTGGCCGAAAATAAAGGGGGACATTTTCGGGTTCCAAAAGCGGGTTTGGTGGCCAAAATGGACACCCGCTTCCAGCATTTGACGCATAGTTACTGACATGTAAATCTCCTGTATGGGTTGAACCGCCATCCGCCAGCGCGAACCCGGTAACCGGGCACCCTATACTTGGGGCGGATGTGTGGATTTAATTTTTTTAGCGTGCGCCTAAATCTAAATCAAGCACAATCTAAAACGCGGATTTTACCATCAAAATCAACCGCCGGGCAAGGTAAGCTGTAACAGCGTTGATCTCCTCAGCCCAATCCACTAAGCTAGCTTTCTTTTTTCAGACATCGACCTCTCCCCTTATGCCCATCAGTATCAAATCGCCAGAAGAAATTGAAAAAATGCGCATCGCCGGCCGGCTGGCGTCAGAAGTCCTGGATTACATCCAACCTTTCGTCAAATCCGGTGTCACCACTGGCGAACTGGATCGTTTGTGTCACGACTACATGGTCAATGTCCAACACACCATTCCCGCACCGCTCAATTACGCACCCAGCGGCCACCAGCCCTATCCCAAATCGATCTGCACCTCGATCAATCATCAGGTCTGCCATGGCGTGCCCGGCGATAAAAAACTGAAGCTCGGTGACGTCGTCAATCTGGATATAACCGTCATCAAGGATGGTTATCACGGCGATACCAGCCGCATGTTCTGCGTGGGCGAACCGTCTATCCAGGCAAAGCGTCTGTGCGAAATCACTTACGAATGCATGTGGATCGGTATTGAAGCGGTAAAACCGGGCGCTCAATTAGGGGATATCGGCGCTGCCATCCAGCGTTATGCAGAAGGTAATGGCTACAGCGTTGTGCGCGAATTCTGCGGCCATGGCATCGGCCTCAATTTCCACGAAGATCCTCAGGTGCTGCACTATGGCAAGCCAGGCACAGGTGTAAAACTCGAGCCTGGCATGACCTTCACCATTGAACCTATGATCAACGCCGGAAAACGCGACATTCGCCAGCTTGGCGACGGCTGGACCATCATCACCAAGGACCACAGCCTGTCGGCCCAGTGGGAACACACTATTCTGGTTACTGAAACCGGCCACGAAGTCCTGACTGTTTCCTCCGGCTCTCCTGCCAAACCTGCTCTACCTTCCCGTTAACTAGTACAGCCATGCCTGCCGGCGCACCACTCGCCAATCCAACTGTCTCTTTGGTAGCGAGATGGCGGCGCACACTGGCTGAAGGCCGTTCCAGGCTGCACACCGAGTTCGAGCAGCACTCACAGCCAGCCAAACTTCTGCGCGACCATACCAAGCTGGTTGATAATTTGCTGAAATCCGTCTGGCAAGCGCTCGAATTGCCTGCCACCTTGACACTCACGGCGGTAGGCGGATATGGACGTGGCGAACTGTACCCCTATTCCGACGTGGATCTATTGATCCTGTTGCCGGATGAAGGCGCAGACGCTTATCTGGCAAGCCTCGAGCCGCTCATTGGTGTATTTTGGGATATCGGCCTGGAAGTCGGCAGCAGCGTGCGCTCTGTCACAGAATGTTTGGACATGGCCAGTCAAGATATCACGGTGCAAACCAACCTGATGGAAGGCCGCTTCCTGTGCGGGAGCAAGCCACTGTTCCAAGCCTTGGAGACATCCCTGCATGTACGCTTCGACAGCCGCCTTTTTTTTGAGGCCAAGCTGCTGGAACAACAACAGCGTCACGCGCGCTTTCACGATACTGCCTACAATCTGGAACCCAACCTCAAGGAAAGTCCGGGGGGATTGCGCGATCTGCAGAACATTCTATGGATTGCCCGAGGATGTGGGATTGCGCAAAATTGGGGCGCACTGGTCAAAGCGGGCATCATCACTGCCACCGAGGCACGCCAGGCAGCAAGGCACGAGCGCAACCTGGCTTTTTTGCGCATTGCGCTGCATTACCTGGCCAAGCGGCGCGAAGACCGGCTGCTGTTCGACTTTCAGGACGCACTGGCGAAAAAACTGGGCCTGAAAAAACATACAATGCGACGCCCGAGCGAAATGCTGATGCAGCGTTACTACCGCACCGCAAAGGCAGTCACACAGCTCAATATCATTTTGCTGCAAAACCTGCGCGCCAGTATTTTTTCCTCACTGCAATCTTCGCCAATCGCCCTCAACCAACATTTCCAGGCACGCGGAAATCTACTTGAAGCCGTGTCCGAAGATTTGTTTTTAAGGGAACCCGCCACCATACTGGAAAGCTTTCTCATGTTGCAGCGCCACCCCGAATTAAAAGACATGAGCGCCACTACTCTGCGTGCCCTGTGGCGCGCGCGTGGCAGCATCAACGCCGCCTTTCGACGCGATAGCCATAACCGGGATCTATTCATGGCGATCATGCGTGAGCCTTCCGGCATTACCCGCACCCTGCGCCGCATGAATCTGTATGGCGTCCTTGGAAAATACCTGCCCGCATTCGGCAGTATCGTGGGCCGCATGCAGCATGACCTGTTTCATGTCTACACGGTCGATGAACATATTCTTACTGTCGTGCGTAACCTGCGGCGATTTACCATACCGGAACTGGCGCATGAATTTCCGCTATGCAGCCGGCTGATGAATGATTTTGATCGCCCTGAGGTGTTGTATATCGCCGCGCTATTTCATGATGTCGCCAAGGGACGCGGGGGCGACCACTCGACACTGGGCGCTGTTGAAGCTGTGCGTTTCTGCCAGCAGCACGGCTTATCGCCAGGGGACAAGCACTTGGTTGCATGGCTGGTTGCGAATCATCTAGTCATGTCCGCGACAGCCCAGAAAAAAGATCTAAGCGATCCTGAAGTGATTGCGGAATTTGCCCGTCACGTAGATTCCCTGCGCAATCTTACCGCTATTTATCTGCTGACCGTTGCAGACATCCGCGGTACCAGCCCGACAGTATGGAATGCCTGGAAAGGAAAATTATTGGGTGAGCTTTATGGCGCCACCCAGCGCTATTTGGCAGGTTCAGCACCTCAACCAGAAAGCAGACTTCGAGCACATCAGGAAGAGGCGCTACAAATTCTGCGGCTTTACGCAGTATCGGATAGAGTCCACGAAGCATTGTGGAAACAGCTGGACGACAGTTATTTCATGCGCCACGAAGCGCAAGAAATCGCCTGGCATACGCGCCTTCTACTCACCCACACCAATACGCCCACGCCCATTGTACGCGCACGCTTGAGTCCGGTAGGCGAAGGCTTGCAGGTAATGATTTACACCTGCGACCGCGATGATTTATTCGCCCGCATATGCGGTTTTTTCGAACGCATCAATTACAATATTTTAGACGCGAAAATTTACACCACGCGACATGGCTACGCCTTGGATAGTTTTCAGGTCATGGATGAATCAAACCGCACTGTCCACTACCGCGATTTGATCAGTTACGTCGAATTCGAGCTCACGCAACGACTGCAACAAACTTCCGCGCTGGAAGAACCACTGCAAGGCCGGGTCAGCCGCCACCTCAAACATTTTCCGATCGAGCCTGAAGTCAGCATCCATCCCGATGAAAAAGGCATCTACCACGTACTCTCGGTCACGGCTGGCGATCGGCCAGGCTTGCTATCACGCATTGCACAGGTATTTCTCCAGCATGGCATCAGGCTGCATATGGCAAAAATCGCGACACTTGGCCATCGCGCCGAGGACACGTTCATCATCAATGGAAACCACCTGGATAATGCCAAGACAGTCTTAAAACTGGAAACGGATTTACTACAGAAATTGCAGACTTAATCCCCATTTTCAGCGGCAAGGAGAACTAGGCGGCGAGGAAGACAGGACAGTACGGCTAGTGGGCCAAGTGGCGAAAATCTTCCATAAACGAACAGAGCAATTTGACCGCCTGAGGCGTCATGGCGTTGTAGATCGAGGCCCGGATACCTCCGAGCGAACGATGTCCCGCCAAGCCGCTAAATCCTTCGCCAGCGGCCTGCTGCAGAAACGCGGCTTCCAACTCGGCTGACTTTAACTTGAAAACCACATTCATCAACGATCGGTTCTCGGGTGCTGCCCAGCCTTGGTAAAAGCCTTCGCTGTTATCGATGGTCTTGTATAAATTCTCGGCTTTGTTCTGGTTTATTAAAGCCATGTTTTCTAGCCCGCCAATCTCATGCAATAGCCAGCGGGAGACCAGCATAACCACGTAAATGGCAAATACTGGTGGTGTGTTGTAGATGGAATGTGCCTTGAGATGTGAGCGGTAATCGAGAAATGCGGGGAGTCCTTCCGGCACATCGTTCAACAGTTTTTGGCGAATAATGACAACGGTGACGCCCGCCGGGCCCAGATTTTTTTGCGCGTGGGCGTAGATGAGATCGTAGCGATTGGGGTCGAAGGGTCGCGAGAGAAAGTCCGAGGACATGTCGCACACGCGCGGTACACCATCAATGCCGGGAATGGTGTGGAATTGCGTACCTTCAACGGTTTCGTTGGACACATAGTGAAGGTACGCCGCATCCGCTGAACAAGACAATTCATCAGGGGCGGGCAGTCGCCGGAATCCATCCGCCTCGCCATCCCATATGACGCGTACATTGCCCTCATGAGCCGCTTCCGGAATTGCCTTGCTGCTCCAGTACCCGGTGCGCAGGTATTCCGCCGTTTTGCCGCTGCCGCGCAGAAGCAACATCGGAATCATGGAAAACTGGAGGGATGCGCCTCCCTGTAAAAATAGGACGGCGTAATTATCTGGAAGTTTGAGCAATTCACGGATGTTGCGCTCAGCTTCGGCCACGACTGCGACAAACCAGTCTGACCGATGGCTGATGCCGAGAATCGAAAGACCGACCTCTGGAAGCTTGGAGATCGCCTGCTGGGTTTCAGCCAAAACAGTGACAGGCAAAACACCCGGTCCACCGGAGAAGTTGAGGCTATTCATATGGAGCCTATGGTGAAACCTGCGTCATTCGCTCTGCCGCTTTTATGAGCATTTGCCGAAACGCAGCAAAGAGCTTTTGCATGGGGGCTAGTTTGTAGGGGAATACATCGACAGGATCCATCGCGTGGACGACCATTGCATGATCAATCTCAAAGATCAATAAGCGGCCATCCTGGGTTTCTGCGCAGTCGATGCCTAGATAGTCCAGCCCTATGCAACAATTTATTTCGGACAGGGCGGCCTCGTGTCTGACAGCAAATTCGCGCTCAAAATTGGCCATGAAATACGCTTCCTCGGCGCGTTTTTCTGGGCTCTCAGCCATCCCCGCGTTCAGGTAGTGAATCATCCAGTGACTGGAAATTCCCATATGGCAAGCAAACGCTTGGCCGTCGATCAAGATCACGCGATATTTGCGGAATAATCCATCTTTGCTGCGATAGTCGATGAAGGAGGAAATGAAGAATTCTTCGCCAGGCATCGAGCTGAGTTTTTTTGATAGCTCCTCGGGAGTGTCGATTTTGTTCAGATCGTGGCCCGCGTGTGAATCGAGGGGACGGACAATGAGGGGAAACTCAACGCCATCCGCCGAACCCCCTTGTGCAATGCGCTGCAGCTCTGCCCTGCCTATGCGTAAAGTGGGTGGCATGGCGATGCCGGGTAAGGAATGCAACAACCGCGAGGCAGAATCGCGAGCCAGTCGCATGATGTGGAACGGGTTGTTGATTACTGGTCTTGACCAATCGGCCAATAAAGGTAGCCATGACGCCAGAATCGGGCGGTTAGCCTCTGACTCACCGATGGCGACAAACAGTACGTCGTGATCTGGAATTTCCGATTGATTGACTTCGCCACCCGTTGCGTAATAAATATTCAGCTCGACATCGGAATTTTCCAATAAACACTCAATGGGAACATTCGCCATGATTTCCCCGGGTGCCATGAGCGCCAGTAAACGGAGCTTGATGGGTTGCTGTGCGGGTAGGCGATAATGCCGTTGCACTTTCAGCGCTTCCTGTTGCAGATTTAGTGCGATATCTGGGGAACCACGAAACTGCAGAATTATGGCTGCATCCATGAGAGAACAGGCATCATTCGGGTCTTCCGCTGCTCGCTGTAGCATGGATTGACAGTGCGGCGCCAAATCCGTGCCCGACAAATGAAGACGCAGCAGCGTGGCAAGGCCAAGATATTCTGGCGTGGTAAAAACTCCTAAAACAGTGGGATCTGATGAAATCAAGGAGACACATTTTTTAGAAAGAAGCGCTATTCTACATTACGGTTACGTCAATTTTTTTGTTCCTATGGTAAATCTAAGCAAAGAGTCTAGTTTTTTGGGTAGAACAGAACGGCTCAGCCCTTTCCTTCCTGCTCCAATCGATACAACCAGGCCAGTAATTCCGCGACAGCCACATAGAGTTGGGGAGGAATATTTTGATCGAGATCCACTTGCATTAACAAGGAAACCAGCTCGGGTGATTCATGTACATATACACCCGCCGCTCTGGCCCTTTCGATAATCGCCTCGGCAAGCAACCCGCGTCCTTTGGCGACCACTTTTGGTGCTGCGCTTCCCGCCTGGTAAGCGAGCGCAACCGCAAGATGGCGTGATTTTGGCTTATCCATCCGCCACTTCCACGGCAAACGATATTAGCTTTACCCCGGCCGCGTCCAACGATGTGCGCAATTCTTCTTGCCTGCTTTTCATGGCAGCAACGCTAGTGGATTCGTCAGTAGTCAACTTTAGTTGGATACCACTTGATGTCAGATTCAGCGCAGCATTGACAACACCCAAACGCGGCATCATAAGGCGCAGGGTAGTTTGCCACTCATTAGCGTCTCCCGGCGCGCTGCCCTCTCTGCGTGCATCGCGTTCCTCAACCTTCCATTCCATGGTCTGCCCAGGCCATACCTGGCCCTGCCAAACCACATTCCTGCCGTCCAGCACTTCCAGCTGCTGCTGCACTAATCCTGTCGTCTGTGGATGTACTGGTGAACGTTCGGAAACCATCGCGCCGGCCGTCGGATTTTTTTCAATATCTGTGGCGACATTTTGCAGCCCAGATGATGCCTGGCTGGCCACGTTTTGTGCCTGAGCCAGCCCAGGCGGCTGTTTTCCCAACGTGTCCTGCACCAGTGCTCCCACCAGATTTTGAACCTGGGTCAGACGCGCTGTCGATTTCCCCTGGGTGTCCTGCACAAGCTCTGCCAACAGATTTTGAACCTGGGCCAGACGCGGTAACAGTTTTTCCTGAATATTCTGCGCAAGCGCTGCCAGCGGACTTTGCGCCGCTGAAGCTTTGCTCTGCAGGCCCTGCGAAATTTCCGCCAGCAAGCCTTGCACCTGAGCCAGACGTGGAGCTGATTTTCCCTGGGACGCCTGCGAAATTTCCACCAACAGGTTTTGTACCTGAGCCAGGCGCGGTGATAATCTTTCCTGAAGGTTCTGTGAAAGACCTGTCAATGGGCCTTGCGGCAGGGTCAGGCGCGGCGATAATTTGCCTTGTGGCTCCTGCAATAATTCCGCCAGAGGGCGTTGACCCGCAACCCACTCAGCCTGATGGGATTCATAAAACAATCCGCTCTGAGCCAATGCTTTGCCAAGTTGGCGCGCCAGTTCCGGGGCATCGGTTGGTGGGCCAGGTAATAGCGGCGCCGTTCGGGCCACTGCACCGGCCTGATCCTTCCCGGCGGCATTCCCCTGTAACAATGCGCCCAGGAAGCGCGCTGCCTGACTCAGTTTCGCTTCATTCGGCACAGCTTGAAGCTGGGGTAAATCTTGCGTGAGTACAAAGGTCGGGCGGGGCTTCGCAGAGATATAGGTCAGATCGACTTTGTCCCCTGGCTGCGTATTACGCGGCAGATTCATATCCAGCTCGTGGTCGGATACCAATACCTGAAAACGCCCATTGGGCAGATTAGATAGGACAATGGCCTGCAAGCGCTGGCCAGGCACCCACTGCGGTGATTCCAGCGGGGTTTCCGCAACTTCGATAAGCGGCGGTGCAACCGCCTTGATGAGCAGTTGGAGTTGGTTAGCTACGTCGTTATTGATCATGCCTGCTTCGTGTGATACAGCGCTACGATAAGATCCGCTTCACTGCTCGAAATGCCACAGTTCGCCGATATCTGTCCGGCATATAGTCCCTGCTGCGCCAGCTTGATTGCCTGACTGTACGGCGAATCTGCCTGAGCCATTTTCAGCGCATCCAATTCCCCCTGCATCTTTTCCAGATGCTGACGCAGAGTTTCACACTCGGCGTGTAAGGACTGAATCTCGCTGTCACGCGCCTTCCCTGTCTTATCGCCGAAGACAAGGCCGCGTTTGCCCGGTAAGCGTGTGAGTAGCAATACCTCGGCGATGTAGACCGCCAGCACCAGCACCACGACAATCAAGAGTTCCCGCCAGGTGATGACGAGTGTTTCCACTACCCCTCCGCTATTGAAATTAAGGCTCGCCCAAGCATTTCAAGCAAAATCATCGATACGATGCTCGGGCGAAAAAGGTCTGTTCTCTGATTTCTTTTTCTGTTGTTGTTTACGCTCGCGCTTGCGCAAGTTCTCCCGCCACAGCTCGGGTAGTGCGGGGCGGTCGATGTCTGGCTGGATGGGGTGGCTGTCGCCAATTGGATTGGTGGCACAACGCATTGGCATTTTGCGCTCGCTTGGATGGAAATGCAGACCAGTCGTATTGGAGCGCATTGGCGTCCCCTATTTATAGGCCTCTTCCAGCTTTCTTGCAGCCTGTAAACTACTCAATATTCCACTCACTTCAGCCATCCATGGTTCAACCAGCTGGCGAATTTCCTGGTCGCACGCCAATATCTCCCGCATCATTGGCGCGCACGCCTGCTGTTGGGCGGGTAAAATCTCACGCTGAAAATTTCGTATTGCGTCCATGACGTTGACACGGCGCTTTTCCAACTCAACCAATTCATCCCAATCGCCGATGCGCGCCACAGCCAGCATGCGTTGGCTTATCTCCAGCGCTGCAGCATACTCGACAACAATATCCATTCGTGCACCTCTAAAAATCCAGATTTCATCCCAACTGCTGCGTTGCGGAAAAAATTTCTTGCTTACATATAACCCATATGCGGCGCTGCGAAATTTTTCCCGCGCCTTGCAGTTGGGCGAACTCTACATTTTTAGAGACGCCCTTCAGCTTAGGCCTTGCCGTAGCTCGTGCCAGATTTTGTTGCAGGCTTCTCTTGCGCCATAGCAGGTGCGGTATTTTTTGGGGTAGCTAATATGACCCAAGCGCCACGTATTTCAGACAAGAGTTTGATCACTTCATCCAGATACTCGGTTTGATTTTTCAGATTCCCGAGCAACAGTTGGCGTTTCATATAGTCGTACAGGTCATTCAGATCTTGGGCGATTTTCCCACCCTTTTCCTGGTCGAGCACTGTGCGCAAACATTCTATAATCCCAATGGCTCTTGAAAGGAGCCGCCCCTTTTCCTCGATTTTGGATTGGCTGAGCGCCCCTTTCGCGCTGGCAATCGCGTTTATCGCTCCATCATAAAGCAACACAATCAACTGTACCGGGCTGGCAGTATTGATCGCTGCCTCGATATTGACTTTGGCATAAGCATTCAGCGCCTGATTGCTTCCTGTATTAAGCATTTTTCCTTCCTCCAGTTACAATTTAGCCAAATTCTGCACCAAATACTGGCTCATTTGATTCATGCTGCCAAGTAGCGCATCCAAACTCGCATACTGTTTACGCAAGCGTTGCTCAGTCAGGATCAGCCTCGTATTCATTTGGTCCTGCTGCGTAGTCAAGCTGGAGATGCTGGTGTTAATCCCATCCGTAGTGGACGCAATCAGTCCATTCGTTTGCAACAGGTTAGTGGCCTCCGTGTTGAGCCGCTGCCCAAATCCTTGAGTAGGGTCAGAAAACAATGCCACCACGCTATTGAAATTACTGCTTAATGCACTGGTAAAGGCTGATGCATCCAGGGCCAAGCTGCCATCTTTCTGTCGGGAAACACCCACTTGAGCCAGATAGCTATAGGCATTACCCGCAATTGCTGCCGGCGTGTTGAAAACGCCATCCAATTGGGCCTGGATGGAGAGTAGCGTGTTATCTGCTTCCAGCGCGCCGCCCTTCATGTGCAAGTTTGCCATATCCGTGTGGAGCTTATTGTAAGCGCTGATGAAATTGTTCACTTTGGCGGTAATAGCGGTCGTATCCGAGGCCACGGTCAAATTGGTCGTACCCAGTTTTGTCAGGTTTAGCGTAACGCCGTTAATGACGCTGGTGACTGTATTGGACGCACTGGTAACAGCAACTCCATTGACATTGAGCGCAGCATCCGCTGCGGCCTGACTTTGGGTGAGATTAAAACCGCCGGCCGTATAGGACAAACGTGACAACCCCAGGGTATCCAGATTATTCCCGTCACTATCCGCCACGGAAACCGTCATCGCATTGGCCACACCCGTATTGTTCGCACTCATCAGCAAACGGTAGTTGGTACCGTCGAACATGACCGAAGCCGTCATGCCAAAATTATTGACATTGCTGTTAATAGCGCTGGCAATCCCATCCAGCGTGTTATTCGTACCGTCGATCGTCACAGCAAAAGATTTCGCGCCGCTAGCAATTGTCAGGGTACCCGTCCCCACGGCTGTGGTGTTGCTGTCTGTAAGCGGCAGGGTTGTCGCGTTGCTGATCAATTGCTGCGAAGCAGCCATAGTGCCCACAGTAATATTGTAGGCGCCTACTGAGGCCGTGCTGGAAGCAGAGGCATTCAACACGGTCGTGTCCGAGGCGGTTGCCGTGAAGACACTGAAACCGGTACTGCTACTGAGCGAATAGGCTGCGGATTGGAAAGCGGCTAGCTCGCTTTTCACCTGCCCGTAAGCGCTCAGTTGGCTGTTATAAGAGGATACTTTTTTGGTGAGCAGATTCAGCGGCTGGCGCTCGAGTGCCATCAACTGACTGACGATGCTATTGACATCGATACCTGAACCAACACCGGGAGCGGATATAGCCATAATATTAATCTCCTACTGCGAACGGGCTATGGTAATCCAGTTTTGGGTATAGTTCACTTCTTGCACTAAGTAAATCAGGCTTTCTGCCGAATTATCAACCCCTTCAATTCGTCCAGGCGCTTGGCAAGATCCACCATTTCTTCTGAAGGAATTTGCCGAATCACTTCCTTAGTTTCTGTGTTCACTACCTTGACGACATACAATCCGGTTTCCTTATCCACGGTAAAATGCACATCTTTGGAAAGTGCCTGGATCGTCTTATTCACTTGTTCCACCGCATCGTGCAATTGCTTGGAGCTCGGCTGTGAGCCTTCTTGAGCATGCGGCGGCTGTACCTGCGGCGGCTGCACAGGCACGTCTTGCTTGACTGGTGGCGCCCCGTTTATTTGCTCGGCGACCAGTCCGGTGTTTACTGGATTACTGCTCGGCTGGATAATCATATTTCACCTCTATGGAAAATGGCGCTGGATGTTGGATCACATATGATCCACCAGCCAGCGCCCGTCCCTACCTTGGCCTACCGCGTATATTAACGCAACAAGGTCAATGCTGACTGGGGCAAGGTGTTAGCCTGCGCCAGAATCGCGGTACCAGCTTGCTGCAGAATCTGTGATCTGGTCAGTTTTGCTGTTTCTGCCGCAAAGTCAGCATCCATAATCCGGCTACGTGCAGCCGTAATGTTTTCCACATAGTTCTGCAGGTTGGAGACTACTGCCTCAAAACGGTTTTGTACCGAACCAAACGTGGAACGCAGGTTGGAGGTCTGGGTGATATCGCTATCCAGGTTGGCAAGCGCCGCCGATGCGCCACCCTGCGTGGTGATGTCAACCGTACCGGTATTGGTCAAGGTGGCGTTGTAGGTAAACAATCCAGCCGAACCCGCTTGAGCCAGATTAGTAGTGGTGACCGAAACCTGGTTGTTCGCAGCACCGTCCGAACCAACCTGGAAAGTCAAGGTGCTGGCACCACTCAGCAAATTGGTGCCGCCGAACGTGGTGGTCTGCGAAATCCGGGAAATTTCCTGGGTCAGCTGGTCCACCTCTTTTTGTAGCGAAGAACGGTTAGAGTTACTGATCGTGCCGTTAGCTGACTGTACAGCAAGTTCGCGGATACGCTGAATGTTATTGGCAATCTGCCCAATTGCGCCTTCCGCTGTTTGGCCGAGGGAAATACCATCGGCAGCATTCCGTTCAGCTTGCTCGTTACCACGAATCTGTGCGGTGAAATTTTGTGCAACCGCCAAACCCGCAGCATCGTCTTTGGCTGAATTGACACGCAGACCAGAAGACAGGCGTTGTAGAGAAGTAGTCAGGGCACTTTGGTTGCCAGCCAAATTGCGTTGTGCGTTCAAAGACGCGATATTTGTATTTACTATTAGAGCCATTTTTTGTCTCCTTAGATGAATGGTTTGAGCTTGTTTTCGACGTTTCCGCCGACTTTGGTTTGCCAATTTTAGTGAGGCAATTAAACCGCTGTCAGACCTGTTATCGGAACAAGCCCTTCGAAACTTTAATTTTTTTTCAAATTATTGCGAAAAAAAACAATTACATGTTAATAAACATAATATTATCTATATTTTTCCGGTAAGTGCACTTGTCCTTAGGCGCGCCCTTATCTCCGCAATCACCCCACCCCAGTTACCCCGGCTGTCTTGTCTGAATAACCTGAGGCTCGGATACCATGGGCTTTCTCTGCGTTTGCATAGCCAGCGCCAATCTGGCGCAACTGGCAGTATCACCCATGCGGGCCTACCCAGCGCACCCGCCAAATGGGCTACTGCAGTATCCACGGTAATAACCAGATCGAGATTGGCAATTGCAGCCGCAGTATCTGCA
Organism: Burkholderiales bacterium; assembly: GCA_038244115.1. Lineage (GTDB taxonomy): Bacteria > Pseudomonadota > Gammaproteobacteria > Burkholderiales > JBBRTU01 > JBBRTU01. The sequence continues at coordinate 54,289 of JBBRTU010000010.1, forward strand.
AAATCATGCAGTTCACCCGCAAGGTCGATAATGCCAGGTATATCCGCGATGGTTTCCGCTGCCACACCTTTTTGCAGGCTATACAGTGCAATTTCTTTCAGATCAGTTAGCGGCTCGAGCATCTTGACTGGCATGGAACGGTTGTGATCGTCTTGGTGTATCGCGTTACCGGCCCAAACGACGCCCACCTTGAGACCCTCCGCTTGCATACGTTCGCGCCACAACAGAACACGAGACGGGTCGGCACGAAGATAGGGTCTTGCAGGCAGTGTCTCCAAATCAACCTGCAAAACGAGCGCCAGACTCATGAGCGGCACCTGCAAATCAAACGGAAGCGTAACTTGGCCAGCAGTGGACGAGTGAATGATCTCGTCTATCCCCGCACAGGACTTGATTAGCTTCTCCAGTTCAGGCTGGCATTCCAGCACTACGCGCCCTCCCCTGGCCTTAACCATGGGAAGAAAGCGTACAAACTGCAGTGTGTCGCCAAATCCTTGCTCGGCAAACACCAGCAAGGTCTTCCCCGCAAAATTTTCTCCCTGCCAACGAGGCTGATCGAGCTGGCGTAAAGGCCGATGGCCAGCCGTAAATCCCCACTCGTACTCGCGCCACCCCTGTTCATAATCGCCCGCCAAGAGCAAGGCAATCGATCGATTCCAATGTGCGTCGGCAAAGTCAGGAGATATTTCCAGTGCGCGGTCGAAGCACGCCAGTGCCTCCTGTAAATTACCCTGTGCCTGAAGCGTATTGCCCAGATTGTTCCAGGCAGTGGCATTGCGCGAATCAAGATGAAGCGCCTGCCGGTAGCTTTCCGCCGCACCGGACAAATCGCCCTGCAGCTTTAGCGTATTACCAAGATTGTTGAATGCCTCGCCATATTTTGGGTCATGCTCAATGGCGCAACGAAATTCCACAAGCGCCTCCTCGAACTTTTCTTGAGTCTTGAGGGCTACGCCCAGACCATTATGCAGCGCCGCACTATTCGGCAGCTGCTGCAACGCCGCGCGGTAGATGGATTCCGCTTCCTCCACCTTTCCGCCGGCGCACAGCGCATTAGCCAAATTGAGTTGCGCATCGTAAAAATCCGGCTTGCTCTGCAAAGCCTGTCTGAATTGTTCGATCGCCTCCTCATGCCTGCCGAGGTGTCGCAATGCCAAACCCAGATTGTTGTGTGCCTCAACAAAAGCGGGCTGATACGCCAAAGCACGCGCAAACCAGTTGACCGCCTCTTGTGCCTCGCCTTGGGCCAATCGCACTGCACCCAGGTTGAATAACAGCTCCACTTCCTCGTTCCCCAACGCCAGCGCGCTGGCAAAACAACGGGAGGCCTCCTCTAACTTGCCCAATGCCTGGCAGGTCATGCCCAGATGCTTCAGCATCCCGGGATGCGCCGGCCAAGTGGCCGCAGATACCGTAAGATACGAATAAGCCGTCGCGTACTCGCCCCGGCGTAGGGAGGCTATACCCGCGAGATAATTTGCTTCCGCATGCTGAGGTTGTGTGACCAGAATGCCCTGGCAGGCTGCGATTACTCCAACGTCGTCACTCTGCTTGCGCGATATCAGAGCCCGTTGCAGCAAAGCGACGATGTCAGTTGAATAAGCCGCATCCGCCGCAGGTTGCTGCCGATCAGGCCGCTCAGATACCAGTTTGAGCTTGGTCAATGCCGAGGAAACCTGAGCAAATACGCCATCCCAGTCGCCGAATTTTGGTTGCCGGAACAGGCGCATGGTGGGATACCACGGGCAATCTTCTCGCTCTGTCAGCCAGCGCCAATCCGCTGCAAAAGGCAGTAGCACCCAGACTGCTTTACCCAACGCACCGGCCAGGTGTGCCACCGAGGTATCGACAGAAATCACCAGATCAAGATGGGTAATTGCCGCAGCAGTATCGGCAAAGTCATCCAGTTCCAAATCCAGATTGATCACGGCAGTGTCAGACAGCAGGGTGGCGAAAATTTCTGCCTGCGCACCCTTTTGCAGGCTGTACAGGCTAATCCCAGGTATGTGAGTCAGTCTGAGAAAATCAGACAGTACCGCAGACCGGTTGCGATCATCCTCATGCGTAGGCCTACCCGCCCAGACAATACCAATTTTAAAATTCGCATCAGACGATAAGCGTGCGCGCCAACGCTCTGCCAGCCACGGCTCAACCTTGAGATATGGCACCTGTGCCGGAATGTTGGCAAGTTCAGTATGCAGAACACGAGGTAGGCCAAGCAGCGAGATATGCATATCGAATTGAACTGGCACCTGGCCAGTCGCTGTTTTCTGGAAGACTTCGTCAACGCCTTCCACACCGCGCAATAATCTTTGCAGCCCAACCTGGCATTCGAATACCACACGGCCACCCATTGCCTTGACCAACTTTAGATAGCGCATGAACTGGAATGTATCGCCATAGCCCCGCTCCGCACGAATCAGAATGGTTTTACCGGCAAACGAAGTACCATCCCACTCAGGTTGTTCTACTTCAACTGGAACGCGATCCTTGATGCGATGCCGCCACTCGTATTCAACCCATCCCTCCGCGAAATTTCCCTTGAGTAGCAGTACCAGAGCCAGGTTGAAATGGGCATTGATATTCTCGGGCGCATACCGCAAAGATTCCCTGAAGCAATCCAGAGCCTTGTCGTTTTGGCCAAGCTTTTGCAGTACCACACCCATGTTGTTGATTAGTTCTGCATTGTCCGGCTCAAGCGCATATGCCTGGCGATAGTTATCGAGGGCCACAGAAAAATTCGCTTTATGCAAATAGATATCGGCAATACCACGATATGCCTCAGCCAGGCCTGGCTTCAGAACCAGCGACTGCTGGTACTCTGCAAGAGCCTCATCAAGCCTGTTTTGGCCGTGCAACAAGGCACCTAGGTTGTAATGGGCCTCGACATTATTCGGGCGCAAAGCGATCGCTTGACGATAGGCAGCTTCCGCCTCAGGAAGTTCCCTGCGCACGAAGTGCAACACCCCCTGATTGAACCACGCCTCTGCGGTTGACGGCGCCAATCGTACAGTTTCACGGTAATGTGCGAGTGCTTGATCCTGCCGGCCGAGGGACTGACACAGTTCGGCCAGACCAAAATGTGCTTGAGCATTAGTCGGATCAAGCGAGATCACTTGCCGATAGCAAGCTTCCGCTGGCGATACATTCCCACTCTCTCTATTGGCAAATGCCAAGTGTAAGAGCGCTTCAGGGTGGTTCGGATTCAGTGCGAGAAAATGCTCCAACTGAGCCGTTGCAGCCAAATAACGGCCGGTTTGCAGATACAGAACGCTAAGCAGGAACAAGGCATGCGTATGATTTGGTACATGCTCAAGAAGATGCAGATAAAGTAACTCGGCATCTTCTAACGCACCACGGGTGTGGGCGCTGGATGCTTGAGTCAGCAGGCTATCGACATCCATTCAGGGAATTCAAGCACGAACCAAAGCAGCCATCCATGCATCCAGATGATCCTCCAGCATGTAATTGTCGACCACCCACTGGCGTAACCGGTCACCCTCTGCCTGCGCGGCGTCGAGATCGTGGATCCTCTCCCGGATGGCCGCAATCCAGGCGTGCGGCTCATTCGACACATGCTTGACTGGAGCGGTCTGATAAGGGTAAATGTCCGAGCAAATCACTGGCCAGCCTAAATATCCGTATTCGAGCAGACGCAGATTACTTTTTGCCTCGTTAAAGGGGTGTATCTCCAGTGGAGCAACCGCAAGGTCGAGATTTAACGATGCCAGCTTGGAAATGTAATCTTGATGGGAAAGCTGGAATCCGTGAATTTCTTTCACATAGGGTTTCAGCTCGTCAAGACACATGCCGAAGAAAATCCAGTCCACCTCGCCAGCAGTTGCTTTCACTGCGTCGATGATCAATCTCAAATCTCCCTGGTGCTGTTGCGCACCTGCCCAGCCAACACGGGGTTTAACCGGCTGGCGCCGCTTTGACGTCACGTTCCCCCAATATTCCTTCTCAAGCATATTGGGTAGGATGCGGATGTCCTCGATCATCCCCTGGCATAAATCGGCCAGCGGTTGTGTCGTTACAATCAGTCGGTCTGAAAAAGATAACGCATTGCGGAGACGGAACTTGGCATCACGGAAAGATTTTTTGAAAAAAGAGCTTTGCTGTGGTGGATTGGTAATCAAGTCGTCCAGCATAAATATTCGAAGTTGCTGGTTGTATTTCTTGTAAGTCTCCAATGCCTGCATCTGTATATCATCGATAGGCGCATGCAGCACCAGACTATCTGCTTGCGTCCGTTCAAGCTCCACAGTTGTCAGAACACGTGTTTCCGACATTTTCGCGGTCTGCACAATGTTTGTCTGCGCCAGGCCGGCAATACTTAAAGCACGGAAGGGAGAAACCAAACGGTATTCGCCACTCCCACCCGGTAAGGGCACTCCGACAATCCTGGGACGATCATGAAAATTTACGTCCCAGTCAATCACGATATCGCTTTCAGCACGGCAATCCAGAAAAGCAAGCGACAGGTGCCGATTATAAGCAGGGTCGTTTGCCAAGGTTGACAGCCAGTGCCGGTACATAAAATCGCGTTCCCGTCTTGCTCTAGCAATACTTAGTGCGGCCTTCTCAGGGTCTTTATTAATGTCCTGCAGAGAGTTATGCGCATCGTGAATGAGTGATGCATAGGGCGTGCAAACGATTTTATATCCGCGCGCTCCAATCTTCAGGCAAAGATCGACATCGTTAAATAAGACGGGCAGATTACTTTCATCCATCCCCCCTACTTCATCGTATATGGCCCTAGGTATCAACATACAAGCTGCTGTAACAGCCGAGAAATTCTGATCGGCCTGGGCTCTGCCCATATATCCAGAATCGGAAAATTTTGAACTCTCAGAAAAAATATGGTCTGCGACGGAGTTAATGCCGAGAATGACTCCGGCATGCTGAATCCTGCTGCTTTTTGAATCAATCAACCGTGCTCCGACTATGCCTATCCCCGGGCGCATGGCGTGGCTCACCATCCTCTCCAGCCATTCCCCATGGATCACACGAGTATCATTATTCAGCAATAAGATGAGCTCGCCCCTAGCCTGTTTCGCGCCGAAATTACAAATCGCCGAAAAATTAAATGGCTGATCGTAATGCAGGATTTTTATTTTTTCCTGATACGCGGACAAAAGCTGATCGTAGAATTCAAAGACATCAGGATCAACGCTTTGGTTATCTATTATGAGCAGCTCATAGCTTGGGTAGGCTGTTTTCTCCAGCAAACTTTCTACACATGGCCGCAAGAACTCAATTTTATCCCTGGTCGGAATGATGATCGACACCATTGGCTGAACATCATGGCGGTAAAGCACACGAAAAGTAGCAGGCAAATAGCCATCGGTTACTTCTGCCAACTCACCACACCTAGCTAAATGCGCCTGGAGTGCAGTTGTTCCGCTCTGTCCATTAAAACTGCGATAGCCCTTCTCGGGCACATGGCACAGCACATCAGAAATATGCCCAAAAGAAGATTCACCATAGCTATCGAGAATCTTGAGTGCCAGATCGTAGCTCTCTGCTTCCGGCAAGTCGGCACACCCCCCCACTGCGATCAGCGCTTCTCGATTAACCAAGCAAAAGGCTCCCAGATAGGGCATAGAGCGCAGCAAATCCAGATTGAAATCTGGTTTAAACTTCGGATCCAACCGCTCACCTTGCTGAGTTATTGAATCTTCATCTGTATAAATAAGTTTCCATTGCGGGCGAATATTCACATAGTCACCGCACACCAAGAGCAAATGGGGCTCAAAGCGTACACCCGGTGATATCAGCCCAATCCAATCAGCGTCTACCTCCGCTATTGCTTGATTAAACACGTCCGATGCGGGCATATCTGGAGAAAATTGCTTCCAATGCAAAGCGGCCACTTGTTCGAAAATAGGATCAGTGCATGGGAAATCGGCAATGACTGAAAGCATCCACTGGGAATACATCTGCGAACTTAAGGAATTGATCGTATCCGCAAGCAGTTTTTCTTCTCCAGCGTACACTCGCATAACGAAATGCATTTTTGGCCGCTGTTTCCATTTGAGCACCATACGTTCGGCAAATAACTGGGCATCGATTTCTTGCAGGGAATGTTTATGTAACCAAGTGCGATAGGCCATCGCAATCTGCTCTTTCTCCTTTGAAACGTACTGTTCATCGGGTTTTTGCCAAACTGGAGAAATGGCATTCTTTTCGATTATTTTCCAATAAAGATCTTTTATTTTTCCCGCTTGCGAAGCATAAGTGTAGTGTTCGAGAACCTCCCTGCGCGCATCGGAGGCAATTTTTTCACGTGCTTCAGGGTGACTTATCAGATAGTCCAGCGCTGCAAACCAGGCGTCCGATGTATTTTCGACCAGCACACCCGTTTCAAACTGTCGAATTGATTCCCTATACGGCGCCACATTGGAATAGACCCCCGGCATACCAGCCACAGAGTATTCAAGCCATTTTATGTTGCTTTTACACTGATTAAAAAAGGTGTCCTTAAGCGGCGAGATGGCAATATCAAAATTGAATTCTTTTAATGCCAGTGAATACTCGGCATAACCCGGATAGAATTCGTCATAACGATAATTCGGTAATTTACTGATTTTTTCGGTCGTACAACCAACGAATCTGAACTGAATCTTATTGCCATATTTATCTGCTATCCGTTCAAGCGCCTCCTCGACCAACGCCAAGTCAATCTCATGTGAATTTCCTCCGGCGAATCCGATCACCACCTCATCGTGCGGCGGAGCTATATGTAAATCAGCCCACTTAGTCTCATTCAATAAATTAGGCACTACAAAAACATTTGGATTATATTTTAAATAATAATTCCTTAATGTTTTGGTAGACACCGTTACAGCGTGTGCACGTGAGATTACATTCAACAGAATATCGCGATTGTTTTTACTATATAGATGATGAGAATTCTCTTGAGGAATGTCATCCAACAAGTCATCCGTCTCATAAATAACCACTTTCCCGCTGGTAAGAATTTTTTCAATTTGATCTTTAAATTGCTCGCGAGGAATCCATCGTTGAATTATGATTAAATCAGCGGAATAAATACCATCCCAATTGATGGAATAATTTAGCTTATCTCCGGTTTGAACATAGGTGACCCTCCAATCGATGTCGATATCATTTGCCAGATAGCCTAATGGCCCGGAAAGCCTTAGCGTCGCGCACGCAGCAGGAGGGAAATCAATAGAAAAAATTGTACAGCGCAGTTTTCTACGCTGATCAGGAACCAAAACCTTTCCATCCTCCACCAATAACCTGGGGCGAGCGACAAGCAGAAATTGCAATGCTTTTAGTTCAAATGCTTCTGCTGGAGAAACGTTTTTTAATGTTAACTTGTCTGTCTCGACAGTTACGCTTTCATCCGCGAACTCGGGAAGTACGATCCGCCCATCCCGATTCGCACCAATCTTGACAATTTCATAACCAGTTTCATCAAACATCCGCTTCATTTCATCCAGCGTAAAAAAACGGATATGCGTGACATCCAACAAACCGACCTGCTGATAAGTCCATAAGCCTTGTGCCAAACGATCCATTAACCAAAGGTTCCGGCTGTTTGGTATGCTGGAAACAACCTGCGCATCTGGCGTCAATATCGGTATAAGTTTACGCAGCGTCCCCCATGGATCGATAAAGTGTTCAAGGACATCGGCCAGAATGACTGTATCAATACTGTGTGGCTCGATACCCACATGCATCCAGTCCAGCGTGTCGATCGGTTCGTTTATAACCCTGTCTATTCTCTTGCCAGCCACATCGGCGGCGGCCTTGTTCACTTCAATACCGATGACCTCGGCAGAGGGAAATTCACGCTTGATCAGTTCCCCGGTTGACCCCATGTTGCAACCAATATCCAGCACACGGCGCGGCTTGTGCTGAAACAGTCCAATCAATTCCGATCGTGGTGTATCGGTGTAACCTTCCATCTTAAGCGAACTATCATCACCCTCTGTCAGGGACTCCCAAACATACTTTCCCGGTGGCAATGGAGGTTGCCCAGCTTGGCGAAAAGTCGCTTTATACGTTTTCACATTGGCCAAGCCTGACGGAATTCGTGCAACCTCTTCCATCAGCAAAGCCACGTGTTCCACTGCCATGCCGTCGTTTTCGGCATTGTATTCACAGGCCTTCTTGTCTGAAGCGGTTATCAATATATTTTTCAAGTTATCATCAGCAAGAATGCTGACAATCGCATTTTTCAGACCTTCCGGCTCCACTTCAACAATACCGGAGTCACCGTAAAAGCTTGGCCCAAGGCGAAGGCCTGCATCGCTCATCAGGTTAATAGCAGGCACACCCGCAAGTGCCGCTTCTGCGGAAAGATTGGAATCAATCGATATAACGACATCCGCCGCAACAATCCAGATCTCTGTTTCATCTATCACATAGCGAAGCATCTGTTCGGGGAAACCCACTTCCAAGGTAATTCGCCGGCATAACTCCGGGCCAAAACTAGAATTAGCCGGACGGTCTTTGATGATCAGCTGAGCTATTACCCCCTCATCCGCAGCTTGCCTGCATGCCAACAACACATGCCGGAGAGATTTTTCATATACTTCGCCATCAGAAATTGCCGTCAGATGTGCTGCCCATGTCGTTCCAAAAACAACAATCGGAAATTCCGGCAATAGGTTATTTTTAGCGAGTGTATATTGACGTATCAATTCACGCTTTTGCTTCAAATGCTGGTATATATCCAGAGACGGGCTGCCCGTCACACGAATACGCTCTGCAGGGATACCTGCATCGAGAAAGAATTCGCCCCCCCTTCTGCCGAATACGGCCATGACGTCTGCATTAACCTCTTCATCCACCGTGTTAGGGCGTGGCAATCCAAGACCATGGGTCAAGTGCAGCACTGGGATGCGTTCAGTGTGTGCCCATAGCGCAATCGTTTTCGAGATGGGGAGAACATCTTCGTTAAGAATGATTAACTCAAGAAAATATTCTTCTTTTACTTTATTTAGTGCTGCCAGGACTATTATTTCCGCAAATAACTTCTGACTCAGATTGTCAGAAATAACTGCACCGGCGCGCTCGCTATCGAAGCCTCTGGATAGGCAAAATCCCGGCCATTCAGTGCCCCGGAAAACCTCACTGCACCGATTGGCTCTCTGTTGCGCATCCTGGAAAATGCTCTCGCGCTCTTCTGAAGACAAAACTGATTCAAGTGCGACCAGCTTGGCACCTGATGGTTCAAGCGCTTGCCGCATGGCTGCAGTGCACGCTGGTGCTAACGAAATTACCGTTCGTTCTTTGCCGGCCAGGTATTGTTCGAGTACGGGCGCATTTTTGTCCCAAAGCAAAGAAAAGAGTGCAATATTTTTCACAGTTTTCCTTCGCTAAAAATGTGGTGATAATTTCTGAGAAAATCCTGCATTAACTGATATTCAAGGCCATTCCCAAGTGGAATGCCTTCATAGGTGAGCGTGCCTGCCAATTCTGGAATACGGTGCCACTCACGCAATAAATTCATCGTCCTTTCATCCAGTGCGGCCTGTTCATGCCACAATTGCAATACCGATACATGATGCACATCCAAAAAAGACGGCAGGTTAAAGGGAATGGAGTAGACATGAAACATCGACCACAAATGGTAGAAAAGAACCCGGTTACGCAGATATTCGAGATGATGGTTCAGGGTGCGGCGCCATTCAGCGGCATCTTCTGGAATAAAAGACGTTAAGCTATCCAGTGAAACACCTTGCAGAATTCGCGCATTCAATTCGGCATTACGTTGCAACCACGCCTGGTTATTTTCCGCATCGGCACGCTTATCAAGCGCCACCATAAAACGGCCTGTGGCAAAAGTACTCATATATGCAAAACAACGTTCCTCCAGAAAAACCGCAAACTCGAATAACCTCGGGTCATATCCCATCCACGACAACAGGCGGTTCCACCAATGTTTGACTTCCAGCCTTTGGTTTATCCAGTAATTTGTGCCGTTCCCCAACAATCCTCCATAGGGAACAATTGCCGCTATGGTTAAGCCTTGCTGGTTCAGTTCCGTCACTAATTCGGCAAGCGTAATCCTGAGATTAAAGCCAGAAAAGTTGTCTTGCGGCAATGCTGGCGCGCCGGCCGCTTCATAGTGATCTTTTGAATACACATCGAAAACAATCCGTCCCTCCGGCTTTGCAACTCTGCTCCATTCTTCTACAACCTGCTGCCAATGAGGGAAATGCGTCAGGACATTAAGCGCCATGACCGTATCGAAGCGGTTCGTTTCAAAGGGCAGGTTTGCCAAATCCGCGGGTAACAGTTCAATCGGGATATCGCCAGCCAGTCTTTTGCATTCGTCCAGCATTGCCTGCGAGCTATCCACCCCCGTGACGCGTTTTCCTTGTGCGGCTAGCGGCAACGAAGCACGGCCTGTTCCAATGCCAACATCCAGCACTTCATCCCCAACCGATAGCGCCCCGCACAAATCGGTTTCAAGACGGTTTTTCAGTTGGATGATGCTGCTTTGCTCCACCATTCGCTGGGAATACCAGGCAACCATCCCCGGATCCTTCCAGGCATCCGTTTTCCAGTGAATCAACTCGTCTTGGCTCATTCCAACTCTCCCGCCCTATATTTTTTGTATATGCTTCCTAAACGACACATCTGGCAACTTCAAAAGCTTCTGCCGCTTCAACACCAACCATTGCACCTCGCCAACCCGCCAAGTGCTCGATTGCCTTAACCGAACGAGGATGTGGCCATTGCCGCAATTCGGGCTGATATGCTGCAAGCGCCTCTGCCTTGGTTAACAGCGTACCCGAAATATCGACGAACCAATTCGGGGAAAAAGTTGCACCCAGTAATGGCGGCTGCCACTCGGTTGAAGAAGGCGTTTCAAAACAAAGAATTTTTTTCACGCAACAATCTGGCTGTGGCCGGCAGGCCGTTACAACGGCCTGGTAGGTTATGCGGTGATCGACGTTCACATCGCCGCCATGGTGGGTGTACACCACCTGCGGTTGTAAACGATCGACATGATACTCAATCACTTTGACCACTTCCAGTAGCGCCAAGCTATCCATGCGGTTATCTGGAAAGTCATGCAGCGTGACGTCCTGCACACCGAGAATAGCGCAAGCGCGGCGGGCCGCAGCAGCAAGCTCTTGCAGTGCGCCCTTATCCTTATCGGCATCCCGCACGGAAGCGCGCGATGTCACCCCCTCGGCAAGAATCACCACGGCAACATGATCCCCTTGCCGCACGTGGCGTGCAATTGTTCCCCCACAGCCCAGCACTTCATCATCCGGATGGGCTGCTATTACCAAAATAGTATCGGACATTAGGGCACCTCTAGAAATTCATTTTGCGGGATGAAGCGCAAGGAGCCGCGCAGTGAGCGACGAGACATATCGGATGGATAGGCGAGGAGCGAACGAGCACGCGACGCCGCGATTCGCCCGCAAAATGAATTTCTAGAGGTGCCCATTCTTCAATCTCTCTACGAATCGAAACTACCGTTTAGAAGCCACAAAATTCCATGTCACATGGCATAGCTTCGCATCAGGAATCCTCTGCTGCATGGTCTTTTTTTCCAGCCAAAGCATATTGAAATGTTCGAACAATGCATGCAAATGTTCTTCTGAACTGGCATGCACTCTACCCACATCACCAAACTGCCCGGCAGTGAATGCATGGTAAGTAAACGGATCACCTTCGAGGGGACTGCCATATTGAAGTTCGGAATGCTCGCCGGAAAACCAGTCGACGCCAATATAAATTCCGCCGTCCGCCAGTTTCGAATGGCACTCAACCAGCGTCCGCCTGATGGCAGGCGTATCGTTATGAGTGAGTGAACTTCGGTCAACGATGACATCGAAGCTCAAATCAAATGGAATTCCATCTGTGAAATCCCCGGCTAAGATATTGTCTTTCAAGGTAGGGTAGCTCTTTAGCAGCTCATTCACCACGGTAGCACTTCCTTCGATTGCGAAATAATCCACCCCTTCTGATAGGAAAAAAGGGATATTCGGCCCGGAGCCGCACCCCAACTCCAATACCCTCAGGTTCTTGGTATCGCTTCGGGAAAAATGCCGCCTGAACAGGCGTACCAAGTCGCTCCATGGCCACTGGCTGGTCAAGCCAGTGCGTTGATACCGCCGATCCCATTCCTGGCTAAAAGTCATATCTGAATGAAAGAGATATTCGGCTCAAAGGGGCAGCATTCAAGCTTGTGCTGATTCAAGTTGAACGACTCCAGCAACGCGATGGTCTCTCCTGGCCAATTCTTGTTATTCACCTCATCAAAAGCAATGATCCCGCCCTTTGGAATTCGCGGCAAAAATGATTGCAATGCAGTTTTAGTCGGCTGAAACACATCGAAATCCAGATACAACAAAGACACAATCAGATGCTTGTTATTTTCCAAGTAGGTCGGGATGGTTTGGTTTGCATCCCCCTTTACCAGCTCGACTTTTGGTATGTGATTAATATAACGCTCAGCATCAAAGGTCTCGATCACTCCTAGCATTTCCTGGTAGATATCGTGCTGCTCGCGAAACTCACCCACATTTGCACGTGGCGCCCCCTTATCTTCTGCGGAAACAGCAGGAAATCCTTCAAACGTATCGAACCCGATGATCTTTCGATGGTAGTGATAGGGTTCCAGAATGGCCGAGAGTTTACTCCAGGTCATCACCCCGCCGCCCAAATGCACGCCGCACTCGACAATACTGCCTTTGACATCGAGTTGGCGCTTGAATATTTCGCATTGCACAAGAAAACGGGCTAAGGTTTTTCTCGGCACATACTTGGTAAAGTTTGCCAGTTTTTTATCGGTCGGAAAGGGAGATTTATCAAACATGGTCATTTCACTCATATCAAAGCCACATCCTTTATTGAAGTAGGGTTCCCAGCCAGCAATATCTGTAAGCTGCCAGGCCCCTCGTTGAATATCAGGTCGATTACTGACATATAGGGTTCAAAATCTTTATGTAATTGATGATAAACGGGATGGTGGTAATCCTGAAAATAAATCTTGATGCCATTCCGGGAAAATGAATCCCGGTCTGCATAGCTTCCCCCCTGAGCGCCGAATATATAAGTGTCTGCGCCGAGCTTGATGCACATGTCCAGAACCAGATCGGATTTTTTTCCGGAAAATTCGTAATCACTGGCTTTAACTACTGGCCTGTCTATGCCAAGCGCTTCAAGAGAAAACCGAAGAATATCCGCATTCAAATCACACAGGAAATCATAATGATTGTGTATCAGCAAACGCTCTATTTCGCCGATATATCGATCAAAGTATGGACTCTTCTGATAGGCCGATGCAATTGACTTGAAATGCTTCCGGTTCCAGCCGTTGTCGATGATACGAATGTCGCAAATCAGCTTATCCAGATGATCCTTGGATTCGACTGGCACGCTGAGCCAAATCGGGCCGCTGTGCGTCTTGATCTTATTGCGATTGTTATAGTCCTTTTTTTGATACTGAACTATATCGAAAATACAGAACATTTCCGCCAAGTATATTTTGTGGAATAGCCCGAGCCAAGGCAGGTAGACCGGTTGATGGGCTGTCAATATCATATAAGCGCTTTCAGCTGCCGGGTAATGACATTCAGTTCTTTATTCTTCAGCGATGGAAAAATGGGCAGCGATACCGTCTGCTTGGTCATTCTATAAGCATTAGGCAATTTTCCCACAGCGTCGAGCAACTCCCAATCCTCAATCGGAATAATGCTTCCGATGCCCGCCTCGCGCAATGCGCCGATGACGCGTTCAGGCTGCTCACATTTCCAGACCGCACGATAGCGCACAGGAATCAGGCGATCATCTGCTGTGTCGAGCAACGCCAAACCTAGTTGCGCATATCGTAAAAAAATCTCCTCCCGTTTATTCACGAATTCATTCAATCTGGAAAGTTGAACACGACCAATCGCTGCCTGAAGATCAGTCATCTGAAAATTAAACCGGGTGTGCCGATCATGCCGGCAATCGAACTGGCGATAATCACGGATCATTTCTACAACATCCCGATCCTTGGACACCACCATGCCTCCCTGCCCACCTGTCGTGATCATCTTGGTGGCGTAGAAAGAAAATACGCCGATTTTTCCATGCGTGCCAACCGGCCTACCATCAATACTTGCGCCTAATGCTTGGGCACAATCCTCGATTACTGGAATGTCCTGAGGTAGCGCATCAACCCGGCTGGGGATGCCAAACATATGCGGGACAATTACCATGTCCACAGCTGCGGGAATCGCCCGCAAATCAATGTTCGGTGTGCCAGCAGCCACATCCCCAATCACTCCATTGGCACCGGCCAACGCTACCGCGTTGCGTAGTGCGGCACACGCATAACCTGGGTAATAAACCCGCTTGCCTGCCGCCTGCAATGCCCAGAGCGCTAGATAAAGCGCCGCGCTGCCGCTGGAAACCGCTACCGCGTGACCTTCCGGCAATCCCAAGTAGTTGCAGAATTCATTCTCAAACGCTTCCGTCTCGGTACCCTGGGCCAGCCATCGAGAACCAAGTACACGCGACGACGCCAATTTTTCGGATTTTCCGATAGAGGGTCGGTTGTGCGGAACAATACTGGACGTCAAAAAAATCACCCTTCACCGAATTGAAATGAGGCTAATGTACATTCAATGAATCCACATATTTGGATTCATTCAGTGCGTTCAGCCAGCCTGGACAAGTAATACCCTTTTTTCACCTTCATTGGATTCCCACACACCAGTGAATAAGGTGGGATTTCGCCCTTATCCACAACAGTTCCAGCAGCGACAACTGAATGATGGCCGACATGTGCGCCGCCTTTAATCACACAATGCGAACCAACAAAAACATGATGCTCCAGAACAATATTCTGGCGCTCTACCTCATCGCTCAGGCCGATACATTTTTTGTGCGAATCTGCGCAATTTATAGAAACGAAAGAGGCAATATCGCAATTGTCGCCTATGACAACGCTTGCCCCATTTGCGTTAATTTCCGACATTCCGCCAATATAAACACCTTCCCCGATTTGCGGGTCACCTACAATCCATACCAATGGATGAAAGCGGTTTTTCTTGAACGTGGTTAATGATGAAAAAAGTTCCTGAAATTCCGCGATATCCATCAATGAAAATCTCCCAGTTGCAGCAGATGTCCTTTCAGTAAACCGGTAGTAGCGTGTTTATCCAAAATCAAATCAAAAAAAGAAGCTGGCAGGCCATTTCCTGGTCTCCTCAACCCGATATTATTTGCGCCCAGCTTCTCTCCAGCCTGGACATCTTGGGTAATAACAACACTCCTTCTGGCTAATGGCCTCATTTCAAGTTCCGCTACAGTCGGACGAACTAGTGAGCTACCCATCATCGCATAGGCAAGGCGAATTGATTGAACCCATTTTGTCAGTCCTTCGGGGTCTTCCGAAAACCAATGATCCGGACCTGGCAAGTTATGATCCAAAGTAAAATGCTTTTCCAAAATACATGCCCCAAAAGCAACCGCAAGTGACGAAGCTAGTTCGCCCTGGGTATGATCCGAGAAACCAAGCGGAATGGTGGGGAACGCCCCTGCAAGGGTTTTAAACTTGAGTAGATTCACATCCTGAGGCGGCGTCGGATATTGCGACGTGCATAGCAGCAACACCACCGGATATCCTTCGAATGCGCCGGCAGCTTCCAGGCTCTGCCACACTTCTGCCAGATTGGCCATGCCGCAGGACAATATCAACGGCAAACCTGTTGTTGCATAATCACGTAATAACGGCAGGTTGACGAAGTCATCCGATCCCACCTTAATCGCGGAAACACCCACCTCCAGCAACACATCAAGGTCGCTTCTATTTTGTGGGGTAGACAGGAAAGTAATACCAGTAGCATCACAATGCCGTCGTATAGCCCGCCAATCGTCGATCGACATTTCGTAGCGCTGAAACATGTCGAACATCGGTTCCGTCACTGCCTTGCCTTGCGACGTATAGGTAAACATCTGGTTGCGATCCGAAACAAACTCTGCCGCCTTGAAAGTTTGGAACTTTACGGCATCCGCTCCAGCCCCCTTAGCCACCTCGATCATCCGCAACGCCGTGCCCAAATCACCATTGTGGTTGATGCCTACTTCGGCGATGACGTACGGCGGCTGGCCCGTGCCGACAAGTCTCGAGGCAATAGTAATAGCGCTCATTTATCTCCTCATGCCTTTAGCATGGCTGCCGCGACGCGGTCAGCCCCAAGCCCGTCGGTAATATCAAAACCTGCACGCGACATGGCAGTCAAATGATTTCCATCCAATCCATCCAACACTTCACAAATCTTTTCCTGTGCCAAGTTATCCCACCAACCAAGGGAAATTGCCGCACCCACCCGTTCCAGCATTTCGACGTTCTCCTCCTGATTGTCAGCGAGGATTACCAGCAGCGCCGGAAGCCCCAAAGCACACCGTTCCAAACCTGTTACGCCGCCTGCGCCGATGGCCAAATCCGCCCTGGCCATCAGCCCCGCCATATTTTCAACCTGGCAATGGAAATGCCAGCCTTGCTTCGCACAAAAACTTTCTATCAATGCCTTGGCAGGATGCACACTCCCTATTACAACTTCAAGCGAAAGTTTCATCTGGCATCCAGCCAGCATTTTCAGCACCGCCAGGGTCACATTGCGCTCGTCGCCCCCTCCCATAAACACCAAGATATTAGGCGGTATCGTGCTCCTCACCGCGCATCGGCTACGCATCTTGGCAAACTGTGGCCGCAACAATGCATAGCGCGGCCCCAACAGCATGCTGCAAGATTCCGGTAACCATTGACGATATCGCAGACCGGCGTCTTCACGTAAATTCTGGTCCAACAGCAAATCAACTTCATGAGCCCGGTTCGCAACATCCTCGATTGCCATAATGCGTGGCACAACGAGACGCAGCTCCCGTTCCCATTCACACCCCAGTCCGTAATGATCCATCACCAGCCAATCCGGGCTGCTTTTTAGACATATCCCACTGCACAGCCGTGCATCCTCATCTTCATCAGCAACGGGTATGACGTGTAATTCAAACCCAGCTGCCGTAATCAATTCAGGGCTGAACCCTGCTTGCTCAGCACAGATAAAACTAGCTTGCCCACCCTTTTCGCGCAATGCACAAGCCAGCGCCAGGCATCTCATGACATGGCCGCTCCCAATGGAGATGCCGCTGTCAGCGCGGAATATGACCCGCATCACGCATTGCCGCACATTTCGCAAGGCACCAAGCCAATTCAAAATCTTCTGCCGTGTCGATATCTATCGAGCGCGAAAATGGCATGAGATGCGCTCTCATTTTCGGGCCGTAGAAGTCCTTCTCGCGCAGAAAATCCTCTACGAACACGGCATAAGTGCTGCCGTTTCCAGTCAACAGCTCCCCCACTTCGCTGCTACGCAAATCACACCATTCGGGCCATCTTGGCACAAGGTATCCATCGGGATTCCGCATCAGCGCCTGGTGCGGGTAATGGCTGTAATGTGTAGCGGCAATAGCGAAATGGCAGCGCCCTTTTTCCAGCAATGCCATGGTAGCGGCAATATCTTCAGCGCAGCGCAACGGTGCGGTTGCATACAGGCAACAGAGGATGTCGTATACCCGCCCCTGCCCCTGTTCCTCCAGCAGCAAGCTTTCACAAACCTGCGCTACCGTTGCATTGTCAGTTGCCAGATCTGCACTACGCACGGCAACTTCAGCGTGATATTTGGCCGCAATTTCAGCAATTTCTGCATCCTCAGTCGACACGATCACTTTCTTGAATAACCCGGAGCGGAAGGCTGCCTCAATGGTATACGCCAAGATCGGTTTGCCATGAAAATCAAGTATATTCTTCCTCGGTAGGCGCTTGGATCCACCGCGTGCTGGAATGATCGCTAGCGCATCAGGCATCGTCCAAGTCTCCCAGGCTCAGTACCGCACCTGGCTCCATATCACGTCGAAATATTTTTTCTTTCAGTTGTTCGTACAAATCTGGCGGCACGCCGAAACCAGGCCTGCGGAAATCCACATCTACCTCACCCAGCTTCTGGCCGGCATGGGCACCATTTTTTACGTATACGCTACGTCTTACCTTCATACGTTGTTTTAGTTCTTCTTCGTGCATTACCCGTCTAGTTTTTCCAAGTGCCATTTCCACTTCGCGTACTGCCCGGATAAAGCCCCGCATCTCGTTCGGTTCCAGGGAAAATACGTGTTCAACGCTGCGCGTCATTCGATCTTCCGTAATGGTTTTTTCCAGCAGGTTCGCGCCAAGCGCCACGGCAGCGATGTCCATCTCCCACCCCGGCGTATGGTCGGAAAAAGCGATGGGAAAGGGGAACATGCGTTTCAGCGTTGTGATCGTATTGAGGTTAATACTATTCAAGCGTGCCGGATAACCTGATGGGCACTGATGAATAATGATATTGCTATTACCTTCGCTCAATATCACATCCACTGCCGCCTCTACCTCGCCAATCGTTGAGCTTCCAGTATCTAGTTGCAGACACACCCCGGTTCGCGCAGCTCTGCGAATCAGCGGGAAATGGTTAATATCGCCCGAGGCTATCTTTATCGAATCGCAGCCGATCTGCACCAGCAAGTCGATATCCTCATCGAAAGCGACCGTCGAAAAAAAAGCCAGACCGAGGCTGTCGCTAAATCGCTTGAGTTCTCTCCATTCGTCGGTAGTCAAACAGCGGCGGCATAATATATCGTAGAGCGGCTCGTCTACTTTTTCCGTCTTGCCGCTTGCACGGTCAACCAGCACTTCATAGGAAAACAGCATTTTTTTATCGGCCACCAGACGATCTGGATCAAAAATCTGGAATTTGACAGCATCCCCTCCAGACTCGGCTGCATATTTGACAAGCCGTTTGGCTGACTCCAGGCTGTTGTGGGTTGGCCCCGCTTCAAATGTGATAAAACAGGGTTCGCCATCACCTACACGTCTATTCGCAAAAGTTACCGCCATTTTTTCCACCCCCTAATTTAGGTGCGATTCTTGAAAAATCTTACGCAGCTGGCTCACGACGTAGCTCTGGCTCTCTTCACTCAATCCAAAATAAAGAGGCAGGCTTAATGCCTGCCCATAGTGTTTCTCAGCCTCAGGAAAATCCCCTGCTTTAAAACCAAGCCGCCGGTAATAAGGTTGCAGGTGAATAGGAATGTAATGAACATTCACGCCGATGCCTGCAGCACGCAGACCATCGTATATATTTCTCCGTCTGCTTGCTTCAACATGGAGGACATATAGATGCCATGCTGAAGTACGTTCCGGCAAGCGTTGTAGCGGTTCGACCGGAAGGGTTTGCAACAGCGCCACATACCGATCAGCCAATAATTTACGTTGCGCCAAAAACGGGTCCAGCCGCTTAAGCTGGCTTAAGCCAAGTGCTGCCTGGATATCCGTCATCCGGTAGTTGTATCCCAATTCCACTTGCTGGTAATACCACCCGCCATCGGAATCACCTTCCATATACGCAGTGTCTCGCGTAATGCCATGGCTACGAAGTCGCAGCATCCGATGAGCCAATTCTTCATTGTTGGTTAATGCTATGCCGCCTTCACCCGTCGTCATAATTTTGACTGGGTGAAAGCTAAATACTGTAATTTCCGCAAATTGTCCGCTGCCTACCTGACTACCCCGATATTCAGCGCCAATCGCATGTGAAGCATCTTCGATAATGTTGCAACCGTACTGCTGAGCCAGCTTCTGGATTTCCGCCATGTCGCATGGCTGTCCTGCAAAATGCACTGGAATGATTACCTTTGGCAATTGCCCTGCCTTCACAGCGCTATTCAATTTCTCTTCCAGTGCGGCAACGCTCATATTCCCGCTTGCCGCATCAATATCCACAAAATCCACTTCCGCCCCGCACATGCGCGCACAGTTGGCCGAAGCAACAAAACTGTTGGGAGATGTCCAGACTCGATCCCCTTCCCGAACATCAAGCGCGAGACAAGCGAGGTGAAGCGCCGAGGTTGCGCTGTTAACAGCGACACCAAAGCGCGCGTTACAGCGACTTGCCACCATGGACTCGAACTTCTCGACTGCAGGTCCTTGTGTCAGCCAGTCGGAGCGCAGGGTTTCGACGACTGCGTCGATATCGTTCTGGTTTATATCCTGGCGGCCATAGGGGATCACTTTACTATCCATTCATTGCACGCAATTCATCCACTGTAAGAAAATGTGAATTGGTTCCTGATTCATAAGCAAATCCATCCGGAGCTGGCTGACCTGTTTCCCCCAATCGATTAACCTGATAATCGACCGGATTTGTAAAAGCAATTGCTGGTCGAATAACGAAATGATCATGAAACTCAAGGGTCAAATGCGAGCCATCCGCCGGGCACATTACTTCGTGCAGCTTCTCCCCGGGACGAATGCCCACAACGCCTATTTCCATATTCTGCGACATCGACTTGGCTACATCCGTAATGCGCGCAGAAGGAATTTTCGGCACGAATATCTCGCCGCCTTGCATGCGCATAAAACTCTTGATCACGAACTCTACACCCTGTTCCAATGTAATCCAGAAGCGGGTCATACGCACATCAGTAATGGGTAGCGACTCAGCGCCCTCTGCGATAAGTTTTTTAAAAAATGGTACGACTGACCCTCTGGAGCCAACCACATTGCCGTATCTAACGACAGAAAAGCGGGTCCTGTGTCCCCCAGCGATATTATTAGCTGCAACAAACAGTTTATCGGACACCAATTTCGTCGCGCCATACAAATTTATTGGGTTCGCTGCCTTATCGGTAGACAAGGCAATAACACGCTCTACATTATTTTCCAGTGCTGCGCTAATCACATTTTCGGCGCCATGTATATTGGTCTTGATGCATTCCATAGGATTGTATTCAGCCGCAGGCACTTGCTTTAAAGCAGCAGCATGAATGACCATATCAATGTCACGCATTGCCTGACGCAACCTATCGCCATCACGCACATCCCCCAGAAAGAACCGCATCTTGTCAGAACTGAATTCCTGCTGCATATCAAATTGTTTCAGCTCGTCACGAGAAAAGACAACCACCCTTCTAGGACGATAATCCCTAAAAACCATCCGAATAAACTCTTTACCAAAAGAGCCAGTTCCTCCAGTAATAAGAATGGATTTATCGTTAAACATGTGTCTTCACTCCCCCGTAATTTCGATAAAAATCAACATTACTCCACCATCACTGCTTGCTCTGGAAACAACTCTTCCGTGAAGCCGAATGCCCGCATATCGCGGATGCGCATCGGATAAAGAATGCCATCCAGGTGATCGCATTCATGCTGCACCACGCGTGCGTGGAAGTCTTCCACGCTGCAGTCAATCGGCTTGCCCTGCTCGTCCACGCCTACATAGCGCACACGCTGGTAACGCGGCACCATGCCACGCATACCGGGCACGGAGAGACAACCTTCCCAGCCCTCTACCATCTCATCTCCAAGCGGTGTGATGATGGGATTAATCAGCACAGTATCCGGCACTTGTTCGGCATCCGGGTAACGCGGATTGACTTGCACCCCAAAAATCACTACGCGCAAGGGAATGCCGATCTGCGGTGCGGCAAGTCCAGCGCCGTCCAAGGCTGTCATGGTGTCGCGCATATCAGCCAGCAACCCACGCAGCTCAGCCGTATTGAAATGCGTCACAGGCTGCGCAACTTCCAGCAGTCTGGGATCGCCCATGCGTAGGACATATCTAACGCTCATGGCGAACGCCACCACGGAAAATTAAACTCACTCGTGCCATGATCGTTTCCCTCACCCCTAGCCCTCTCCCGCAAGCGGGCGAGGGGGGTGATGTATGCTTCGCATGTTGCACGTTAATTGCCATTATCCAGATCAACCATATGTTCAAGCACAGAACGCACGCGTTGCATGGATTGTTTAAGCGCGCTTTCTATTTCATCATAATGGATCGCATGTGTGCTGCTGCCGCGACCTGCGGCGTAATTGGCGACGACGCCGATAGTTGCATAACAAAGGCCGATTTCCTTTGCCAGTGCGGCTTCAGGCATGGCTGTCATACCCACCATGGTGGCGCCGTCCCGTTCGATTCGGTTAATCTCGGCCGCTGTTTCCAGACGTGGGCCTTGCACCGCTGCATACACCCCGCCATCGATGCATGATTCGCCTGCTTCCTTTACCGCTTGCATACAGCGCTGGCGCATGGCTTCACAATAAGGCTCGGTAAAATCCATGTGGGTAACGGGCTTGTCACCTGTCACGAAGAATGTGCTTTTACGTCCGTGTGTGTAGTCGATGATCTGATCGGGAATAACGATGGTGCCAGGCGCAAGATCGGGGTGTATGCCGCCCACAGCCGCAACCGATACCACATTGGTCACATTTTGCGCATGCAACGCCCAGATATTGGCGCGGTAATTCACCTCATGCGGCGGGATGGTATGGCCATAGCCGTGCCGGGCAAGAAATATCACATTATGTTCGCGTATCTTGCCGAAGGTTAACGCCCCTGAAGGCTCGCCATAAGGCGTGCGAATAACTTGCCGCCGCGTAATTTCCAGATTTGCGAGCTTGGTCAGCCCGGTTCCACCAATAATTCCAAGCATTATTCTAGTTTCCTCTATCTCAAAATATCAGCTAGCGCTGAATGACAACAGAACACTCACTTTCAACTAATCGTTTTAGTTCTTCGGCAACGACGCTCAGCACTGCTCGCCATTCACTACCTCTTTCCTGTTTCCTGAATAGCCGCATGGTCGGATACCACGGGCTATCGCTCCGCTCCAGCATCCAGCGCCACGCCGGAACAAACGACAGAAGCGTCCATATCTCCTTGCCCAACGCACCGGCCAAATGGGGAACGGCCGTTTCCACAGAAATGACCAGATCCAAGGATTCAATCGCCGCAGCCGTGTCAGCGAAATCCTTCAACTCGCTACCCAACGCAATGATCTGCATGCCATGCGGCAGGCTACTCAGTTGCGTCTCTGCAGGCCCTTTTTGCAAGCTGAAAAATATAACCCCGTCAATCGCCGCCAAAGGAGTGAAATCCTGCAGGCTGCATGAACGAGCGCTGTCGTATTGATTACTTGGATTGCCCGCCCATACCAGCCCAACCTTTAAGCCAGAGTATCCAGCCAGACGTTTTTTCCATTCCGCTGCAAGCTGGCGATCAACCTTTAGATATGGTACATCAGCCGGTATGCTTGTGAGCGTAGTGTGAAATATTCCTGGCAAGCTTTCCATCGGTAGTTGCAGATCAAAATTTTCTTCCGGCACGGGTTCATCGCTGCGTTCAAGCAATTCATCAATTCCGGGGAAATTTTCCAGCAAACGGGAAAGTCCCTTCTTGCATTCAAAAATAACCGCCCCCCCGCGCTCTTTCACCCAAGGGAGATACCTTATAAATTGGAAAACATCACCATAGCCGATTTCATCGTAAATCAGCAGCCGTTTTCCCTGAAAATTTTCCCCTTGCCAGAACGATTTTCGGTAGACATGAGGATAGAATTTCTGAAATTTTAAGCGCAGCTCGTGCCCTTCCCAACCCTTTTCCAGATCACCCTTCATGAGATAAGCCAGCGCCTGATTCCATTTGGCTTCGGGGAAATCGGGGTTAAGCGCTAAAGCAGCTGCATATGCTTGAAGCGCTTCATCGACCCTGCCGGACTCAATCAGCACATTGCCGATGCCAACATAGGAAGGCGCATTCTGCGGATTCAGCTGTAGCGCAGCCAGGTAACTGCTGGCGGCTTCTTCCAGTTTGCCCTGCTCCTTGAGAACCGTGCCAAGATTCTGATGCGCATCGGCATAATCCGGCTTCAACATCAGCGCGGTTTCGAAGCACTTGGCAGCGCTTGCTGTTTCACCTACAACCCTTAAAGCCACACCCATGTTGTTGTACACGGCAGGGTTGTCCGGTTTGATCTGAATCGCCTTCAAATAGCAGTTGATCGCCTCGTTGAAATCTTCCAGAATTTTGTAGGCGTTGCCAAGATTATTGAAGGCTTCCGCATAGGCTGGATTAAGCTGCAGTGCAGCGCGATAGCTTTGCACGGCCTCGTGCAGTTTTCCCTGATCGGCATAAAGGCAGCCCAGGTTATTATGAATTTCAGGGATATTTGGCGAAATTTGAAGGATCTGGCGGTAAGCCGCCTCTGCCTCTGCGGCACGCCCGGCCTGATGCAGGTCAACCGCCGTGGCAAGCGCGCGCTCTAAGCTTGCACTCTGGTTCACCAATGCATTCTCACTTTATGGCGTAAATCGCGGGCAGATTACGCCACGCACCTTGTACATCCATGCCGAAGCCAAAGACGTAGCGATCAGGTAGCGTCACCCCGACAAAATCTGCCCCGATCGGCTTTTCCTTTCCGATTGCCTTGTCTGCGAATACGGCACAATAGAAAGCGGCAGCGCCCATCGCCAGCAGCTTATCGCGAATCGCCGCCATGGTATGCCCTTCGTCGAGGATATCGTCGAGTACCAATATCACTCGACCCGTTACATTTTCGCGTGGCAGAACCTTCCATTCCAAGGAACCTCCCTGGGTTGTATTGCCATAGCGGGAAACGTGGATATAGTCGAATTCCAGGGGAAAACTCAGTTGTGGCAGAATTTGGCCGGTGAACACCACTGCACCGCCCATGACGCTCAATACAAGCGGGTGCTTGTCGCCTAGGGATTCTTTGATTTCCCGCGCAAGACGCGCAACTGCCTGGGACACCTCATCAGGGGAGCAAATCAGGTCCGCTTCATTCAGAATTTCCGTGGCATTCTTGGCAGCGAGCATTGAGGAATGGTGGGCCAGTCAGGTTAAAATATACGCGATACAACCAGTTACGAAATATACATGAAAACCAATCAAGACTGAATTGTTTTCAGAGCCAAATCATAGCCCTTTTGTTGCTTCCAGAAAAAACCGCTCCAGTTCCCGTATCACGCCAGCATCTTCCTGCAAGAGCCGGCTGGCATCAGCAATTTTCCGAGACAATTCCATGCGATATACATCGTCCGTGGCAATCGCAACTGCCTTTTCCACATAATCCCGTTTACTCGATACCACGCAATCCATTACCTGCATTTTCCGGTAACAAGCATAAGTAGCCCGCCCGCGCATAAATTTTCCGGGCAAGGTGACTATCGGTACGCCAAGACTGAGTGCGTCCAGCGAAGTTTTTCCCCCGCCAAAATGCAACGGATCGAGCATCACATCAGCCAGCAGCATGACACATAGATAGTCCGCATAAGCCAAGCGCGGCAGGAATTTCACCCTATCCATCACCGCTGGCATCGCACTGGAAAAACGTTCCTTCAGGCGTTTCGTCCACTGTGGATAGTGGCCCTCCATCAACACAAAAATCCCTGTTGG
>JBBRTU010000011.1:0-72480 GCA_038244115.1 Burkholderiales bacterium
CGGATACGCGGTGTTCAAGAATGAGAAAGCTTCCAGCGCTGATGGTGGCGGGTCATCTGTCAATTTTGATGATGGCCTGCACCCAGCCAAGATGGCAGCGCCCATCCCGTTGACGTTTGACGAAAATGCAAAGACAAACCCGCGCTTGAGTTCGTTGGATACTGTAACTCCGTTGTTTCCCCAGTCT
The DNA here is from genome assembly GCA_038244115.1 of Burkholderiales bacterium. Classification (GTDB taxonomy): domain Bacteria; phylum Pseudomonadota; class Gammaproteobacteria; order Burkholderiales; family JBBRTU01; genus JBBRTU01. The sequence goes on from JBBRTU010000011.1 coordinate 188, forward strand.
GGCGAACTTGGCAACCCTGTTTATGGTAAGAATGAATCAGGCTTGTTAACGGTGTACTTTGACCGCACGAGTAACACCATTGTTAATGGGGAGGATGGCGTAAATGGCAAATATGAGATCGCGCAGATAGACGGCACGGTTTCTGATACCGCCCCGCTGGCCTATGGGCTCATAGTGACCTCGGTAACTAACTACATCAATGGAATAGACTCTCATTCCCAAACCAAAGGCTACTTCGTTACGGGTGTTGTTACTTCTGCCGCTGAGATGACGGCAGTGCGTGCAGATAATATTTCTGCGGTCGGCTATATTGGTGGGAGTTATAACAATGTCTCACCGGTTGCCATCACGGTGAACTTCGGTCCTGGTACCTGGAGCGGGAGCTGGAACGGTGGTAAAGATGGCAGTACGCATACCGAAACACATGGTGGTCAGACATACATTTATGGCCAAGTGGGTTTTAATGCCAGCGGGATTGTCAGCGGGTCGAATATTGCCTCCACCAGCGTGACTACTTTGGACCAGAACGCAACAATCTCCGGCAAGGTGGTTGGCAGTTTCTATGGCAGTCAAGCGCAAGCATTGGCTGGAGTCGTTGATATTACCAAGTCGAATTCTACAGGCGAGTACGCAAATGCGAGGCACGTGGACCTATTTATCACGAATAAAATAACAAAAAATTGATCCGCTTCTCGTTATTTCTTGATACCTAAGCTGGTTCAAACAGCAAGTGCCACAGAGCATTCACGGTGGCAATGTGTGCCGAAGCTTCGGAAATTTCCACCCGCGCATATTGCGCGCCCTGCAGGCGCATGGTGTGTTGCCAGCGGCGGTATTGACGGTAGGCTTCACGCACTTGATCGGCCAGGCCGGCATTAATCAGGCCAAGTTTCGCAGCGGTTTCAAGCAGCGCCAGGTTGCCGCTGTTGCGGTTCAGTGCGGCATGCTGGTGCGCGTGCGCGAGCACCAGGTATTGCACCATGAATTCCACGTCGATGATGCCGCCCCGGTCATGCTTGATGTCGAACAAATTACTTGGATTGGCATGGGCGTCCAACATTTTCTGACGCATGGCGATAATGTCATCTCGTAACTTGGCTAGATCGCGCGGCTGTTGCAGTACCTCGCAGCGAATGCGCTCGAATGATTTTCCCACGGCGGCGTCACCCGCAACCCAGCGTGCGCGGGTGAGCGCCTGATGTTCCCACAGCCACGCTTTGTTTTTCTGGTAGTCCTCGAATGCTTCGATCGAACTGACCAACAATCCTGCCGCGCCATCAGGGCGCAGGCGCAGATCGGTTTCGTACAACATGCCGGCAGAGGTGAGGCTGGTAAGCCAGTTGTTGATGCGCTGGGCGAGGCGGGCGTAAACCTCGGCAGCTTCGTCGGCGACATTATCGTAGAGAAAAATGATATCCAGGTCGGAGGCGTAACCCAATTCTTTTCCACCCAGTTTGCCGTAGCCGATGATGGCGAATCGGTGTTGCTCGACATGCTTGTGGCGCAAGCCTTGCCAGGCCAGGCGCAATACTTCGCTGAGAATCAGATCGGCCAGCGCGGAAAGGTGATCGCTCAATATTTCCAGCGGCAGCAAACCGGCCAAATCCTGAGCAAGCAGATTGAAAGTGCGCGCATGCTTGAAGTGGCGCAGGGCGTCCATTTGCTGCTCGGTATCGCCGTTATGTTGGTCAAGCAGCTTGCACAGTTCTGTGGCGTAGCGTTGCCAATCGGGCACATCGTACAAGCTGCGCGTATCCAGTAATTCGTCCAGCAGAATCGGATGCTGCGCGAGATAATCTGCCGCCCAAGGGCTGGCGCTGCACAATTTGGCGATCTGCTGTAGCGTTTGCGGATATTCCACCATCAGCGCCAGGTAAGATTCGCGCCGGCCAATTTTTTCCAGCAGATGCAGGATGCGCTCCAGGGTTTCGTCCGGGTTAGGAAAACCGGCGGCGACTTCGATCAACGGCGGCAGCAAGGCGTCGAAGCGGGCGCGTGTGGTTTGTGGAAACTGGCTGTAGCGCCCACCTGCACGGGTGTGTGTGAGCCATTGCCAGACCGATTCCGCGTTGTGGTAACCGAGAGCGGAAAGGGCGGCGACCGCATCCGCATCGCTAAGCGTGCCTTGCCATAGGGTGGCGAGAGGGTGGCTTTGCTGTTCGCTTTGCGGTGCGGCGAACACCTGATCGAAGTGGCGTGTGACGCATGTTCTATGCGCATCGAGTGTTTCCAGAAAGGCCGCGTAATTGACAAAGTGCATTGCCTCCGCAATCAGCCTCTGATCAGCCTCGCTGGTTGGCAGCGTCTGCGTCTGCTGGTCATCCAGGTATTGCAGGCGATGCTCCAGGTTGCGCAGAAAGATATAGGCACTGCGCAGTTCCTCTCCCGCTTGCGCAGGCAGAAAATTGCGCGCCACCAGCAGATCCAGCACCGTCAATGTTGGGCGAATTTGCAACTCAGGCAACTTGCCGCCACGGATCAGTTGAAACACCTGAACGATGAACTCAATTTCGCGAATACCACCGGGCCCGAGCTTGATGTTATCTGCCATATCTTTACGCGCTACCTCGCGCCGAATCTGCGCATGCAGATCGCGCATGGAGGCGAAGGCGCCGAAGTCCAGATACTTGCGATAGATGAATGGCCGCACAATTTCTTCCAGCTCAGCCATGCGATTACCCGTCAGCGCGCGCCCCTTGATCCACGCATAGCGCTCCCACTCGCGCCCCTGCGTCACCAGGTATTCTTCCAGCATGGCAAAGCTGGCCACCAGCGGCCCGCTGTCGCCGTAGGGACGCAGGCGCATGTCCACGCGAAACACGTAGCTGTCAGCGGTGCGTTCTTGTATCGCCGCGATCAGTTTGCGACCCAGCCGGCTGAAATATTCCTGGTTGCTGAGAGGATGCGCGCCGTTAGTTTCACCGTCTTCCGGGTAGACAAAAATCAGATCAATGTCCGAAGATACATTGAGATCAGTGCCGCCAAGTTTGCCCATGCCGACGACAATTAATTCCTGTTCCGCGCCGTTTTCCTCGCCGATAGGTGTGCCGTGTTGTGCAGTGAACCAGCCATGCAAATGGGTGAGTGCAAAGCGAATGGAGATTTCTGCTAACGCGGTGGCGGTAGCCATGACTTCGGTCAGATCTGCCAGCCCATTCAGGTCGCGCGCGATCAGGCGCAGCATCACGCGCTTGCGCAGGATGCGCAGTGCTTTGGATAACCCGGCTTCATCGCGCACATCAGCCTGCGCCAGTAGCGTTTCCATTTCTGCCGGGCCGAAGGGTTGTTCGAGTTTGTCTGCTTCCCACAGGCTAGGTTCGGCATCCAGCAGGTGGGCGGCGAAGCGGCTGAGGTGGGTTGTGGTCGCGCGGATGGATTCGGGGGTGGTGTTCATGCTGCTTAGGTTAGCGGGTTTGGGGCGGTGAAGGCAAATGGCGGGTGTCGCTGCTGGTACTATGGGCCATACTGCTACTTTTAGGCAAAATGCCAGATAAAATTGCGAAACGGCCAAGGCCAATCTAAACTAATCGCCAGGGAGTAAATATGCCTACGGTCTTGTGGGGTGAATGCTTTGGCAATTAAGATGGACTCACATGCAGTAGATGTCGGCTTTGCCAACGACGCCGTACATTTTGTGCTGGCTGATGGACGGGAAATTTCGGCGCCCCTTGAGTGGTTCCCCCGCCTGCGCGACGCAAGCGACAAGCAACGCCAAAACTGGCGGCTCATCGGCAAGGGGATGGGCGTTCACTGGCCGGAGATAGATGAGGATATTGCGGTTAGCACGGTGATCGGGCGGTAGCGGGTAAATTGTTCAAATGCATGATGTCAAGATGTGACCCTGTCGGTTTTCTTTTGACCCTGTCGGTTTTCTTTATTTGAGCTTGTAGCAATATGTGAGGTTTGCCATGACAAATTGCACGATGAGAAGTAACAGTTCACGTAGGGCAATAGCGTAGCGTATTGCGCCGCATGATTTTCCTGTAACTAAAATGTACCACTCAGAATTATCCGCCCGTTGTCGGGGGTAGCCCGACAGCTAGTTCCTTTCTTTTGCTTGCTCAAAAGAAAGGAACCAAAGAAAAGAGCACCCAGCCGTGCCGCCCCTTCGGGGTTCCCTCTAATTTGGGTGCAAAGCGGGCGGCTGCGGAACTCGCGCTACGCGCTCAGACAGTCCTCGCCGACATCCCCCGCTTTGCACCAAAATTAGATGCGGCACAGAAGGGATCGCAAAGCAGCACCCCATCCTCACCCTAGTCCTCTCCTTGAAGGAGAGGGGATAATATTGGATGGCTTGCTAGCCATCATGCTCGCGCTTTGCGCGAGGGTTTGTTTTTTGGAACCCCATCTGTAGCGCTTCGATTTGACGGATAAATTGGGATGAAGGCGAGCACTGTCTGAGCGCGAAGCGCGAGTTGCGCATACGATCTTTCATCCACTTTAGCGGATAGAAAGTCGGAGTCCCCTTGTGGGGCAGCCGCCCAATTTATCCGCCAAATCGAAGGAACCCCGAAGGGGCGCTACGGTTGGGTCGCCTTCTTTTGGTTACTTTGCTTGGCGAAGCAAGAAAAGTAACTTGCCGCCGGGCAACCCCGGCAACGCTCCTCGCATACCCAACACACTCTGTGCAATCGCCACCAAGCCCAACACCTTCAATTCCCAAACAACCCCTTAAGCGATTTGATAATACTCCCTCCTCCCGGCACTACCGAGTCCGCCGCTGCATCACCCGCAGCATCCTTAGCCATATCCCCCATGCCAAGCATCACATTATCGTACCCATTCACCCGCACCTTGGCGGTCCAGATCAGCGGTTTTTTCTCGCCCGGTTTTTGCGGTGGGTAGGCGAAGCCTTTGGTCGGGCCGATGGCTTCGCCCGCGGCCATGGCGCCTTGTGATTTCTGGAATATACCGGCCGGGATGGTGCAGCTATTCTGGCTGCCGGGTAGCATGGGATGCTTGTTCTTGGCGGCCATCCAGATGACCATTTCCTTGTCGCTTGTCGCGCCGACGGCATTCAGATTGTAGCCTTTGGCGCGGCTCAGTTTGTCCCAGTTGAGCGGAATGGCGGCCTTGAGATCGCTGCTGGCAGCTTTGAGGTTCATCGGTTCGAGGAAGTCCATGTCCTTGTCCAGCGTGTAGCGGATTTCCTGTTGCATGAAGCTGGCTTTCACCACATGTTCGCCGACGGTCGATGCGTCGTCCGGTACGCTGGTAGAACCGGCATCGCCGTATGGCCACCACAGAGTGCGCGGTGGGAGGCTGTCGCCGCTATCGCCGCCGCCTTTGCGCTGGCGGCTTTGGCGCGCCATGGCTGCCACTTCGGGCGGGACGCGGTTGCTCATGGCTTTGAAGTCGATCACTTCGGGCTGGCCTTTCGCTACGGTGGCGCTGCACCCCCAGTAGATCAGTACTTTGCCTTCGGGTTGCTCGGCGCTTTCCGTGCCGCTGCCTCCTTTGCCGCGCCGCTCGCCCTTGAGCGGCAGCGTGGGGCCGATGTGCATGGCTTCCGGCACGACGTGCTCGGCGCTGTAGACACTGGGAATGTCGGCGGGGTTGGTCAGGCGCAGATCCATCTGTTTGCTGACGCCGCCGCCCTTGCCGAGCATCATGCCCAACATGCCGCTGGCGCCGCCCGCACCCATACCGGAATAGGTGTGCAAGCTCATTTCGTAGTTGACCGGCGCGGCGCTGGCGCTGGACAGGCTGGTAGCGAATACGGTTGCCAAGGCGAGTTGCAGGTTATGCTGTTTCATTTCGACCTCTCATGTTGAACGTATGTAGACTTGATGAAAACTGTGGAAACAAGAAATCTGCTTCCTTCCCGTGCTGCTATTTATTCCAAGCATTTTGTAGGTATAGCATGCTCAGCCGCGAACAGCCAAACGGCACACGTTCACGTGAAGGCCATGATAGAGGCTAGGCTAGCCGCCGGGCTGCTCCCAAGAAATCGAGGATTGCCAATTTTCCGTTCAGCTTCCGTTCAGCTAGCCCCGCGTAGAGTGTGAAGCATCAGGTACAACCTGGTGTTTCTCAACTTAATGCAAGGAGCCTCAACATGAATACCATACAACTGAAAAAAAGAATGAGTTTGCTGACTGTACTGCTGGTGGCCTCGACATCTGCGATGGCTGGACACGATGAAGAATATAGCCACGGAAAATATGAGGATTACGCCCGGGTGAGAAGCGTTACGCCGGAATATGAGAATGTGAACAACCCGCGTCAAGTATGTTCCGATGAATATGTTCAGGACAGAGGCCATCGGCATGAACAGGCGTACCCGGATCGCTCGTATTCCGGCACCGTGCTTGGCGGCATTACCGGAGCGTTGGTTGGCAGCCGGTTCGGCAAGGGCAATGGTAACTCGGCGGCAATCGCAGCCGGCACAATCGCCGGGGCAGTGATCGGTGACAAGATGCAAAACAACGGAGGCGCTAGCTATGAAGATGACGACTATGATCATCGTGGTCGTGCGGTGCGCCGTTGTCATAGTGCGGATAACTGGGAAAAGCATCTTACCGGCTATCGCGTTGTATACGAATACGCAGGCCGCAGCTATGCAACGGTGATGCCAAATGAGCCGGGCCGTACTATTCCAGTGCGCGTATCGGTGGTGCCGGCCATGGATCAGGTATCGCGCAACATTTACCGGTAATCAGGCGGTAAAGCCTGTTTAACGCGGGTACGTGCTGTAAAATGGATGAACTAGTTGATAGCGTGAATCGAGGCCGCCCATGAAATATATTGTTCTGATGTTGTTAGCCTGTGTCGCATCCGTATCGCAAGCGCGTAGCTTCGATGCGGATGGCGCGCAGTCTCAATGGTTAGTGGCGGACTCGGGCAAGAAAACGCGAATCAGCATGAGCGAAGCCATGGAGCGGGTGGAGAAAAACACCGGTGGGCGCGTACTCTTGGCTCAGCCTGTACGTGAAGAAGGGCGCGAATTGTATCGGATAAAAGTGCTGACGCGCCAGGGTGAGGTGCGCATCGTGTATGTAGATCCAGCAACCGGCAGCATGGAATAAACATCCGGGCTAGCCTATGCGCATTCTGATTATCGAAGACGAAGCGCAGTTGCGCGAACAATTGCAACGCCAGTTGCAAGCAGATGGCTATACCGTGGACGTGAGCGCCGATGGCAAGGATGGTCTGTATCGCGCCAGCGAATACCCGCTGGATGCCGCCATCGTGGATTTGGGCTTGCCCGGCCTGCCTGGCATCGAAGTCATCAAACAATTGCGTGTGCTGGGAAAGAATCTGCCGATTCTGATTTTGACTGCGCGCGGCAGTTGGCAGAATAAAGTCGAAGGCCTGGAGGCAGGCGCAGATGATTATCTGGTCAAACCTTTCCAGATGGAAGAACTGCAAGCCCGGCTGAAAGCGCTGCTGCGGCGCGCGGTCGGCACAGCCAACAACACATTGCATTTCGGTCTGCTCACGCTGGACCTGTCAGCGCAAACTGTGGCGCTGCAAGGCAGCCTGATCGAACTCACCAGTTTCGAATATCGCTTGCTGGAATATTTGATCAAACAGCGCGGCAAAGTGGTGCCAAAAAGCGAGCTGGCCGATTACCTCTACCCGCATGACCAGGACCGTGACAGCAATGTGCTGGAAGTTCTGGTAGGGCGACTGCGACGCAAGCTGGACCCGGACAGCAGCTTATTGCCGATTGAAACCCTGCGCGGGCGGGGTTACCGCTTCACACTCACGGAAGCAGCGCCCTGATGTCCCTTAACCAACGCATGATTCTCAGCGCCAGCCTCGTGCTGGCCATTTTTGTTGCATTGGCCACACTGGCGCTGGATCGTGCATTTTATGAAAGCGCCCGTTCGGCGCGCCAGGAAAGGCTTCTGGGGCAGGCATATCTTCTCATCGCCGCTGCGGAAGTGGATGGTCAGGGAAAACTAAGTATGCCGCCCAGCTTGTCCGAGGCGCGCTTCAGCTTGCCCGGCTCGGGGCTTTACGCCCACATCGCTGATCGCAACGGACAACTCGTGTGGCGTTCACCTTCTTCGCTCGGAGTTGCAGCGCCGTTCCAGACCAGGCTTGCAGCGGGTGATAAGCAGTTTGATGTTGGGCAATCCTATTTTGTGCAGAGCCTGGGCGTCAACTGGGCGGTAGGACAAAAGCATTTTGCGTTTACCTTCAGCGTGAGCGAAGACCTCGCTGAATTCAATGCGCAGATACGGCATTACCGGCAAAGCTTATGGGGCTGGCTCGCTGCGCTGGCAGTGCTTTTATTGCTGGCGCAAGTTGCTGTGCTGCGCTGGGGACTGCGCCCGCTACGCGGAGTCGCCCGCGAACTGAACGCGATTGAATCGGGTCACCAGGAAAAATTGCAGGGTGTATACCCCAAAGAAATAAAACGGCTGACTGACAATCTCAATTCATTGATTCAACATGAACGCGCCCAGCAGGTGCGCTATCGCAATGCGCTGGGCGATCTCGCGCACAGCCTGAAAACGCCGCTCGCCGTGATGCGCGGCGCACTCTCCGGTGATCAATCGCAGCTCCCCGCAACGATAGAAGATCAGGTTGCGCGCATGGACAGCATTGTGGCGTATCAGCTCCAGCGTGCCGCCACATCCGGCATGAAAAACCCGATGGCAACACCGATTCAGATATTGCCGATAATGGAAAAAATTGTCGCCGCATTAAACAAAGTGCATCACGAAAAAGGTGTGAGCACAGAAATATCAGTTCCCGACAGCGTGACTTTTCCTGGCGATGAAGGTGACTTGATGGAGCTGCTCGGCAACCTTATCGACAATGCATATAAATGGTGTCGCCAAAAGGTAAGAATAAACGCTGTTGCACGTGATGGCCGTTTAATCATCACGATTGAAGATGACGGATCGGGTATAGAACCATCACAAGCTAAAACAATACTGCAGCGTGGTGTGCGCGCGGATGAGGCGGTGCCGGGGCACGGCATCGGCCTGGCGGTTGTGCGCGATATTGTAGAGGCCTATCAGGGCGCTGTTGAGGCTGGCCGGAGCAGTTTGGGGGGCGCGATGATAAGGATTGATTTTCCGCTGCACTAATCTTCAAGGTGTGAAGGGACGGGGTTTTGCATTGTAGAAATTAGTTGGTGGCTTTTTTCCGGCGCAGCGCAATCAGGCTCAGCATGCCCAGCGACAGCAGGGCCAGGGTGCCGGGCTCGGGTACCGTGATGGCTACCTTGGGGTCAATCAGGATGCTGTCGTTGGCGCAGTTTTGCGTCCAATGCATATTGAAGGTGTTGCCTGTGACCCAATTGGCGCCAAACGACGACAGCGGCACGGCAGCTTCGTAGAAGTAATGCAGATCGCTGGCCCAGGCACCGTAGTTGTTCTGCCCGAGCGTGGTGTAGGCAACCGTGCCGGTGCCGCGATCGGTACCGCTGAGAATGGAGGTCGGGTTGGCATGGTCTGCCAGCGCCAGGTTGCCGGGAGCAGCCGGATCGTAATACCCGGTCCAGTCTCCGTTGCTCTTCCACAGGCCCAGACCCCACGTCACGTTGGAATAGACATGACCCTTTGTGGTGTTGCCACTGCCCAGCAGCTCGATGCCGTAATCCCAACTGCCATTTTTGCCGAAATCGATCGCGATATCGCCGGCTCCATAACTGTCGGCGTTCGGGTTATTGGGGGTCAGCGGGGAGTGGCCGGTGGCGATGGCAATGTACATCATGCTGGCATCCCAGGTCACATACATGGCCTCGGCATCATAGCTTTGGCCGCCGTAGCCAGGCGACAGATAGCTGCTATGTTGATCTTCGACGCTATATGCGGCGACGTTGCTGTTCGGAGTCCAGTCACTGGCGTGGCCGGTACGGTGGATGCCCCAGTCACTCAGGTTGCCGTCGATGACTAAAGCCTGGGCATTGCCGGCGCTGAGGAAACCAATGAGGGTTAGGGATCGGATCAGGGTGTTGCTCATGTTGCTCTCCAATTGAGTATTGGAGCAGTACTAAGCAGATGCCGTGCCAGAATTGGTTATTATATATTTCAAATGGTTATGAAATATCCAAGGTCGCTGAGAGTAGCGCTAATACAACATAACTGTTGAAAACCTGTCGATTTTATTTGTAGACAGCTTGAACTGCATTTTTCAACATTGCACCTGTCGTCAATAAGGGTTTCCAGCTTCAATTTTTTTCCGCCAACGTGGCCAATGCCATCACACCTTCCCGCGTGGTATGCCCGGCAATGAACCCGGAGGCATGACAAAATATGCCGCCGGGAATACCTGTCACTGTATCCAGATTTCCCCATTCGAGTCCGCGCCAACCTTCAGGCAAAGGCTTGAGCAAACTAAAGCTGTGCGGGGCTACCGGTACGGCTTGTACCCGCCAGCTACCTGATACATCAGGGAACACGACATAGCGCAGGCTACTGCGATCAGTGCGCTTGAACAGGCCTGCTTCCCAGGGGTGGTTATGTTCCAGCAGCAAAATGCTGCCTTCTATTTTTGCCTCCAGCACTTTGCCCTCGGCTGCGATCATGTCTTGGCATGACTTGGCGGTGTTGACCAGCACCTGACGCGCAACCGCCATGGCGGAAAAAAATGCCGCATCAAAATCCCGCTTTGTTTCCTGCCAGCCGGGGTTGAATCCACCGACCATGGCGGACAATGAAACAACATGCACGCTGCCGCCGCGCGACAGGAAAGCCTGGGCGCCGCAGTCTATGGCGTCGATGCCCTGCACCAGTTCGATGTCCACCGCTACCGCCACTTTCTCTGCATCGCCCGGTGCTACGTTGATACCCAGCGCGGCAACGCAGGCTTCGACGCCATACTTGCGCCACAGCAGGCCGAACGAACTGAGGGGCACACCGTTTGGCCGCTTTTCTGTATAGCCGCGCTGGTGGTGGTCGAAGCGCAATTTTTCAGCGTCGAAAATACCGCCCACGTCAAACACGATGTCCGCCTTGTCGATCACGCTGCGGTCACGCGAGCGCACTAGCGTGACGCCTTTATCCAGACCGAAAACCAGATCCAGCGTGGCGGCAGATAAAACATCGTCGGCGTGGAATCCGCCGCTGTGGGTGACTGCGACAAGTTGCGTCATGCAATGTATCTCATGGTATTTGTTAAAAAGTTTGCAATGGCCCGAGTAACTGCTTACCAATATCTTGTGGGAAATGATACTGCATGTGCTCGTCTTCTCTTAGCAGAACTAGGTCGGGTTGTTTCTGCAAAATACTGAGGATGATTTTTTTTCCGCTGTTTAGCGTAACGAGAATCTTGCCTGAACTTTTTCCGTCGACGTAAGGCTGCGCCAGTAGAGCCAACGCTTGGTGCCATTCGTCGCGCCATTTGTTGAGCGTGTCCTGATTTGAATCAGTGCGCGGCGGGGTGGTTTCCCACTTGCCCTCGTTGAGTGCAAGTACGCGGCCTGCGAATTCAAATCGAACCGGTATTTCGTTTTCTGCGAACAAACGTTTGTCGGCGAAATCGGCTGTCTGTGCGGCAGCATTGGACATATAGCGGGCGCTGATCAGGTAAACGGTGTTGGCGGTGAGGGCGTACTGTTGTTGCGTCAGCGGGTTCAACGTGCCGAAGCTGAACGTCTGACCGTTGATGGTGAGTTTCAGTAGTGGCTTGTCCAGGTCGAATGCGGTGAGGTCTGTGGCTGGGAAAACTTGTGTGCTGCTTGCAGAGAGAATTCCAAAAATACGGCTGATACGAAAACTATCGGCACGCGCAGAGAAAGGGGCGGTCACGAACCACGCGTTGTTATGTTTTTCTAAATGCACAGCGGCAGTGTTTGGTTTTTCAATTTGAATTGAGGAAATTTGCGCCGCATTCAGCGTGGAAAGCGGGTGTGTCGGTTCGGCTGGGGCATGGCGTTTTGTGTAGACGACATATGCCAGTGCGATCACCAGCAAGAGCAGGAAGATGTTCAGCCAAATGCGCGATTTCATAGTTTGCGGCGGCGCCACCAGATCACGCCGGCCACCGACAGAAATGCCAGCGGCAACACCATCAGGAAGCCGAAGCCGATAACCATAACCCAGCCGCGGCTGAGTACCAGGTTGCTGTCCATGGTGGATTTCGGCTGCACGCTGATCAGGTTTTCGTCGCTTGCCAGCCAGTTGACCATGTTGATGCCCAGATCCAGATTGCCACCATTGCCGAGGAAGGTGTTGGACAGGAATGCACCGCTGCCAACGACCACGACCCGCTGCGTTTTATTTTCCACTTGCCGTTCAAAAGCGGCGGCGATGGTGATGGGGCCGGGTATGTCACTGTTCTTGTCGAAGGAAATTTTTTCGTCAAGTTTGCCGGTTTCTACCCAGCCGCGCTGTGCGGTTTCCACCAGCGGTGTGATGTGCCATTCCTTCGGTTCGTTGTAGCCGATCTGTCGCGCAAACGGGAACAGGGTGTTGAGGCTGAAATTCTGGGTGACGGCGTGCATGCCATAGGCTGCGCCAAGGGCCATGGTTGGCGCAAGGTTCAGTTTTTGTGCATCGGGATCGATCACCGTGCCGTCGGTGAGCGTCAGCCCCAGAAATTCCGCCAGTGGTTGCAGGCCATGCAGCGGCTCGGGATCGATCAGCCACAGCAGGTTGCCGCCTTTTTCCAAATGCGATTTGAGCTTGGCGACTTCGCCCGGCAGCAAATCCACCTGCGGCTGGGCGATCACCAGTAAATTGGCGTTCTTGGGTACGTCCTGCGCAATGGCCAGATTCAGGCTGTTCACCTTGAAGCCCTTTTGCATGAGCTGATTGCCGAAATCGCCCAGGTCGTGATTGGCAATGCCGGTTAACGAACGCTCGCCATGTCCATCCAGAAACATCACCAGGCGGATGTGGCTGCGCGCCAGGCGCATGAGCAGGTTGGTAAGTGCCTGTTCGTTCAATGTGGTGAGATGTTCGCTGCGTCCTTGATAGCTGATCACCATCTCGCCGTTAGCCTGGATACGGGCTTCGCGCGTGGCTTTTGGACGCTCGACCGGGTCGATAAATTTCAGGCGCAGATCGGGTTTGACGTTTTGGTAAAGCGATACGAAATCGGCGATCAGCTTGCGCACGTCGCCCAGACGTGGATCTTCCTTGGTAGCGTAGGCGGTGATGGTCACTTCGCCCGGCAGTTGTTTGAGCACGTTGCGGCTCGCCTCGGAAATGGTGTGGTGGGCATTCTGGGTGATATCCCATTGTTTGTGGGTGTCTAGCGCCAGATAAGCAATGAGGCCAACGGCGGCGAGCAGCAGCAGTACGAAAAATACATTTTGCACCAACAGGCGGAGACGGAAGTTTTTGTCGATGTGCATGCTCATCCCCGTAGCCTGTCCTGGTCGAGCCGACGTATAGCCAGTACCAGAAATAGCGTGATGAACAACAGGAAGAAGATGACGTCACCGGTGTCAATCAAGCCTTTGTTGAAGGATTCGAAATGTTTGATCAGCGACAGTTGCGACAGTGCGTTGTTGGGCTCGTTTCCCGCCATGCCGATGACCCACAGACCGAGCAACGCACCCAGGCCGCCGATGGCAGCGATGACCGGATGACTGGTGAGGCTGGAAATATACAGACCGATGGCGGTGAAGCTGGCAGCGATGAGCAGGATACCGGCGAGGTTGGCAGCGACCAGCCCCAGGTCTAGTTTGCCGCCTGCGTACAGGGATAATGACATCAGCAAGGTCAGCAGGATGATGGCGCACAGAAACAGAAACAGGCCGAGAAATTTGCCCAGCACAATTTCCGTCATCGATATCGGCGCGGATAGCAGCAGAGTCAGCGTGCGCTGGCGGCGCTCTTCCGCGATGAGGCGCATGGCAAGTATCGGCGTGACCATGAGCGTCACAGTGACGACGCTGCCGAACAAGGGCGCGACGATAATTTCGGTGATGCCTGGCGCGTTGGCAAGCTGCGCCAATTGCGGCTGGATGGCGTTGAAGGCATCGATCTGCGACAGGAATATATAAGCGATCACAGTGTTCAGCACAGCCAGAATAATCCAGGCCAGCGGTGAGCCGAACAGGCTTCTCAGTTCCTTGGCGGCGATGGTGAAAATCATGCCGCCTCCTCGTTCTGCGTCAACTGCACGAAAACTTCTTCCAGGCTGGCCTGGGCCGGGGTGAGTTGCTGTAAACCCCAGCCGCGTTCTGCGGCGATTTTTACAATGGCATCGGTGGGGTCGCTGCCGTCCGCAAACTTCAGGCGGAACTGCGTAGTTGAGAGCGCTTCTGCCGCAGCGATGCCGGGCAGATTTTGCAACGCTTCCAGCGTTGGCGGCTGGCGCAACCCCAATACCAATCCATGGCCTTGGCGAAATTGTTGCAGGCCGGCGATGGTGTCGCTGAACACCAGCCGCCCTTCATGCATGATCTGCACGCGGTCGCATACGCTTTCCACTTCCGGCAGAATATGGGTGGAGAGAATGACGCTGTGGCTACCGCCCAGTTCGCGAATAAGCGCGCGAATTTCGCGGATTTGAATCGGGTCGAGTCCAACCGTCGGTTCATCCAGAATCACCACGTCCGGGTTATGCACGATGGCTTGCGCAATGCCGACACGTTGTTGGTAACCCTTCGACAACGTGCCGATCAACTTGCTGCCAACGCCTGTCAGCCCGCAGCGCTCCTTGGCACGCTGTACCGCACTCGCGATGGCTTGCCCGGACATGCGATGCAGCTTGGCTGCAAGTCGCAGATATTCATCTACGCTCAGGTCGCGATACAGCGGCGGGGCTTCCGGCAGGTAACCGATCTTTGCCTTGGCGGCCTTGGGTTGCGCCAACAGGTCAATGCCGCAGATTTCCACGCTGCCTGCGCTGGGGGCCAGGTTGCCGGTCAGTATCTGCATGGTGGTGGATTTGCCGGCCCCGTTGGGGCCAAGGAAACCGAGCACTTCGCCCTGGCGCAGTTCGAAGCTGGCGCTACGCACAACCTCGCGACCGTCGTAGCTGCGGCAGATTTCTTTGGCGTTGATGGTAATCTGGGATAAAGTGTGTTCAGCCATTTGCGATAAACTTGTCAGGAACTAATGATGTCCGGATGAAGCATCCGGGCTAGCCTCCTTGTGGTGGCAGCTAAATATACCCTAAACTGGCGCTTGGAAGCTGTCTTAATGAATATTGCATCCTGTAATATTCATTAAGACAGCTTCTACAAATAACTCTTGAAACATTACACGTTGCTCCCAACACTTATTCAGACAACCTAAAACTATCCTCACACTATGCGCTCGTCAATTTCCGCTGCTGTATTTGTTGCTGCCTTACTTACTGCGTGTGCCCAGTTGCCAAAGGAAGCACCGTCTCCCGAGGTGCCGGCACCGGTCACAGTCATAAAGCCCAAGTCGCCAGTTTTGCCTGATCAGGTACTAACCGAGCAAATTTTGTACGAATTCCTGGTGGCGGAAGTGGCGGGTCAACGTGGCAAATTGGACATCTCCACGCAAGCTTATCTTGACTTGGCACGGCATACGCGCGACCCGCGCGTTGCGCAGCGCGCTACCGAAGTGGCATTGTTTGCGCGTGCCGCGGATCAGGCGCTGGAGGCGGCTACCTTGTGGCAACAGCTTGACCCGGAATCGATGCAGGCGCGCCAGTCTTCTGCGGCGTTGTTGGTGAACAGCGGCAAGCTGGAAGAGGCGCGTCCCAACCTGGAAAAACTGATAGCCGGGGAAGGTGACAGTGCAGGCGCTGGCTTTATGCATTTGAATAGCCTGCTTGCGCGTCAGGCGGACAAAGAGGCAGTGTTGAAGCTGGTACGCGAGCTTGCAGCCCCTTACCCAAATATTCCAGAGGGATATTATGCGGTAGCGCAGGCTGCCGCGAATGCGGGTCACGAAGACCAGGCTGATGCGGCTATTCAGGAAGCGTTCCGGCTGAGACCCGGCTGGGAGCCGGCAGCCCTGTTCCGTGCGCAAATGCTGCAAAGCACTTCGGTTGAGGGCGCAGTCAGCTTTTTGCGCGATTTCCTCAAAGCGAATCCGCAAGCACATGATGTGCGCCTGGCCTTCGCACGTTTTTTAGTCAGCGATAAACAGTACGAGGCGGCGCGCGAGCAATTTCAAAGGCTGTTAGCGGATTCGCCCGATAATATCGAAGTGATCATGGCGGTCGGCTTGCTCTCCCTGCAGCTTAATGATCTGGATGCGGCGGAGATGCATTTCAAGCGCGCACTCGAGCTGGGATATAAAGATGAAAATGTGGTGCGAATGTATTTGGGGCAGATCAATGAAGCGCGCCAACGTTACGATGAGGCAGCAACATGGTACGGTAATGTCAGCATGAGCGAGCAGTATTTGCCCGCCCAGGTGAGACTCGCCGCGCTGCTTGCCAGGCAGGGGAAGCTGGACGAAGCACGCAAGAATTTGCAGGAGCTGCCAACGCAAAACAACCAGCAACGGGTCGGGTTGATTCAGGCAGAAGCTGAGCTGCTGCGCGAGGCGAAGTTATACCAGGAGGTCTATGACTTGCTTACGCGCTCGCTGGAAAAATTGCCTAATTATCCTGAACTGCTTTATGACCATGGAATGGCCGCTGAGAAGCTCGACAAGCTGGCTGTGATGGAGCAGGACTTGCGCAAGCTGATCCAGCTTAAACCCGACCATGCCCATGCCTATAATGCACTGGGTTATACACTGGCCGACCGTACCAATCGTTTGGAGGAAGCCAAGCAACTGGTGGAGCAGGCGCTCAAATTGTCACCCGACGATCCCTTTATTATGGACAGCATGGGATGGGTGTTCTACCGCATGGGCAAGCTACCCGATGCGCTGGATTTTCTCAAGCGCGCCTTTGAACGTCGTGCCGACCCGGAAATTGCAGCGCATCTGGGCGAAGTGCTGTGGGTGCAGGGGAATCGCGACGAAGCCGATAAGCTATGGTCAACGGCTATCAAGCGTAATCCAGAGAATGAAGCATTGATTGCGGTAATCAAGAAATTCAAACACTGACAAAAATAATGTTTCGGGTTTCGGGTTTCGGGTTTCGGGTTGGTTTGTTGGGGGCGCTGCTTGGTGGCTGTGCCACTGCGCCCCCTGTAGTCGAACAGATAGAACCCTCTCTTCCTTCGCAAGTACAAACTCACTCAGAAAATTTTCAGCTCACCGGTCGCGTCGCGGTTCACTACGACGGCCACGCATTTTCCGGTGGATTGCGCTGGCGGCATACGGCGGGTGCGGATGAAATGTTGCTGTCCTCTCCGCTTGGGCAGGGCGTGGCGCAGATCGTCCGCGAGGAATCAGGCGTGACGCTCGTCAATGCTGCCGATCAGCAGACCTATCACGCCCAGGATGCGGAGGCACTTACCGAAAGCATTCTTGGCTGGCGCCTCCCGCTGGCGGGTATGGCGTATTGGGTACGGGGAAGCCCCTCGCCTGGAGCGCATCAGGAACGAAGCGAGGCAGGGCAACTGGTGCGCCTTGAGCAAGATGGATGGCAGATTGATTATGCAGGGCAGAGCCAGGCAAATGGCGAGGCCATGCCAAGAAAAATTTTCATGCAGCGCGGCGACCTGGAAATTCGTGTGGTGATCGATGAATGGGGTGCGCAGTGAGCGAACAAGCGCGGATAAGCTGCCTGGCGCCAGCCAAGCTCAATCTGTTCTTGCACGTGGTGGGCCGCCGGGAGGATGGCTACCACTTGTTGCAAACCGTGTTTCGTTTTCTCGACTATGGCGACCGCCTGAGTTTCGAGTTGCGCAGCGATGGTGATGTTATTCAGCGAAATCCCTTGCCGGGCGTGGCTCAGGAGCGCGACCTGTGCGTGCGTGCCGCGCGCCTGTTGCAACATGAGACCGGTTGCCGGTCAGGTGTCGAAATAGCGCTGGAAAAGACGCTTCCCTTGGGGGGTGGTCTGGGCGGTGGCAGTTCGGACGCGGCCACCACTTTGCTGGCGCTGAATCGTTTGTGGAATCTGGACTTGAGTCGAGCCCGCTTGCTGCAGTTGGCGCTGGAATTGGGGGCTGATGTGCCGGTGTTTGTGTTCGGACAGTCTGCCTTTGCAGAGGGGATCGGCGAACAACTCCAGAGGATCGTTTTGCCGCCTGCCTGGTATGTGGTGCTGACCCCGCCAGTGCACGTGTCCACGCCTCAAGTGTTTGCCAGTCCTGAATTGACACGGGACACGATTCCCGTCAAAATAGCGGCCTTTTCACCGGGCCAGGGTCATAACGATCTGGAACCCGTGGTTTGCCGCAATTATCCGATAGTTGCCGAACATCTTGATTGGCTGAAACAACACGCTGATGCCAGGATGACAGGGTCGGGCGCTTGCGTGTTTGCCGCCTTTGAAGGCGAGGAACAAGCGGCGCAGGTATTTGCACAGCGGCCATCGCACATGCAAGGTTTTGTGGCACGTGGGTTGGATAAGCACCCGCTATTTGATTTTGCTGGTTGAAGGGCTTACTAATATTGGGGAGTCGCCAAGTGGTAAGGCACCGGATTTTGATTCCGGCATTCGTAGGTTCGATCCCTACCTCCCCAGCCATATTTGCAGGGGCGGGTTGCTAACCCGCCCCTGCTGTTTTGTTTTAAGGGACTGCACGTGGCTTACGACAGCATGATGGTGTTTACCGGAAGTGCAAATCCTCGGCTTGCCGAGGATGTGGTTCGTCACTTGAATCTCCGTCTGGGCCGAGCGACAGTGAGCCGTTTCAGCGATGGCGAGGTCATGGTTGAGATCATGGAAAACGTTCGCGGCAAGGACGTTTTTGTGTTGCAGTCCACCTGCATGCCCACCAACGATACGCTGATGGAAGTGCTGGTGATGGTGGATGCGCTCAAGCGCGCTTCTGCCGGTCGTATTACTGCAGCTGTACCTTATTTTGGATATGCCCGCCAGGATCGCCGGCCGCGATCTGCACGGGTGGCGATCACCGCCAAGGTGGTGGCCAACATGTTAGCCGGTGCGGGTGTCGACCGCATGCTGACCATGGATTTGCATTCCGATCAGATCCAGGGTTTCTTTGACATCCCGGTAGATAATATTTATGCATCGCCGATTTTGTTGGGCGATGTGTGGAAACACCATTACCCGAATTTGATCGTAGTATCGCCTGATGTGGGCGGTGTGGTGCGTGCCCGCGCATTGGCCAAGCGGTTGGAATCCGAACTTGCCATCATCGACAAGCGTCGTCCGAAGCCGAACGTGTCCAAGGTGATGCACATCATCGGTGATGTGTCGGGGCGTACCTGTGTGCTGATGGACGATATGGTGGATACCGCGAACACCTTGTGCGAGGCCGCCAAGGCATTAAAGGAACACGGCGCTGCGCGGGTGGTTGCCTATTGCACGCACCCCGTTTTGTCCGGTCCGGCAATTGAGCGAATCGACAATTCGCATTTGGACGAACTGGTAGTGACCGACACGATTCCGCTGCGGGATGAGGCGAAGGCGTGCACGCGGATCAGGCAATTGTCCGTTGCAGAATTGCTGGCCGAAACAATGCGACGCATCAGCAACGAGGATTCGGTCAGCTCGTTGTTAACTGAGTAATTCCGTTTCGGGTTGCGAGTTGCGGGTTTCGGGGTAACTCGAAACCCGCAACGCGAAACTCGAAACTTTTTAAACCGTTACCTGGTCGCGGGTAACGTAATTTTTTTGGAGAGTAAAATGTCAGCAATCGAAATCAGCGCAACAAAGCGTGACGTTCAGGGCAAGGGTGCGAGCCGCCGCCTACGTCACGCAGGTCGAGTACCCGGAATTATCTACGGCGGCGAGAAAGATCCCGCAGTTGTGGACTTCGACCACAATGAAATGTTTCACAAGCTGCGTCAGGAAGCATTCCATGCATCGATCCTGAGCTTGGATCTGGATGGCAAGAAGGAGCAAGTGCTGCTGCGCGATTTGCAAATGCACCCATTCAAGCCGATTGTGATGCATGTCGATTTCCAGCGTGTGTCGAAGAATCAGAAGATTCACGTGAAGGTGCCGCTGCATTTCATCAATGCCGATATCGCCCCCGGCGTGAAGCAGGCTGGTGGAAATGTGAGCCACATTATTTCAGATTTGGATGTGTCTTGCCTGCCAAAAGATCTGCCAGAGTTTATCGAAGTTGATCTGACTAACCTGGCTGCCGGCCACTCGATCCACATCTCTGAGCTCAAGTTGCCTAAGGGCGTAGAAAGCGTGGCGCTCAATAAGGGTGACGATTCTCCTGTGGCAACCATCGTGGTGCCGCGTGGTATGGTCGAAGAAGAAGCTGCCGCTGGAGCTGCTGTAGCGCCTGTTGCCGGTGGTGCAGCACCTGCTGCCGCTGCCTAAGCGGGTATTTCAAGTACACAAGAAGGCCCGCTTCAATGCGGGCTTTTTTGTTTGCGGCGTAACCTGTGCGATAAACTTAGAAAAGCAGTTGGACGCAGAGGACCAAAAGTAGGCGCCTCTAGGCGACGCAGATAAGCGCAGATAGGACAGTAAGTTTTTGGCACATCTGTTCAACGAATTGAATAATCTCAGCGGTAATCGGATTTTATCTGCGTCCAATAGCCGTTTTTAGGATGAATGAAAAACGTATGTCTGGCATCCGACTGATCGTTGGCCTGGGCAACCCAGGGCGGGAGCACGCTGAAGACCGGCACAATGCCGGCTTCTGGTGGGTCGATCGTTTGGCGTCACAACGCCACGCTTCGCTCAAGCTCGAGGCCAAGTTCCATGGTCTGGCTATTCGGCTGGTCGAGGGAGGACGCGAACTCTGGCTGCTCGAACCGCAAACCTATATGAATGCCAGCGGGCGAGCGGTAGCGGCACTGGCGCATTTTTACAAAATCGAAGCGGAAGAAATTCTGGTGGTGCATGACGAACTCGATTTGCTGCCTGGCACGGCTAAATTGAAGCAAGGCGGCGGTCATGGCGGTCACAATGGATTGCGCGACATCATTGCCACGCTTGGCGCGAACTTCTGGCGCTTGCGCATCGGCATCGGCCATCCTGGTGAGAAGCATGAAGTGGTGAACTTCGTGTTGAAGGCGCCACCGCGTGATGAGGCAGCGCTGATTGAAGATGCAATCGACCAGAGCTTCGCTGTGCTACCCCATATTGAAGCCGGTGATTTTGCATCGGCCATGAAACAGTTGCATACCAAGGAAAAATTGTAATGAGTCTGAAATGCGGCATCGTTGGTTTGCCCAACGTCGGCAAGTCCACCCTGTTCAATGCCCTGACCAAGGCGGGTATCGCGGCGGAAAATTATCCCTTCTGCACCATTGAGCCCAACGTTGGTATCGTTGAAGTGCCCGATCCACGGCTCGATGCGCTGTCAGCCATCGTGAAACCGCAAAAGGTGCAACCGGCTATCGTGGAATTTGTCGACATTGCCGGCATCGTCGCCGGTGCGTCTAAAGGCGAGGGCCTGGGTAACAAATTTCTTGCCAATATCCGCGAGACTGATGCGATTTCGCATGTCGTGCGCTGTTTCGTCGATGACAACGTGGTGCACGTGGCAGGCACGGTCGATCCTATTTCCGATATTGAAACCATCAATACCGAACTGGCACTGGCCGATCTGGAAACTGTGGAAAAGGCCAATATCCGCTACGCCAAGCAGGGACGATCTGGCGATAAGGAAGCCGCCAAGCTGGTGGCCGTGCTGGAGAAAGTGCAGGCGCATTTAAATGAAGGCAAGCCGGTGCGCAGTCTCAAGCTCGATGCGGAAGAAAGCGAACTGCTCAAGCCCCTCTGCCTGCTCACCGTCAAGCCCACCATGTACGTGGCCAACGTGGATGAAAAAGGTTTCGACAATAACCCGCTGCTGGATAAGGTAAAGCTGCACGCACAGGCCGAGGGCGCGCCGGTGGTGGCGATCTGCGCCGCGCTGGAGGCTGAGATGATGGATATGGAAGAGGAAGATAAGATCGTTTTCCTGGCCGACCTCGGTCAGGAGGAGCCGGGCCTGAATCGCCTGATTCGCGCTGCTTACAAGCTGCTTGGCTTGCAGACTTATTTCACCGCCGGCGTCAAGGAAGTGCGTGCCTGGACGATTCATCAGGGCGATACTGCTCCGAAGGCCGCCGCAGTCATTCACACCGATTTCGAAAAAGGGTTTATCCGTGCCCAGACCATCGCCTTTGAGGATTTCGTTGCCTGCAAGGGTGAGCAGGGCGCTAAGGAAGCTGGCAAGATGCGTTCGGAAGGCAAGGAATACGTAGTGCAGGATGGAGATGTCATGAATTTTCTGTTTAACGTCTGAAGCGGCGTCTGCCTTGACATAAGCCACCCGTTTAGGGGAAAATTCGCTTCCCCTGATGTGGCTGAATGGCTTGACGGTCGGGCGGCAGCAGTAATTTCCGGTGATATAGCTCAGTTGGTTAGAGCACAGCACTCATAACGCTGGGGTCGGTGGTTCAAGTCCACCTATCACCACCAACAATAAAAAAACCCGACCCTGAAAAGTCGGGTTTTTTTATTCAAGAATCCAATAAATACGCGCTTTACAGCTATATTCTTGTCAAATGCAATGAAGGTGCTTCATCGGCAATCTGCCTCACGCCTGCCAAACACCAAACCCAGCTTCGCGTAGATTGATCCCTAACGCCACTTCCCTGTCGCGAGCACATTCATAGGACATCGGGTTATATGCTTCGTAGAGGTCAGGCCATAACCGCAACCCGTATTGCTTAACGTATCTATTGGACTGGATACCAGCCTTGTGCTTGTCGAAGCGCACATCAGGATCTAATCCCGTCATGCCAACGTAAACACATGGCTTCCCTGTAATGTAATTTGGATTGCACTTCTTGAACTTGCTTTCGTAAAGAACGTCTTTTGACAGTTCGATCACATAGACGTTGTGATGGTTGCGCTGTCCCATAGTAGTTGTGTCAAAAAGTGTGAGAGCGACATGACGGAGAATTACGATAACTTCAACTGTGACTTGGGTTTTCTGCCCGGTGCTAGAGGCGGAACATATCCAGCCAACCTACATCTTATTCCCTCAATCTTCTTACCCTTCTCGAACCTGATCGAATGACATGTCATCACATCTCCTTTGCCAGCAAGTTCTGATAAATGTAATCGCACCTTAACAAGTGAAATACCGACAGCCTTAGCGATCTCGGTATCGAGTTGTTCACCGTGTGTTTTTAAGTATTGGAGAATTTCTTGCATGGTTCATTATGGCATGTTGAGTCCTCCCAGCATATTGCTGGTCAGACAACCTGACTGGTTTTATTGCGCTCGATTCCGCCACGCATGGCTCAGAACACCACTTTTGGCCACGGATTGACAAGCGCACAGTATCGCGTTAAATTACATTCTAATAATCGTTAGAGTATTGGATCATAAAACCATGACAAGCTTACGCGAAATAAAAACCCTGCTGTACGAACAGGTCGCCCGTATTGGCAAGGCCGTATCCAGTGCCAAGCGGCTGGAACTCATCGAAGTGCTTTGCCAGGGTGAAAAAAGCGTTGATCAATTGGCTACGGAGGCGGGCATTTCGCTCAAGCTGGCTAGTGCCCATTTGAAAGAGCTCAAGTCAGCCCGCCTGGTCGAAGCGCGGCGCGACGGGAAAAATATGTATTACCGCCTGGTTGATTCACACGTGGCGGATTTGTGGGTGATGTTGCGCACGCTTGCCGAGGAACGTTTGCTGGAACTGCAATCGGCAATGCGCGATCTGGTTACCCACCCTCAAGAGTTGTCGCCGTTGAACAGCGACGAGTTGTTTGCGCAAGCGCAGCGGGGGGAGGTGGTGGTGCTGGATGTGCGGCCTGCAACCGAGTTTGCCGCGGCGCACCTGCCGTATGCGCGTTCGATTCCATTGCTAGAACTTAAACAGCGCTTGAGTGAATTGCCTACGGATAAACCCATCGTGGCGTACTGCCGCGGCCCATTCTGTTTGATGGCTAAGGAAGCGGTGGAATTGCTAACGCAAGAGGGAATAAAAGCGGTGCGTTTCGAAGACGGCATCGCAGAGTGGCGGTCCAAAGGATTGCCCTTAGACACGATACAAAACTAAAACACGGGAGACAAAAGATGTTTTTCAAACAACTCGCTACAAAAGAATCATCACTTTCCTATTTCTTCGGCTGCGGCTCACTCGGCAAGGCAGTGGCTGTGGACGTGGTTGCAGGTGACGAAGAATGGTTTATCGAAGAAGCCAAAAAGGCCAATGTCAAAATCAGCCATGTGATCGATACGCATATTCATGCCGATCATTATTCGGGTGGACGAAAACTCGCGGAGATGATTGGTGCGGCCTATTGCCTGCATGAGAGCGACGCATCCGTCGCCAAATTTGAGTTTCATCCGCTACATGACAATGATGTTATTGAGGCAGGCAACGTCGTCATCAAGGTGTTGCATACCCCAGGCCACACCATGGACAGCATCTGCCTGATGGTGATGGATAAGCGCCGTGCCGAAGAGCCGTGGTTCGTGATTACCGGCGACACCTTGTTTGTCGGCAGTGTAGGCCGCCCCGATCTTGCTGGACGCGAAAAAGACATGGCAGGCATGCTGTTCGACAGCATCCACAGCAAGCTGCTCACCTTTCCGGACCAGGTTGAAATTTTCCCTGGCCATCAGGCGGGCAGCGTGTGCGGCGCAGGTATTTCCGGCAAGCCGTCTTCCACTATCGGCTTTGAGAAGCGCTTCAATCCTGGTCTGAGCATCAACAATAGGGAAGAGTTCGTGAGCCTCGTCACCAGCGCGATCCCGCCCCGTCCGGCTGAGATGGACAAAATGGTGGCCGCCAATATCGCTGCGTAGTTTTATTCGTCTGCCTTTAAAAAAGCAGTTTAACCATGGGGGACTCGGGGAAGTACCGATTGAAATGCCCCGTGCTCCCCGTGTCCCCCGTGGTTCAAATACAAGTTTAAGCTAATTAAGAAGATCACCATGAGTGAACAAGCACTGCACGACCTTTACCGCAACTACCAACACGGCATCCGCCACAACCTCGCACAATTTTTGCACCAGTTGTTGCAAGTGTTTCTGGTAGGGCTGACGCTGGGCATGATGCGCACCGTTATTCCAGCATTGGCGGAGAGCGAGTTTGGCGTGCCGAAAGGTTCGTTCATGCTGCTGATGACTTTTGTCGTCGCCTTTGGCTTTGTCAAAGGCACGCTGAATTTTGTAGCGGGCCGCTTGTCCGAGCGTGTGGGCCGCAAGAGAGTGTTGCTGCTGGGCTGGGCATCCGCCTTGCCGATTCCTTTCATGATTATGTACGCGCCGAACTGGAACTGGATTGTCGCCGCGACGGTATTGCTCGGCGTGAATCAGGGTTTCACCTGGTCGATGACGCAGACTTCAAAATTAGACCTGACCCGTCCCGACCAGCGCGGCCTGACCATCGGGTTGAACGAGTTCGCCGGTTATGTCGGCGTGGCCATCGCCGGCATTATCACCGGCTATATGGCGCAGCATTTCGGCGCCCGGCAGGGTCTGCTGATTTTTGGATTGACGGTTGTCGTGCTGGCGTTGGTGCTGACCGCGCTGATGGTCAAGGAGACATTGCACTGGGCCAAGGCAGAAGGCGCACGCCATGCGGCGGGCCAATCCACCGGTCCCAAGCCGCGCTATCCCACTAATATTTCCGATACGCCCACCACCTGGGAAGTGTTCACGCTAATGTCATGGCGCGACAAGCGCATGGCGGCCATCAGCCAGGCCGGGCTGGTGGAAAAATTCGTCGATGCGCTGATCTGGGTGTTTTACCCCGTCTTTCTTTATCAGCATGGTTTGAGTCTTTCCAACATCGGTTGGGTGGTGGGCGTGTATGGTTTCGTCTGGGGCGGCTCGCAGTTTTTCACCGGAAAATTATCGGATCACATCGGACGGCAGAAACCCATCATCTGGGGCATGTGGCTGTGTGGTGCGGGCGTGGGCATGATGCTGTTGGGCGAGCATGTTTTATGGTGGTCATTCTCTGCTGGTGTCACCGGTCTCGGCATGGCGTTGCTGTACCCCAATCTCAGCGCGGCGGTAGGGGATATCGCCCACCCCAACTGGCGCGGTTCCGCAATCGGCATCTATCGTTTCTGGCGCGACCTGGGTTACGGCATTGGCGCGCTGGCACTGGGGTTGGTGGCCAACATGAGCGGCGCACTCAGCGCTGGATTCTGGTTCGTCGCCATCGCCATGTTCATCTCCGGTGCGGTCGTCTGGTGGTGGGGCGAAGAAACGCACCCCCGTTTGAATCCTGCTGATTAAGATCGCTTATGCGGTTCGTTATCCGCCCAAGCGGGTTTTGCGCTTAGGGTGGCAGGCATGGATAACGTCCGCATCTTGCAAGGCGGCTATAATGAATGGAAGGCTAAAGGTGGATTTGACGCCTACCGTCGTGCAACGCAGACGCCGAAGCATTGAATTTCTCATGAGCTGAGTAAAGCATTGGATGCCGCAGACTACGAAGCGTGGTACCACACCCCTCGCGGCAAGTGGATCGGTGATAGCGAATTCCAGCTTCTCCGGCGCCTGCTCCTCCCCGCAACAGGAGAGAGTTTGCTCGATGTGGGTTGCGGAACGGGCTATTTCACCCGCCGCTTCGCTCGCGAAACGGGACTCAAGACCGTTGGCATCGACCCGGATTTATCCTGGATAAAATTCGCGGAAGAGCATGCCTCAGGTAATGAAACTTACCAATCAGGGCAGGCAGAGTATTTGCCGTTTGCCGATCACAGCTTCGACTATACGGTTTCAGTTGCTGCACTCTGCTTTGTCTCCAACCAACAGCAGGCTGTACACGAAATTTTGCGTGTGACGCGCAAGCGTTTCGTGATTGGACTGTTGAACCGGCACAGCATCTTGTACTTTCAAAAGGGCAGGCGTGGTGGTTCGGGTGCGTACCATGGGGCGCACTGGCACACCCGCAGTGAAATTTCCTCCCTGTTTGGAGGGCTGCCCGTGAGCAATTTGGTCATCCGAAGCGCAATCTTTTTGCCGGGAGGTGGAACGGTCAGCCGGGTAGTCGAATCTATCCTGCCGGATCGCCTGCCGCTTGGCGGATTTATTGCCGTGTCTGGCAATCTTGGCCCCTCCTTAAAATAGCATGCCGGGCTCTGGTAATTAGCGTTCCTGTTTACCGGTATTCTTACCCCCTGAATTCTTTCAGTACTTAATATTCCCCCGTAGTCTTCTTCGCTCACTCCGAAATTGCGTTACCTGCTCACAAACAATGCTTGACATTATTTTGCCGGCTGATATTATCAAATACTCAAACGATTGTTTTAGTATTTGATAATATCGGTCAATCATTCAAGGAGGGTTTCATCATGACTATCCTGGCCATTCTCGCCGGTGCGCTCACCGGTATATTATTGGGTTTGCTTGGTAGCGGTGGTTCCATTATCACCATACCGGCACTGATTTACCTGCTGGGCGTCGATCCCAAACAGGCTATTGCCATGAGCTTGGGAATCGTGGCCATTACCGCCAGCATCACCGCAGTGAACCACTGGCGCCGAGGCAATGTCGATGTGAGGATAGCGGTCATCTTCGGGCTATTCGGGATCGTGGGCACCTATGCCGGAACCAAGCTTGGCGTGGTTACGCCTGTGGTCATTCAGCTGACGGTGTTCGCTGTGGTGATGTATGCCGCCGCTTACAGAATGCTTAAGCCACAACGTGCCGAGTTGAAATCTGTGGGTGCCGCTGTGGTATGTGGTATCCCTGTAGGCGAGTTAGCTTCATCGAGTCTCTGGCAAATCGCGGCACTGGGGATTGGAGTGGGCGCCCTGACCGGCTTTGTGGGCGTGGGTGGAGGGTTTTTGATTGTGCCTGCGCTGGTGCTGCTGTCCCGCATGCCGATGAAACGGGCGGTGGGCACCTCGCTCGTGATCGTGGCGTTTAACTGCGTGACCGGTTTTGCTGGCTATGCCGGAGTAGTGCCGATAAATTACGTTTTGATGTTGACGTTCACGGCAGTGGCAATCGCGGGCAGTTTTGCAGGTGCCATGCTTTCGCAACGAATTTCAGGGGATGCGCTGAAACGCAGTTTCGCCATCTTTTTAGTGCTTGTGGCAACATACATTCTGCTCAAAAACTTTGTGTGAGTGATGCGCCGGGTTACGCCCTTTGGGTTAACCCGACGATTGGTTAACCAAGGAGGATAAATGAAAAACGCTAAAGGTCTTGCCACCAACTGCGTGCATGCGGGTGAACTCACGGACGCGCTGGGTTCGCCCCACACGCCGATCTACACGACGACCACGTTCAAATTTTCATCCACTGCTGATCTGCTGGATGTGGTGGAAGGGCGTAAAACGGGCAGTCTGTATACCCGTTACGGCATGAACCCCACCATCCGCGCGCTGGAAGAGAAACTTGCCGCGATTGAAGGCGCGGAAGCGGCGCTGGCTTTCAGCTCCGGCATGGCAGCAGAGTCAGCGCTGTTTCTCACCCACGGACGCAAGGGCGTCGTCTGCATCGGCGATGCCTATGGCGGCACGCTGGAGCTGCTTGCCAGTCAGTTGCCTTTGCTGGGCATTCCCACCCATTTCCTGTTGAGCAGCGAACTCGACCGCCTGCCAGCCATGCTTGAGCAGGGTGCAGAGTTGGTATTCTTCGAGACACCCACTAATCCAACCCTGGAGGTGTTCGACATCGCGGCCATTAGCGCCACGGCCCATGCCAAGGGTGCAAAGGTGGCGGTGGACAATACCTTCGCTTCGCCGGTGAACCAGAACCCGCTGGCCCTGGGCGCCGATTTTGTCGTCCACAGCGCCACCAAGTATCTGGGCGGGCACAGCGACATCACCGCCGGCGCCTTGATGGGTGCGGCAGAATTGCTGGCGCCGGTATGGGGTTGGCGCAAGAACCTGGGTCAGATGATCGCGCCGGAAGTTGCCAGCCTGCTGGCGCGCAGCTTGCGCACGCTGGTGGTGCGGGTGGAACGCCAGAACACCACGGCGCTGGCGGTGGCACAGGCCATGCAAAAACATCCTAAAGTGGCACGCGTGTATTACCCCGGTCTGCCGGAATTTCCTGGTTATGCAGTGGCCAAGTCCCAGATGTATGGCTTTGGTGGCATGCTCACGATCGAGGTGAAGGGTGGTTACGCTGACGCTGTCCGGGTGGTGGATAATTTCAAGCTGTTCACCATCGCGCCCAGTTTGGGCGGCGTGGAAAGCCTTGCCACCATGCCGGTGACCACCACGCATCATGGCCTTACTCCCGAGGAGCGCGCCCGGCGTGGCATTGCGGACAGCATGATTCGCTTGTCCGTTGGCTTGGAAGACGCCGCCGATCTGGTTGCTGACCTGGAACAGGCACTTGGATAAGCGCATAAACCTAAAAAAGCAGTTGGACGCAGATAAGCGCAGATAGAACAGGAAGTTGTTGGCATATTTGCTTGCACCATATGGGCGAGGAGGAGTATCTCTTCAACGAATTGAATCATCAGCGATATCGGATTTTATCTGCGTCCAATAGCCGTTTTTAGGATAAATAAACATCGATATCTAACGGGATCATCTGACAATGTGCGAGCTTTTTGGGATGTCCGCCAACCGTTCCGTGACGGTGCAGAACGCACTCGAAGAATTTCGATTGCGTGGCGGCCAGACAGCGGACAATCCAGATGGATGGGGACTCGCCTGGTGGAAAAGCGGTACTTTTCACCTTGCCAAGGAGCCTGCGCCGGCATATCAAAGCGCGCTGTTTGAAAGCTTGTGCGAATCCACACGCGCGCACTTGGTCATCGCGCATGTGCGCAAGGCGAGGTTTCCGCCCATCAACACCGTGGACAATACACATCCGTTCCAGCGGGTATGTTGTGGAAAGGCGTGGGTGTTTGCCCACAACGGGTTGGTGCCTGATGTTGTCGATATGGAACGGGAAAACGACAAACAAGTCTGCTATCCCACCGGTGAAACCGACTCGGAATATGCTTTTTGCCACCTCTTGAGTTATATCGCTCAAAATTTTCAGCATTCACCTTCTGAGGGTACTGCTGGCTGGTTCCCGGCGTTGGCGATGGCGAGCGAACTGATCGCCTTGCACGGCAAGTTTAATTTCCTCATGTCAGATGGAGAGCACCTGATCGCATACGGTCATGACCGTCTCCACTATCTAGAACAAAACGGTACGAATACCCCGGGCGTTGCTCCAACCAACTGTGCCATGATTGCTACGGAATCATTGCACAGGAATGCGAACTGGACTGCGTTTGAACCTGGAGAATTACGCATTTACCGGTTCGGCAAGATGGTGGCGAATTATGTCGCATCTCCGGCCCTAACGACTTGAATCGGTGATGCTTGCCAACAACGAAGTAGGTACCGTGCAGCCCATAGCCGAGATTGCAGCACTGACCCAGCCGCGCGGGATTCTCCTGCACACCGACGCCGCGCAGGCGGCGGGCAAAATTGCAGTGGACGTGAACGAACTCGATGTGGATTTGCTTACCCTTGCCGGCCACAAGTTCTATTCGCCCAAAGGCGTGGGCGCGCTGTATGTGCGTACTGGCACAGCCATTTTGCAGATCATTGCTGGCGCAGACCAGGAGCGGGGATTGCGGCCCGGTACCGAAAACGTGCCCTTCATCGTCGGCATCGGGGAAGCGGCACGCCTCGTTTGTCAGAATTTGCCTGCCAACGGGGAATATTTACGTGTCATGCGCGCGGTGCTGTGCGCCTGTCCGTTGGGTTGTTTACCACACAGGATGAAATCGAATGTGCGGGCCGCGCGTTGGTGGCTGCATGGAATCGGCTAAAATCAACGTAAACTGTAACTATGGATAAAGCAAAAGGACATCTTTTGATTACTGAAACGGTTAACAAGTGACTAAGTTAAAAACAACCGCGCCCGAAACTAACGCCACATCCCCGAAAAAAGCATTGTTCGAGCAGTTCGCGCGTCTGGCTAAAGCCATGGCCAGCGCCAATCGGCTGGAATTGCTGGAAATGCTTGCGCAAGGAGAACACAGCGTGGAGTCGCTCGCCCAAGCCAGCGGAATGTCTCTCGCCAATACGTCTCATCACCTTCAGGTGTTGCGCGAAGGCGGCTTGGTAGAGCCGCGCAAGGAAGGCGTGCAGGTGTTTTACCGGCTGAAGGATGAAGCAATCCCGGCGTTGCTCACCACAATGGGTGAAATCGCAGAACGCCAGTTGGCGGAAGTGGAACGCATTGTGCGCAAGCACTTTTCCAGCAAGGATGGCCTGACACCCGTGCGGCGCAAGGATTTGATCAAACAAGTGCGCTCGGGGGTGGTAATGGTGATCGATGTGCGTCCTGAAAGCGAGTATGAATCCGGGCATATCAAAGATGCTATCAACATCCCGCTGGAAGAACTTTCAAAACGGCTGACGGAACTGCCCAAAGAACAAGAGATCGTTGCCTACTGCCGTGGCCCGTACTGCATGCTGGCTTATGAGGCGGTGAAGCAGTTGCGCAAACGCGGCTATCGGTCACGCCGGCTGGAGGGAGGGTTTCCCGAGTGGAAGGCGGAACATTATCCGACCACAAAGGGAGACGGTACGGAGTGAGATGTTAAATTTGGAAATGGTGGCTCTACTAATAGCAAATATCCGGCGTGAAAAATTGATAGGTGCGGTTCTATAACTACAATTCCATGCGGCGTGTCCAGGCAAAATTGCGCCTTGGACAAAAATCATTGACAATCGCATACGTAAAATCAATTCTTCCTTTGGAAGAAACAAACTGCACAATAGGAAAAAATGTGATGTGCATGGTCATCCTTATTCAGCAGCTCCGCTTCGTTATTCCACTGTTTGGCTTGTTGCTCGCAGGCACAGCACGCGCCGAAGTGGTTGAACTTAAATTACCTTCCGGCATCGTTGCCACGGCTGAATACCGGCCCGGTAAGCCAAGCCACCCTGCCGTTGTGCTGATTCACGGCTTTCTGCAAACGCGCAATTTCCCCCTGATTGCCGCGCTGACCACGGACTTGGCCGACAGCGGCTATACCGTGCTGGCACCTACACTTTCCCTGGGCGTGAATCGTCGCGCCAAAAGCCTCGCCTGCGAAGCCGTGCATACCCACACCCTTGAGGGAGATGCTGCAGAAATTGCCGCGTGGTCCAATTGGCTTATCGGCAAGGGACATAAGGACATTGTCCTGGTGGGGCATAGTGTCGGCACCAGCCAGATCACTGTCTACCTGGCTACTCCACGCTATCCCCAACCGAAGATGGCTCTCTTGGTCAGCATGAGCGACAACGATAATAGCAACTGGGCTTACAACCGGGATAACTACATGGCGCAAGCCAGGAAGAAAATTCAGTCTGGAGATAAGTCAATCGACACTTATGCACTATCCTTCTGCAAAAAATATGTGGCTACCCCCCAGAGCTATCTGTCTTATACACAATGGGATCGCAGCCGTGTACTGAAAGCGCTGAAGGCCAGCAGCACGCCGGTTTACGTACTGCTCGGCAGAAACGACGACAGGATGAATTCAGACTGGCCGGACAAACTCAAAGCGAGCGGAATCAACGTCACATTGATGGAGGATACCAATCATTATTTTGAAGGGCAGTCTGAATTCAAGCTGCTGGATGATCTGGAAGCCAGACTAAAATCTTTGATCAAGACACGCTAGCCCGGCATGACGAACCAGCATCCGGGAAAACACCGCTCGTTACCTACTATCTCGGCTTATGGCGCAATATTCATTGCGCTTGTGCTGCTATTGCTAGGCGGCATTACCGTTATCTCTCTCTATCAGCTCGACAGTTCGCATAAGCTCATTCATCGGAATTTTCAGACCGCGGCCCGTCAGGAATTGCAACAAGCGCTGCAAGCATTGCAAACGGAAATGTTGTACAGCAGCCAGGAACTGGCCAGCTGGGATGAAGCCAGGCAAAACCTGTCCGATTCGACTTATTACATTTACTGGCGCGAGTCGCGCGCGCTGAGTGCCGGTGTCATGAGGCGCACGCCGGATGCGCTGGCGCTGTTCGACAAGTCCGGCAGTCCGCTGTCAAAAACCGCGACAGTTGATATTCCGCCGAAGCCTCCCTCCCTCACCCCGGAGATATTTGCCGTCAAACATGACCATCGCATCATGTTGTATTCCTTGTTTCCTATTTGGGGCGATGGCGCCCAGCGAGAGCTGCTCGGCTATGGCAGTCTCGGCGTCGATTTGCTCAAGGCGTGGCAAAGCGGACAGGGGCTCAATCATATTCACCAGGCTTCGCTTGAGCTGGACGTGGCTGAAGGGGTCAGCGTTTCCCTGCCGCAGCTTGGCGTTACCAGCTCAGGGAATCAACCGAACTCAACGGCATGGAAAAACTGCTGAAGAATTCGCTGTATCAGATCGCTGCTGTGGTTGCGCTGTTGTCTGGGCTGTTTTACCTATCGCTGATTTCATTGCTGGGGCGTCCGCTACAGCGTATGTCCAAGCATATTGATGCCCTGCGCGACGGGCGCGGCGGCTATCTGGCCGACAGCTACCGGGAGGGCGCTTTGCCAATTGCTGAGCTGGAAAAAATCCGCAGCTCACTGAATGATTACCAGAAGCGGCTGGACGACCTGCATATCCATCTGGAATCGAAAAATACCGAATTGTGGTCGCTGGCCCACCACGATCCCTTGACCGGCATCCATAACCGCCGTGCCTTCGAGGATGACTGGCAGGAGACGCTGTCGCTTGCCGAAGGCAAGGCGGTCGATGTGTCGTTCATACTGTTTGACTGCGATCATTTCAAGGCCATTAACGACACCTATGGCCATTCTGTCGGTGATCTGGTGCTCCAGGGAATTACCGAATCTTTGCAGAGAGCCTTGCGCTCAGGCGACCGTTTATATCGCTTGGGCGGCGATGAATTCGCCATGCTTCTGCTGGGAGCCGCGCCGGCGCAGGCGATTAAAGCGGCGGAGCGCTGCATGGAGGAAGTGTATGCGCACAATTTCTCCGACAGCGGTGTTAAAGAACCTGTGCGTATCAGCATTGGCCTGGCGCACGTACTTGGTACTGATATCGAAGCGCTGAACGCGCTGCAAAAGTGCGCGGACATTGCCATGTACTATGCCAAGCGTCCGGATCACAGCAAAATTGCTGTGTACGCCGACACTATGGTTTCCAACTCGTCCGCGCTGGTATCCAACTGGGTGGCAAATGCAGTGTACGAAGCTATCGCCAGAAAACGGCCGCTGGAGATGCACTATCAGCCGATTGTCCATCTGCCCGGCACTGAACCAGCATATTACGAAGCCCTGGTGCGCATCCGCGAGGGCGATGAGCTAATTATGCCGGGCAGCATTTTCCCGGTCGTGGAAAGCCGTCGGTTGGAGGCGGAATTCGACATCGCCATCATCGAGCAAATCAGCCATGATCTGTCGCAAGGGCTGATACCCGCCCACACTGGCGTGTCCATCAATATTTCCGGCCCTAGCATCATTCTTAACAACGTGTTGGAACGTCTGGAAAAACTTACGCCATTCCTGGCAAGCTACAAGATTGTGCTGGAGATAACCGAAACCGCCTTGATTACCCAGATCACCCGAGCTTCCAGTAACCTCACCAAGCTACGCGAGGCGGGTTTCATTATTGCCCTGGATGACTTCGGTAGCGGTTATTCCTCGCTCATGTACCTATCCAGCATGCCGGTCGACCTGATCAAATTCGACATTTCGTTGATCCAGGCTTTGAATGAAGATGACCGCCAGGGCATGATCGTGGAAAACTTGGCACGCCTGATTTCCAATGCGGGCTATGATTTGCTGGCAGAAGGTATTGAAACGCAGGAAGCGTTCGACAAGGTCAAGGAGCTGGGTTTTTCTTACGCGCAGGGATATTACCTTGGACGGCCTGAAAAGCTAGGATAGATGTCGAATTTGGGAAACCAAACTGTGCCCGATCAATAGGCGAGTTAAATAAACGCTTAATTTCTATTGAACTAATGCTATAGTTTAATTTCTATAGAAATGTATCTCGGGGGTCAAATGCCATCTACCAATGTTGCACTTAAGGCGGCTTCTCATAATCGTCAATGCAAGGTGCTGACTTCCGCAACGCTTAACGCTGCCCAGCTTCTGGATATTTCCCAAGCCATGTTGGCAAAGATTCTGGGGGTTAGCCCGCCGACCATTTCGCGCATGCGTGGCGGAAACTATCATCTAGATCAGAAACGTAAAGAGTGGGATCTCGCGGTGCTATTTGTCCGGCTGTTCCGCTCGCTCGACTCGATGACAGCCGGGCGGGAGGCAGATGCCAAGGCGTGGCTGCATAGCGCTAATCGTGGGTTCGGCAACAAGCGCCCGGTTGATCTGATCGAGAGCGTTACAGGATTGGTGCATGCCGTCGACTACCTCGATGCCGTCCGTGGCCGCATCTGATCTCCACCGGCTGCGCCACGATACCTGGCGCGCGGTGGAAGCCCAGCACAAGGTTTCTACTATGCGCCTGGTCAACAACGATCTGGATGAGCAGAAAATTTTGGAAGATATTCTGGAAGCCTCAAAGCCGCCGGTGCCGCAAGATGCCAGTCACCTGCACTGGCTCCTGTTTACTCCCTTCCGCTACCCGCCGCTGCCCCAAGGCAGCCGCTTTCGCACAGCGCAAGACCCCGGCGTATTCTACTCAGCCTTCGAACAGCGCACCGCCTGTGCCGAAGCCGGATATTGGAAATGGTATTTCGTGCAAGACAGCGCCGGGCTGAACAAGCTCGATGCCCACCCCATGAGCCTGTTTTCAGCAGGGGTAAAGACGCAAGCAGTAGACTTGAGAGCCCAACCGTATTCCCGGCAGCGCAAAGCGTGGATTCACCCAACCGATTACAGCAAGACGCAAGCCTTTGCCAAAAAGGCGCGGAATGCAGCTGCGGGCGCGATTGTTTATGAATCCGTGCGCGACCCGGAACGTGGCGGATGCATTGCCGTACTCACGCCCTCAGCGCTGGTGAATGCCGTACCTGCTCTGGAAAGCTGGTTTCTTACCGTGACTAAAGAGGGGGCAGTATGGCAGCATGACATGGGTGGAAAATTTGTATTCGGTTATGCTGTCTGAGTTATTCGAAAATCCGGATTTTAACCACGGGGGGGCACGGAGATCACGGGGAGACAAAGCCTTTGAAGGGAACTAAAGGTGTCGCCCATTGGCTGACAAACCAACTTTTTTACCCGTTTTAATTTCCCCGTGTTCCCCGTGCGCCCCGTGGTTGAGCTGCTTTTTTAAGGTCTACTCTTAAGCGTAAGAAATTTAATCAAAGGAATCAATCGTGAAAATCGATATTTACAAAAGCACCAAAAATGGAAATAAATATCTGTCCGTTCCCGCCGGAACCGATATGCAGAAACTGACTTTGCCTGCGTCGGCAGATTCAGACATACGGACGCTTTCGCCTTTCAAGACCAGACTGGAGCTGGATCTATCCAGACAGCGCGCGGTGCTGGATCAGAAAGATGTGATGGAGCAGATTCAGAAAAACGGTTTTGCCATCCATGATGCGAAAGCAGAAATAACTGTTGGCAGCGCCGCGTAATTATTTCTAGCGAGGTTTTTTGTTTGGTAAATTGGAACGGTTAAGAAATTAACACGAACCAGTTCCCATCTTTTCCAGCAGCCAGTACAATTTTGAGCGTAGTGCCATGGTGATTGCGTAATGCCTCGAGTTCCCATGTCTTGCCATTCTGTTTCTTCCAATGCTACGTGTTTGTCTAGCCATGCCGTCGCTACATTCTGGTCTTTTCTAGCAAGCCTGTCGGTGTGATTTTTACACTATTTTTATTTCTTTAAGGCCACAATTCTCGTGGACTTGATTGAGGCTCATCTACACTTGAAATCGTGAAGTGCCTTCAAGAGGAAATACAAATGCGCGGTAATGGATTAGGAAAGATATTTACCCCTATGGGACATCCGAACAGGGGTTACCTCTGGGTACTGCTTGCCTGTGCTGTCACGACGGCCATTGCAGCACCGCTGGCTCAGTATCTCGATCTGGCGAATATCGTCATGTTGTTCCTGTTGACGGTGCTGTTAATGGCGGCACGCTTTGGCCGCGGCCCGGCGGTGCTGGCGGCGTTTGTCAGCGTCGCGCTGTTTGACTTCTTCTTCGTGCCGCCGCAGCTGTCTTTCACGGTCAATGACGCGCAGTATCTGGTGACTTTTTCTGTGATGCTGGCAGTGGCTCTGGTCACCGGGCAGCTCACCGCCGGTTTGCGGCAGCAGGCAGAGATGGCTTCGCTCAAGGAACAGCAAACACGGGCGCTGTATGAAATGGCGCGCGAGCTTGCTGGCGCATTAACCAGCCAACAGGTTTCCGAAATCGTCCAACGTTTCTTGCAGATGGAATTCGACCTTGATGCGGTGTTGCTCTTGCCGGATGAGAACGGCAATCTGCAACCCATTTTCGTCGTGCCGGAAGGGCTGCGCGTCGAGCAACAATTTGCGCTGATCGCCTTTGAGCAGGGGCAGCCGGTTGAAGACTATACGCTCACAGGATATGGTTACGGAGCCGGGTATTTTCCACTCAAGGCGCCGGTGAGCGTGCGCGGCGTACTGGTCTTTGTGCCGAATAGCCAGAATACCCAAGCAGTACGAGAGCATAAGCCGCTGCTGGCGACGCTGGCATCGCTGGTGGCGATTGCGGTGGAGCGGCTGCATTACGCAGAGGTGGCGCAGTCGACACAACTACAGGTGGTATCCGAACGTTTGCGCAGTTCGATTTTATCCGCGCTTTCCCACGACTTGCGCACACCGCTGACCGCCTTGGTCGGGCTTGCCGATTCATTGGCATTGTCTCGCCCTCCGCTTCACGCCGAGGCATTGGACATGGCCGAGGCCATCCGCGAGCAGGCGCTGCGCCTGAGCGGGCTGGTCGGCAATTTACTCGACATGGCGCGCTTGCATGCTGGCCGCATCGCCCTGCGCAAAGAGTGGCAGCCGCTGGAGGAGGTGATTGGCGCCAGCATCCAGTTGCTTGGACGCGCCCTGGTCAACCATCAAATCCAGGTGACGCTGGCCAAGGACATGCCCCTGCTGGAATTCGATGCGGTGCTGATCGAACGGGTGTTCTGCAATCTTCTGGAAAACGCGGCCAAGTATGCGCCGGCCGGTTCGCTGATCGAAATCTCCGGCAGCTTAAATGGAGAAAGCGTAGAGGTCAGCGTGTGCGACCAAGGCCAAGGCTTTCCACCGGACAAACTAAGCGCGCTGTTTGAAATGTTCGCGCGTGGCGTGCCCGAGTCGGCAACCCCAGGAGTCGGCCTCGGGCTGGCGATCTGCCGGGCGATTATCGAAGCGCATGGCGGTTTGATTGCTGCGACGAACCGGGCAGCAGGCGGCGCTTGCGTGACATTCAGCTTGCCGATGGGAACGCCGCCGCGCATCGAGCTTGAGCTTGATCTAGAAAATCGGAGCAGTGCATGAGCGAACCCTCTCCAAGCGTTGTCATGGTCGAGGATGAGAAGCAAATCCGGCGCTTCGTCCGTGCAGCACTGGAGGGTGAGGGCTGTCGGGTGTTCGAGGCGGAAAACGGCAAGCAGGGCCTGATCGAAGCCGCAACCCGCAAGCCGGAGCTGGTTATTCTCGATCTCGGTTTGCCTGATCTGGATGGTGTGGAATTCATCCGCGACCTGCGCACCTGGTCGACGGTACCTATCTTGATTCTGTCCGCACGCTCCACTGAAAATGACAAAATCATCGCGCTGGATGCCGGCGCGGATGACTACCTGACCAAGCCTTTCGGCGTGGGTGAACTGCTCGCCCGGGTGCGCGCGCTATTACGCCGGCAAGGCAAGGGCAATGAAGCCAATCCGCTGGTAACTTTCGGCGACGTGGAAGTGGATCTGGCCAACCGCGTGGTGAGGCGCCATGGTGAAGTTATTCGTCTTACCCAGATTGAATATCGCCTGCTCGGGCTGCTGCTTGCCAGTCCGGGCAAGGTGCTGACCCACCGCTATCTGCTGCGCGAAGTGTGGGGGCCGACCTTTATCGAGAGCAACCATTACCTGCGCATTTATGTCGGCCATCTGCGCCATAAACTGGAAGTGGATCCTGCCCAACCCAAGCACATCCTGACTGAAACCGGCGTGGGTTACCGGTTTCAGGCATAACGTAAGCACCACCTAAGGGACCTGGAATGAACCAACAAGATACAAATTCAAACAAGCCACTGGCACCCTTGGCGCTGGCTGCACTGGGAATCGTTTACGGCGACATCGGCACCAGCCCGCTGTATGCCCTGAAGGAAGTGTTTGCAGGCGCGCACCCCGTGCCGATTACCCCGGCGAACATCAGCGGCATTCTTTCCCTGGTGTTCTGGTCATTGATGATCGTGGTCTCGATCAAATATGTCGCCTTCATCATGCGCGCCGACAACCGTGGCGAGGGCGGCATCATGGCGCTAATGGCGCTGGCATTGCGCCAGGTGGAAGGCCGCAGCAAGGCAGTCATCGTTTTTGCGGGCATTGTCGGCGCGGCGTTGTTCTACGGCGATGGCGTGATCACGCCGGCCATTTCTGTGCTCTCCGCGGTCGAAGGGCTGGAGGTAGCAACCCCCGCGCTAAAAGCCTACGTGCTGCCGATCACCATTGGCGTGCTGATTGCCTTGTTCGCCTTTCAGCGCAAAGGCACTGCGGGCATCGGTGCCCTGTTCGGACCTGTGATGGTGCTGTGGTTCGGCGCCCTGGCGTTGCTCGGCATCTTGAATATCCTGAACGAGCCGAGCGTGGTGAAATCCCTTAATCCGGCTTATGCATTCACATTTCTTGCCACCAACCCCTGGCTAGGCTTTCTTTCTCTCGGTGGCGTGGTGCTGGTATTGACCGGTGCCGAGGCGCTGTATGCGGATATGGGTCATTTCGGGCGCAAGCCGGTGCAAGTCGCCTGGTTCGGCTTTGTCCTGCCGGCCCTGGTGTTGAATTATTTCGGCCAGGGTGCTTTGTTGTTGCACAACCCGGCCGCCATCCAGAACCCATTCTATTTGCTGGCCCCGGCCTGGGCGTTGTATCCGATGGTGGCATTGGCCACGGTGGCTACGGTAATTGCCTCGCAGGCGGTGATTTCCGGTGCCTTTTCGATTACCCGGCAGGCCATTCAGTTGGGATATTCGCCGCGCATGGAAGTGCTGCAAACTTCAGACAGGGAAATCGGGCAGATTTATCTGCCGGGCATCAACTGGGCGTTGCTGCTCGCGGTGGTGCTGCTGGTGCTGGGGTTTCGCAGCTCCACTAATCTGGGCGCAGCGTATGGCATTGCTGTAACCGGCACAATGGTGATCACCACCGTGCTGGCCTTCATTGTCGTGCGTCATCAGTGGGGCTGGGGCTGGGTCAAGAGCGGGTTGCTGATCACCGTGTTTCTGATAATCGACCTGGCTTTCTTCGCTGCCAATGCCATCAAGATCGAAGATGGCGGATGGTTTCCGCTGGTGTTCGGTTTCGGCGTGTTCATCTTGATGAGAACCTGGAAGCGCGGGCGTGAGCTGCTGCGCTCCCGCATGGCAGGCGAAGCCATCGCGCTCGAACCATTCATCAAGGGTCTTGGTGCAGGAGCAATCACGCGGGTTCCCAGCACTGCGGTGTTTTTGTCCAGCAACGCCGATGCCGTGCCGCACGCCCTCTTGCATAACCTGAAGCACAACATGGTGCTGCACGAACGCATTGCCGTGGTGACCGTGACGGTGGAGGACGTGCCATACGTGCCGGAAATTGACCGGGTGGAGGTGGAGAAATTATCCAATGGATTTATCCGAATTTATGTCCGCCTGGGATTCAAGGATGACCCGGATATTCCGAAGGTATTGGCATTATGCGCACAGTATGGCGTTACCTTCGATGTGATGTCGACGTCATTCTTCCTGGGGCGGGAGACGCTGATCCCCCGCATCGGCTCGGAAATGGCCATGTGGCGTGAAAAATTATTTATCGCCATGTTCCGCAACGCTGGCAGCGCTGCAAGCTTTTTCAACCTGCCGCCAAACCGGGTGGTGGAGATGGGAACGCAGGTGGTTTTGTGACATGACTGAAGTGCTATACTGTTGGCGTAAAACGATTTTATCGAGGTGCGGCTATGGGCAAGATTGAGATTATCGAACATGAAGTGGAAAAATTGTCGCCACCTGAATTGGCGGCTTTTCGCAATTGGTTCGCGCAGTTTGATGCCGAGGCATGGGATCGCCAAATTGAAGCAGATGCAAAATCCGGAAAGCTGGATGGTTTGGCTGAAGATGCGCTCAAGACTTTTAAATCCGGCCATTGTTCTGAACTTTGAAGCATTTCGCGTCACCTGCTTTTTGGAACTGTCATCGGAAACTTCCAGAAACGATACGTGAGGTCGCGGACAAGAATTTTGCCTAATTAAAAAGCGACCCGCATCATCCCTCCCTTCATTTCAAGAAAGTTGGCCGCTACTGGTCTGTCCGTGCGGGGCTTTATTACCGTGCATTGGGTGTTGAAGTGGCTGATGCATCCTGTGGTTCTGGATTGGAAGCCATGCAGACTATGACAAACTGGCGGGCTAACGATTTCCCGAGCGTCAGCTTTCCAAAACCGCGAGTGCGTCAGGGCACGATATGGTCATCCGGCCACTTGAAAAGCGGACGTTGAAAGTATTTAGAATGAATAAGGTCATTGGCATAATAATAGGATCAATAGCTCGTCTCGGTTCCATTTCAATCCGAGCCGATCAAAATTGACTGAGGCGCCAACATGCATGTATGCTTGCCACAGATATCGAGTTGATCTTAGATATTGAATCTTATGCGTTTAAATTATTATTATCGAAAAAAGGAAGCAACATATTTAAGAAAAAACTTTTACTAGCAGCTTTATTTACGGCTGCTGCGCAA
Organism: Burkholderiales bacterium; assembly: GCA_038244115.1. Taxonomy (GTDB): domain Bacteria; phylum Pseudomonadota; class Gammaproteobacteria; order Burkholderiales; family JBBRTU01; genus JBBRTU01. The sequence continues at coordinate 41,818 of JBBRTU010000011.1, forward strand.
ACCGGTTTTGCTGCTGATCAGTCTTCTGCCATGTATATATTAGGTTCGATTGGACAATCCAAGGTCTCTATAGATAAGGCATCGTTTGATAACGATTTAACAACAGCGGGTGCAACTGGACTTTCGTCCACCACGGATGAAAAAGATACTGGCTATAAATTGCAATTTGGCTATCAGTACAATCAAAGCTTTGCAATTGAGGGTGGCTATGTCGATCTTGGGAAATTCAAATATAACGCTACCTACACCGGTGGTGCTGCAAGTGCAGAGGTTAAAGCAAAAGGCTGGAATATCGATGCTGTTGGGATAGCACCTCTCAACGATGCCTTTTCCTTGCTTGGTAAGATCGGGTTAATCCGTGGGAAAGTTGATGCAACTGTATCAGCGACAGGTCCAGGTGGTGCAGCAAGTGTAAAGCGTTAGCGCATCTAAAGTGGAAAACCACTTATGGCATTGGCGTTTCTTACAATGTGTCTAAAACTGTTGCCGTTAGGGGCGAGTTCGAGCGATTCCTTAAGCTCGGTGATGCAAACACTACAGGCGAAGGCGACGTGAACTTGCTCTCTGTTGGCGTTGTGGCTAAATTCTAGTTCTATCTATCGTAAATGCCCCTCCAAGGTTGGAGGGGCATTTACGCCGCAGTTTCTATCGTTTCTTCCGTTTCACCAATTGTCTTCACAAATAGCAGCTTAGGTCATTTATCGGATTTGATGATCGTACCGACGCTCAGCGTCTTCACGTCATATTTGCCCTGATAGTCCTCGAGTTTATATATACTGTTTCGAGCCATCAAAAATCCCATCGTGGGCTCCTGCTGAAGGAAGAAAATATCGCCCTCCTTAGCAGAAACACTTGTTTCCGCCCAGTTTTCAGCTTTTGAATATATCTTATGCTCACCCGGTTTTAGATTGAAGTAGATGTACTGACTTGATCTGGTATAACCCATCTCGGATACCGCTTCTTGGTCGTCTACGAAAACGTTAAAACGGATGAGACCACCAAGCGGAGATGGTCGCACGATATAAACAATCGCTTTGCCGGGATCAGGCAACTTCGGAAGCTGATAGCCTGCCGTCTCTGACTTCATTACCTCTGGCGACGGTAGAGTTGCGCAGCCGCTGAGCGCTGCAAGCGCGACATAGATGATAACTATGGTGATTGATCGTTTTTTTTGCATATCATGCTCCTGCATGGTTGTTGGGGAATCTAGGATCGTGGAGGTAAAGGGCTAGCAGACCACAGAACTTGGCCAGAACCCCAGTTATTAAAATTTTGATGGATTATGACATAAATATTTTTCGGCCAGTCCCGCCTTGACTACCGGGGTAAAGCTTAACATATTCTGCAATCGCAGAACCCATATATGCAGTGGCATAGAACCTACCGACCAATATCTTCAACGATTGACTGCTATGTGGAAAATACTTGGGTGTCCGTTCATGGCACGAAGCCGAACAAACAGAAGATGAGTCTGAGTTTCTTGATACACCAAGCGGGCTAGCGTGGTTCGATCTTGCGCAGGTACAGCGACACGGACAGATAAGCGCCCAGCCAGCCGAGCAGCGCAGCGAAGCCAAGCAGAATGAGGCCGCCATCGATGTTTAAAAGATGCAGGTGGTAATCGGAGGCGTACAGGGCGGCGAGTTGGCTTACGTTGTTATTGAGTAGCGAAACGCCGCCATCCACCACCAGCCATGCCGCCAGCCCACCAGTCAAACCTTGTATTGCGCCGAAATACAGGAAGGGACGGCGGATGAAGGCGCTGGTAGCGCCGATGAGTTTGCTGACTTCGATTTCTTCGCGCTGGGTGAGGATTTGCAGGCGGATGGTATTGCCGGTGACTACTACCAGCGCGAAACCCAGCAGCGCGGCGAGCAGCAGCGCGGCTTGTCGGCCCAGGTCGGCAAAGGCGGCCAGTCTTTTTGCCCAGGCCGAATCCAGTTGCACATGCGCGACCTTGGGCCATTTTCTGGCTTCTTCGCGCAGCTTGTCGAGTGCTGCTGGTTCGCCTGTGGCGGGTTCAATCACAAACGCATCGGGTAACGGATTCTGCTGCAAGCTTTTCGCTACATCACCCAAGCCCGCACTGGATTCGAGACTGCGCAGCGCATCGGCGCGCGAGACGAAGCGCAGCTTGCGCACGGTTGCGTGTTTTTTGAGTTTGTTCTGAATTTTTGCGATGTCTGCGGATTGCGCATCGAGATCGAGAAATACGCTGATTTGCTGCGAGCCGCTGATGCGGTCGCCCAGTGAAGTGAGGTTGTCGAGCAGGGTATACAGGCCGGCTGGCAGGCTGAGCGCAATGCCAATCACCAGTGCGGTGAATAGCGTGGCCAACGGGTTGAGCAGCAGGCGCCGCCCCGCGAGCAGGAAGGCGTGCCAATGCAGGCTGAACCAGTTGCTCATGCGGCTAGTGCTCCGCGATCTAGGTGCAGCGTGCGCGTGGCGAATTTGGCTGCCTGCTCTTGATCGTGGCTGGCGATGACGATGGTGACGCCGACTTGATGGAAGGACTTGAACATTTCCATAATGATGCTGGCGTATTCGCTGTCCAGGCTGCCAGTGGGTTCGTCGGCCAGCAGGATGGCAGGCCGGTTCACAATGGCGCGGGCGATGCACAAGCGTTGTTGCTCGCCGCCGGAGAGTGCGATGGGCAGGGCTTTTTCACGATCCAGCAGGCCGACTTTATCCAGCGCTGCACGGGAGCGCTTGGCAGCGTCGCGGTGCGGGAAACCGGCGATTTGCAGCGGCAGCATGACATTGTCGAATGTGCTGCGGTCGAACAATAATTTGTGATCCTGAAATATCAGGCCGAGGTTGCGGCGCAGATAAGGCACCGTGGCGCGGCGCATTTTGCCGACGTTCTGGCCGTTGACCAGCACGCTGCCTTCGGTCGGCACTTCGATGGCGGCAATCAATTTGAGCAGGGTGCTTTTGCCCGCGCCGGAGTGGCCCGTGAGAAATATCATTTCGCCGGGGGAAATCTCGAAACTCAGATTTTTCAGCGCTTCGTGTCCGCCGCGGTAGCGCTTGCAGACCTGACTGAAACTGATGGCGGATGGGCTATTACTCAAACAAGGCCTCGACGAATTCGGTTGCGACAAATGGGCGCAGGTCATCCATGCTTTCACCTACACCGATAAAACGCACCGGCAGCGGACGGGTTTTGGCGATGGCAGCGATGACGCCGCCCTTGGCGGTGCCGTCCAGTTTGGTCAGCACCAGACCGGTGACGCCGAGGGCATCGTCGAATGCCTTCACCTGCGTCACGGCGTTCTGGCCGGTGTTGGCGTCGAGCACCAGCATGACTTCGTGCGGGCCGGAGGGTTCGGCTTTGGCGATGACGCGCTTCACTTTTTTGATTTCTTCCATCAGGTGCAGTTGGGTGGGCAGGCGTCCGGCGGTGTCCGCCAGCACCACGTCGATGCCGCGCGCCTTGGCAGCGTGGATGGCATCGAAAATCACGGCGGCGGCATCGCCGCTTTCCTGCGAAATGACAGTGACGTTATTGCGTTCGCCCCATACCATGAGCTGCTCGCGAGCGGCGGCACGGAAAGTGTCGCCCGCAGCCAGCAACACTGATTTCCCCTGCGCCTGGAAGTGCATGGCCAACTTGCCGATGGTGGTGGTCTTGCCAGCGCCGTTCACCCCGGCCAGCATGATGATGAATGGCTTGTGCGTGCTGATGTCGAGCGGTTGTTCCAGCGGCGCGAGCAGCTCGGTGAGCGATGCGCGCAAGGCACCTTGCAGCGCGGCGGCATCATCGAGACTATCGCGCTTGACACGGTTTTTTAGATCATCGAGCAAAAACTGGGTAGCATCTACCCCAACGTCGGAGGTAAGCAGAATGCTTTCCAGCTCTTCGTACAGTTCGTCGTCGATTTTGGCGCCGACGCGGAACAGACCAGTCAGCTGCTTGCCGAGCTGATCGCGCGTGCGCGTCAGCCCCTGACGCAGGCGCTGCGCCCAGGTAAGCGGCTTCTCGCTGGCTACTGCGTCGGGCGCTTGTTCCTCGTCCTGAGTAGGCTGCGCTGCCTTGATTGACTGCGCTGTACTGTTAGAATCGGGTTTTTCGGATTTCTTGAAGAAACTAAACATGGTGAGGCCAGTCTGAACCAGCAATTAATTTAAGGCGCAATTTTACCATGTTTGAAACTTTGGTCTTGGAGAGTAAATGAAACTGAAACAATTTTCGTTCTTGCTGTTGGCGGGGATGCTTGCACAGGCTGCTTGGGGTGCAACCCAGGAATACCATTTTGCCAACGGCCTGAAGCTGATCGTCAAGGAAGATCACCGCGCGCCAGTGGTGGTGTCGCAGATCTGGTACCGCGCCGGTAGCATGGACGAGTTCAACGGCACGACCGGCGTGGCGCATGTGCTGGAGCACATGATGTTCAAGGGTACAAAAAAAATTCCAGCAGGTCAGTTCTCCAAGCGCATTGCTGCCGCGGGGGGCAAGGAGAACGCCTTTACCAATCGCGATTACACGGCGTATTTTCAGCAGTTGCAGGCAGATCGCCTGCCGCTGGCCTTTGAGCTGGAATCGGATCGGATGGAGCACCTCAATCTGACCGATGCCGAGTTCGCCAAAGAGATCAACGTGGTGATGGAAGAGCGCCGCATGCGCACCGAGGACAAGCCGCAGGCGCTGGTCTACGAGCAATTGATGGCTACGGCATTTCAGCAAAATCCGTATCGCCGCCCGGTAATCGGCTGGATGAACGACCTCACGCAGATGACCGGAGAAGATGCGCGCACCTGGTACAAACGCTGGTACGCGCCGAATAACGCAGTGATGGTGGTGGTGGGCGATGTGAAGCCGGATGCAGTGTTCAAGCTGGCACAGAAATATTATGGCAAGGCCAAAGCGCATATCTTGCCGCTGCGCAAACCGCAGGAAGAGCTAGCACAGAACGGTATCAGGCGAGTGACGGTCAAGGCGCCCGCCAAGCTGCCTTTCCTGATCATGGGTTACCACGCGCCGACGCTGCGTGACCCGGTCAAGGACTGGGAGCCGCTAGCGCTGGAGGTGCTGGCAGGCGTGTTGGACGGCAATGACTCGGCGCGGCTGAACCAGGCGCTGGTACGCGAGCGCCAGATCGCCAGCCAGGTGGGCGGCGGCTTCGATGCGATAGCGCGCGGTCCCGGCATGTTCATGCTGGAAGGCACGCCCAGCGAAGGCAAGAGCGTGAGCGAGCTGGAAGCGGCATTGCGCGAGCAGGTGGAAAAAGTCAAAACGGATGGCGTGACCGAAGAAGAGTTGAACCGGGTCAAGGCCCAGGTGGTGGCTGCGCAGGTCTATCAGCGCGATTCCATGTTTTATCAAGCCATGTTGATCGGAGAATTTGAAATGGTAGGTATCGGTTACAAGGCGGTAGATCAGCGGCTCAAGGGCTTGCAGCAAGTCACTGCCGAGCAGGTGCAGACAGTGGCGCGCAAATATTTGACAGACGGCAATCTGACGGTGGCGGTGCTTGATCCGCAACCGCTGGAGAATAAAGCACCGAGGAAATTAATGCCGGGAGTGCGTCATGATAATTAAGTTGATGCGTTTTCTGGTGGCACTGAGTGGTGCATGCACGATCCTGACTGCATATGCCGCTCTGCCCATCCAGCACTGGGTCGCGCCGTCCGGCGCGCAGGTGTATTTCGTCGAGAACCATGATCTGCCGATGCTGGATCTGAGTGTTGATTTCGCCGCGGGCAGCAGCCGCGATGTTCCGGCTAAAGCAGGGTTGGCCGGCATAGTTCGCCACATGCTGGAGCTGGGTGCCGGCGGTATATCGGAGACGGAAATTTCCAAGCGCATGGCGGATGTGGGGGCAGAGCTTGGTGGTCATTTCGATTTGGATCGCGCTGGGCTATCGCTACGCACGTTAAGTAATGCCCGCGAGCGGGAAGCTGCGCTTGCCATCATGACAGCGGTGTTGCAACAGCCGGACTTTCCTGACAGCGTGCTGCAACGGGAAAAGACGCGCGCCATTGCCGGATTGAAGGAAGCGGAAACGCAACCTGATTTCATTGCCGGAAACGCTTTTAGCAAGGCGCTGTATGGCACGCATCCCTATGCGTTGCCGGAGGAAGGGGAGGTCGGCACATTGGAAGTGCTGACCCGTAATGACGTGGCTGATTTTTATCGCACACACTATACGTCGAATGGCGCAACGGTAGGGCTGATCGGCGACGTGACGCGTGCCGAAGCGGAAGCCATCGCGCAGCGGCTCACGGAGAGGTTGCCGAAAGGTGACAATCCCGCTGCAATATCAACAGTGCCGCTGCCAACGCAGGCGGTGACTAACGAGATTGCACACCCCGCCACGCAAAGCCATATTCTGATCGGATATCCGGGTATCAAGCGCGAAGATGCGGATTATTTTCCGCTGCTGGTCGGCAACTATGTGCTGGGCGGCGGCGGCTTCGATTCGCGCTTGACCAGAGACGTGCGGGACAAACGCGGTTTGGCGTATAGCGTGTATAGCTACTTCATGCCATTTAAGGAAGCAGGCCCGTTTGAATTGGGACTGCAAACCAAGAAAGAGCAAACCGGCGAAGCCTTGCAGGTGGTGCGCAAAACATTGCGGGACTTTATCGAACGCGGCCCGACGGAAGCGGAGTTGAAGCAGGCCAAGAACAATATCATCGGCGGATTTCCGCTGCGTATCGACAGCAATAAGAAAATTCTTGAATACCTGTCGCTGATTGGTTTCTACCAATTGCCGCTGGATTATCTGGAGCGCTATCCGAGGAGTGTGGCGCGTGTGACGCTGGCGCAAGTGCGGGAAGCGTTTAAACGCCGCATCGACCCGGACAAGATGGTGACGGTGGTGGTGGGTGGGCCGGAGGTTGCGAAGTAGCGTGCGCAACAAGGTAAGAATTATCGGTGGTGAGTGGCGTAGCCGTCAGCTGCAGTTTCCGGACGCGACCGATTTGCGCCCCACGCCAGATTCGGTGCGGGAGACGGTATTCAACTGGCTAGGTCAGCGGCTGGATGGAAAAGTGTGCCTCGACCTGTTCGCGGGCAGCGGTGCGCTGGGTTTCGAGGCCCTGTCCAGGGGTGCTGCGCAGGTGGTTATGGTGGAAAAGAGCAAGCGTGTGCTGGAAGCGCTGCGCGCTAACGCTACGCTGTTGCGCGCGGAAAACCTGGAGCTGGTCTGCGCGGATGCGTTAAAATTCCTGGCAAAGGATATCCGGCGTTTCGATGTGATTTTTCTTGATCCGCCTTATCGCCACGAGATGTTGCCCAAGATTTTGCCGCTGCTACCCGATCATTTGGCGGCGGACGGCGTGGTTTATGCGGAGGCTGACAGCTCGCTGGAACTGCCCGCTGGCTGGGCATTTTCGCGCAGCGGTCGCGCGGGTATGGCGCATTATTATTTGTTGAGGCGAGATGACACTTAGAGCAGTTTATCCCGGAACATTCGATCCGATTACACGCGGGCATGAGGATTTGATCCGTCGCGCGGCACGCATTTTCGACGAAGTGATCGTGGCCGTGGCGGACAGTCCGAAGAAGCAGCCTTATTTTTCCCTGGGCGATCGGGTGGCGATGGCAGAAGAAGTGCTGGCAGATCTCAAAGGTGCGCGCGTGGTGGGATTTTCCGGCTTGCTGCTGCATTTCCTGCAAGCGCAGCAGTCCCACATCATCTTGCGTGGTTTGCGCGCGGTATCGGACTTCGAATATGAATTTCAATTAGCGGGCATGAATCGCAGTCTGAACCCGGAAGTGGAAACCATGTTCCTCACGCCCTCGGATCAGTACATGTTCGTATCGGCCAGTATGGTGCGGGAAATTGCCTCTCTGGGCGGTGACGTGAGCCGCTTCGTGCATCCGTTGGTGGAAGAGAAATTGCGCCGAAAGACCGACCTGATATAGTGGGTATGTTAGCGTATGTTAATATTTAGTTGCGCTAGCAGAGGCCGACAAAATATAATTAGAAAAATCTTATTAGGAATTGTGTCATGGCTTTGTTGATTACCGATGAATGTATCAATTGCGACGTGTGTGAGCCAGAGTGCCCAAACGGCGCGATTTCTCAAGGTGACGAGATTTATCTGATCGATCCTAATCTATGCACTGAGTGTGTAGGGCATTACGACAACCCGCAATGTATTGAAGTCTGTCCCGTGGATTGCATCCTCATCGATCCGAACCACAAGGAAACGCATGAGGAGCTGGAGGAAAAGTACCAGATTGTTTCCGGCCTGAAAGCGGCGTCCTGAAGTTTGTTACTTGATCTTTTAAAATAAGAACGCCCGGTATATCCGGGCGTTCTTATTTGGTGGAACGGCTTTTACGCCGAGGCTTGCAGGGCGCCTTCTTCCATCTCCGCAGACGCGGTCAAAGCGTTTTTGATGTGCAATTCAATCAGCTTCAGCTCGCTTATCTGATCGTCAATGACGCTTGCCATGTGCTCGAGTTCGGAGATACGATCTTCCAGCGTGTCGGTTGCCTTGTGAATGCGCTTGATGCTTTCCAGACGACGGCGTAATTGCAACTGGTGTTCGCGCACCTGGGTTTCCATCGGCGCCATGACTGCTTTCAGCCAGTTCTCCACGTCGCGGTTGGCAACATCGAAGATATGCACTACACGGCTTGCCATGGTTTCGAAGAATTTGCTGGTGAGCGTGTATTGTTCGTTGGTGAGCATGTTCAGAACGGTATTGAAATGCTCGTTGTAGGTTTGCTCCAGACGGGCGATTTCCTTGTGGTATTTCAGGGTCGAGAAAGGTGCGGGACGGACATGGCGCAGCCCATGCTCTTCGCTGAACTTTGTATACATCGCTTCCATCATCAGTTTGATTTCGTCGATCTGCTTAGCAGAGCTGTTGACGTTGCTATTGATGTGACGGAAGAATCCATTCATGGCGTCGCGAATGCCTTTGGTGAAGCGACTTTTCACCATGGCATCACGCGTGTTTTTCACCTCACCTTTCAGCGCGTCCATGCCTAGATGGCTGAATAAAACATTGGTCTGCTGGGAGAATACGCTGCGTAGCGCCTGGAAACGTTGCAGACCTTTTTCGAAGTGCTCCTTGTCCTCTTTGACCTTTACCATCATGTGTTCGATGACGTCTTCGTTCTTGCCGCGCAACGCTTTCAGTTCGTCCAACTGTTCATCCACATTGGCATTGCGTGTTTCCAGCAAGGTGCGCACGCTGATGCCTAAATCTTCGATTTCGCTCTGGGTGTTGTCACGCACGATCTCCTGTTTGGAAGGGATTAATTCCTCGGACAAGGCCTTCTCCAGTTCCAGCAGGCGGCTCTTGGCGAGCAGGGTGTCATCCTGATTGACTTTGGCAAGCAGGCCCTTTTGCGCGGACACCGGGAAAATCTGGGAAGTTTTCAGGCCGAGCAATTCAGCACAACTCTTGACCTGGCCTTCGATTTCAGCGTCGATGGCGTCCTGGGTTTTAAGTTCGTCCCACAAGCCATCGATTTTGTTCATCACGACCAGACGGCCCTTCTGGCGCCCCTGCTGGCTACCGATGTGGTTGCGCCATACTTCGATGTCGGATTTGGTGACGCCGGTGTCGGCAGCCAGAATGAACAGAATGGCATGCGCGTTCGGCAACAGGTTGAGAGTCAGTTCCGGCTCGGTACCGATTGCGTTCAGTCCCGGCGTATCGAGGATGACCAGACCCTGCTTCAGTAGCGGGTGAGGAAAATTGATGACGGCATGGCGCCATGCAGGGACTTCCACCGTGCCGTCTGCCTGAACGGTAAGAGGCGTGTCGGGGTCGCTCTCGTCATACAGGCCATAGCGCTTGGCATCTTCTATCGAAACGAACTTGGTCTGTCCGACTTGCAGCAAGCTCTCGACCATTTTGTCGCCCGAGTTGACGTCTAGCGGGATGATCGTCCATTCGTCCAGATAGCGCTTATATTCGCTGGTGCTGGTATTGGTGCCGCGTGTCTCAATCGGCAACAACTGAATGCATGGATCACGGCCTTCTTCGTACAGCAATTCGGTCGGACACATGGTGGTGCGGCCGGCTGTGGAAGGCAGCAGGCGTTGTTTGTAATCGGCGAAGAAGATTGCGTTAATGAGTTCCGATTTGCCGCGCGAAAATTCGGCAACGAAGGCGACGTTGAGCTTGTCCTCGGAGAGTCGCTCTAATAAGTGTTGCAGACGCAGGTCGGTTTGCGCATCATCCAGTTCCTGTTCGCCCAGCCAGTTGCGCAGGTCGTTGATGGTGCCGGACAATTGGCTACGCCAGTTGCTGTAAGCCTCAAATTGCGCAACCAGGTTCTTGTCAGCCATGCAGACCTCCCGCGGGTGAAAATTGATTTCGGTAATTTATCACAGGTTGATAGTTTATCAACCGGTTTTACCCAACATTAACGTATGTTCCAGAGGAAACTTTAACCTTAATCTCGGAAAATAGTACTAACATTATGTTAATTAAGCAATAGTTGTATTTGAGGCGTTTTCTATGCGCATTTCCTCTGAAGCATGCAAGGAGCATGCCAAACTCAGGTTACACCTAGATTATTTTTGGCAGCTTGGGCAGAAAAATGTGGAGCGTTGTCCCTGACGAATCAGGCGAATCGGCGTCTGGCAGCGGTGGCAGGGTTCATTGGTGCGGCCATAGACGAAATACTGCTGCTGAAAGTAGCCAGGGTTGCCCGCACTGTTGACGAAGTCGCGCAGGCTACTGCCGCCGGCTGCGATGGCGTCCTGTAGCGTTTCCTTGATGGATTCGGCCAACCGGCCATAGCGTTGTTGGCTGATGCGACCAGCCGCCGTTTGTGGGCGGATTCCCGCGCGAAACAACGCTTCGTTGGCGTAAATGTTGCCGACACCCACCACGATTTTGCTGTCCATGATGAATAGTTTGATGGCCGTATTGCGCCCACGCGAGCGCGCATATAATATTTTTTCGGTGAAGTCCGCAGAAAGGGGTTCGACGCCCAGCTTTTCAAGCAGAGGATGACGCTCAGGGTCAGTTTTTGTCCATAGCACGGCACCAAAGCGACGCGGGTCGCGCAAGCGCAGCAACTCGCCGCTGTCCAGTATCAGATCGAAGTGGTCATGCTTTTCCGGCTTTGTGTTTTCCGGCAATATGCGCAACGAGCCGGACATGCCCAGATGCAGGATCAGCCAGCCCGTGTCGCAGGTGATCAACAAATATTTGGCGCGCCGCGCTACTGCGTGGATTTTCTGGCCGGGCAAAATTTTCGCGAGTGTCTTGGGTATCGGCCAACGCAATGCGTGCTGTCGAATATCCACGCTGGAAATTGTGCGACCGATGAGGTAGGGTGCGATGCCGCATCGGGTGGTTTCAACTTCTGGAAGTTCGGGCATGAATAGACCTAAAACAAAATTGTTGTTTGATGTAAAACGTATCTGTTTTACGTTTAAGGTGGGTATGTGTCGATCTAGTAGTCTCGGATGAGGATTTTTTTGTCATCAGCTTACCTTATCTAGGGCTGATGTTTTGATCAGATCGCCCAGCCAATCCAGCACCGTGCGTACCCGCGCCAGATGGCGCAAATCTCGATGCACCACCAGCCAGATGGTCTTTCTTGGCGCTTCCACTGACTTTATGACCTGCTTTAATTGCGATGATCGTCGCGCCAGGACGTGGGGCAATACCGCCAACCCAAGTCCAGTTTCCGCAGCAGCCAGACGCGTATGCGTGTCGTCGCTGCGAAGCAGATAAGAGACATCGCCCGTCATCGATTCCAGCCAGCGATTCTCTTCCAGGTGGCGCAACTGCTCGCCATAGCCGATAAAGCAATGCCCAGACAAGCCGGCGATATTTCGCGGTGTGCCATGTTGTTTTAAATATGCGGGTGAGCCATAGAGACCGAACTCCATGACTCCGGCGCTACGCACGACCAGATCATTTGCCGATGGCCGGTATAAGCGTACAGCCACGTCGGCCTCTCCATGGGTCAGGTCAGCGCTCGATATTGAAGGCTGCAATACTACGTCCAGCTTTGGAAATTGCTCGTGGAACTGAGGTAGCGCAGGTGCAATCAGATGGACTGCCAGACCGCTTGGCGCGGCAATGCGCACACAGCCTCGAATTTCTTCATCCTCAAACTTGCTGGCTCGATGCAGTGTTGCTGCGGCGTCGCCCATGGCTTCAGCTGCCTGCATGATGTGGTGACCTTCCTCGGTCAATGTCAGACCTTGCGCATGACGCTGGAACAGGCGGATGCCCAAGCGTTTTTCCAGACTATCGATCCGCCTCCCCACTGTAGGCTGGTGGCTACCGAGTTGGCGGCTGGCCGCCGCTAGGCTGCCGGTGTGGGCCGCCGCGAGGAAATAGCGGATATCGTCCCAATCCAGGTTATTCATTTGCGCATATCAGAAATGCATAATTAGGTGCAGACAATTCATATTTGCATTGTATACCATAGGCAAGCTACTCATTACGCCAGGAAGATCGGGTCATGCGCACATTGGTTAATCTTCATGAAAAAGATATGCAGGTAACGCTGACAAAATCAGCCGAAGGGGCAGTTAAATTGCTAACAGCACCGCTACTGGCCGAGATACATCTGATTTTCGGTTGCTTGGTGGTAAAACGGGTTTGGTTCAAGGAGTGCGCCTATCCCGAATCGGAAACCATAACCGGGAATTTGAATGTGTGCTTCCGTACGGTGCGTTATTCAAAACAATGCCGCCTTTCGCATATTGATAGTGGCGTTGAAGAACCCATGAATTTTCCGCTCGTGGCGGACAAAAAAGCCTTCGTGCCGAAATGGCTGCGGATAGATTACAAAAAAGGCAAATGGGTTGGAACCTACGGCTATGACAGAAGTATGGTCTGTTAACAACCCAACGGAGAAGAACAAATGTCAAAACGCGTAATCCTTCTGTTTGCCTGGATTCTGGCACTGTCTGGAATTCCTTTCGCCCACGCCGAAAGTACGGCACAAGCGCCCGAGACCCTGTTAAAAATGGCTGGCGTCAAACTGGAACCGGCACGCCTTTCGGATAGTGTTTTGATCATTATCGACGCGCAAAGGGAATATGTTGACGGCAAACTGCGCCTTGATGGAATCGAGCCTTCACTCCAAGAAGCAGCCCTCTTGCTGGAACGTGCAAGAAAGGCCGGCACGCCCGTCATCCATGTCATGCACAAGGGAAAACCGGGAAGTGCGCTGTTTAACCCGGACGGCCCCTATGCTGAAATCGTTACTCCGGTACGCCCTCAACCAGGCGAGGCCATCGTTACCAAAACCCTGCCCAATGCCTTTAGTGGCACCAATCTCGAAGAGCACCTATCCCATCTGAAGCGAAAAAATCTCATCGTTGTCGGCTATATGACCCACATGTGCATCAGCTCCACCGTCCGGGCCGCGCTTGATCTGGGCTATCGCACAACCATCGTGGCCAAGGCAACCGCCACGCGCGACTTGCCGGCAACTGATGGAGGAACGATCCCGTCGCAGACGGTGCAGCGCGCCAGCCTTGCTGCCCTTGCCGACAGGTTTGCGGTGATTGTGCAGAATGCGCGGGAGATTTCCGAACATTGATGCGGCACGATGAATCACGTAGACCGGGGGGCGCTGTGCTTGCATCAGCCTACGGACTTGGCAGTGGGAGCGATCAAAGTTTAATGTTGTAACTGCCCATACAACCGGCTGTATAGCCCGTCATTCTGGATAAGATCGTCATGCACGCCTTCCTCGATAATGCGCCCGCCATCGAATACGTACACCCGATCTGCTTGTTTAACCGCGCTTAAGCGGTGGGCGATGATCAGTGTGGTGCGATCCTTTAAAAATCCGCGCAGGGCATCGTGCAGATGGGCTTCGGTTTCGGCGTCAAGTGCCGAAGTGGCTTCGTCCAGAATCACTACCTGTGGTTGCGACAGAATCATTCTGGCAATTGCCAGGCGTTGTCGCTGGCCGCCGGAGAGGCGCACACCTTGGCGACCGACCAGGGTGTCCAGTCTGTTTGGCATAGCTTCGACGGTGTCTTTCAGTTGTGCTGCTGCCAGTGCTTCCCACAGTTTTTCGTCGGGGTATTCAACGCCCAGAGAGAGGTTGGCGCGCACTGTGTCGTTGAACAAAGCGGGGTGCTGCAACACGGTGGCGACGTGGCTGCGCACGATATCCAGACCAATCTCGGTGACCGGCACGTCGTCAAAATACAGCGCGCCGGACTGGGGTGGATACAGGCCCAGAATGACCTGCACCAGCGTGGATTTGCCACCGCCAGAGGCGCCGACCAGTGCGATTTTTTCGCCAGGGTGGATAGTGAGGCTGATGTTGTCGAGCACGGGCTGACCGTCACCGTAGGCGAAGCTCACATCTTCCACCCGTACGCCCACTGTTTGTTTGCCATGGAAGGGGTCTTTCAGGTGCGGGTAACGCGGCTCTTCTTTTAATTGCAACAAGCCGTTGATGCGGCCCAGCGCGCCCTTGGCGGCAAAGTAGGCGTACTGGATGCCGAGGATTTCCTGCACCGGTCCCATCATGTACCAGAGGTAGCCGAACACCGCCATCATTTCGCCCACGGTCAGATTGGAGAATACTACCATCAGCATCGATACCGCGCGGAATACATCGAAGCCGATCAGGAACACCATGAATGAAAAGCGCCCGGCGGCGTCGCTCTTCCAGGAAAATTCGGCGGCGTGTGTGCGGATGCTGCTGGCTTTGTCCATCACTTGCGCGATGTAGTGACGCTCGCGGTTGCTGGCACGGATTTGCTGGATGGCGTCCAGCGTTTCGGTGAGCGATTGCTGGAAAAGTTCGAAGGCGCTGTTCTCCTGCTTCTTCAGGTTTTTAACTTTCTTGCCCAGCACCGTGGTGAAATAAATCACCACCGGATTCATCAGCAGGATGAACAGCGCCAGTTGCCAGTGCATCCACAGCAGAACGATGCCGGTGCCGATCACAGACAGCACCGCCACGATAAACTTGCTTACCGATGCGCCGACGAACTCTTCCACCGAGCGCAGGTCGGTGACGAAAAAGGAAGTAACCGTGCCGCTGCCCAGGGTTTCGTATTCGGACATGGCGATGCGGCGCAGGCGTTGCAACATCTCCACACGCATGCGGTAGGTGATATCTTTGGCGATCAGGGTGAAATCACGCATCTGCCACACGCCCAGCAGCAGCGCGGTGGTACGCAGACACACCGTTACCAGCAGGGCAAAGCCGATGTAGTAAATGGGCGCATGCCAGTCAGGGGGAAAGAAACTGTGCAGAATCGCCAGCAGCTTGCCCGGTTGCTTGAGCAGTACTTCATCCACCATCAGTGGCATCAGCAGCGGAATTGGTACGCTGGCTAGCGCTGCAAAAATGGCGATGACATGCGCGGCGATCAACTCGCGCTTGTGTTTAGTGGCGATGCCCAGAATATGCCGCCAGGTGTAGCCGCTGGCGGGTATCTGGGAATGTAGTTCGCTTGCGGCTGAATGCTTCATTCTGGAAGTTTAAAGCGGAAGGCGAGGGTAAAGCAATTTGGAACACGCCATACAGCTATAATTCCGCCATGTTACGCATTCTTCGAATAATGGCATGTCTTCTCGCATTCATCTGGGTAATTCCGGTATGGGGCGTGGGTTTTTCATTGCGTATCGACGATATGCTGTCGTCTTCATTTAGCGCGCGTAAAATTAACGCTGATCTTGATGTTGATATGTCGCACTTCGAAGCGCGTATCGGCGAACTGACTATTCAGAAAAAGACTTGGCGCAATGTGCGCTTGGCGTGTCCTGCTATGGATTGGCAACCGAATCAAGTCCGTTGCGCGCATGGCATATTGTATCTGGACGGCAAGGTGCCGTTAAGTTTCAGCTACAACACGGTGAATAAATCGCTTGATTTACAGCTCAGTCCAGCGCCAAAAGAAATCTGGCATTTGTCTGGCATCTTCGGCAAGCCTGCCGCGCGGTTGAAACTGGTGGTGGAAAATGGCCAGGCGTCGCGGCTAGCGACATTGATTCCGGCTGATGTGCCCAAGCCATCTGCCGGTACACTTTCCGGCACGCTGGAATGGGAGGGACTGCACGCGGCGGTCGATCTGCGCATGACGGGTGTGGTGTTCAGCGATGCCAGCGGTTTGCATGCCGGCGAGAAATTTGCCGGTGCGTTGCATGTGGATGGCGTGCAGAAAGATAAGCAATGGAACTGGCAGGCCAATCTGGATTGGCGTCAGGGTGAGATATTTTGGCAGCCGCTGTATTTTGCCAAGGGCGGTCATCAGTTGCAGGCGAATGGCTCGCTGGATGATGACACGTTGCGGGTGGTGGCTGGAACGCTGACTCTGGCAGAGATCGGCACAGCCCAGTTCTCTGGCGTGTGGGAGAGAAAGAGCAATCGGCTGGCCGAGTTTGACTTGCATGGCAATGATTTGAAACTTGCCGATCTCTACACTGTGCTGATCAAGCCCTTTCTGGATAAAACTGCGCTGGCGCAGGTGCAGGCGAGCGGGCGGGGTGATATCGCCTGGCGCTATGTAAACGGCGAGACCGAGCAATTCGCTTTGCGTTTGCGTAGCGCGAGTTTCACCGATGCAAACCAACGCTTTGCACTGCAAGGCGTGGAGGCAGATATCCCCTGGCAGCGCAGCAAGCCAGCTCAAGCCAATATCCGTATTGCTTCCGGTAGCCTTTATAAACTGCCACTTGGTGCTGTACAGATTCCGCTCAAAATGAACGGGTTGAGTTTCGATATTAGCCAGGTGGAAATGCCCTTGCTCGATGGTAAGTTGTCGATAGAAGATTTTCATGCCGAGAAACAGGCCGACGGCTGGCAGTGGCACTTCGGTGGCGGGCTGACGCCGGTGTCCATGGAGCGCTTCACCAAGGCGTTGAGCATCACGCCCATGCGCGGCAGTCTGTCCGGCATCATCCCGCGCGTGAATTATGCACGGGAAAACCTCACGGTGGATGGCGCGCTGCTGTTCAAAATATTTAATGGCACGGCAGTAGTGAAGGGCTTGTCGCTCACCGAGCCATTTGGCCCGGCGCCGCGCCTGGCGGCGGATATCGACATGAGCCGGCTGGATCTGGAGCTTCTTACGCAAACCTTCTCCTTTGGCAACATGCAAGGGCTGATCGACGTGGAAGTGCACGGGCTGGAACTTTCCAATTGGAAACCGGTTGCGTTCGATGCGCGGGTGGCCAGCAGCGCCGGCGACTATCCGCGCAAGATCAGCCAGACTGCAGTGCAGAACATTTCGGCGTTGGGCGGGGCGGGTGCTGCTGCGGCCATTCAGCGCAGTTTCCTTAGCTTCTTCGAACAGTTCGGCTATTCGAAGCTGGGATTGAGCTGTAAATTGCTCAACGGCGTGTGCCTGATGGGCGGTGTGGCGGATGCGCCACAGGGATATGTCATTGTTCAAGGCGGCGGCATACCAGCCATCAGTGTAATGGGCTACAATCGACATGTGAACTGGCAGGAGCTGTTGGATCGTTTGGCCAGGATCACCCAAAGCAACGTTAAACCCATCGTTCAATAGGAAATTCCATGCGCGCCTTTTCCTCCCGAAATCTTTTACTGCTGGCACTGGCCGGAACGCTGGCCTCGTGCGTCACGATTAATATTTATTTTCCGGCTGCCGCAGCAGAAAAAGCGGCGGATAAAATCATCGACGAGGTTTGGCAGCTCAAGAAGTCCGAGCAGAAACCTGCCGACCCCGCCGCATCGCAACCTACTCTCAAATAGGGGATAAATTATGAATCGCTTCACTACATTTTTTGCTTTGCTCATTGCACTGATATCGCCAATCGCGGCCACGGCTGCGGCTGATCTTGAAATCAATACGCCGGCCATCGGTGCCTTGAAGAACAGCATGCAGCAGCGCCATGGCGCCTTGGCGCCTTACTACGCCAGTGGTGCGCTGGGGCTCGCCCGTGACGGCATGTTGGCAGTGCGCGAGGCAAGCGCCATCCCGCTGTCCGAGCGGCAGAAGGTGAACGGCCTGGTGGCTGAAGAAAACCGTGATCGCAGCGCGCTCTACCGCGAGATCGCACGTGGCAATAGTCACCCCGAATGGGAAGACGAGGTGCGTTCTACCTTCGCCGGACGCTGGATTGACAAGGCGCAAAGCGGCTGGTGGGTGCAGATGCCGAACGGTAGCTGGTCTAAAAAATAAATGTAGATTGTAGGATGGGTTGAGCATAGCGATACCCATCGCAATAGTCGCAATGATGATGGGTATCGGCCTTATGGCTTCGACCCATCCTACCGAATTTATCGAGATGATCCCAATCCTCGTTTTTGACATCGAAACCGTCCCTGATACCGCCGGCCTGCGCAAACTGCATAGTCTGGGCGATGACGTCAGCGACGCCGATGTAGCGGAAATGGCCTTTCAGCTTCGCCGTCAGGCGACCGGTAGCGATTTCCTGAAGCTGCATGTACAGCGTGTGGTGGCGATTTCCTGCACCTTGCGCGACCGTGATTCCTTCCGCGTGTGGTCGCTGGGCTCGCCGGAAGATTCCGAGGCCGACCTGATCCGCCGCTTCTTCGAGGGCATCGAAAAATACACGCCACAAATTGTTTCCTGGAACGGCGGCGGCTTCGACCTACCGGTGCTGCACTACCGCGCCATGGTCAACAGCGTCCAGGCGCCGCGCTATTGGGATATGGGCGAGGACGACCGCGAATTCAAATGGAATAATTACATCAGCCGCTACCATACCCGTCATATCGATTTGATGGATTTGTTGGCGATGTATCAGGCACGCGCCAATGCACCGCTGGATGAAATCGCCCAGCTGTGCGGCTTTCCCGGCAAGCTGGGGATGGATGGCTCCAAGGTGTGGGAGGCCTTCCAGAACGGTGAGATCGTGCCGATCCGCAATTATTGCGAGACCGATGTGGTGAATACTTATCTGGTTTTCCTGCGCTTCCAGTTGATGCGCGGTGTGCTCGATCCCGTGCAATACCAGAGCGAAATTGATCTGGTGCGCGCCACGCTGGAAAAAAATGAAGCGCCGCATTGGCGCGAATTCCTTGATGCCTGGGCTTAATTTATGTCAGTGCTAGTTGAGTCGCTTGACCATGAAGGTCACGGCATTGCGCGTCTGGACGACGGCAAGGTGATATTCATCGAGGGTGCCTTGCCGGGCGAACGGGTTGAGTACACGCCACTGCGCAAGAAGAAACGTTTTGATACCGCCGTCGTTACCCAAGTGCTGCGCGCCAGTTCCATGCGCGCTGACCCTAAATGCAAATACTTCGGCTATTGTGGCGGCTGCAGCATGCAGCATCTGGAAGCGTCGGCGCAGGTGGCCGCCAAGCAGCGCATTCTGGAAGACAATCTGCAGCGCATCGGCAAAGTGTCGCCGGAAAATATTCTGCGGCCCATCTATGGCCAGGCTTGGGGTTATCGACATCGTGCACGCATGTCGATGCGCTACGTCGACAAGAAGGGTGGCGTGCTGGTGGGCTTCCACGAGAAGCGTTCAAAATTTGTCGCTGACATGGAAAGCTGCGAAGTCATGCCGCCGCGTATTTCTGCCCTGATTCGGCCGTTGCGCGATATCGCCGCGAAATTATCCATCCGTGAACGCTTACCGCAGGCTGAGATTGCCTTGGGTGACGATGTGGATGTGGTGGTGTTGCGCAACATGGAGCCACTGAGCAGTAATGATGAAGCGTTGCTGCGTGCTTTTGCCGATGCACAGCATATTCAGATTTGGTTGCAGCCCAAGGGGCCGGATTCCGCTTATCCGTTTCACCCTCTGGATGCGCCGGAGCTGGCCTACAGTCTGCCGGAATTCAATGTAGTGATGCCGTTTAGACCCACCGAATTCACCCAGGTAAACATGGGTGTTAACCGCATGCTGGTAAGGCGCGCCATGCAATTGCTCGACCCGCAGCCGGGCGAGCGCATTGCCGATCTGTTCTGCGGATTGGGCAACTTCAGCCTGCCGATCGCGCGTCGCGGAGCGACGGTAGTCGGTGTGGAAGGCAATATTGAGTTGGTCAGGCGTGCGCAGGCTAATGCGATACACAACGGCCTGCCTACAGCGACTTTTTTGGTGGCTAATTTATTTCAGGTGACGCCGGAAAGCCTGGCCGATCTCGGCCACTTCGACAAGATGTTGATCGACCCGCCGCGAGACGGCGCCTTTGATCTGGTGAATGCCTTGAACGAAGATAGCTTGCCGCACCGTATCGTGTACATATCCTGTAGCCCCGCCACGCTGGCGCGTGACGCCGATGTGCTAGTGCATAGCAAAGGCTACCGGTTGCTGGGAGCTGGGGTGGCGAATATGTTTCCGCATACAGCGCACGTCGAATCCATCGCCATCTTCGAACAATAATTTCGGGTCGCATTCAAACGAATACTGCATTGTCGGCCCTTGCCGTACCATTCGTACTGTCTGCGGGCTTCCGCCTTGTCCCCTTTGAATGCGCCTCGGAATAGAAAAAAGCGGCTTGCGCCGCCTTTTTTGTCTGACTTGGAAAACGCTTAGTCGCGATTGCCGGACAGCGCCATCAACAAACTCAACAAGTTGACGAACAGGTTGTAGATGTCCAGATACAGCGCCAGGGTAGCCATCACATAGTTGGTCTGGCCACCGTGCACGATCTGGCTCACGTCAAACAGAATGTAGCCGGAGAAGATCAGTATCGCAACGGCAGAGATGGCCAGCGATGCGGCAGGCACGGCGAAGAACATGTTAGCCAGTGATGCGATGATCAGCAGAATCAGGCCAACGAACAGGAAGTTGCCAAGGAAACTGAAATCCTTGCGGGTAACCGTTGCATAACCAGCCAGGCTCAGGAAAATCACGCCGGTTCCGCCTGCGGACAACCCAACCAGTTGCGCGCCGTTTTTCAGGTGCAGGGCAGCCTGAAGAATCGGCCCGAGCATGATGCCCATGAAGAAAGTCAGTGCCAGCAGCAGTGCCACGCCCACACCGCTGTCGCGGTTTTTGGCAATACCCCAGAATAGGCCAAACATAACAGCCAGCATACCAATCATGCCCATGAACGGATGTTGTGCCATGAAAGTGAAATTCATGTTGATGCCCATTACCGCACCGATAACGGTGGGGATCATGGTCAGTCCCAGCATCATGTACGTGTTGCGCAGAACCTTGTGCGTGCTGAGCGAAAGGCTGCTAGCTTGGGAAGTCATTTGTATTTCAGGTTGCATGTTTGGAGCTCCTTTTGGTAAAACCTAGACATAAGACTACAGAAGCATTGAAAAAGTTTCAATGGGGGCCGAGAGACAGGTAGAATACTTCCCCTTCGGAGGGTTGGCAGAGTGGTCGATTGCACCGGTCTTGAAAACCGGCATACCGCAAGGTATCCAGGGTTCGAATCCCTGATCCTCCGCCAAAATTTCTTTAGGATGCCTTCACTCTTCGTTTCGTACCAGCAGCAAGGGTACAGGGGCCAACCGCGCGGCGCCTTCGGCAATACTGCCCATGAAGACCCGGTCCAGGCCATGACGGCCATGGGTGCCCATCACGATCAAATCAGCTTGCCAGCGTTTGGCTTCCTCGGCAATCGCATGGGCTACGCGTTCTCCTAGAGTTTCCAATAACCCTGTTTCTGTCTCGACGCCGGCTTGTTTGGTTGTTTCAGCTACCTTGGCGAGCAGATGGATGCCGCCCTGCCTAAGGGCGTCGCGCAGAGTGGTGTAGTTGATCATGCCGTCGAGATCGCCGTTGATTGCGACGTCATCTATGATGTGAATCAGACGTAGCGTCGCGTGTTGATCCTTGGCGATGCGCAGGGCTTCTTGCAAGGCGTGGTTTGAGGTGTTGCTGCCGTCTACTGGAACCAAAATGCGCTTGTACAACATGGCCAGCCTCCTTGTCGATAGTAAGGTGCTAAATTTCCCCGCATCGCGCATCAGCCCAATTGTTGGGGGTTTCGTAGATGCGTATTTGTTGCAGTTTGAGGTTGTTGCCGTAAGTGTCCTGATAAGCGCTGTCAAGAATACGGAATGCTTCTGCAGCCAGATTTTCTGCAGTGGGAATGAAACCGAGAATGACGGTTTTATGGTCTGGCAGAGTAGCGAGAAAGTCGATAACCACTTTATCCCCTGTGAATACCAGAAATGCATGATCCCAGGAATCGACAAGCAGCTTCTGCGCAATGGCTTTCACATCGGAGAAGTCCATAACCATGCCTTCTTCGGAGGTGTTGGGTGCGCTGATGCACTCGCCCGACAGCGTAATCTCAATGGCATAGCGGTGCCCGTGCATGTGTCTGCATTGGCTTTTGTGATTTGGGATGCGGTGGCCAGCATCGAACTCCAGGCGGCGTGTAATCAGCATGAGTAGGCAAGAATGGTTGAATCAGCTGATTATAGCGTACAGCTAGAATGACACGCACGAAACGTTACAATGAGGATTATGAAAGCGACCACAGGCAATTTGACCGTAACAGACCATGACCGCAATAGCGCCGGGATGACCTATGTGTATCCCGTCGTATCACGTCGCGCCGGCGGCGTTTCGGTCGGCGTTAACCTGAATACTAACAATGCCTGCAATTGGCGCTGCATTTATTGCCAGGTGCCGGAACTCAAGCGCGGTAGCGCACCGCCAGTGGATTTGCTCAAGCTGGAAGCAGAGTTGCGTTCTTTTCTGCATGAACTGTTGCAGGGCGACTTCATGCAACGGCACGTGCCGGACGGGATGCGCCGTATTAATGACATTGCACTATCAGGTAACGGCGAACCGACCAGCGCGCAAGAGTTTGAGCAGGTGATCGAGTTGATCGGCAGGCTAATGGAGGAATTTGGGCTGCTCGGGAAAATAAAATTGGTACTGATTACCAACGGTAGTCTGATTCACCGCGACAATGTACAGCGGGGATTGAAGAAAATGGCACTGCTTAACGGTGAAGTGTGGTTTAAATTAGACAGCGCTACAGCGGAGGGTATGCGACGAATCAATAGCACGCGGATCGCGCTTCCACGGGTAAAGGGAAAGCTAATCCTTGCTGCAAAGCTATGTCCAACCTGGCTACAAACCTGCATGTTTGTCTTGGACGGCGAGCTGCCCACAGAAAGCGAACGTGAGGCCTATCTGAATTTTTTGTCCGGCCTGAAGGACGTGCCGCTGAAGGGTGTATTGCTGTACGGGCTGGCCCGTCCATCCTTGCAGCAGGAGGCAGCACGGCTTAGCGCATTGCCATGCGATTGGTTGAAATCCTTCGCGACCGATATCGCTGGGCTGGGCTTGGCAACCAGGGTGAGTTGCTAAGCCCAGCAGCCTGGTGAAGCTAGGCTTTCTTGTTTGATTTGACAGCCTTCTTCAGGCTCTTGTACAAATCGGAATGACCGCTCTTCAGGAGCTCGACGATTTCAAGATCTTCGCGTTTGATCTTGTCCAAATCGATTTGCTCGATATGAACCAAACGCAGCAGCTCTCTAACCGGCTTTGGCATGTTTCGGCCACTTTCATAGCGCGAACCACCACTTTGCGTCACGCCAATTTTTGTCCAAAACTGTTGTTGATTAAAGCCCAGCTTGCGCCGGATTTCGCGAACGTTGACTTCTTTATTGGTTGGTTTCATGGCTGAACTCTTATAAATAAGTTGTTAGGCATATAGCAATTACTGCAAGTGATAATGTGCTAATTTTAACTCAAATTGCGTTCCAATTACGGTATCGTACTAATATAGCATAATTTTTAAATAGTGTTACAAAGAATTTTTGAATAGTTTGATCGGATTAGATTGGAAAGTATATTGGTGTTGTTGCTCAGGCCGTATGGAATAAGGCCATATTCTTCAGAATGCCCATCGGGTGGATAAAACAATCTCCTCATATTTCTGGCCCGGAATTGGTCATAAATGCTTGACTGGTGGTAAAATTCAAGTTTTTTACGCGGGTTGTTCATGGCACTGATCGTACACAAATATGGCGGCACATCAGTTGGTAACGTGGAGCGCATCAAGAGCGTGGCTCAACGTGTTGCAAAGTTCAAAATGCTTGGCCACCAGGTTGTGGTTGTAGTGTCCGCTATGAGTGGAGAAACCAATAAGCTGGTTGCGCTGGCAAAAGAAATTCAGAAAAACCCCGATCCCCGCGAAATGGACGTATTGGTATCTACCGGAGAACAGGTAACCATTGCGCTGCTGGCCATGGCATTGAAGGATCTCGGGCTCAAGTCCAAAAGCTATACCGGTTCGCAAGTGCGCATCGTGACTGACGATGCTTTCACCAAGGCACGGATTCTCAGTATCGACGAAAGCAATATCCGAGCTGACCTGGATTCGGGGCATGTGGTAGTGGTGGCGGGCTTCCAGGGCGTGGACGAAAAGGGCAACATTACCACACTGGGTCGTGGCGGTTCCGATACCACGGGCGTTGCGCTGGCAGCGGCGCTGAAGGCGGATGAATGCCAGATCTACACCGACGTGGATGGCGTATATACCACCGACCCGCGCATCGTGCCGGAAGCAAGAAGACTCAAGAGCATTACCTTCGAGGAAATGCTGGAGATGGCCAGCCTTGGCTCCAAGGTGTTGCAAATACGTTCGGTGGAATTCGCCGGAAAATACAAGGTTAAGCTGCGCGTACTTTCCAGTTTTGAGGAAAGCGGCGACGGCACGCTAATTACCTTCGAGGAAGAAGACAAAATGGAACAAGCGATTATTTCTGGCATCGCGTTCAATCGCGACGAGGCAAAAATTACCGTCCTGGGTGTACCGGACCGTCCTGGCATTGCCTATCAGATTTTAGGCCCCGTGGCGGACGCCAATATCGACGTAGACATGATTATTCAGAACGTCGGCGCTGACGGCACAACTACCGATTTTACCTATACCGTGCATCGCAACGAATTCACCAAGGCGCTGGATATTCTCAAAGGTGCGCAGGCGCAAATCGGCGCGCGTGAAGTAAAGGGCGACGACAAGATCGCCAAAGTCTCCGTGGTCGGCGTCGGCATGCGATCGCATGTGGGCATTGCCAGCACCATGTTCCGCACCCTGGCTGAAGAGGGTATTAACATCCAGATGATTTCCACTTCTGAAATTAAGATATCTGTGGTGATCGACGAGAAGTATCTTGAGTTGGCCGTTCGCGTGCTGCACAAGGCTTTCAACCTCGATCAGGAGCCAGTCGCGGTTTGACGGGGTGAGGATAAATCGGTATCCTACCGCCTCTTCACGGAGAGATGGCCGAGTGGTCGAAGGTACTCCCCTGCTAAGGGAGCGTGGGGTTTATAGCCTCACCGAGGGTTCGAATCCCTCTCTCTCCGCCATTGTTCCATGGGCGGATTTTCTATATAATTCGCACCTCATGCGCCCGTAGCTCAGCTGGATAGAGTACTTGGCTACGAACCAAGGAGTCGGGAGTTCGAATCTCTCCGGGCGCACCAAATAATCAAGGGGTTAGAGAAATCTGGCCCCTTAGTTTTTTCAGCGGGCTAGCACCGGGCTAGCATCATCTCGGGATAGTCAAATGGGTTTCCGCTTCCGCAAGTCGTTCAAAATTCTGCCAGGCATCAAGATCAACCTGAGCAAGTCTGGCATCAGCACGTCGATAGGCGTGCCCGGTGCCACGGTCAACCTCAGGGGTGATAAGACGACAACCACGGTCGGGTTGCCGGGTACGGGGATCAGTTACCGGGAAACATCATCTGGTGAATCAGCGCAGGAAACGCGAAGCGGCGGCATGGGCTCGCTGTTGCTGGTGGCGTTGGTGATCGCATTCGTTGCGTGGATCGTGCTTTGATTTGCTAGCCCGGTGCTAGCCCGGCACAAATAAAAAACCCCGCCATCTCTGACGGGGTTCTATGCCTGTCGCGCCTGCTTACGTTGCAAGGCCCCAGGCTGACGGGGTTTTTGAAGGAAACGAAATTGGCACTCACCGTCCAATCCAGGCGCATTAGGGCATCGCTGCCCACGGTGCGCCAGCCGTTTAACTTGCTGCGAACTTGATGGCCTTCACACACTCCGAATTAAGCAGAGCCGCGCCTACGCGTTTTCTTGCATAGTAGCCAACATTGGGTTTGTTGCTAAACGGGTCAACCAGTATGCTGGTGCCGATTCTGTCAACGATCAGATAACCACGATTCAGGTTGGCAAAAACGATACTCAATGAATTAGCCGCAATTTCTGGCATATGCTCGCACTCGATAACCGGATAACCCAAGATTGTTGGCGGTTGTCCTACCATGAGGTTAGGCTGTAAAACATAACGGCCCTGGTAATCCTTCATGCCTGTTATTCGCGCCATTGTCGCAGGCGTCATCAACCATACTGCATCTTTACGGTAGCCCGGGCGCATTGAATAGACGGTAGTCGGAAAAACGTCGAACGGATTGACGGTAGATGTTAAGGTCTGAAAATCCCCAGAAATTCCGGTTGCAATATACTGGCAACTACCAAATGGCCGGGTCGCATCGGTGGTGGCTACGAATGGCACGGTCAATAAGCCTTGGGGCTGGTTTACAGTATTGCCGCTGATAAATGCTGAACTTTCTGCCTCACCAAAAGCAAGACCAAGCTCTTGAGCAATCCAAGTCCCTGCGTCGAAGAAAACATCATCCAGCATTTGCTGACTGGCTTGCGGATTGGCTCGCAACTCACCAATGGGCGGCGCAATATCCACCAGTTGCGGCGTATTGGTTGACGGTACAACGGCCAATTCACCAGACCATGAAGCCCCCCATCCACGAGTATTAACCAGCTTGTGATAATCCGGCGTTGAAATTTGAACCACTTGAGCATACTGACGAATAGGCGACTGCTTGAACAGAACCGCCTCGATCATGCTATCGATGGCTTTTGGAACCGCAAAACCGCCGTCTGGGCCGCTGCCGGTGGACATGGACTTCAGTTCCATTTTGTCCCCGCTTTTAAGATACCGGCCAAAGGCTTCTACGCTGGCTTTGGCTTCCGGGTCGCTACCGCCACTCAGGTTTGGACGGCGGGCCTTGGCGTCTTTGATTTCTAAATCGTCCATGCGTTTCAGCACGTTGTCTTTGAATGACGCGAAAGCGGCGGTGCTCTGTTCGATCGCGGCTGAAATATCTTGAATATCTTGGATGTTCATATCAATCCTTTCAAATTTGGGTGATGTTTTGAAGCATCACGGACGGCCTCGGATCGGCTCCACCCAGCAAAGCGCAGGGCAAGCTCCAGGCCGCGTTTTTCCTGCCCCTCAAACATCGTTCGAGCATCGCGCACGCTCCGTGTCTCAGGCTTCGACGGGTCGTTTTTTTGTTGTCCTGCAAGCATCGCACAGGCAAGCATCAAGTCACTTTCTCGTCGGTAATCGGTCATGTCCGTGGCCCCGGCATCGCGCTGTCCGCCCCTTTCTTTGACCTTGAATTTATTGTAACACAAACATAATTTTATCAAGCACGATAATGGCGCGTTAGCAGATGATTGCATCATATTTATGATATTTAACGGCATTTTCGCGCCATAGCCAGACGTAACGCCTCGCGGGTTTTGACTTTCGCCGTTACCGAGAAACGTACGAACAGCAGCATCGCCCTCGCCAGCTCGGCATCTGTCGCCGTGCCGGTCAGGGCGCTGATTTCGCTGATTTCGGCATCGGGCAAAGGCTCCGCGCTGTCCGCGAGGGTCAACAGCAGGACGACCAGGCGGGCGGTTTTTGGCATCAATTCCATACTGGCGCACCCGCTTCGAGGCGGAACAACTCTACCGCGCTGCCATCCGCCAAGTGCAAGGCGCACCGTACCGCTGAAGATCCGCCCGTGCCTACCGCGCAAGTTAGCGTTATCGTGCCGCCATCTGAAACGGCCTGGCTGACCTTGGAAAATCCGGCTTGATCGGTAGTCCTGAGGCGGTCGAATCCGTCGGTAAGCAAGTCGCCAGCGGCCTCAAAGAATTTAAATACAATTTTTTCGTGATTCATTTTAATTTTCCTCCAGCAACGCCACGAGACGCGCTTCATGCCTGACAATCTCGGACTGCAATAATTTGACTGTTTTCTCCGGATCGCAGCCGTACCCAAGGCGCGCATTGGTCAACTTTTCCTCCAGTTTTCCGAGCGTCGAATTAATGCGGCGGATTTCAAACTCTGCCGCCCGCCGGCACCCCGTGGAGCAGTAAATTTTGGGGCGCCCGATTTCCTGCTCTGGAATTTCGCCGCCGCACTTCGCACATTTTTTCGTCATAGCTTCCTCCGTAAAAATACTCTGTGATTCGTCCACTTTCTCCACAAAAACGATCCCCCCTCCTTAATTCGCGCACGCAAAAATATGACTAAGCAGACGGTCGTTCGGCTTGCGGCTGTAGAGAATAAGACCCCCATACCCCATGCCAGGCAGATCAGTCGATATGCACAAACACCAGGCGCATTCAAAGCCTGCCCAATCTGAGGTAGACCGGAATAACGGGAATATCGGGAATATCGAAACCTTGTTGTTGATTTAAAAATTCCTGTTATTCCCGTTATTCCATTTGGTGCGCTGATGGCTGGTGTCGTGCGCTGATTTTCATAAATAAAATAATTTCTCTTTAAAAAATCTCTAAGTGGTTTCGGGAAAAACAGGGATTTTGCTTTCATGGCGTACCGCTCTGGATTGCCTGCGGGTTAACACGATAGAAGATAGATGACTTGTTTGTTTTACCAGCGGCCTTGTACGGCCCGACAACCAGGTTGCGGCCCTTTAATATCTCGAAGGCGGCAATCAGTCGTTCTACCTTGGTGAAGCGGCCATGTAGTGCGCGGTGACATTCAGAGCGCAACACATCCGGCGATTGCTGGCGTTCGATCCAGCGCCACAATATCTTGGCATCTTCGACCATAGCATCAGCCCCCACCATATCGAACACAGCCACGGCATGCGGGATTAAGGCAGCGCACAACTTCACAGCGCGGCGCATGGTATCGACGTTGATTACCAGCCCGTTCTTGTAGCCATGCTCGGCAACGTGGAACAGTCCAGCGATTCGCAACGCGCCGCCTGGCAACTTGGCGCACCAGTCCCGCAGCGATTCGAGCCGCCCGCCGTCCGCCTGCTCATCTTCAATTTTCTGGGCAAATGAAACCCACCCCGCGCGCGCCTCATCCGACAGCACCAGGACGTGCTCGCTTTCCTCGTTCAGGTCGTTCGTCGCTGGCACGATATCGAGCAATCCCATCACTTCAGCGCGGTAGCGTGCTAACAGTTCTGCCGGGATCACCGCGCGCTTTGCCATATCGCGTTTGCCGATATTGCTCGGCGGGTGAACCCAAAAAAATCGGGCGAATAATCCGGATGAGCGAAATTTTCTCTTGGCGGTCTGATTCATTTCCTGGATCAGACCTGGCTGTATGCCGATGCCAAAGGTAAGCGCCGGGCGGTCAATCACGGCACAGCGGCTGCCCCGGTCAACGCGCACCGATGAGCCTGAATAAGCTTGTAGAAACACATCGATGTAACTTTCTCCACCGCTGTAAATTCCGCTCATCACAGAAAATATGCCCCCTTCATCCGAGAGCACGGCCATTTTGCCGCCTTGCTCCATCAACATTTGTTGCAATCGTTCAGCGGTAGTGTCGCCACTAAACAGGCGCGGCGGTAGTTTCGGCTCTGGCGTTTGCGCCTGAAGGTCTGCAATTTCCCGCACCAACTCCCCACGCCTTACCGGGCTATCTTCCTTGGCGGCCTCGGCTTGTAGCTTCTCGATACGTTTGCCGTTGATCACCCGCAGGGTTTCAACCTCGGCAATTTCCGGCTTCATGGCCTCGGCGCGTTTGGCCTCCCATAGAATTACAGGCACCAGTAATCGCTGGTAAACGGCGCTTTTGCGTTCACCACTTTCAGCCAGTAGTGCAATCCAGACACAGACCGGCTCGGCGTAGTCATCACCCATCGGCGATACAATAAATTTCCGTTGCAGCGCAACCGACAGCACCGCCAAGCAAAACATGCTTGTCATAGTGGGTGAAACTTGCAGAGCATCGGCAAGCGCGGCGGCATATTCACCAAAGACGCCTGGCAACAGATCAGGCGATATCAGCGGCGTTGCAGCGCTGCCGAATGGGATAGGCTGTTCCCAGTTTTCGGAGGGTTTGCTTTCTTCGTGCGCATGACTGACAGGCTCGCTCGCCGTTGCGTTTTTTTGGCTTGGTTGTGGCTTGGGTATGCCTACGGATTGCGCCGCGCCTATGGACTGCCTGACGGCCTCCACGCTTTTGAGAATATGTAGGTCGTTGAAGTCTGTTGGCTTGCTGCTTAGGTCGCAGTCAGAAAAATCCGGCACGGCCAATCGTCCACCTATTGCTAGTGCCGCTGCCGTAGCTTTTGTGATGCCTGGGTTGCCATCTGTGTACTGGTCGTTATCCGCGCACAGAATGATTTTTGCATCGGGATATTTTGCACGTAGCGCCTTTGCTACCGACAGAAGGTTTCCGGCATCGAAAGCAATCGCGGCGGCGTGGCCCGTGGCGTGATGGATGTTGATACCGGTCGCCAGGCCTTCGGCAATGCACAACACGTCCGCCGGTTCGCCGATGGCGGCATAACATCCGGCCTTTTTCCCGCCGGTCAGAAAGCGTTTGCTGCCGTCCGCCCCGATGAACTGCAAGCTATGCAGCACGTCAGCAGCATCACGCACCGGCACAACCAGCATTTGGCGCATCTGTTTGATGCCGATGGGCTTGATTGTTGGCGCGCGATGAAAACTGAAGAAGGTATTTTGGCGTGTGCGTAGAAATTTGATTAGGTAATCCGAGTACGCTGCCTGTTTTTTAAACAGGAGCAAACGACAGGTGATTACCATGATCATGTACGCGAAGATTCGGC
>JBBRTU010000012.1:0-69441 GCA_038244115.1 Burkholderiales bacterium
CCGATGGAAATGCCGTCGCGGTCGCGGTCGCAGGGACGGCACGGCTCGGCGGACACCAGTTGCAGGGCATTGAAGCCATACAGCGTCATCGAGCAAAGCGAATCCACGCCGCCGACCACAGCCGCATCGCAGATCCCAGTCTGGATCAGCCTGGCGGCACTGGCAAAAACCTTGGCGCTGGAAGAGCAGGCGGTGGAAATAACAAAAGCCGGGCCTTGCAGTTCCAGGTAGCGGCGCACGAATTCGGCCACGGAATTCATGCTGTGCGTGGTTTCGAAATTAAAATCGGCGGGCAATGCACCTGTTGCAGAATCGCGGCGGCGGTAAGCCGCTTCCGTCTCCAAAATGCCGGAAGTGCTGGTGCCGAGAATGACGGCGATGCGCCCTGCGCCATATTTTTTTTGTGCCGCGGAAACCGCTTGTGCAAAGCCGTCCTGCTCCAGGCCAAGCTGCGCCAGACGATTGTTGCGACAATCGTAGCGCATCAGATCCGGGCGCAACGCGAGGTCATCCACGCCATCCACGCGGCCGATCCAGGTTTGCAGCGGCGCAGCGGCGAAGTCATTGGCGCGCAGGCCGCTTTTCCCCGCCAACAGCGCCACACGCGTTGCCGCTATGCCGCAACCGAGTGCGCTTGCCAACGTGTAATGCGTAATGAATAGAGGGGATATCATTGGGAACATCCGGGCTACGGTATTTTTTTAAAGCCTGCTTGCATCAAGTTCTGAATAAGCAAATTTAATGAACTCGCTAATCTCCTGTATTGCCTGAGCGCGCGTACGGTAGTGCCGGTGAGGCACAAGCTCGTTCTTGAGCGTACCCCAGATGATTTCCATTGGCGCGTTGTGCGAACTTTGAACTTCGCTCAAATGCCTGCTAAAAGCAAATTCCCAGCAATCCCCTTTACGACTCATGGATGCTGTCATACCAAATTGCCCCAGCAGACTCTGGTAATCCTGTGAGCAGTACTGGCTACCGCGGTCAGAGTGAAGGATCAGCCCGTTGGCCGGGCGCTTGGTAGAGACGCCCCGAAACAGCGCCTGCATTACCAGGCTCTTCGTCATCCGCTCGCTCATGGCATAGCCCACCAATTCTCCGTTGAAAAGGTCTTTCAGGCCAGCCAGATAAAGCCAGCCTTCGTCAGTGGGAATGTAAGTGATGTCGCTCACCCAGACCCAATTGGGGGCTGCCACGGTGAAATTCCGTTCCAGTAAATTTGGTGCCACTGGCAAATTGTGTTTGGAATCCGTGGTCACTTTGAATTTCCGTTTCTGCTTGCAGCGTAGTCCCAGTCTCTTCCGGATGCGCTTGATACGATCCACGCTCGCCTTGATTCCATGATCGGCCAGGTCGCTCTTAGCCGTTCCGGCCAAGCGTAATAACCGCTCTGTGAAACTTCAAACACCCGGCACATCACCGCTACAGGGTACTGCTGTCGCCATTCTGCTATTCGACCGGACTCCACCGCGACTCCCTCGCGAAGTAGGCCGTCGCCTTTTTTAGCTGGTCACGCTCCATCTTGACTTCAGCCAGTTCGCGCTTAACCCGTGACAGTTCCATTTTCAACTCGGTCAGGGGTTTCTGTCCTTCGCCTACCTCATTTAATTTGCCTTTGCGGGCAGCATGCGCCCAGATCTTCAGCGTCCCCTGCGGCAGCGATAGCCGCTTGGCCGCTTCGGGAATGGTAAGTCCATCCACTTCATGCAGCCGTACTGCCTGACTTCTAAATTCCTGGGTATAAATCCCTCTTGGTATCCGTTCCATCTTCATCCTCCATCTCTCTATTTTACAGAAACGTCGGACTCTACTTTTTCCAGCTTACCTCATTCCGCGACAGCCTGCGTAGTGTGCAGGCTGTTAGGGCGAGTTGCGCAGCCACCCGATTGAGTGTGTCATCCGAGGCAATGCAACAAGGAGATCATAAAATCAACTACTACCCATCCCCACCCTGGCCCCTCTCTCGTACACTCCCACCACACCATGTAATCTCGGCACCGCAACGTCAGAAACCAGCAATTTATGTCGACATTTTTTACAGTTACACCTTGCACGCACCCACTTACATCCCTTCAGCCAATGTACGAAATTTCTTAATACATTGATACCCATTAGGTTTATCGCTTCTACTGCTAGTACTGGCATGGATAATGCATGTAGTAACCTAAGACAGCAGATTTGTTGTCTGCGGAAGGAAACCTCGAAAAAACAAAATAGACGGAGGTGTGTCATGGCACTCACGACGAACATGGGCAACTACGAAATCGATTCGACAGAAACGGCATACGATGATGAAATTATGTACGCTGGATGGAACCCTGATGTTGACTTGGTATGCCATCACCTGCCGCTTGAGCCATCCGACACCCACACTGGCATGCCAGTTGATCTTGCAACAGAGATTTCCGAGTTGTTTCTGAGAAGGATGTATTCCTATCAGGAATAAATCGCGCATTTCGGCGCATGGTCGTGCGGTAATGCATACCAAAGCGCCAGAGGCCAGGTTACTCCCGGCCTCTGGCACATAATACTTGCGGTTATATAGCGCTCAAACCACCCGCCTCGCTTCCACCACGCCGTCTACATTATTCACCTGAGCCAGCACACGCGAAAGCTGCTCCAGCCCTGACACTTCCACGGTGAAACCCATGCGTGCCATGCCGTCTTTGGACTGGCTATTGACGCGGGTGACGCTTACTTTTTCTCTGGTGAACACTTCGGAGATATCTCTTAACAGGGCATGCCGGTCATTGGCTTCGATTTCCAGGTTGGCTTCGAACAGCGCTTTTTCGGCACCGCCCCAAGTAGCGTCCACCACCTGATCGGAACGCGTGCTCTTCAGACGCAGCATGCTGGGGCAATCATGCCGGTGTACGGTGACGCCGCGCCCACGCGTGACGTAGCCGACGATGGCATCCGGCGGCATCGGGTTGCAGCATTTGGCTATGGCGGTGAGCAGGTTGCCCACGCCTTCCAGCAGCACTGTGCCTTTCTGCCCGCCACTCCTGGGCTGGCGCGTTTTCAGAATGTTTTCCAGCTCTGCCTTGGGCGCGGTGTCTTCCTGGATTGCGGTCACCACTTGATGGTTGGTGATATCGCCACGCCCCAGTGCGGCGAGAAAATCTTCCAGCTTGTTGTGCTCGAATTTCTGCGCCAGTTTCTCCTGGTTGAAACTGGTCAGCCCTAGCCGGTGCAATTCACGGTCAAGCTGCGCACGGCCTTGCGAAACGTTTTCATCGAAATTCTGGTACTTGAACCAGTGGCGAATCTTGGCCTTGCTTCTGGCACTTTGAACATAACCCAGCGCGGGGTTCAGCCAGTCGCGGCTCGGCCCGCCCTGCTTGGCAGAGATGATTTCCACGCGCTGACCGTTGGCCAGTTTGTAGCTGAGTTGCACGATGCTGCCGTCCACCTTGGCGCCGCGGCAACGGTCGCCCAGGGTGGAATGCACGTGGTAGGCAAAATCAATCGGCGTGGCCCCAGCAGGCAGATCGACCACCTTGCCTTGCGGGGTAAACACGAACACGCGATCTTCCTTGAGCTCGCTCTTGAACTGATCGAGCAATTCGCTGCTATCGGCCAGGTCTTCCTTCCACTCCAGAATCTGCCTCAGCCAGGCGATTTTTTCATCCTGTGCGGAAGAAACCTTGCCACCTTCCTTGTAACGCCAATGGGCTGCCACGCCATACTCTGCATACTGGTGCATATCGAAGGTGCGAATTTGCACTTCCAGAGCCTGGCCTTCTGGGCCGATGACTGCGGTGTGCAAGGAACGGTAGTCATTGCTCTTGGGGTGGGAAATGTAATCGTCGAACTCGCCGGAAATCGGCTGCCACAGGTGATGCACGAGACCCAGCACGGTGTAGCAATCTTTCACCTCCGGCACCAGCACGCGTACCGCGCGCACATCGTAGACCTGTTCGAAGTCGATGCGCTTGCGCCGCATTTTGTTGATGATGCTAAAGATGTGCTTGGGACGGCCGGTCACTTCACCAGCGACCTGCGCCTTGGCTAGTTCATCTCTTAACTGGCCAATCACCTCGCCGATGTAGCGTTCCCGTTCCAGTCGCTTCTCATCGAGCGACTTGGCAATTTTTTTATACAAAACCGGATCAAGATAGCGGCAGGAAAGATCCTCCAGCTCCCATTTCAACTGCCACACGCCGAGGCGGTTGGCCAGCGGCGCGAAAATCTCCCGCGTTTCCTCGGCTACCTTGTGGCGCAACGCTTCCTCCGCCTGCGACAGGCAGCGCATGGTCTGCGTACGCTCGGCCAACTTGATCAACACCACGCGAATATCTTCCACCATGGCCAGCAACATCTGACGCAAGCCTTCTGCCTGTGCGAGCCCCTTTTCCTTGTCCGGCGCGTTGTGCAACTCACCGAAGTGCTGAATCTGCCCCATGCGCGCGACACCATCCACTAACTGCGCTACACCATGGCCGAATTTTTCGACCAGTTTCTCCGCCGAATTTTCCACACACTCCGGCACGGCATGCAACACCGCAGCCACCACTGCCTGCGCATCCAGACGCATCTCGGCCAGAATGGATGCGGTGCCAAGCGCATGCTGCATCACCCAGGCACCGGTTACCGTCCGCTGGCTGGCATAAAGCGGAACAACGAAATCGCAGGCACTGCGGATCAACTTGGCATCCTCAACGGAATAAACCGCATCGGCGACGCTCAGCCAAGCGTGAACATCGGGCGTTTCAGCACAACCGAAAATGGGGAAGGTTTGAGTAAAGGTAACCATAAATTATTTGGCGAAGCATGGATTGCATCGCTGATCCAATTATCTCACGCCTGCCTGCCAATAGCGCTGCTCGTAGTTCCGATATGTCGTTACCACAGGCAAGCCAATTTGTTCAAAGCGAATATCCACCGCACCATCGTAATCGCTGCGCAGCAAACGGCTACCCAGCTGGCGGTAACGGGCCACTACCTCGGCCTTGGGATGTCCAAAGCGGTTGCGGTAACCAACGGTAAAAACCGAAATTGCAGGATGCACTCGCCGCACGAATGCATCGGTGGATGAAGTTTTGCTGCCATGGTGCGGCACCACCAACACCGTGGCGGATAACGATTCGGGTAGCGCAGCAAGCAATTCTTCTTCCGATATCCGCTCGATGTCGGCTGACAGCAGCACGCTGCCATAGGCGGTAGTAATCTTCACCACGCAACCCATGTCATTGGTCTTGATATCGTTCTGGTAGCTTGCCGTTGTGGGATGCAGCACGTCGAAGCGCACGCCGTCCCATTGCCAGCTCTGTCCACGCGTACACGCAATATGCCGCTTGCTGTGATCGAGAATCGGCTGATCGCTTGGCAACGACGAAAGTAGCCAGTTAACCGGCATGCCATCCAGTACAGAAATTGCCCCGCCATAGTGGTCGCTGTCGTCGTGGGTGACAATCATGCCATCCAGCGCGGGTATACCTTCGCCGCGCAGATAAGGCAGGATGACGTGGTTGCCGGCATCGGCCTCATCGCTATAGCGCGGCCCGGTGTCGTAGAGCAGCGCATGATGTGCCGTGCGCACCACCACTGCCAGGCCCTGCCCGACATCCAGCACGGTGAGCCACAGCGCGGGGGATGCAGGGGACGGGGGGAAATATAAAAATAGCGGCAGCACCGGCAGCACACCCAGCCAGCGTGCTGGAAAACCGCGCGGCAACATCAGCCAGGCGATACCCAGCAGCGACAACAACACCGCCCAACCCGGCGGCGCATGCTGTTGCCATACAGCGCTTGGCAGCTCGCTCAACCACGCCAGCGGCAACATGGTCCAGACCATGATCTGATGCGCGGCATGCAGCAGAAAATCGAACGGCAGCACCGCACCCAGCAAGGTGAGCGGCGCCACCACCAGGCTGACCAACGGAATGGCGAAAGCGTTGGCAATCGGTGATACCAAAGACACTTGCTGGAACATGGCCAGCAACGCAGGCATCAAACCCAACGTCACCGCCCATTGTGTATTCACTGCTTCTTTCAACCAGTGCGAACGTTCAAGACGACCGGCGCTGACAAACAAGATTGCCGCCACTGCGCCGAAAGACAGCCAGAATCCCGGCGACAGCACGGCCCAGGGATCCAGCAGTGTGACTACCAGCAAGGCCAGGGAAAGTACCCTGGAAGAAGACTGAACGCGGCCAAGCCAGAGTGCCACCGCCACCACTGTCAGCATATACAGCGTGCGCTGCGCCGGCACGGCAAAGCCTGCCAGCAACACGTAAGCGAGCGCAGCACAGGCGCCCGCCAGCGCCGCCGCCTTGCGCGCAGGCAGGCGCAAGGTAAGCCAAGCGCTCATGCGCCACAAACGGAATATCAGCGCGAACACCAAGCCGGACACCATGGTCACATGCAAACCGGAAATAGACATCAGGTGATTCACGCCGGTACGGGTAAACACCTGCCACTGCGCTTGCGGAATAGCGGACTGATCGCCGATGGCCAGCGCCGCCAGCACCGGCTCGAACGGCTGATCGTGCAGGAC
Organism: Burkholderiales bacterium; assembly: GCA_038244115.1. Lineage (GTDB taxonomy): Bacteria > Pseudomonadota > Gammaproteobacteria > Burkholderiales > JBBRTU01 > JBBRTU01. Next base: position 6,497 of record JBBRTU010000012.1, read on the forward strand.
TTTGTGGAAGCGCTGCGACACCGCCTCACGCGCAAATTCGACCAGATAGCCAGGACGCATTACGAATGCATTGATGCGCTTGTTCTCAACGCTCTCGCGCACGTAGCCGACAGCGCGGATATTGCGCTCCAGCATCCACGCCTCGAAATCGAAACCATGTGGATTGGCGTTGCCACGTGGACGCTTGAGACGCACCGTCAGGCGCCAGCGTTCCCCTGCATGCAGTTCGGGAAATTTCTTGGGGGTGTCTGCGTCCTCGCGGAAACCGAGTGCATACCAATTGAGCTGGATATGACGCGGCACGATGGCTTCCGGCGTAGCCACCCGTTCTACATCGAACTCGAAGCGCGTACCACGCTCGCCCTTCTGCGGCAGCGCGGCGACCACACCCACCACATCTACATCGCGGCCTTCTGATTCTATGGGGAGCGCATCGGACAAGCGCACCTGAGCAAACACCACGGCCCAGAAAAAACCGGCAACGAAAAAGAATCCTTTAATACCTGTCCAGCGAATCAGCGTAATTAATTTTGCTTTGCCAATAGGCAACAACCAGGCCAGCGCCAGCCCAGGCAACAACCACAACCAAGCCCAGCCCGGCAGTGCTGCCTGCTGTTGTAGCAGCCAGACACCACATACGAAGACGAAAATATTAAGCCGCATGAAACCGCTTCTTCACCACAGAGTACACAGAGGGCACAGAGAAATGCATTTGAGGAATCATCTCTATGTACTCTGTGGTTAACGCTTTGCTGTGCGAAGCAACTTCCATGCTTCGAACCACAGCACGCTACCCCCAGCCGCAACAAAACACAGCAGCAGACCATCGGCATGCAAAGGCGCAAAGTGAAACAGTTCGCGCAACCCTGGCAGATATAGCACCAAGCCAAGGAAAGTCACCGTCCCGCCCATCACCCACCACAGCGCAGCGTTGGGCACAGCAAGCATGGCAGGAATAGTGCGCAGCCAGGAACGGTTGGTGAGGATCAGGCCCAGGTTGCCGAGCACCAGGGTGGTAAAGGCCAACGCGCGCGCCTCCCCTTCAAGCTGGCCGCGGTGCAGCGCATAGCCGTATACCACCAGCACGACAGCCAACACGCTCAAGCCTTGCAATATGCTCATCACTAATGTCTTGCCACCAAACAGCGGATCGGTCGAGTTGCGCGGCGGACGACGCATGATGCCTGCTTCTTCCGGCTCGGCCTCGAACACAATCGAGCAAGCCGGATTAATCACCATCTCAAGAAATACAATGTGCACCGGCGTGAGTACCAATGGCCAGCCCAGCATGAGTGGCAGCAAGGTCAGCCCGGCAATCGGCAGGTGTGCTGCCAGGATATAGGCCATGGCTTTTTTTAGGTTGTCATAAATACGGCGTCCAACGCGAACAGCGTGAACGATGGAGGCAAAATCGTCGTCCAGCAGCACAATAGCGGCGGCTTCGCGTGCCACGTCGGTGCCGCGCCCGCCCATGGCCACGCCGATATGCGCGGCTTTCAGGGCTGGGGCATCATTCACCCCGTCACCGGTCATCGCCACCACTTCGCCGTCCGCTTTCAACGCATTGACCAGGCGCAGCTTCTGCTCCGGCGTCACGCGTGCGAACACGTTGGCATGGCGGATGCGTGCGGCCAGTTCGCCGTCGCTCAGGCTGCCCAACTCGGTACCCGTGATCACTTCACCGACCGTCAGGCCCGCTTCTCGCGCGATGGTGCGTGCAGTTTCGGGATAGTCGCCGGTGATCATCACGACACGGATGCCAGCTTGTCCGCATTCTTTCAGCGCTTGCCGCACGGTAGGACGCAGCGGATCAGCCAGGCCGACCAGCCCGAGAAACTGGAATTCAAACTCATGCTGAATGGCGGGCCATGCTGCGCCATGATAAGTCGCATTGGCCATGGCCAGCACGCGCAGACCTTCTGCCGCCATAGACTGCACGATTGCGGAAAGCGCCTGCAGGCGTTGCGTGTCCAAATGGCACAGATCAAAGACGGCCTCGGGCGCACCTTTGACGGCCACCACAAATTCATCCCGGTTCTTCGCTTGCCACACATGCGACATGGCCAGGAGTTGCGGGCTGAGTGAATATTCGTGCACCAGCTCCCAGTCATCATGCAGATGCTCGGTGGCCGCCAGGGTGCGCTGACCCAGCTCGCGGAAAGCCTTCTCCATCGGGTCGAATGGGTCAACTTCACTGGCCAGAATGGCGAACTCCACCAGTTCGTGAAATGCCTCGGGTAAGTCGGTGGCAGCCAATTCAGGCTCAAGGAAAGCCGAGCCGGCGTAGAGTTTTTTCACCGACATGTGGTTCTGCGTCAGCGTGCCGGTTTTGTCCACGCACAACACGGTGGTGGCACCCAAGGTTTCCACCGCCGGCACGCGGCGGGTCAGCACATGCTGCTTGGAAATACGCCAGGCGCCCAGCGCCAGAAACACGGTGAGCACCACTGGAAACTCTTCCGGCAGGATAGACATGGCCAGGGTGATGCCGGCCAGCACGGCGCCGAGCCAGTTACCGCGCGTCAGGCCGTAGACCACCACAACCACGAGGCATAGCGCAGCACCGCCCCATGCCAGATTACGCACCAGCTTGCGGGTCTCCTTCTGTAGTGGTGTGGCCTCGACTTCAATATCGCGCAAGGCATGGCCAATCTTGCCAATTTCCGAGCGCGCGCCAGTGGCCCGTACTTCCGCCACGCCCTGCCCCTGCACCAGCATGCTGCCGGAATAGACAAAAGGGAGATCGTCGCCACCCGGAGCGGCCATTGGCGCCTTGCCGTCGGATGCCGATTTGCGTACCGACACCGACTCGCCCGTGAGCAGGGATTCATCCGCCATGAGATCGTTGCTGACCAGCAGTACCGCATCCGCCGGCACGCGGTCGCCTTCGGCCAACAACAATAAATCGCCGCGCACCACTTCACGGCCGGGAATACGCTTCTTCTCGCCGTCGCGCACCACCAGCGCGCGCGGGCTGGTCAAATCGCGCAGCGCTTCCAACACCCGCTCGGTTTTTCGTTCCTCGTAAATGGTGATGCCCATCACCACGAACACAAAGCCGAGCAGCATCAACGCTTCTCTCGCATCGCCCAAGGCGAGGTAGATCACACCTGCCGCCACTAGCAGCAGAAACATGGGCTCACGCGCCACTTCGAGTGCGATGTGCAACACGTCGCGTTGCCCTTCGGCTGGCAGTTCGTTATAGCCTTCATCGGTCAAACGCGCGGCAGCTTCAGCTTCGGAGAGGCCAGTGAAAGTGTGTTGTGGATCGAATGTTTGAGACACGGCGAGTTCGCTTTATGAGTTTTTCAAAAGCTGCTCCACCACGGGGCGCACGGGGAACACGGGGGGAATTCAATTCACTACGAAGCAACCCATCAGCGAATAGATAATTCTTTGAATTCGCTTCAAAGACTTCTTCCCCGTGCTCCCCGTGTCCCCCGTGGTTAAATACGGTTATTCGTCTGCGTACCCTAACTACTCTGTTACCAACGCCCCATCCACCAGCTTCAATATCCGCTGCATACGGGCAGCCAAATCCATATCGTGTGTGACCACCAGAAAGCTGGTGTTGTGAGCGCGATTGAGTTCCATCATCAGTTCCTGTATGCCTTCCGCCGTGCGGTGGTCGAGGTTGCCGGTCGGCTCATCTGCCAGCACGCAGGCAGGCCGCGTCACCAATGCGCGTGCGAGTGCGGCACGCTGACGCTCGCCGCCGGAGAGTTCGCCGGGAGTATGGGTCAGGCGATGGGCGAGGCCGACTTCCTTCAGCATTGCCGCTGCCTGTTCGTAGGCTTCCGCTTTCGCCATGCGGCGGATCAAGAGCGGCATGGCAACATTTTCCAGCGCGCTAAATTCCGGCAGCAAATGATGAAACTGATACACGAAGCCCAAGGATCGATTGCGCAGATTACCCCGTTCCGCTTCGGACAAGGTCTGAATGTCGCGGCCCATAATCTCGACCGTGCCGCTGGTAGCGCTGTCCAGCCCGCCGAGCAGGTGCAGCAACGTACTCTTGCCGGAACCCGAAGCGCCGACGACTGCGACGAATTCGCCCGCGCCCACTTGCACATCGACGCCCATCAGCACCGGCACTTCCACTTTGCCTTGCAGGTAGATTTTGCGCAGTTGGCGGCAAGCCAGTACGTTACTCATATCTCAACGCCTCCGCCGGATTCACGCGCGAAGCGCGCCAGCTCGGGTAGAGCGTAGCGAGCAAGCTCAGCACCAGCGATACCACGGTAATCGTGCCCACATCGCTCCATACTAATTTTGATGGCAACTCGCTGATGTAGTACACGTCCTTGGCCAAGAACTGGATACCGAAAGTGTGTTCGATGGCCGGCACGACCACGCTGATATTCATTGCCAGCAACACGCCGCCCACCACACCGACCAGGGTTCCTATCACGCCGATCAATGCGCCCTGCACGATGAAAATTTTCATCACGCTGGCAGGTGACGCACCGAGGGTGCGCAGGATGGCGATGTCGGCCTGCTTGTCGGTCACCACCATCACCAGCGTGGAAACGATGTTGAAGGCCGCGACCGCAACGATCAGCATAAGAATGATGAACATGACATTTTTTTCGATCTGCACGGCGCGGAAGAAATTGGCATGCTGCCGCGTCCAGTCGGAAATATACGCATCCATAGTCAGCATGCCAGCCAGTTCACGCGCCACGCGCGGTGCGTCATACAGGTCGTTCAGTTTGAGGCGCACACCGGATACCTGATCTTCCAGGCGATAGAGTTTTTGCGCGTCTTCCAGATGGATCAAGGCCAGGCCATTGTCATACTCGAACATGCCCACTTCGAAAATGCCCACCACGTGGAACTGCTTAAGGCGCGGCAACATACCGGCGGGGGTCACCTGTCCCTGTGGCGTGATCAGCACCACCTTGTCGCCGTACTTCACACTCAAGGCACGCGCCAGTTCGGAACCAAGAACGATACCGAATTCGCCGCCGCGCAGATCAGAGAGCTTGCCCGCTTTCATGTGCTTGCCGATGTCGGCTACTTTATCTTCTTGCGCAGGCAGAATGCCGCGAATGACCGCGCCCTGCACCGCCTGGTCAAAAGCCAGCATGCCCTGCCCCATCACATAGGGCGCAGTGGCTTCGACTTTAGGGTGGCGCGACGCCTCCTCGGCAACGCGCTGCCAGGAGGACAACACATTGTTCGGGCCGGAAATCTGCACATGCGCGGCCACGCCCAGAATGCGCGAACGCAGTTCGTCCTGGAAGCCGCTCATGACGGAAAGCACCACGATCAGCGCCGCCACGCCCAGCGCAATACCCGCCATGGAAATCAGCGAAATGAAGGAGATGAAGTGGTTGCGCCGCTTGGCACGGGTATAGCGCAGGCCGATGAAAAGCTCGTAGGGACGCACTGAAGGGTCTTCCGGATAAAAACGCTAGTGTGCCACAGGGGGCGTTATTCGCCCAGCAAATGCAGCACAATCTGGCGGTTGACAGACAAGACGCGATGCTCGTAGAGATAGATTCCCTGCCAGGTGCCAAGCGTGGGAGAACCATCGATTACCGGAATAGAAATGCTGGTCTGGGTCAACGCGGAACGCACATGAGCAGGCATATCGTCCGGTCCTTCCATCACATGCTCGAACAGCGGATCACCCTCCGGCACCAAGCGTGCAAAGAAGCGCTCCAGATCACGTTGCACTTCCGGATCATAATTTTCCTGAATCAGCAGACTGGCGGAAGTATGCCGCACGAATAGTGTGAGCAATCCAATCTGGATACCTGACTGCTCTACCCAGTCAGTCACCTGCCGGGTAAAGTCGTACAAACCTTTGCCGCCCGTAGCCAGGGTGATTTGATGAGTGCTCTGTCGCATAAGACTCCTTGTTGTACAAGCCACAGTTTACCCGAGCTGGACATTTGAGAATATTTGCGACCGTGACGAATGGTTCCAGTTGAGCCACAACATACATTCTCAATAGTTAAAACATGGCACGGTTATGAGGAAAACACCGATGCTGTCATCAGGATGTCACACAGGTTTGCCAAAGTGTTGCCGTGCGAGGAGCACGTCCACTTGAAAGGAGATCAAATTTGGTTGCTACTGCTTATGATGAAGCGCTGGCTTATTGTTTAGCTCTGGACGCATGCGATCTATGGAAACTGGAGAACGGCTACAAGATGTTGTCGGTGGACGACCTGGTGGCAGTGAAGAAATGGCTCGCCACTCCTAGGGCAACGATCTGGAAATTTCCGGAGCTGCAGGCGCTGGCCGCCAGAGGAATAGACGAGCTGATCCCCCGGTGCTCTCAGGTAAGCCTGGTTGGCGGTAAGCGCACTGCCTGCCCCTAATGCGACACCAATAAGCCAACCGAAATCATGATGGCTTTCTCCAGCAGAAACTGCATGAGAATATCCCGTTAGCGCGTCCTGATTGCACTTAAGCGCCGATTTATCGGGCAATCAACCGATAAAGACAAAAGCATATTACCGTTTTTGGCGCGACTGAGACCTCACCACAATCGAACTCATCCACCCCGTTTGTTTCGCGCCTACGTTCCTGTCGCTTATCGTTGCGCGCGGCTGCCGATGGCCATCGGCAGCCAACACCAGGGATGCTACACTCGTGCCATGCATTGCCATCTACTCATTCCGGGCCTGCGCCCGCCACGCCCCATGCGCCATGAAATCGATTCGGCTTTACGCCTGCCCGCGCTGCAAACCCTGCTATCACGCGGTGAGCGGACTGAAGCCAGCACTGGAGACAGCAACGAGTGGTTGTGCCGCACTTTCGGTATCGCTAAACAGCAGGATTGGCCGGTTACACCTATCACGCTACGCGCAGACGGTATCGAACCAGGTCAGCATTATTGGCTGCGCGCCGACCCGATTAACCTGCGCGTCAGCCGCGACCGGCTGATCGTCACCGACAGCCAATCATTCGCTTTATCGCAAACCGAGGCGGAAACACTGACGGGTATTCTGAATCAGCACTTCGCCAGCGATGGCCTGAAATTCTTTTCGCCCTCCCCTGACCGCTGGTACCTGCGCCTCGATCAAGCACCCGCCCTGGAAACCCAACCGCTAGGGCAAGCTGCTGGCGGCTATATGGACGACCACTTGCCAAGCGGAAAAGATGCGCAACATTGGCGCACGACAATCAACGAAATCCAAATGCTATTGCACGAGCATCCGGTCAACCTGGCACGCGAAGAACGTGGCGAATTGCCGATCAACAGCGCCTGGTTGTGGGGTGGCGGCAGGTTGGCGGAAAAACCACGCAGCCATTTTGCAGCTATCTGGGCAAACGATGCACTGGCGCGCGCATTTTCCCAGGCCAGCAATACGCCCTGCGCTACGTTGCCCGAAAACACCTACGCCTGGCTGGGTGCCAGCAAAAATAGCGGCACATCACTGATCGTGCTCGACCAGCTCGATAGCCCCTGCCACTACGGCGATGTGCATGCTTGGACCGCTGCCGCACAAGATATGGAACGCGCCTGGTTCGCCCCGCTCAAGCAGGCCTTGGCCAAGGGTCAATTGGAATCCATCACGTTGCACGCGCCATGTGCGCAAGATGCAATTGAGGTGCAAGTAGACAGAAAAAATTTGTGGAAAATTTGGCGGAGAAGAAAAAGTTGGTGATTAAGAGTCCTGGCCGGAATACGGTGGCAGGTAACTGGTAGCGCAGGCGCCCTCGATATAATTTGGAGAAGTTCAAACTTGACCTGCTAGGGAGCACCAGGTTTGGTTGGAGCTAGAATCCGACTGCGAAGTGCCATTTGCCGCCCTTCGCGAGTGTCTGCTGTAAGGTAGCGAAATATTTGTCGAAAAACTTTACACTTTTCCGCCTCTCTCTCTCTGCCCCCTGAAAGTTTTAATATACCTGGGTTGGGCGGTCATCAAGGACTAACTGGCATAATTCATGCTTAACATTCCAGTGTATCGACAAGACGCGTAGCCGGCATCTCGGACGCGCCAAGTAAAGAAGAAAACCCTTAACCCGAACCTGGAGAAAAACCATGCAATATCAAACCCGCACCATTCTTGCGTCTGCAGCCCTGAGCCTCGGCCTGTTATCCGCCCCCGGCGCCCATGCCGCACTGGTCAGCGTCCTTGGCGGCCAAGCCATCAACGACACCGGCCTCAACATCACCTGGGCAGCCAACGCCAACCTGGCCGCCACCAACATCTTTGGCCTGGCCTACGGAGTTGACTATGGCACTGACATCTGGGGTAATCAAAGCGTCATCTACAGCAGCGGCGCCATGACCTGGGGCGGCGCCATGAAATGGATCGGCGCCATGAACGCCGCCAACTACCTGGGCTACAGCGACTGGCGCCTGCCCACCACGCTGCTACCGGATGCCACGTGCAGTTCTGGTGGCATGAACTGTACCGGCAGCGAGATGGGCCACCTGTTCTATAACGAGCTGGGCGGCGTAGCGTTTTCCAGCATTGCCAGCACGCACAACGCCAACTACAGCCTGTTCAGCAACCTCCTGTCCTACAATTACTGGTCCAGTACGGAGTACGCCAGCAGTGTTCCCGTCTACGCGTGGGGCTTCAACTTCAACGGCGGCGGCCAGGGCGCCCCCGCTAAGAACACTCAAATTTACGCGTTGGCTGTTCGCTCCGGACAAGTCGCCGCCGTCCCGGTGCCTGCTGCGGGGTGGCTGCTGGGTTCTGGCCTGCTGGGCTTGATGGGCGTAGCTAGGCGGCGGTTGGCGCTTCGGTAATTTGAGCGCTTCGGCCCTTTAGAGGGGGCGTGGGGGGAAACCCCCACGGTTTTGCTTGGATTTTGAGGATACGCCAGAAGGGCGTTGTCGGAAAATTTTACAGTTATTCTTCATGAAAACGGCGACCAATGTGTCGCCGTTTTTATTTATGGAATCGTTGGCTGAATGTCGGCTTTAGGTCAACGTATTTGTAAGGCTGAGTGGCTCAAACGTGTCGAACATAGCCGTATGACAAAATCATTGAGTCGAACTTTTACCTACGACTATTGCTTCAGCTCCGCCCACAGATCATGCGCATCGGAATCGATGATCGTCACTTCGATGAATTCGCCCAGTTTAAAATCTTTTCCCTCGACGTACACCACGCCGTCGATTTCCGGTGCATCGGCGCTGCCGCGCGCGACTGCGCCTTCGTCATCCACTTCGTCCACCAGCACGGTCATGGTCTTGCCTACCTTGGCTGCCAGCCGCTCGGCGCTGATGTGTTCCTGCAATTCCATCAAGCGCGCTTTGCGTTCTTCTTTTACTTCTTCCGGCACGTGTTCGCCCAGCTCGTTGGCTTTGGCGCCTTCCACGGCAGAATAGGTAAAGCAACCCACGCGATCCAGGCGCGCTTCTTCCAGAAAATTCATCAACTGCTGGAAGTCATCTTCGGTCTCGCCGGGGAAGCCTGCAATAAAGGTGCTGCGAATGGTGATATCCGGACAAATTGCGCGCCATGCTTGCACGCGGGTCAGCACGTTCTCGCTATTGGCCGGGCGTTTCATGGCCTTGAGAATGCGCGGACTGGCATGTTGAAACGGCACATCCAGATAAGGCAGAATTTTTCCTTCCGCCATCAGCGGGATGACTTCATCCACGTGCGGATAGGGGTAGACATAATGCAAGCGCACCCACGCGCCCAACTCGCCCAGGGCTTGCGCCAGCTCGGTCATGCGCGTTTTCAGCGGGCGGCCTTGCCAGAAGCCGGTGCGGTATTTCATGTCCACGCCGTAGGCACTGGTGTCCTGTGAAATCACCAGCAATTCCTTCACGCCCGACTTGACCAGGTTTTCCGCTTCCTGCATGACATCGCCCACTGGACGGCTCACCAAATCGCCGCGTAGCGAAGGAATAATGCAGAAGGTGCAGCGGTGGTTACAGCCTTCGGAAATTTTCAGATAAGCATAATGCTTGGGCGTGAGTTTGATGCCTTGCGGCGGGATCAAACTTTCGAATGGATCATTGCGCTGCGGCAAGTGCTGGTGCACCACGTCCATCACCTCCTGCGCGGCATGCGGGCCGGTCACTGCCAGCACTTTTGGATGTGTCTTCTGGACAATATCGCCCTTGGCACCTAGGCAACCAGTCACGATTACCTTGCCATTTTCGGCCAGCGCTTCACCAATCGCGTCGAGCGATTCTTCTACCGCCGCGTCGATAAAGCCGCAGGTGTTGACCACTACCAGATCAGCGTCGTGGTAACTGCCCACAATACCGTAGCCCTCGGCGCGCAAGCGCGTGATAATCTGTTCGGAGTCGACCAGCGCCTTGGGACAACCGAGGGAAACGAAACCGACTTTTGGGATTTTATTCATTTAATTTTGCATGTAACTGCTAATGTACATTGTCGCTATTGCCTGGCTTTATGTCGTCGTTCTGATGGCGTTCACTGCAAAAAGTTTCATCAGCGGCTTGATGACTTTTTTCTGGTATGCCGTGTTGCCGCTCGCCTTGTTGCTCTGGCTGGTCGGCACACCATCCAGAAAGAGGAAGCGTCTAGGCCAAGTCACCGACCAGCAGTTGAGTGATCCAGATCGAGCCGATACCGAGCACGATTAGCGTCACTTGCATGAAGGTTGCGCGCAGCTCCGGACGCTTGTGCAAACCGGGAATTAAGTTCGCTACCGACACATAAATCATGCTCGCCGCCGCCAAGCCAAGGATATTCGGAATCCAGGCATGCAGGTCGCGCAACGCCCACCAGGCCAACGTGCCGCCTACCAGCGTCGCCAAGCTGGAAACCAGATTGAATATCAATGCCTGCCGCTTGGTATACCCGGAATGCAGCAGAATCAAAAAGTCGCCCACTTCCTGTGGAATTTCATGTGCAATGATCGCCAGTGCCGTCACGATACCGAGCTGAATGCTGGTCATGAATGCTGCTGCAATTAGCACGCCGTCCACAAAATTATGAAAGGTATCACCCACCATAATCATCATGCCGCTGCGGCCATGGTCATGGCCTTGCTCATGTTCCGTATGGCTGCTATGCGCCTCGCACTCCTCATGGTGGCAATGACGCCATATCACCAGCTTTTCCAGCACAAAAAATAGCAAAATGCCAAACAGCACCGTGGCAGTCATGGCCTGGACATTATGCGTTTCCTGGAATGCATGCGGCAAGATTTCCAAAAATGCCGCGCCGAGCAAGGCACCGATGGCATAGCTCACCAGCATGGGCACCTAGGCAGCACGTGCGCTGAAAGCGAACAGCGCGGCTAGCGACACGCTTAAAACGCCGCCGAGCAGACTTGCAGCAATGATCCAGATCAGAGTGGTCATGGGATGGATATCCAGAGCGAAAAGTGGGGAATTATACCCGAATGGGCCAGCTAGGCTTCGAGCCAGACTAACGAAGCCATCCGCCCGGTCACGCCATCACGCCGGTAAGAAAAAAACCGCGCAGCATCCGTAAAGGTGCACAAGCCGCCGCCGTAAACACCTGCCACGCCATGCCTTTGCAGGCGTAATCTGGCAAGCTGGTAGATATCGGCCAGCCAGCGCTGGGTTTCGAGTTGCGTGTTGCGGGTTTCGTGTTGGATTTTGCTGAGAATAAATGCATTAGCGGCTTCCGGTTGTGCGGCAATAAACGCCGCCCTGACTTCTTCACCCACCTCAAATGCCTGTGACCCAATGGCGGGGCCGAGATAGGCGATTACCGACGAGGCCGGGACATGCATCGCCGCCACGGTGGCTTCCACCACGCCGTTGAGCAGGCTGCGCCAGCCCGCGTGTGCCGCGCCGACTACCGTGCCTGTTGTGTCCGTCAACAACACCGGCAAACAATCTGCGGTGAGCACTGCACACACATTGCCGGCATGGTGCGCAACGCTGGCGTCTGCTTCGGCGCCAATCAAACACTTATCCGCATCGGCCACGGCAATGCCGTGCACTTGCTTCAACCACTTGGGTTCAGCGGGTATATGTGCCCGCAGCAAGGTACGATTTTGAGACACTTTCAGCGGATCATCGCCAACGTGGTCACCCAGATTCAAGCTGGCATAGGGCGCGGCACTTGCCCCGCCACTGCGTGTGGTAATCAGCGCGCGCACCCTGGCTGGCGCTGGCCAATCGGGAGTGATCCACACATTACTCGTCATGCAGCACGTCCAACAGACGTTGCATATCCTCTGGCAGCTCAACCTCCCAGCTCATTTCTTCTCCGCTGACTGGATGGACCAACCCGAGGCGTGTAGCGTGCAGCGCCTGCCGCCCAAGTGCTTTAATAGCTTCCGCCAGCACACCAGCCACTTTCGATTTACCGCCGTAAACCGGGTCACCCAGCAAGGGATGGGCGATGGATTGCATGTGCACACGGATCTGGTGCGTGCGTCCGGTTTCCAGGCGGCACAACACCAGGCTTTGCGCCTTGAAGCGCTCGAGTACCTCAAAATGCGTCACCGCCGCTTTGCCGTTATGCACGATGGCCATTTTGATGCGCTGCTGCGGATGCCGCCCGATTGGCGCGTCCACCGTATCGTCATAGGCGATGATGCCTTGCACGATGGCGAGATATTCCCGCTTCACCGTGCGCGCTTGTAACTGGCGCACCAGGTCGGTCTGCGCCGGTAAGGTCTTGGCTACTACCATCAATCCGCTGGTGTCTTTGTCCAGCCGATGCACGATGCCGGCACGGGGAATCGTGGCGAGCTGCGGCGCATGGTGCAACAGCGCATTAAGCAGCGTGCCTTGCCAGTTGCCGCTACCAGGGTGCACGACCAGCCCCGCAGGTTTGTTGATAATGATGATCGCATCGTCTTCGAACACGATATCGAGCGCGATATCCTCTGCGGCGAAAGACGTTTCATACGGATCGGCTGTAGGCAGCAAACTGACGGCTTCACCGCCCCAGACTTTCTGCTTGATCGTCGCCACGTTCCCATCCAGCATGGCCGCACCACTTTCTATCCAGCTCTGCAGGCGGCTGCGCGAATACTCCGGCAGCATCCGCGCCAAAGCCTGATCCAGACGCAGACCCGCACAGTCCAGCGGGATGGCAAACTGTAGCGGCGCGTTTGGGTTATAATCTGAAAAATTTTCTTCGGGTTGGCTCATGAAACGTAGTCTAGTGGTTTTACTTCTATTGTTGGTATCCGGTTGCGGCATCCTGCCGGAAGTACAGGATGAGACCAAAAACTGGTCAGCGCAGAAACTCTACACTGCTGCCAGGGATGAAATGAATGATGCCAACTATTCGAAGGCCATCAAGTATTTCGAAAATCTGGAAGCACGCTATCCTTATGGCAGCTATGCGCAACAGGCACAACTTGAGATCGCCTACGCCTATTTCAAGGATAACGAGCCGGTTTCGGCAATCGCCGCTTGCGACCGCTTCATCAAGCTGCACCCCAACCACCCCAATGTAGATTATGCCTACTATCTTAAGGGGCTGACCAATTTCAACGAAGACCAGGGGTTGCTAGCGACCATCGCAGACCAGGATCTGACTGAGCGTGACCCGAAAGCATTAAACGAAGCTTTCGAAGCATTCAGCGAACTGGTCAAGCGCTTTCCGGAGAGCAAGTACGCCCCGGATGCTGCTGCACGCATGAAGTATCTGGTTAACGCCTTGTCTTCGCACGAGGTTCATGTGGCGCGCTACTACATGAAACGCGGTGCTTATGTGGCTGCCGCCAACCGTGCCGCGTATGCAGTCAAGCATTACCCCCAGGCACCTGCCGAAGAAGAAGCACTGGCCATTCTGGTACTCGCCTACGAAGGAATGGGCATCACCGACCTGCACGACGACGCTCTGCGCGTGCTCAAGCTTAACTTCCCCAACAGCAAATACCTATCAGACATTAGCCAGCCCAAGAGTCCCTGGTGGCGTCTGTGGTAGGCTTGCCGGGCTAGCTTCCAGTCGCTACCGACACCATGCCGGTAGCGGGCAAAATCACTTTCTGCATGCCACGCTTGCTACGCACGTTGAGCAAAACAGGGCCGTTGATATTAGCTGAAACACCCGTAGACTGTTTCAGCTCGCCGCCCTCTTCCACCAGGGGATTGTAGAGCACCATCATCACGGCAATCTCCGTCGCGTCCTTCGCATCCAGCAACTTGGTCTCGTCGTCCGATAACGTCATCTGATAATTCAAGCCAAATGCAGTAGGATCAACAACGGAAAACGCCACATCGGGCTCATCTAAAGATTGCAGCCAGAACAGCATCGGCTGATCCTTTTCTTCATGGAACAACTGGAACCGGATGCATTTCTCAAAGCCTGGCAAACCGCTTGGAAAATCAATAATGCTGCCTGGGTCAATTTCCATTTCACCAAAGCGTGTGGATTTAACTTTCACGTAATTCCCCTTTTTAATGTGCCAGTGTAAAACTAAATTGTTTTAGAAAAACGCGGCTGAATCTCAACCTGCTGCGCGCCCAGATAAGCATCGAACGGCATGGCAATATTGCGCAGAAAAATCCTGCCCAGATCGGTAACGCATAGCTTGCCGCCATCGACTTTCATCAAGCCATCCACTGCCATATCCTGAAACTCAATCAATGCACTGGCGAAATACTCATCAAAGTTGATATTCCATTTCCTGCCAAATGCCGCTTTATCCAATTCCAAATCGCACATGATGGTTGAAATAGCATCGCGGCGCAGCTTGTCCTCAGCCGTCACGCGCAGGCCACGCTCGGTGGCCAAATGTCCCTCGCTGATGCGCTGCTCGTAATCCAGCAGTTTCTTCGCGTTCTGCACGAATACATCGTCGGTCTGACCAATGCCGGATACGCCAAAGGCATAAATATCGCTGTTCTTGTGCGTGGTGTAACCCTGAAAATTACGGTACAGCGTCTTGTTTTTCTGCGCCTTGACGATCTCGTCGTCAGGACGGGCGTAGTGATCCATGCCGATGTAGACATACCCCGCCTTAGCCAGCCGGTCCATGATCAGCACCTGCAATTCCAGGCGCACGGGCAAAGGCGGCAGATCTTCTTCCTTGATCATCTGCTTCTGGTGCTTTTTCAGCCAGGGCACATGCGCGTAATTGAATACCGCCAGGCGATCCGGAGCTATGCCGATGATCTTGTCCAGGGTTTCTGTGTAGTTCGCCACAGTCTGGTGAGGCAGGCCCACCATCAGATCGATATTGATGCTCTGGAAGCCGACTTCACGCATCCAGCCAAACACTTCGCGCACCATACTCTCCGGCTGGATACGGTTGACCGCTTGCTGCACTGTGACGCTCAAATCCTGCACGCCCATGCTGACGCGGTTGAAGCCGCTTTCGTACAGGGCCACTACGTGGTCACGCGTCAATTCGCGCGGGTCGATCTCGCAGCTGATTTCCGCATCCGGTGCAATCTTGAAACGGCTGGCGGTGTAGGCGTAAAGTTTGCGGATATCTTCTGGATGCAAGAAGGTCGGCGTGCCACCGCCCCAGTGGAATTGCTTCACCACTCGCTCAGGATTGACCATGGCCGCGATGCGATCGATGTCCTGGAACATGAAGCCGAGATACTTGGTTGCCTTGGCGTAATCGTGCGTCGCCATCATGTTGCAGCCGCAGAAGTAACACAGCGTGTCGCAGAACGGGATATGCGTGTAGAGCGACAGGTCGCGGCCAGTGTTCTGCGTTTGCTTGATTTCCTCGATCCACTCCGCTTCGCCGAATTTTTCGGTGAAATAAGGCGCGGTCGGATACGACGTATAACGCGGGCCGGGCTTGCTGTATTTCTGCAGGAGTTCGACGGAAAGTTCCATGGCGGGCAACGAAAATTGAGGATATCACCATTATAATCTCATTCATGCCCGATCACTACCGTGCTCCCTGGTGGCTGCCTGGCGGCCACCTGCAAACCATTTACCCCTTCTTCTGCGCGCGCCTGCCGCGGATCTCATACCGACGTGAACGGTGGGACACGCCAGACGGCGATTTCATCGACCTGGACTGGCTGGACGGGGCATCGAACGCCCCGCTGGCCGTGCTGTTTCACGGCCTGGAAAGCGATTCGTGCAGCCACTACGCGGTAAGCATCATGGCCGGCTTGCAGCAAAAAAACTGGCGTGGCGTGGTCGTCCATTTTAGAGGCTGCTCGGGCGAACCCAACCGTTTGGCCCGCGCCTACCATTCAGGGGATTCGTCGGAGATCGACTGGATCCTGCGCAGGCTCAAGACCACGCAGCCCGAAACCAGAATCTTTGCGGTTGGGGTATCACTGGGCGGCAATGCCCTGCTTAAATACCTAGGCGAACAAGGCACGCGCGCAGAGGATCTGTTGCATGCTGCCGCCGCTATTTCTGTGCCGCTTGACCTGGCTGTTGCCGGTGCAACGCTGGACAAGGGCTTTAACCGTGTCACCTACACTGCCCGCTTCCTCAAAAGTCTCAAGCACAAGGTAGGCGCCAAGGTTGCCCAAAACTTGCTTACCATTGATCCGGGAAAATTACGCAAGGCCCACACCCTGCATGCATTTGACGATCTTTATACAGCACCAGTCCATGGCTTCCTCGATGCAGACGATTACTGGCGACTAGCATCGAGCTTGCCGTTGCTAAAACAAATAGCACTGCCGACACTCATCATTAATGCCCGCAACGACCCATTCATGCCAGCTTCCGTTTTGCCCGGCGCAAACGAGGTCTCGACTGCGGTCACGCTGGAGTATCCCGAACAGGGTGGCCATGCTGGTTTTATCACCGGGCCCTTTCCTGGGCGGCTGACCTGGCTGCCTCAACAAATTTTGAATTTTTTCGCTGCCAATGACGACAGAGTGGCATAACTAGCTAAAAATTCGGATAATCTAGCAAATAACTACCAAAACAGGAAACACGTAATGAACAACCTCCCCAAGGAAATATTTAAAGCCTATGACATTCGCGGAATCGTCGGAAAAACACTTACCCCCGAGATCGTCGAAGCCATAGGCCATGCCATCGGCTCAGAGGCGATGGCACGTAAACAAGTCGCCATTGTCATCGGCTACGACGGCCGCCTCTCCGGGCCAAGCCTGGCCGCAGCGCTGGCGCGGGGAATTCAGAAAGCCGGCATCAATGTCATCGACCTGGGCATGGTTGCAACACCCATGACTTATTTCGGCGCCTACCAGCTCAACACCAACTCTGCAGTCATGGTAACCGGCAGCCACAACCCGCCCGACTACAACGGCCTGAAAATGGTGCTTGGCGGCGAAACGCTGGCGGGCGAAACCATACAAAAACTGCGCGAGCGGCTGGAGAGCAGTGACCTTGCGCATGGTGCCGGCACTTATAGCCAGCATGACATTGCCGACGAATACATCAACCGCATTGTGGATGACGTGAAGCTGGCCCGCCCGATGAAAGTGATCATCGATTGCGGCAACGGCGTCCCCGGCGCGTTCGGCCCCACGCTGTACCGCAAAATGGGTTGCGAAGTAACCGAAATGTTCTGCGAGGTTGACGGCAATTTCCCCAACCACCATCCCGATCCATCCGTACCGGAGAATCTGAAAGACCTGATCGCCAAACTGAAGACCAGCGATGCCGAAATCGGTCTTGCTTTCGATGGCGACGGTGACCGCCTGGGCGTTGTCACCAAGGATGGCAAGATCATCTATCCGGACCGTCAGTTGATGTTATTCGCCGACGATGTGCTGTCGCGCAACCCCGGTGCAGAAATTATTTTCGACGTGAAATCCACACGCAACCTGTTCGACTGGATTACCCGGCGCGGTGGCAAGCCGACTTTATGGAAAACCGGACACTCATTCATCAAAGCCAAGATGAAGGAATCCGGTGCACTGCTGGCAGGCGAGATGAGCGGCCACATATTCTTCAAGGAACGCTGGTACGGCTTCGATGATGGCCTCTACGCCGGTGCGCGCCTGCTCGAGTATCTGTCCAAACAGCCCGACATCAATGCCACCCTGCACGGCCTGCCGGACACGGTAAATACCCCGGAATTACAGATCAAACTGAAAGAAGGCGAGAACTACGCCATCATCGAAAGAATGCAAAAAATCGCCAAGTTCACCGACCCGAAACAGGTCATCACCCTGGACGGGTTACGCGTGGAATATGCGGACGGATTCGGTTTAGCACGGTCTTCGAACACCACACCGGTCATCGTGCTACGTTTCGAAGCGGACAACGTCACCGCCTTGAAGCGCATTCAGGATGACTTCCGGCGGGTCATTCTGGATGCCGCCCCGGCGGTGAGCTTACCGTTCTGACCAACCAGGCAATCGATAGCGATAGAAAAGAGTAGCGTAAATCGTGCATACTTGGCGTTGCAAATACTACAAAAAATAATGAAGGACTGGCCCTGTTGAATGAAAACTCAAGATCAATTTTCCAAATGGCAATACAAAGTTGGTTATGCCTGAAGAACAACTGGATCCAGGCCAAGGTCTGACCCTCGCCTTGAGCGAGGATGGACGCAAGCTGCTGGCAATCTATACACCGGTCGAATGCAAGGTGCCTTTCGATGACGCATGGCTGAAACAGAAAATCGCGGACGAGGGGTTTGAAAAACTTTTCCTGTTCAATGAAGCAGTTTCCCAACTGGCCAAAAAATACACCGCGGCCAGCGAGGCCTTTACCCTGGAAATCGGGGAAATACGTGATGCCACCATCACTGTAGACGTCGCAGCAGATAGAATGTCCGCCACCCTCACAGTCACACCAGCCTATGGCGGTGCCGACGTAACGCGCGAGCAAATCTCCCAGTTACTTGATGAGCATCAGATTAAATTTGGCATACTAGAAGAAGCCATTGACGACATCATCGCGGCGGGTGAAACGCAGCAACAATTGATCGCCCAGGGCCGCGAACCAATCAATGGCGAAGACGGACGCCTTCAATGCTTGATCAACACCGCCAGGGAACGTCACCCCCTGCTCGACGAACATGACGTTGCCAACTACCGCGAATTGGGTGGCATCGTTACTGTTCACCCAGGCGAACCCCTGATGCAGAGAATTCCACCAACACCCGGCGAACCCGGTAGCAACGTGTTGGGCCAGGAGATTACCTCCAAGCCAGGCATGGAAGCCATGTTTGCCTCGCAACTCAAGGGCGCAACCACTGACCCGAACGATGCTTCAATCCTCATCGCGGAGATCATCGGTCAGCCGGTCATCGTTGACCATGGCGTCGAAGTGGAACCTACCATCACCATCGAAGCTGTCAACATTTCCACTGGCAATGTGGATTTCGAAGGCACGGTCAACGTGACTGAAGATGTGCAAGCCGGCATGCACATCCGGGCAACCGGTGATATCCACATTGGCGGTACGGTAGAAGCCGCCGTGCTCGAAGCAGGCGGCAACATTGTCATCGAGGGCGGCATAATCGGCCATGGCGAAGTCCATCTACGACATATTGGCGATGGCCAATCCACCATCGGCCATGCAAAATGCGGCGCCACCTTTTCCGCTCGTTTCGTCGAAAATGCGGTTATTGAAGCCGGTGACAGCATCCAGGTAGCTGACTTCGTCATGCAAAGTGAGCTAACCGCAGTCAATCAGATTATGGTCGGCGCACCAGGAACCAACAAGGGGCATATCATTGGTGGTCGGGCAGAAGCGACGCTACTGGTTCAGACTGCCTCACTCGGTTCGCAGGCAGGTGCCAAGACCACTGTGTTAGTCGGCATCAACCCACGCCTGCACGAACAAGTGAAACAGATCGACAAAGCTTTTCAAGCCAAGGTACAGGAATTGGACGAAGTCGTTAAACTGCTCACCTTCCTCAATAACCACCCGGAAAAAGCCACACCCGAAATCCGTACCAAAGCGGAAAGCACGCGTGTCGCTCTGCTCGAAGCATTGCAAAAACTCACCGATGAAAAATCAGAACTGGAGCAGCAACTCAAGCTCGTCGGCAATGCAAGAATAGTTGTAGGGAAAACCGTGTTTGGCGGGGTCCAGATTGAAATCGGTGGCAAAATTCGCAAGATGAATAGCGAACATGAAGCAGGCACTTTCCTTCTCAACGAGGAAGGTGAAATCGAATATCTCTAGGGCAAGCTGTTGCGGCGCCGCCAAACCAGCGTGCGGTTATTTGCCGGCATCGCCACATCCTTCAGCAGGCTCAGCCCGTGCAATTCCGCTAACCGGTTCACCGCTTCGAAATCGCGAACACCACTCTTAGGGTCACGCTGCTTCAACCACTCATCGAAGCGCGCATTGCTGTCTGAAGTGTAATTGCCAGCGTAATTAAACGGCCCATACAGGCATAGCACACCACCTATTTCCAGCACGCGGCCAATTCCTGCGAACATCCGCTCCACTTCGGGCCATCCCACAATATGCACCGTGTTCGCGTTAAACACCGCATCCACCGGTTCTACTGGCCACTCGGCAGCATTCACATCAATTTCGACCGGCGCTAACACGTTAGATAATTTCGCCTCGTCCAGCCACAAGCGTATGCCTGCATGGTTGTGCGACAACTCGCTCGTTTGCCAGGATAAATGAGGCAGCGCATGGCCGAAGAAAATGGCATGCTGGCCAGTGCCACTGGCGATTTCCAGCACCCGTTTGCTGGCTGCAAATGCGTCTTGCAGGACTTCGAGGATAGGGACTTTATTTTGTTCGCAGGACTCGGAGAAGGGTTTCATATCATCCTAGAAAACGGGTATTGGACGCAGAGGAACGCAGATCGGCGCAGATAAAACAGGAAGTTCTTTGGTAGATATGCCCGCTCCATACTGGAAACTGGCATATCTCTGCAACGAATTGAATCAGCGGAAATCAGATCTTATCTGCGTCCAATAGTCGCTTTTAAGATAATTTGAAGCCTACTTTCCCTTCGCCTCAAGTATCTCCGCCAACGCTTCCCGCGCCCTCTCGTGGTCAGGCGATTCAGACAGAATTTTTCGACAGCAGGCTTCTGCCTGATCGTATTCCTTACGCGCCAGATAGACGCGCGACATACCCAGCCAGGCGTAGGGGTCGTGGCCCAAATCAATACTCATCTGGTAATGGACAGCCGCTTCATCCAGCTTGCCCATATTTGCCAAGGCATCGGCCACACGGGTACGCAGTTGCTGGTTGCCAGGCTCCCGCTCCAACACTTGAAGCCACCAGCCAAGCCCTTCGGAGGGGTTTTTCAGGCCACGCTGGCAGTTACCCAACCCGTACTGGGAAATGCTGTTTTTGGGGTCGTACGCGAGTGCCTTTTCGTAGCAAGCAATGGCTTCGTCATACTCGCCGCGAACCTGATGAATATCGCCCGCCATGTTGAGTACGGCCACATCTTCCGGGTCGAATTCGAGCAAGGATTTGAAACAGCCGAGCGCTTTTACTTCCATGCCGGCCTTGTAATAAAGCCGTCCGACACCTAGCAACGCATGCTTGTCCAGGCCACCGACCTTGAGCGCCATGTCGCAAAATTTTTCTGCATCGCCCGGCAGGTTTTCTTTCATATAAGCATCGGCCAAACGTACCATGACGTGTATGTCGTCGCGCTTATGCTCCAGATAGCGTAACCAGTAGGGAATGCTTTTTTCGGTTTCTTGCATGCCGCGGAAGGCATCACCCATGCCTTTAAGAGAAAACGGATTGGCCGGGTCGATGTCGAGCATTTTTTGATAGAAGATATGGGCTTGTCCGTAGTTGCGCACGGCGCAGTAGAGATTGCCCAACCCAACCAGCGCATAGGCATTGCGCGGGTCAACTCTATGCGCTTCGAGAAAGGACTTTTCCGCTTCCCAATAAAGCTTTTTGCGCAGGCACTCGTTGCCGTGCCTGCTGAGTTCTGCGGCGGATTTATGCTTATCCGACATAGTAATATTTCTCCCCTCTTATCTGTAC
The DNA here is from genome assembly GCA_038244115.1 of Burkholderiales bacterium. Taxonomy (GTDB): domain Bacteria; phylum Pseudomonadota; class Gammaproteobacteria; order Burkholderiales; family JBBRTU01; genus JBBRTU01. Next base: position 28,222 of record JBBRTU010000012.1, read on the forward strand.
TGTAATTTTTTTTGATTATGTTCGGAGTAAAGCGTATTTAAACATAAAATTTCTGCTCCCGCCGCTTGCCTGGCTTCTTTTTCAGAATTACCACGCCCTTGACCACTTCCATCCCCGACACTTCCTCCGTGGGATAAATATCGTTCAGTGGCTTGAGGTACCAGTGGCCCTCATAGCTCACCAACTGGCGGAATGTGTATTCATCTTTATGGAAAGCAACCACATAGGAACCATCGCGAGCGAGGCCCTCCGGTTCAACCACGATAATTTCGCCATCCTCAAATTCGGGCAGCATGCTATCACCCAGCACCATCAGCGCATACGGTTCTGCGCCGGCGCAGTCGCTGGTTTCCTGCGCAAATGCTGGCTCACTGGCTGGCATGATCGGAATAATCTTCTTAGCTGTTGCCATGGAATAACGTCCTTATGCTCTAAAAAATGCAGCGCCTTGCCCCTGACAATTACTTGCTTGGAATGGATTTTCTACAAGGCTTCGATAACATTCTAACTTCTTTAGGAAAATTAAAAAAATAGTTTTGGCCTAAAACCACCGCCAGATGTCAATTAACACAGCTGATTCAAATTGTTACTGCGCTGTACTGGTACAGCTTGTACTTGATGGATTGGCCGGATGGCGGCAACCATCCAGGTTAAGTCCAACACGAAAATACGCTAGAATACGCCTTTCGAATGAACAGTGACGGAGTAGATACAAATGTCGATGTCTGACCGCGATGGCGTGATTTGGTATGACGGAAAAATGGTGCCGTGGCGCGATGCCACCACTCACGTGCTCACCCACACCCTGCATTACGGCATGGGCGTGTTCGAGGGCGTACGCGCTTACAAAACCGGGCAAGGAACGGCAATATTCCGCCTGCAAGATCACACCAACCGCTTGTTCAATTCGGCACATATTTTTGGCATGAAAATGCCGTTCGACAAGCAATCCTTGATGGAAGCGCAGAAAGCCGCCGTCCGGGAAAATAAGCTGGAATCCGGTTACATTCGTCCGCTGGTATTCTATGGCTCGGAAGCCATGGGTATTGCCGCCACCACCCTGTCCACACACGTCATCGTAGCCGCCTGGCCATGGGGCGCTTATCTCGGTGCTGAAGCCCTGGAGAATGGCATTCGCGTGAAGACCTCGTCGTTTACCCGGCATCATGTCAACGTCAACATGTGCCGCGCCAAATCGGTATCGACCTACACCAACTCGATCCTGGCACATCAAGAAGCTGCGCACGATGGCTATAACGAAGCGCTGCTGCTGGATGTGGACGGCTACGTGGCGGAAGGCGCCGGCGAAAATATTTTCATCGCGAAGCACGGCAAGCTGTTTACCCCCGACCTAACTTCCTGCCTGGAAGGCATCACCCGCGCATCCATCATCGAACTGGCTGGCGAAATCGGCGTGCAGGTCATTGAAAAACGCATTACCCGCGATGAAGTGTACTGTGCGGATGAAGCCTTCTTCACCGGCACCGCTGCCGAAGTTACGCCCATCCGCGAACTGGACAACCGCACTATCGGCGCAGGAAAACGCGGGGAGATCACCACCCGATTGCAAACTATGTTCTTCGATTGCGTTACCGGCAAAGCGAAGAATCACCCAGACTGGCTGACCCTGGTCTAAGCGGAGCATTCATGAAAATGAACGAAGGCCTGAACACCGAACGCTATCTCGAAGTCACCGAGAAGGATTTACCGCTGCACTGCCCAACACCCGAAATGTCAGCGTGGAATGCGCATCCGCGCGTGTTCCTGCCAGTCGAAAAAACCGGTGAAGCGCTATGTCCCTATTGCGGCACCCGCTACAAACTGCGTGGTGGCGCCATCGCGGGGCACGGCCACTGAAAATCCTGATCATCGGCCCATCCTGGGTCGGCGACATGATCATGGCGCAGACGCTATTCAAGCGTCTGCATGAACGCCACCCCAATTTAATTCTCGATGTCCTGGCACCTGCATGGACACTGGCATTGCTGCAACACATGCCAGAGGTCAACGAAGCCATCGCCCTGCCTTTCGGTCACGGCGAACTAAAACTGCTCGACCGCTACCGCTTCGGAAAAAGCTTGCGCGCCAGACAATATGACCAAGCCATTGTCCTGCCCAACTCACTCAAGTCTGCACTGATCCCCTTCTTCGCTCGCATTCCGCAACGCACCGGTTTTGTTGGGGAAATGCGCTATGGCTTGCTCAATGACGCTAGGAAGCTGGATAAACAAGCCTTACCGCTGATGGTGGATCGTTTTTGTCAACTGGCCAAACCGGCGAAATCCCCCCCCACCCCCCTTTTACATAGAGGGGAGACCGCGATATCCGTCCCCCCCTTTGTAAAATTGGGGCCTAGGGGGGATTTAAACCACGGCCTAAATCTGGGACAACTTTCTCCACGCCTGCACGTGGAAGAATCCGAACAACATACGACTCTGCACAAGCTCGGACTGACCGCCGACAAGCCCATTGCCGCCTTCTGCATCGGTGCAGAATACGGCCCCGCCAAGCGCTGGCCAGCGAGTTATTTCGCGGAACTGGGAAAAATTCTGACAGGAAATGGCTATGACATATGGCTGATTGGTTCGAGCAAAGACGCAGAAATCGGGGCGTCCATAGAGCAGTCCAGCGGAGGGCTCTGTCACAACCTGTGCGGCAAAACCAATTTGAGCGAAGCCATTGATATGCTCGCTGCAAGCGATCTGGTGGTAAGCAATGATTCGGGGTTGATGCACGTCGCCGCTGCGCTGGATAAGCCGATGCTGGCGTTATATGGCTCCAGCAGTCCAGGGTTTACGCCGCCGTTATCAGACAAGGCACGGGTGGTGAGTTTGAATCTGGAGTGTAGTCCGTGTTTTGAACGGGAGTGTCCGTTGGGGCATTTCAACTGCATGATGCAGCTCACGCCGGAGCGGGTGGCGGAGGAAATTGAAAAACTTCGGAGTAGTTAAATTACCTCCGGCAAAGCCGGAGGCTTATTAGGTGAGCGCCTCAAAGGCGCCGATAAAACCGTGAGCCGCCCAAGGCGGCTGCAACCTTACGCTTCGCCCTTTGACAAAGGGGGAGTGAGGGGAATTTGAAAACACCGTGCTTACACGCCACCGCCGGCAAATCCCCCCTTCCCCTCTTTTGCAAAGGGGGGATAAAAAGCGCAACGCCTATGCAAAGTTGCCGAACACACATCAACGTCCGGAAACAAGACCGCCGCATAGGTCAAACCACCGTGAGTCCCCCGGCATAGCCGGGGGTTTACCGGATTTAATTACGGCAACACAAGGGTGCAATTGAAAGTGTTGATGTAGGAGGGCTGCCCTCGGCCCGATTTAAATATCGCGGCGGGGGCGCCGCTCCTACAGGGGCTTGTCGCGATTTGCTTGCTCTGCTCAGGACTTAACAACGGGGGCGCCGCCCCTACAGGGGCTTGTCGCTTCGAGCCAGACCCGCAGAAAACTTGATTAGGCTCATTCTTGCATAGGCCGGCGGTTGGTCCACATTGCCGCAAATAATAAAGACAATACCGCGCCCAGAGCAACCGTGCCGCCGATTGCCTGCAATACCGGCGTGGCGGAAAAAGCCAGGATGCCGAATGCGCTCACCGTGGTAGCAGCGCACACCACCACGGAAAACAAAGCACGCCGGCGCTCGGCTTGATCCACCGCGGAGCGATTGAAGAACAAGCCGTAATTGAGACCGATACCCAGCACCAGCAACAGGGAAACAATATGAAAAAGGGATAGTTTCACGCCCAGCGTGGCCAGCATTGCCGCCGTAGCCGCGATGGCTGCAATCACCGGCAGCAGCACAGCGAACACCGCGCGGAAATTGCGCAGCCCGAAGCCCAATACCGCGATGATGGCCGCCACGCCGAGCACGGAATAGCGCAAGGACTGGTTGCGGTATTCCGTTATCATGCGGCTGGATTCGCCTTTCAGATCGAGCAGGAAAACACCTTCTGCTTGCAGGCTGGTGACGAATGCCTTGAGGCTCGTTTCGTCAGTGACGTTGCGCAGGGAAATCAGCGCCACCCATTCGGTTCCCTGCCGGATCAGCATGCCCTGAGCCAGCGAGCCAAGCGGCGTGCCGCGCCAATCCGCTGGTTGCAATGGCCGCAGCCGGCGAGATTTTTCCACATCCCGCAGGAATGGTTCGAACACTTCCTCCTTGAATGGTGAAGTCACAAGCGCAGCGTGCAGATTCTCCCATAACGCCCCTGGCCCCGGCAACGCGGCTTGGCGCGCGGCCTGGGTTTTCCGGCTGGGAGCCACGCGCGCCGCCAGATCATAGCCAGCTGTAACGCCCTGTCGTACCAGTGCATCGAGTTTGGGTACAAGTTGCTCGCTGTGCTCCAGCGCGGCCTGCTGGTCTGCGCCGGGAACAGCGATCAGATAGCCCACGTCGGGTGCGCCCAATTCGTTGCGTAATTCCCGGTCCAGTGCTTTAGCTTGCTCGGGGATCGGGCTCAGGTTGGCTAGATCGTTTTCCCATAAGGTTTCTTGGTGCGCACCCAGGTACACCGAAGCGGCGGCAAGGACGGCGACCGGCACCCATTTCAATCGCGCCGCCGCGTCAGCGCTACGCGCCAACAAGTTTTGCATCGCTGTACTTTCCTTTACTGCGAAACGGCCCGGGGCAATGACAGGGATCACATAGCGCGTCATCAGTCCCGCTACGAGCACGCCGCTGAGCGAGAACATACCCAGTTGCGACAGCCCGGTAAAGCGGGATAGCACCATGGTGAGGCAACCGAATACGGTGGTCAGCACCGCCAGCCGCAGCGTCGGCCAAATGCGCTGGAGCGTTTGCTGCAGGGTCTCGTTGAAGCCCCGTTGGGTGAACAGATAGGTTGGATAATCCACTGCTTCGCCGATCAGCGTGGCGCCAAAGCCCAAGGTAATGCCGTGCACCGAGCCGAAGGTCAAACTCACCGCAGCCAGGCCGGCCAGGGCGCCGCTGACCACCGGCAGCATGCCGAGCAGCAACAACAGCGGCGAGCGATAAGCAACAAGCAAAATCACTGCCACCAGCGCCGTGGCGATCAAACTAAGACGTACGGCATCATGGTGAATGCGATTACGCGATTCCACGGCGAAGATACTGGGACCGCTCATTAGCAATTTCAGCTCCGGGCCGGCGCGCGTTTCGGCGAAGGCACGCCGGATGGCATCGCCGACGATTTGCTGAGCATCGATGTCGAATGCGGGGACTTTTGTTTCAGCCAGCAGCAAGGTGCGTTTGCCGTCACGAGAAAACAAAACGCCGTTTTGCATGGTCGGTCCGTCGCGCTCACCGCCTCCCCAGCTTTCCAGTAGCGTCAGCATCTCGCCGGTGGGATCGGCGGGAAGCAATTGTTTCGCCATCGCCCCGGCTGGCGAAGCCAGCAGTTGCAGGCTGTCATTCAATGCCTGACGAATGCCATCGACACTGAAGTGTGCCGCGTCGACCCTGGGGCTTAACAAGTAGCGGTATTGCAGCAGGCGCGCACGCTCCTCCGGGGTGAGGGTTTGTGCGCCGTTGCGTATGTAGTTGAAGTGGCCGCTGGCCTGCAACGCCTGTGCCAGTTTTTTGCTGGTCGCCGCCAGATCCTCAGCCCGGCCGCCTTCTACAGCGAGCAGCACCAGGCGCGACGTCACGCCATCGCGCAACTGGTTTACCAGCAACTGTTGCGCTGGAGTCGCAGCGCGCGGCAGGAACGCCGCCATGTCGGTATTGAAGCGGGTCTGCGCCGCCACGATCCATACGCAAAACGCCAGGGCGCCCAGCCAGATCGCGATCGGCAGGCGCTTCACGGACCTTCCTCGCGCAGTGTCATAAACGAGCGGTCGCCACCGGTTTCCTCGATCTCTACCGTCAAAATTTTGTCTTTGCTGCCGCCGATGCGAATCACCTGAATGAACTGCGCCATGTCGGGATCGGAAGGCAGCAGCAGCAGGCTCCACTGGCGCTCATTGCCATCCAGGCGCAGTTTGTAAAAGCGTTGCAACATTTTTGCATCGCCGTTGAGCGTGGAGCGCATACTTTCGATGAAGGCCCAAACTGCCGGATAATCGCGCAGCGCCAGCACGCGCTTCTGCTTCGTCGCAGGTTTTTCCCAGGTCAGACGTTCGCCGTCAACTGTCATGCTTTCCTCGAACGGTGTCAGCACGCGCTTTTCCAGAAATGCGGGTTCCCGGTAACGCAAAATGCCCGTCAGCTTGAGCGGTTCCTTGAGCAGGGCCGAGGTCTTGGTTTCGCTATAACGTGCTTGACCGGCAGGCCTTTCCGCTAGCGCCATCATCAGCGCTTGCACATTCCATTCGGCGTGCGCTGCTCCAGCCAAAGCGGCAAGGATAAATGTCAGGATAACGCGGTTAATTCGCTGGGTTCCAGTAGTCATAAAAGTTGAACCAGTTGTAAGGGGCGATGCGGCAATAATGCTCCAAGCGATCAGCATAGTGTTGCAGATATTTCTGAATGGCCGCACGCCGCTGCGGACGCGCTGCGTCCAGCTTTTCTGCTAACACCTCGAAGTGCACATCATAGCGGCGGCCACCACGGTACAGACCGAAACACAGTACCACGGGCGCCTGCATGATGCTGGCGAAGGTTAACGGCCCGTCCGGAAGCAACGCAGTTTCGCCAAAAAAATTGCATGGCAGCGTTTTGTCGCTGGGCCTGACGCGGTCGCCAAGCATGCCGACCATGCCGCCGGCATCGATGATTTCCTTGGCCCGCAACAAGGCATCGGGAGAGCCCATGGCAATGATGGAACTCGCCATTTCCGGATTCAAGCTGTTCATGATGGCATTCATTTTTTGCGCATTGTCGACATGCATTAACACAGCAAACGGCACCTTGCCGAGTTGCGCGGCCAGCGCGCGCAGCGCTTCGAAGCTGCCCAGATGCGCCCCCAGCAGGATGCAACCGCGCCCTTGTTTCAAATAATCATGCAGCGCCTCGGCACCGTGCACAGTGATATCGAAATAATCATGGCGACCAGATAGAAAATACAGCCGATCCAGAATGGTGGTGGAAAAACAAAAGTAATGTCGGTAAAAATCCAGCCAGCCCGCATCGCGCCCAAGAGCGCGTTGCAGATACAGGCGCGAAGCACGGCGCGCCTTGATCGAAAACAACAAAAAATACAGGCTGATTGGAACCAGCAGCACGCGGCTGGTTGGCCGTCCCAGGTTAAGCGCAATCCAGGTGATGACGCGCATCAGGAAGGGGCTGCCGCGCTCGCGCTGACCTAACCAGTTCTGGCTCACGCTGATGCCTCCGCTTCCGCTGCGAAACGCATACTGCCTTGGGCGATGATGCGGTCGGCGGTTTTACAAATGAACTTGGCCGATCCCGCGCGAGTAATTTCCACCACCACGGTGAAGGCTTCATCGGGGCGCAATGGCGAGAGAAACTTGATATTGGGCAGGCCGGTGCAGTACACCGCTTCGCTAGTCTGATGGCGAATGGCATCCCACACGTGACTTAACAGCACTACACCCGGCACGATGGGGTTGCCGGGAAAATGTCCGGGCAGGGATGGGTGATTTGCAGGAATAGTGCGCCATTCGGTCACGAGGTGTGTTCCCTTGTCAGTCGCGTTGCAGACCGGCGAGCAGCGCGCTTAAGCTTGCGCGCGGCAGCTTGCCGCTGGCGCTGCGTGGCAGCTCGTTCACCTTATACAGCGGCCGCGGCAGAAATGCTGGATCAATCTGCCGGCGCAGTGCTGTCATGATATCTGCTGCGGACAGGTCAGGGGCCACCACCAGCGCGGTCAAGCGCACCGCCGTGCGGGCTTGATCGTCGGGCGCGAAAAACACGCCGTCGTGCACTCCGGGAATCTGCAGCAGCTGGTGATTGAGGTCGCACAGAGAGGCGCGTTTGCCGGCGATATTGACCAGATCAGCCGTACGCCCTAGCAAACGGAAGCGAGTGGCATCTTGCATCAATTCAATGACGTCTTGCAGCGGCGCGCGGTCACTCACATGCCCGCCTTGCGCCCATGCCTGGCCTGCATCATCAAGGGTGAGATGTACGCCCGCCATCGTCTTCCAAACCTCGTCCTCTACCGTGCGGCGACTGGCGATGGCACCCGCCTCGGTGCAACCGTAGATCTCCTTGACCGGCGCGGCGTAAGCTTTTTCCGCTCGCTGTGCCAACTCGACAGACAAGGGCGCAGCGGCGGACAGGATGAGCGAAAGCGCCGGTAGCGCGATATTTTCTTCCAGGCAGATGCGCAAATGGAGCGGCGTCGTGACCAGGACGCGAGGTGTGGGGAGCGCCATCAATGCTTGACGGATATCTGCGGGGAACAGCGGCTGGCCAGCATGCAGCACGCCGCCGCTGTACAGCGGCAGCATCAAGCTGGCTTCCAGGCCATACATGTGTTGCGGTGGCACCGTGCCAAGAAAATGACATCCGGCTACTATGCCCAGGTTGTCTGCTGCCAGTTGCGCGCCTTTGACCAGGGAGCCCCAGCTTTTAGGGTGGGGTTGCGGCTGGCCCGTGCTGCCGGAGGTGAACACAATGGCTGCGGTGTGGTTCTCCGCTACAGATGGAATTTCCGTGGTGCCTGCGGTGCCTGATAACTGCTCTGGATAGGCTAGCATTTCCAGCCCCGGCTGGAGAAGCGCATGGTCGCTCAAGCCATAGGCATCGGGATAATCGGCATGTAAGCGGCTGAGGGTATTTTCCGCGTGGTTGGGCGGCAGCAAGTTGGTTTGGCCGCGCAGCAACGCGGCGCAAAACGTCACCAGGAAACGATACCGGTCAGCACACAGGTTAAAGAGGTAGCGGTGTTCCGGCAGCAGCGCAGCCAGCAGCCGCACCTCGCGCAGGAATTGCGCCACAGACACTGGCCGGTCATCCCGCCAGGCCAGCGTTTGCTGGTCGCTACGATGTTGCAGAAGAGAAAGCATGTTCATCGTCGGCTAGTCGGTCGGGAAGCCGCGCTGCATCAGCAGCAGCATGGTGGCCACGGGATTTTTATGTGGATACTGGCGGTAGCGCCATTTCCTGAAAACATATTCACATATCATAAAGCAGGCCGACAGCGTAGGCGCCAGCGAAGCGATATACCAGGCATCGGTATATTGCACCAGTATGACGGTGCATAGCGCACAGCCGATCAGGAAAACCGCCCAAACACCTGTAAGACGCCGTGTATAGATAACCAGTTCGTCGGGCAACAGTCCATCATCCTGCTCGCGTCTGGCAATGCGCGTGACGAGCGCTTCTCCGCGATAGAGGCTGCGGCCAAATAACACAGCGAGCGCCAGGCAGATGATAATCGGGGGGGCGGCAGCCAGAAAGGTTTTTGCCGAAGGTTGAAATTCACCGAGTTTGGACAGCATCCAACCGAGCAGGGCAAGTAACAACAATCGCAGAACAAACGCTGGTCGCAACATCACGCCTATTTTGCGCGGTTTTGTTCGATGTGGCGGGCTAAATTGCGCAATGATGCAAAGACGGACGTATTGTTGGCAGCATCGGATTTAAGCTGGAAGCCATAGGCTTTTGAAATGGCGAGGGATACTTCAAGCATATCAATCGAGTCCAAGCCTAGCCCCTCACCATAAAGCGGCTGCTCCGGGTCAATTTCATCTGGCATCATTTCCAGGTTAAGGGCCTGCACGATCAGTTTGGCAACTTCCTGTTCAAAGAGCGTTTTGCTGTCAGTCATGGTCGAATGGGGCTGCAATGATTGGTTGGGACTTGTTGGCGGAGAGGGTGGGATTCGAACCCACGGTAGGTTTGAACCTACGCCTGATTTCGAGTCAGGTACATTCGACCACTCTGCCACCTCTCCGGCGGCGCCATTTTAACAGCTTCCGGGGCTATTTTGTTGGGCGCGTAAATCGTGGCAGAATGGGTGCCCTCTCCTAAATTCCTACCCATTGATGCGCTTACTGATCGCCATCGTGTTTCTGCTGGGCTTGAGCGGCTGCGAAAAGCGTGAAAAGCCGATTCTGCCAGTCAGCAAGACGGGTGAGCTGGTGGTATTGACGCGCAACAGCCCCACTACGTATTACGAAGATGCTGACGGTAATCCGGCAGGATTGGAATACGACCTGGTCGAAATGTTTGCAAAAGAACTGGGCGTCAAAGCCACGTTCATCGTCGCCCAACAATTCGACCAAATCATTCCCGACCTGCGCAAGCATAAGGCACATATCGCTGCTGCGGGCCTGAGCATCACAAACGAGCGTCGCCGGATTCTGTTGTTCGCGCCACCTTATCAGTCAGTCACACAGCAACTGATTTACAACACAGAATCGCCCAAACCAGACAGCCTGAATGAACTGATCACAAAAAAAATAGAAGTTGTCGCCGGCAGCAGCTATGTAGAGCGCCTCAGGGAAGCTAGGGTCAAGGTTCCTGCATTGAAGTGGACCGAGGTTAAAAACATAGAAAGCGAAGATCTGCTGGAAAAGCTTTCCCAGGGCTTGATTGACTATGTGGTCGCTGATTCCAACATCGTGGACGTGTCGAAAAATTTCTACCCGAATCTTGGCGTTGCCTTCACGCTTGGCGCGGCAGATCAGCTAGCCTGGGCTTTCCCAAAAGATGCCGAACCTTTTCTGCTAAAAAAAGCTGAAAGTTTCTTCAATCGCATCCGCTCGGACGGCACACTGAAGCGGCTGCTCGACCGCTACTACGGCCATGTCAAACGGCTGGAGCGCGCGGATATATCTGGCATCCTGGAAAAAATGCGCACTGATCTGCCGCACTACCGGCAGCTTTTCCAGCAAGCCCAGGAAATCAGCGGCATCGACTGGCGGCTGATTGCGGCGCTTGGCTACCAGGAATCGCATTGGGACCCGCTCGCCACTTCCCCGACTGGGGTGCGCGGCCTGATGATGCTGACCGAAGATACCGCCGATCGCATGGGCGTAGACAACCGGCTCGACCCGAAACAGAATATTTCAGGTGGCGCGCGTTATTTGGTGGAAATGAAAGATATGATTCCGGCACGCATTTCGGAACCGGATCGGACGTGGCTGGCGTTGGCTGCCTACAATGTGGGTTACGGCCATTTGGAAGACGCACGCATCCTGGCGCAGCGGCAGAAACTCAGTCCTGATACATGGGCAGATATCAAAAAGATGCTGCCGCTGCTCAGTAAAACCGAGTATCACAGTACGACCAAGCACGGTTATGCACGCGGCGGAGAGCCGGTAATCTTCACCGATAATGTGCACACCTACTATGACATTCTGGTGAAGTTTGAGAAACCCTACAAACCCGTTTTTCCTTCTTTCGAACCGAGCAAGCTAAGCAATAATCATCAGGACGAGAGTTTATCCAAGCCGCCCACATAAGGACGCAGCACAGTCGGAATGGTGACGCTACCGTCAGCGTTCTGATAGTTCTCTAAAATAGCAACAAGTGTTCTTCCCACTGCCAAGCCTGATCCATTCAGCGTATGCGCCAATTCCGGTTTGCCTTTCTCATTGCGGAAACGCGCCTGCATGCGACGTGCCTGGAACGCTTCAAAATTGCTGCACGAAGAAATTTCGCGGTAAGTATTCTGTGCCGGCAGCCACACTTCCAGGTCGTAAGTTTTGGCTGCGGAAAATCCCATGTCGCCGCTGCACAGTGCCAACTTGCGGTAAGGCAACTCCAGTTTTTGCAAAATAGTTTCAGCATTACCGGTGAGTTCTTCCAGCACTTCGTAAGACTTGGACGGATGCACGATCTGCACCATCTCCACTTTGTCGAACTGATGCTGGCGTATCATGCCGCGCGTGTCTCTGCCGTAGGAACCTGCTTCAGAACGAAAGCACGGCGTGTGTGCCACAAACTTCAGCGGTAATTGTTCCAGCGGCACAATCTCGTCACGTACGATGTTGGTAACCGGCACTTCGGCGGTGGGGATCAAATAAAATTTCTCATTCTCGCCACGCGGCACCGCAAACAAATCTTCCTCAAACTTGGGCAACTGCCCCGTGCCCCGCATGGACTCCGCATTCACCAGATAAGGCACATACACTTCGGTGTAGCCATGCTGCTGCGTATGCATATCCAGCATGAACTGGCCAAGTGCGCGATGCAGCCGCGCCAGCCCGCCTTTCATCACCGCAAAACGCGCGCCGCTGATCTTGGTGGCGGTAGCGAAATCGAGCTGCTTCAAACCCTCGCCCACATCGACATGATCCTTCACCGGAAAATCAAACACGCGCGGTGTGCCCCACCTACTCACCTCGACGTTATCCGTTTCTGACTTGCCGACAGGCACAGATTCATGTGGCATATTTGGCACGTGTGCCAGCACGGCGTACATCTGCGCCTGAATGACTTCCAGACGAGTCTCCGCAGCTTTCAACTCGTCGCCCAGGTTGGCCACCTCCACCATGATGACGGACACATCTTCGCCCTTAGCCTTGGCTTGGCCGATCTGTTTGGAAGATGCATTGCGCTTGGCCTGCAACTCCTGGGTGCGAGTCTGCACCTGCTTGCGTTCATCTTCCATTGCCTGGAATGCTGGCTTGTCCAGCGTATAGCCGCGGTTGGCCAGGCGTTGCGCCACGCTATCCAGGTCGGTGCGTAACAATTGAATATCCAGCATCTTTGTTCCTTTACTCCATATCGTAGGGTGGATTAGCCCTAAAGGATTCCGACCCGCTACGATCCATAAAACTGGATCGTGCGGGATCGTATACGAAGCGCAACCCACCAATATCAAACGGCGGGTTACGGGCTTCGCCCTAACCCACCCTACATTTATTTCTTCTTTGCCTTCTCATTCAGCTCGCGCAGATGCGCCAGCTTCTCTGCGATTTTTGCTTCCAGACCGCGCGACGTGGGTTCGTAGAACTTCGTCTGCTCCAGCCCATCAGGAAAATAATCTACGCCCGCTGCGTAAGCTTCCGGCTCGTCATGCGCATAGCGGTATTGTTTGCCGTAGCCCAGTTCTTTCATCAGCTTGGTAGGCGCGTTTCTTAAGTGCAGCGGCACCGGTCTGCTCTGATCATTTTTGACGAAGGCGCGGGCGCTATTATACGCGACATAGGCGGCGTTGCTTTTCGGCGCGCATGCCATGTAGATGACGGCTTGCGCCAGTGTCAGCTCGCCTTCCGGCGAACCCAGCCGCTCATAGGTTTCCATCGCATCCAGCGCCAACCTTAATGCACGCGGATCGGCCAGGCCGATGTCTTCGCTCGCCATACGGATGATACGGCGCCCGAGATACAGCGGGTCGGCTCCGCCATCCAGCATGCGGGTGAACCAGTACAGCGCAGCATCCGGGTCTGAACCGCGCACCGATTTATGCAGCGCGGAAATCTGGTCGTAGAATTCCTCGCCCCCTTTATCAAACCGCCGGGCAGCGCGTGCCAGCGCATTCTGTGCAAACGCCTGGTCGATTTCGCTGATGCCGCTAGTTTGGGCAGCGGTGTTCATCTGTTCGAGGAAATTCAGCAAGCGCCGCGCATCACCGTCGGCATAGCTAATCAGCAAGGCCCTGGCAGCATCGGTAAATTTCACGTTTGGCAGCGCTTGGCTTAGCGCGTGGTCGAACAACTGGCCAAGCTCTTCTTCAGTCAATGCCTTGAGCACATACACCTGCGCACGCGACAACAAAGCGCTGTTCACTTCGAACGATGGATTCTCGGTGGTGGCGCCGACGAAGGTAACCAGGCCCTGTTCAACAAAAGGCAGGAATGCATCCTGCTGCGCTTTATTGAAGCGATGCACTTCGTCCACGAATAGAATGGTGTGACGTCCGTACTGATCACGCGCCAGCTCCGCACGTGCAATGGCATCGCGAATATCCTTCACACCGGAGAATACCGCAGACAGCGCGATGAATTCTGAGTCGAATGCCTGGGCCATCAGACGTGCCAGCGTGGTCTTGCCCACACCCGGCGGGCCCCACAGAATCATCGAGTGCAACTTGCCGGATTCGAATGCCAGCCTGAGCGGCTTGCCCGCGCCGAGGAGATGCGTCTGGCCAACTAATTCATCGAGAGATTTCGGACGTAATTGCTCAGCCAGTGGCACATAGAGCTGAGCGTGGCCGAATAAATCGGAGGTGGGCTGCTTGACCACTTTTATTCGCCGATAACGTCCGCCCCTTTGGGAGGCGTGAATTTAAATTGAGCGGTATCAATTTTTGGATTGCGTTCCAGACGAGTGAAACGAATCACCGTGGTCTGGCCGAAATTGTCGTGCAACTCCATTGCTTCCAGGCCATGTTTGCCGAAGCCCATATGCACAGCTTCAAACGTGCTCTCCTTGGATTTCGGCGCCGCATCCACCCATTCCATGCCATCGCGTTGACCCCCGTCGGTTAGCGTGAAGCCCTTCTCGATCTCGTTGCTGCCTGCAAGCAACGCCGCCGGCGAACTGCCGATTGCTGCGTCGAGCTTCTTCACTGTCACCTGATTCAGATCCATGTCATACACCCACAACTTAACGCCATCGCCTACGATCAATTGCTCGTAGGGTTTGGTATAGGTCCAGCGAAATCTGCCGGGACGCGAAAACTGCATGGTGCCGCTGGCCGATTGCACGGTCTTGCCATTCTTGTCGAGTACCGCTTGCGAAAACTGGGCTCTCAGCGTATGCACATCATGTAAAAAAGATTTGAGCTGACTGACGCCATCGGCGTGGGCGACAAGAGGCATAACAGCAATAAAAAATAGAAACGCGATTGCATGAAGAGTGTTTTTCACGTCCCCAGCCCCATGATGTGCAGGCACTTCTCCATTAGACGCACGTAGACTGGAAGACGCGACAAAATCTCCTCGAATTCGGCAGCTTTATAGATATGGCTTAATCGATTGCGGTCATCCAACATGGCGGCCAACGCCTCGTAATCCGGCTCATCCACGTAACCAGCGAGATAGAATTCTTTCACCGCTCCCTTGGGACTATTCGCTTCGACTGCGTCTTTGAGCAAAAGGAAGCGCCTGATCATTTTCCAGGTTAGCTCTGCGGTATATTCGAATTTTTGCGCCTGGCCGTTCTTAAGACCATCGACAATCTTCGCCTCAAAAGGCGTCAAATCGACTTTCAGCAGACCCGAAAATCCTGCCAAGGCCTGGCGATACGCTGCAAGCCTCAACTGAAATTCTTCGTCTTGTTCCATATTACTGCACTCCTCAATGCGTGCTGGCGGAAATGGCTATCGACGCTGTAGAAATCCACTATATCGACATGATAAGGCACGATGGATGCATCCAATTCTTCTTGAATCGCAGCAACGAGTGAACAATCAAGCGGCTTGTCGCCTGCTATGCCAATATCCACATCCGCAGATCTACCGTGCCGGCCTTTTGCCCGTGAGCCGAACAGAAACACCGCATACTGTGTATTGTCCACGTGTTTCAAGACAATGTCCTTGGCGATAGCCAAGTATTTTGCTTCGTAATTAGTTCCCGGCATTCCGTCACTCTCCACCGGGAATCAGTATTTCCCTGTTCCCGTTCGATTGCATTGGCGAAATCAATCCCGCACGCTCCATCTGCTCGATCAGCCGCGCCGCGCGGTTGTAGCCGATGCGCAGTTGCCTTTGCACCAGCGAAATGGAAGCACGGCGCGTTTTAATAACGATGGCCACCGCTTCGTCATACAGGGGGTCTGCCTCAGCATCACCACTTCCTGTTCCTTCGCCATCACCCTCCGTGCTTGCATCGCCGCCTTCCAGAATGCCCTCAACATACTGCGGCTCGCCCAGCGCCTTGAGGTAATTCACCACTTTGTGCACTTCCTGGTCAGACACGTAGGCACCATGCACGCGCTGCGGGTAGCCGGTACCTGGCGGTAAATACAGCATGTCGCCTTGACCAAGCAGCGCTTCCGCACCCATTTGGTCGAGGATGGTGCGCGAATCAATTTTGCTGGAAACCTGGAACGCCACTCGGGTTGGAATATTGGCCTTGATCAGCCCGGTGATCACATCCACTGAAGGCCGCTGCGTCGCCAGCACCAGATGGATGCCGGAGGCTCGCGCCTTCTGCGCAAGCCGCGCAATCAATTCTTCTACCTTCTTGCCGACCACCATCATCAAGTCTGCCAGTTCGTCGATCACCACTACGATCAACGGCATTTCTGCCACCGGCTCGGGGCTGTCCGGCGTGATGGTAAATGGATTGGTAATCGGCTTGCCGGCTTTCTCCGCCTCAGCCACCTTCTGGTTGTAGCCGGAAATATTACGCACGCCAAGGTGCGACATCAATTTATAACGCTTGTCCATCTCGCCCACACACCAGTTAAGCGCGTGGGCTGCATGGCGCATGTCGGTCACCACTGGAGCAAGCAAGTGGGGAATGCCGTCGTAGACGGAAAGTTCCAGCATCTTGGGATCAATCAGGATGAGCTTCACCTCGCTCGGCGCAGCTTTGTAGACTAATGACAAAATCATGGCATTGATCGCGACCGATTTGCCCGACCCTGTCGTTCCCGCCACCAGCACATGCGGCATCTTCGCCAGGTCCGCAACCACAGGCTGGCCGGTAATGTCCTTGCCCATCGCAATGGTCAGCGACGAGTGCATGTCGGCATACACTCTGGAGCCAACGATCTCCGACAAGCGCACGATCTGGCGTTTTGGATTAGGAATTTCCAGCGCCATGCAGTTTTTGCCGGGGATGGTTTCCACCACGCGGATGCTGACAACCGACAGTGCCCGCGCCAGGTCTTTCACCAGATTGACGATCTGGCTACCTTTCACCCCGGTGGCCGGCTCAATCTCGTAGCGGGTAATGACCGGCCCCGGATAGGCAGCCAGCACTTTCACTTCCACGCCGAATTCCAATAATTTTCTTTCGATCAGGCGCGATGTAAATTCCAGCGTCTCGGTGGAAAGCACTTCCACGCTCTGATCAGCCTCATCCAGCAGGTGCAATGGCGGCAGCGGCGAATCGGGCAGCTCCTCGAACAATGGCACCTGACGTTCCTGCTCGATGCGATCAGATTTTGGAATCTCAAAAACCGGCGTTTCGATCTTGATCGGCTGGTGATCCTCGAATATTTTCTTCACCTCGGACACATGCTCGTCGCGACGTTCCTTGGCAACTTTTCCTGCCTTGCGGTCTTCCCAATCCCGATAGGCGTTGACGGTGAAGAAATACTTGTCTTCCAGGAAGCCGCCCAGCCATTCTGAAAATTTTACCCAGGAAATCCCGCTGAACAGACTCAAGCCCACCGCAATCAGCAGCAATAGTGTCAGCGTGGCGCCGGTAAATCCCAAAGCTTGCGCCATATGCTCGCTCACCACAGCGCCCAGCATGCCCCCAGGCGCGAGCGGCAAATCAACTTTCAGGCTGTATAGCCGGAGAGACTCCAGGCCACTGGAAGCAACCAGTAGTACAAGGAAACCTGCCAGTGAAATAAACAACGGGCGGTGGTCTTCGGGCCGAGTGCCATCGATACGTTTATAACCCCACCAAACGGCATACAGTGCAAACACGATCCACCAGTAGGTGGACAAACCAAAGACATAGAGCAGCACGTCGGCAATCCACGCCCCAGCAATACCCCCTGCGTTGTTGACCTTAGACTGACTGCCGCTGTGCGACCAGCCTGGGTCAAGGGTGCTGTAGTTGGTAAGAATAAGTGCGAGAAAAAGCGCAGCGCCGACCAACAGCAACCACCATGTTTCACGCAACAAGCCAGAAAGCCGCGGCGAAAGCGGAGACCGTTCACCCTTTCCCGGTTTTGTCCGGTTCGACTGCGCCATACTTTTACGGGGATTCAGAAGCATGGCTGATTATATTATGAAAAGGCTTGAATTATTCCAGAGCGCTCAAATATCACCTCAACCATATTCCTGATAAAATTAGCGGTTTAGCGCATTACCCACTCATTTCGATTTATTTGGAGTCACCACAATGTCCACCAAGCACTGCCGCGTTTTGATCCTCGGTTCCGGCCCAGCCGGATACTCCGCTGCCGTTTATGCTGCCCGCGCCAACCTTAACCCCGTGCTGATAACCGGCATGCAACAGGGCGGCCAACTCACGACTACAACTGAAGTGGACAACTGGCCCGCCGACGTGGATGGCGTGCAGGGCCCGGCGCTGATGGAGCGCTTCCAGAAACACGCCGAGCGCTTCAACACCGAAATTATTTTCGACCAGATCCATACCGTTAAGCTGACCGAAAAACCCTTCACCCTGATCGGCGATTCCGGCACCTACACCTGCGATGCGCTAATCATCGCCACCGGCGCTTCCGCCAAATACCTGGGATTGCCTTCCGAGGAAGCCTTCATGGGCCGCGGCGTTTCCGGCTGCGCCACCTGCGACGGATTCTTCTACAAGAACCAGGATGTCGCGGTAATTGGCGGCGGCAACTCCGCCGTGGAAGAAGCGCTATACCTTTCCAATATCGCCAAGAAAGTGACGCTGGTGCATCGCCGCGATACTTTCAAGGCAGAAAAAATTCTGGTCGACAAGCTGAATGACAAAGCAAAAAACGGCAATATCAGCCTCGAATATTTCCACGCACTGGACGAAGTGCTGGGCGATAAATCAGGTGTAACCGGCATGCGCCTCAAGAACGCCAAGGACGGCAGCACCAAGGAAATCGCGCTGCAAGGCGTGTTCATCGCCATCGGCCACAAGCCCAACACCGATATCTTTGCTGGCCAACTGGAACTGGAAGGCGGCTATATCGTCACCAAGAGCGGTAACAGTGGCAATGCCACCCAGACCAGCATCCCCGGCGTGTTTGCCGCGGGCGACGTGCAAGATCATGTCTACCGCCAGGCCATTACCAGCGCGGGGACCGGCTGCATGGCGGCGCTGGATGCCGAACGTTATCTGGATAATCTGGGTTAATTCTTTTACCACGGGGCACACGGGGAGCACGGGGCATTAAGCTTCTTGCTCTCCTCGTTCCCATGAGCCGCCAACCCAAACTGCCGCTTTCGCCCGAGGAAACTTCACTGTTTCGCGAGGCGGTGAGCGACGCCCACCCCCTGCCTGATCCCGGTAAAGTTCAGCCTGCTGCACCGAGTGCCAAACCTTACCCGCAACAAACTCGCAAAGTCGAACAACACGCCCTGGCCGATTCACTGAGCGATCACATGCCCTGGGATGAAACCGAAGGTAACGATGAACGCGGCTTTCTGCGCCCGGGGATGGCTCAGCAGACCTTACGCAAACTCAAACGTGGTCACTGGGCCATTCAAGCTGAGCTGGACATGCACGGCATGGTCAGCGACGAAGCGCGCTCTAATCTGATTGCTTTTCTGGCTGAGTGTCACCAGCATGACGCCCGCTGCGTGCGCATCATCCACGGCAAGGGCTTGAGTTCAAAAAACCACGAGCCAGTGCTTAAACACAAAGTACGCAATTGGCTGATGCAGCGCGACGATGTGCTGGCCTTCTGCCAGGCAAAGCAGGTAGACGGCGGCAGCGGCGCGGTGTTGGTACTCCTCAAGGCCGCCTAAATACTGTTGGTGTTATACTTGCGTGCAAATTTACGCAAATCAATGAACTCTATTTCCCCTTCCCCGCAGCGTTCCTCTTCCCAGCAGCGCGGCTTATTGTTTCTTCTCCTGCTGTTCGCATTCGTCTGGTTCGGCAATCTGGAATACCGCAAATTAGTTCGTCCCGACGAAGGCCGCTACGCCGAAATCCCGCGCGAAATGGCGGTTTCCGGCGATTGGACCACACCGCGCTTGAACGGTATCAAGTATTTCGAAAAGCCAGCACTGCAATACTGGGCTACTGCTGCCGCCTACGAAACTTTCGGCGAACATCACTGGACAGCTCGTCTTTGGCCGGCGCTAACCGGGTTCCTTGGCGTGCTGTTTGCCTGGTATGCAGGTGGCCGTCTGTTTGGCCGGGAAGCTGGGCTGTACACGGCTGCGGTTTTGGGCAGCAGCCTGCTGTACGTATTGATCGGCCACCTCAACACGCTGGATATGGGCGTGAGCTTTTTCATGGGCGCCGGGCTGATGGCCTTTCTGCTGGCACAGAAAGAAGATGCCTCGGCGCAGGAAAATCGTTCCTGGATGCTGGCCGTATGGGCCAGCCTAGCATTTTCCGTGCTGAGCAAAGGGCTGATGGGTGTGGTGCTACCCGGTGCGGTGCTGGTGCTCTACACCTTTATTCAACGTGATTTCGCACTGTGGAAACGGCTGCATCTGCTAAGCGGTTTTCTGCTGTTCCTGGCCATTACCGTGCCCTGGTTTGTCGCCGTGTCGCTGGCTAATCCGGAATTTTTCCATTTCTTTTTCATTCACGAACACTTCGAACGCTTCCTGACCAAAACACACGGCCGCTACCATCCCTGGTGGAATTTCTTGCCCATTCTGGCAGCCGGAATCCTGCCCTGGTTTGTACCCATGCTGGACAGCCTTGCGCGCACCTGGAACACCGGCAGCCGCGGTTTCAACCCGCAGCGTTTTTTGTTGATCTGGGCAGTGTTTATCTTTGTGTTTTTTTCCGCTTCCAGTTCCAAGCTACCGTCCTACATCCTGCCGATTTTCCCCGCGCTGGCCTTGCTGATCGGCAAACGCCTCAGCGAGATAAGTGGCAAGACGCTTGCCTGGCAAATGCTGCCGATGCTGGCATTGGCTCTCGCCTGCACAATGCTTGCGCCACAGGTAACACGCTTCGCCGATGTTGAAGTCCCAATAGAATTATATGAGGCCTACAGTAAATGGCTGCTTACAGCTGCGGTCATCTGGTTCTGCGCTAACGCAATTGGCATTTATCTCGGCTACCGTGGAAAACTTGCTGCTGCCGTCATCGCCTTCGCTGCTGGCGGATTGATTGCAGGGCAACTTGTGCTCACCGGCCATGACAGCCTTTCCCCTTCAAATTCCGCTTATCATCTGGTGGAAAAAATTCGGCCCCAACTCAAATCGGATGCGCCTTTTTACAGCGTGGGCGTATACGAACAAACGCTGCCGTTTTATATTAAGCGCACCGTGACCCTGGTCGCCTATGAAGATGAATTGGCATTCGGTATTAAACAAGAGCCGGAAAAACAGATTCCGGACATGGCAACTTTTGAAAATTTGTGGCGCGTCCAACCCTATGCAATGGCAATCATGACGCCGGATACCTTCCGCGACCTGGTCAAGAATCATTTGCCGATGCGCGAAATTGCGCGGGATACGCGGCGTGTGATCGTTACCAACCAACATTGAGGAGTCGAGTTTGAACGCAATCAGTTTCGGTCTGGTTCTTTTCGGTGTGCTGCTCAACGCAGCAGCCCAATTGCTGCTTAAAGCCGGCACCAATTCCATTGGCCACTTCGCTTTCGACAAGACCAACATCCTGCCAGTAGGCTGGCAGCTTGCCACCGAACCGCACATCCTGGGCGGCCTGACCTGCTATGTGGTGAGCGTGGTAGTGTGGATCATGGCGCTGTCGCGCGTGGAAGTGAGCATCGCTTATCCCATGCTGTCTATCGGCTACGTGGTCAACGCCGCCGCTGCCTATTACTTGTTTGGCGAAGCCGTCACACCGATGCGGCTGCTCGGCATCGGCATCATTATCATCGGTGTCTATATTGTTGCTAGGAGCTGAATTGAGTTTTCTTCCTTTCACCCGCCCCACCCTGGATGACGCCACTATCGGAGGCGTGGTCGAAGTGCTGCGTTCCGGCTGGCTGTCCAGCGGCCCCAAGGTCAAGGAATTCGAGGCCGCGCTATCAGAATATTTCGGCGGACGTCCGGTGCGTGCCTTCAATTCAGGTACTGCCACGCTGGAAGTTGCGTTGCAGTTGTGCAGCATCGGGCCGGGTGACGAAGTCATCACCACGCCGATGTCGTGGGTTGCCACCGCCAATGTCATCCTGCATGTCGGCGCCAAACCAGTATTCGTCGATGTCGATCCGCGCACACGCAACATCGACCTTGAGCGTGTTGAAGCCGCGATTACACCACGCACCAAAGCCATTATTCCGGTGGATCTCGCCGGTCTGCCAGTAGATCGCGACCGCCTCTACGCCATTGCTGACAAGCATCATTTGCGTGTCATCGAAGACGCCGCACAATCCATGGGCGCCACCTGGAATGGCAAGAAAATCGGCGCATTCGGCGACCTGATCTCATTCAGCTTCCATGCCAACAAAAACATGACCACCGGCGAAGGCGGTTGTCTGGTGCTGAATGATGAGACGCAAATTCCGTTGACGGAAAAGCTGCGCCTGCAAGGCGTGGTGCGTTTCCCCGATGGCGGCATGGATGTGGACGTGGCTGGCGGAAAATATAATTTAACCGACATCGCGGCACGCATCGGCCTTGGTCAACTGAAGCAGATTGATGCGTTCAATGTGAAACGGCGCGAGCTGGTGAAACACT
The DNA here is from genome assembly GCA_038244115.1 of Burkholderiales bacterium. Taxonomy (GTDB): domain Bacteria; phylum Pseudomonadota; class Gammaproteobacteria; order Burkholderiales; family JBBRTU01; genus JBBRTU01. The sequence goes on from JBBRTU010000012.1 coordinate 50,465, forward strand.
ACTTCAGCTGCTTCGACCGCATGCTCGGCTGCCAGCTCCCGCTGGAAAATTTCACCGACAGCAACTGGCACATGTTCCAAATTCTGCTGCCGCTGGAACAACTGCGCATCAGCCGCGGCGAATTCATCGAGCAGATGCGGCAACGTGAAATCGGCGTTGGCGTGCATTACCCCGCCATGCATCTATTCACCCTGTACCGAGGTCTGGGTTTCAAGGAAGACGACTTTCCCAACGCGGAAAAAATCGGGCGTGAGATCATTACCCTACCGCTGTTCCCGGCCATGACACTGGCTGATGTGGAGCGCGTGTGTGTAGCGGTGAAAGAAGTACTCCGCAAGGCAAAATCCTGAAATATTGCAGAGTTTATATCAAGCGAGTAGAATTCTGGACAGACTAGCCAGATTGTAGAGGTGGCACAATGAGTAAGACATGGCAACTTCAGGAAGCCAAGAACCACTTCAGCGAGGTGGTGGACAAGGCATTGCATGATGGCCCGCAAATCGTGACCCGGCATGGCAAGGATGCAGTTGTCGTGCTCTCGTCCGAAGACTACAAAAAAATCAGCCGCCCCCGTACCTCGCTGGCCGATTTTTTTCAGTCTTCCCCGCTTAAAGGCGTTGAGCTGAAAATAGCCCGGCAGCGGGATTTGCCGCGCGAGACTCCCCTTTGAAATTTCTGCTCGATACCTGCCTGATTTCCGAATTAATCCGGACAGAGCCAGATAGCAACGTGCTCAAGTGGCTGGCGGAGCAAAACGAATTGAATCTCTATTTAAGCGCACTCACCTTGGGTGAACTGCAAAAAGGCATTGCCAAATTGCCACCAAGCACCAAAAGAAAGCGCATCCAAACCTGGGTCGATAACGATTTGCTGCAGCGCTTTTCCAATCGAATTCTACCCATTGATACTGCTACCGCCAGCCTGTGGGGCAATATTCAGGGTGCAGCCGAGCTCAAGGGAAAGCCGATGCCAGCTATCGATGGCCTGCTTGCTGCCACAGCGCTGACACATCAACTCACCGTAGCTACGCGTAACGGCACCGATATGGCGGTGAGTGGCGTGTCCATTTTCAATCCTTGGAAAGCACCTTCTCGAACCAAAGTAAGCACCCAATGAACAAATCACAACTATCCGTCATCATCCCCGTCTACAACGAAGAAGCCGGCCTGCAAACCTTGTTCGACCGCATGTATCCGGCACTGGATAAATTGGGTGTCAGCTACGAAGTAGTATTCATCAACGACGGCAGCCGTGATCGCTCCGCCGCCATGCTGCGCGAGCAATTCCAGAAGCGGCCTGAAAACACCCGCGTGGTGTTATTCAACGGCAACTATGGCCAGCACATGGCGATCATGGCGGGCTTCGAGCATTGCCAGGGGCAGCGCATCGTCACGCTAGACGCCGACCTGCAAAATCCACCAGAAGAAATCGGCAAGCTGCTCGCCAAAATGGACGAAGGCTACGACTACATTGGCAGCATCCGCAAGAAACGTCAGGATAGCTGGTGGCGCGGCGCGGCCTCGCGCGCCATGAATCATCTGCGCGAAAAAATCACTCGCATCAAAATGACCGATCAAGGCTGCATGCTGCGCGCATACAGCCGCGACATCATTGACGCCATCAACAGTTGCCAAGAAGTGAACACCTTCATCCCCGCGCTGGCCTACACCTTCGCGCGCAAGCCAGCCGAAGTTGTGGTCGAGCACGAAGAGCGCGCTGCAGGCGAATCCAAGTATTCGCTGTACAACCTGATCCGCCTGAACTTCGACCTGGTTACCGGATTTTCCGTGGTGCCGCTGCAGTTCTTCTCCATGGCGGGGATTATCGTGTCATTGCTCTCCGCATTCTTCGTGGTATTCCTATTCATCCGCCGGCTCATTGTGGGTCCGGAAGCAGAAGGACTGTTCACCCTGTTTGCTATTGCCTTCTTCCTGATCGGCATGGGTCTGTTTGGCATCGGCCTGCTGGGGGAATACATCGGGCGTATTTACCAGCAGGTGCGGCATAGACCGAGGTATCTGGTGGAAGCAGTGCTGGAAAAAGCGGTAACCACAGAGCGCACAAAGATAACAGAGAAATAATTCGAGTAAATTTTGATGTCCAATTCACATTAGGGGTTCGCATGGCTCGACTTATTCTTACATTGGCCATTGCTCTTATAGGTGCAGTGCCTGCGTATGCCGAAATGGAAAAAATCGCCACCCCTTGCGAAAAAAGCATTTGCTTCTGCTGGTGGCCAAAATTGCCCTCTGTCAAAGGTTGGCATCATGATAGAGAACATAGCCTGCATTACAGCTTCAATGCTTACGCTCCTGACGGAGAAACATTTGCCAGCGCTAAAACAGTCATCTACGCCAATGCACCGTTCAAACCGCGCGTCCCAGAGTCAAAAACCCTACAAGCACTTATTGATAACGACCAACGTCAATTTAAATTGGATTCTCCCAGCATAGAAATCCGTGAGGTAGAACCACTTGTTACCGCTGACGGACAGAAACTGCGCTCTTTTGTCTATTTTCCCGCCACCTCAGGCAATTGGGAGCGCGTATCCTATGGTGAAGAAGGCGAATTCTATTTAATCTTCACGGTCAGCTCTCGCTCAAAACAGGACTTCGATGATGCACTCAATGACTACAAAAAGCTCATCACTACATACAAATCAAAACCTAACCATTAAGAATTCCATCAACACGAGCTGGCTTACAGTGGCTTCACCCACCCCCAGTCAGCCGGTTCATGCAAACGTTGACTAATCAACCCATGCCCACCTCTCCCACTGCCGTCGTCTTCGCCTACCACAACGTCGGCGTGCGCTGCCTTTCCGTGCTGCTCGCGCACGGCATAAAAGTCGCGCTGGTAGTAACGCACGCCGACAACCCTAACGAGACCATCTGGTTCGACAGCGTGGCCAAACTTGCTGCCGAGCATGACATTCCGGTGATCACGCCGGATGATCCAAACATGCCGGAAATCGTGGCGCAAATTCAGGCGCTGCAGCCGGATTTTATTTTCTCGTTTTACTATCGCAACATGCTGAAAACATCGCTGTTAAAAATTCCCAAGCGCGGCGCGCTGAACATGCATGGCTCGTTGCTGCCGAAGTATCGCGGACGTGTGCCGGTGAACTGGGCGATCATCCACGGCGAAACGGAAACCGGGGCGACGCTGCACTATATGACAGAGAAACCGGACAACGGCGCCATCGTCGACCAACAAGCCATACCCATCCTGCCAGACGATACGGCCAATGAGGTGTTCCACAAAGTCACTTGTGCGGCCGAAGTGGCGCTCAATCGTTGCCTGCCTGCAATACTGGCGGGCACTGCTGCTGCCAAACCTCAGGATTTAAGCCTTGGCGGCTATTTCGGCGGAAGAAAGGCAGAAGATGGTAAAATTGACTGGTTTAGAGACGCGCGAAGCATTCACAACCTGATTCGCGCCGTGGCGCCGCCTTATCCGGGCGCATACACGACGCTGGCGGGAAACCTTATGCGTGTGCTGAAAAGCCGCGTTGAGACATCGCGTGCACCCCGCTCTATGGTTCCTGCGTTTTATTGCGAGAACGGACGTTGCTATGCGGATTGTGGTAGCGGCGTGTTGCGCATTCTGGCCTTCGAAATTGATGGACATGAGATGAGCGCAGAAAAATTTGTTGCACGCTATGGAGCTGAGTCCATAGCGTTTGGCGATTGAGCATTCGACGCCAACCCTCACCCTAGCCCTCTCCCGGAGGGAGAGGGGATTTTGGTTTTAATTTGATTGGAAGATGACATGAAAAAAGTCCTGATTCTTGGGGTCAATGGTTTTATTGGCCACCACCTTTCCAACCGCATCATGGCCACCACCGACTGGGAAGTCTATGGCATGGACATGCAGAGCGACCGCGTAACCGAGCTGACCAAGAACCCGCGTTTTCACTTTTTCGAAGGCGACATCACTATCAACAAGGAGTGGATCGAGTACCACGTGAAGAAGTGCGACGTGGTGCTGCCACTGGTCGCCATCGCCACACCGGCCACTTATGTAACCGATCCGTTGCGCGTGTTCGAGCTGGATTTCGAGGCTAACCTGCCCATCGTGCGCAGTTGCGTGAAATACGGCAAGCGCGTACTTTTCCCATCCACTTCCGAAGTGTACGGCATGAGCAGCGACGCCGAATTCGACCCAGGCAGTTCCAATCTGGTTTACGGTCCAATCAACAAGCCGCGCTGGATCTACGCCTGTTCCAAACAACTGATGGACCGCGTGATCTGGGCCTATGGCATGCAGAATGCGTTGGCTTTCACCCTGTTCCGCCCATTCAACTGGATCGGCTCCGGCCTGGATAGTATTTTCACGCCGAAGGAAGGCAGCTCGCGCGTGATCACTCAATTCCTCGGCCACATCGCCCTCGGCGAAGACATCAAGCTGGTAGACGGTGGCGCAGCCAAGCGCTCTTTCACCTACGTCAGCGACGGTATTGATGCGTTGATGCGTATTATTGATAACAAGGATGGCGTTGCCAACGGCAAGATCTACAACATCGGCAACCCGTCCAACAATTTCTCAGTAAGAGAGTTGGCACAGATGATGCTGGATCTGGCCATGACTTACCCCGAATACAAGGACACCGCAGCCAAGGTGAAAATGATCGATACCACTTCTGCCAGCTACTACGGCAAGGGCTACCAGGACGTGCAAAACCGCGTGCCGAAGATCGACAACACTATGCAGGAACTGGGCTGGAAGCCAGAGGTCAGCATGAAGGAAGCGCTCAAGCACATTTTCGATGCATATCGCGGGGATGTGGCTGAAGCACGCAGGCTGGTGGAATAACTTCTTCAGTAAGGAGTGAAGAGTGAGGGGTGAGGAGTAAAAGCCACCCCTGACATACCCTTCACTCCTATCTCCTCTCTCCTCACATGAAATTAGCTTTAAAAATCGACGTCGACACCTTTCGCGGTACGTGCGAAGGCGTGCCGCCGCTTGCTGACCTGTTACGCCGGTACAAAGCAGGCGCCACCTTTCTGTTTAGTCTCGGCCCAGACCATACTGGTCGCGCTATCAAACGTGCTTTTCGTCCCGGCTTCATGAAAAAAGTTTCGCGCACTTCGGTGGTGGAACACTATGGCCTGAAGACGCTGCTTTACGGCACGCTGTTGCCGGGGCCGGACATCGGTAAAAAATGCGCTTCCATCATGCGCGATGTGCGGGATCAAGGCTTTGAAACCGGCATTCACTGTTACGACCACGTGCGCTGGCAGGATCATGTCGCACACGAAGGTGCGGAATGGACTGTACGGGAAATGCGCCGTGCCTATGAACGATATGAAGAAATTTTCGGCGAACCTGCGCTCACGCATGGCGCCGCCGGCTGGCAGGTAAACGTACATGCGCTCAGGCAAGAGCAACGTTACAATTTCGCGTATTGCAGCGACACACGCGGCACCCGGCCTTTCATCCCCATCGTGGATGCGGAAATCATTGCCTGTCCGCAAGTCCCCACCACGCTGCCGACCTTGGACGAACTGATTGGCATCAATGGCATCACGCCCGATAACGTGGCTGAGCATTTGCTAAACGTCACCCGGACTGCACCCACTACCGGCCACGTTTATACCCTCCACGCCGAAATGGAAGGCATGAAGCTCCTGCCGGCATTCGAACAACTCCTGGCTGGCTGGATTGCACAAGGTTACGAACTTGTTTCTGTTAAAGATTATTTTTCAGGATTCGAACGAAATGATCTGCCACGCCATGAGATTATCATGGGGCCAGTGGCCGGACGCTCCGGCGAGTTGGCACTCCAGGGGCCACGCTTTCTGGCATAAAATTTCTCGCTTGCTTTCCACAGGTTTTTTAGGGAACAATGGAGTCATACTCGACCAACAATTCCATTTCCAAATTAAAAGGAGAACAAGGCGGCGAGGATGAGGCGACGAAGACAGTACACATGGTACGGCTAGAAGCCGAAGACGAAGCCAACGCGGTTATCGTTTTAATTTGGAAATGGAAAGATGGAGCAATACGAAATCGTCCAGGACTTTGAACTAGCAGCCACCAGAGGTAAACCTTTCCGACTGAGCACAGAGAAAACTCAATTTCTGGTGCTCTATTTCTATCCCAAAGATTCCACTCCGGGGTGCACCACCGAAGCGCAACAGTTGCGTGATCTGTACGCTGAATTCGAGAAGCTCGATTGTGGTGTTTATGGCATCTCGCGCGACAGTCTCAAATCACACGAGAACTTCAAATCCAAGCAGAACTTGCCGTTTGATTTGCTGAGCGACCCTGAAGAAAAAATCTGCACGCTGTTCAATGTCATGAAAATGAAAAATATGTACGGCAAGCAGGTGCGCGGCATAGAACGTAGCACCTTCGTGATTGGCAGCAATCGCGAAATATTGAAGGAATGGCGCGGTGTAAAAGTACCCGGACATGCTCAGAATGTGCTGGATTTTATTAAATCGTTAAAGAAAACCTGACAAGAGGCCCCTGCAGATGGTGCGTAAAACCCCGGTAAAAACCAAATTATTCGTACTCGACACCAACGTGCTGATGCACGATCCGACCAGCCTGTACCGTTTCCAGGAACACGACATCTTTATACCGATGGCGACGCTGGAAGAGCTGGACCACAACAAAAAAGGCATGTCGGAGGTGGCGCGCAATGCCCGCCAGGCAAGCCGTTTTCTGGATGAAATTGTCAGCGCTTTCGAGAAGGACATCGAACTCGGCGTCCCGCTTGCGCCACACAGCCATGACATGGCAAATGGCCGCCTGTTCCTGCAAACCAAGCCGATGCTCACGGATATTCCGCACTACCTGCCCAACAGTAAAGTGGACAATCAGATCATCGGCGTGGTCATGACCCTCCAGCAGCAGGAACCGACGCGCCAGGTAATCCTGGTATCCAAGGATATCAACATGCGCATCAAGGCGCGTGCGATTGGCCTTGCAACCGAGGACTATTACAACGACAAGGTACTGGAGGACACGGACCTTCTCTACACCGGCATCATGGAACTGCCGGAAAATTTCTGGGACACGCACGGAAAAAACATGGAGTCGTGGCAGGATGCAGGGCACACCTATTACCGCGTAAAGGGGCCACTTTGCCCTAATTTTTTGGTCAACCAATTTCTTTACCACGAATACGGCAAGCCGCTGTATGCCAACGTTCAGGAAGTAAGCGGCAATACTGCCGTACTACGCACGCTGACCGACTTCACCCATCTTAAGAATGCGGTGTGGGGCATTACCGCGCGCAACCGTGAGCAGAATTTTGCGCTATCCCTGCTGATGAATCCGGAAATCGATTTCATTACCCTGCTGGGACAAGCCGGCACCGGCAAGACACTGCTGACGCTGGCTGCCGGATTGATGCAGACCATGGAACAAAAAATCTACTCGGAAATCATCATGACCCGCGTCACCGTACCAGTGGGCGAGGATATCGGTTTTTTACCCGGCACTGAGGAAGAAAAAATGGGGCCGTGGATGGGCGCGCTGGAGGATAACCTCGAAGTGCTCAACAAAACCGACGAGGAAGCAGGAGAGTGGGGGCGTGCGGCAACCCAGGATTTAATCCGCTCGCGCATCAAGATTAAGTCGCTCAACTTCATGCGTGGCCGCACCTTCCTCAATAAATATCTGATCATCGATGAAGCACAGAACCTTACGCCCAAGCAGATGAAAACGCTGATCACCCGCGCAGGCCCGGGAACGAAAGTGGTATGCCTGGGCAATATCTCGCAAATCGATACGCCCTACCTTACGGAAGGTAGTTCAGGCTTGACCTACGTGGTTGATCGTTTCAAAGGGTGGGGACACAGCGGGCACGTCACACTGGCACGTGGCGAACGGTCGAGGCTGGCAGATTACGCTACAGAAACATTGTAGCGAGCAATGTAAGTGTCGCCGAACAGCGAGTCTATTTCATTTTGGAAGGTAGCTTGATGCGCTCGCCCGCAACCATGAATGCACCCATCCCTTGATGATGGATCGTACGTGGCTGTTTTGTTGAGCGGTCAATCCACGCCTTGAGAACCTCGAGTATGAACATATTGTACTTTGCAAGCATGCTTGTATCGACGACCCTGCATTCAAGGTTGGCATAGCACTCTTCGATGAGTGGCGCCTTGACACGCGAAGCAGGGGATGGCGTTAGGCCAAAGGTTTTGAACTTGTCCACCCGTTTCCCAGAGGTGTTTCCACAACCCACCACTTTTTCCGCCAACTCCACCGTAGGGATGTTGATCACACATTCTTCGGTTTCCTGCAAGATGCTGAACGTGTAATTACGTGCGCTGATCACGCAACCCAGCAACGGCGGCTCGAATTCCATCATCATGTGCCACGACATGGTCATGATGTTTGCCCGCTCTTTTCTGCTAGTCGTAACCAACACGACCGGCCCCGGCTCGAGCAGACTATAAACTTTGGATAAGGGAAGAGATTTTTTTGCCATATGGGCGCCCCCATTGCAACGATTTTCAACAATGGCAAGCGGCTTTACTGCGCCGCCGATAGCCAGGTTTGGGGAACCTTACTGCTCGGCCTTATAAGTCTCATAATGCCGGGCAAAAAATACTTCCATCTCGTCGATTACTTCAACGGCTGGCTTGCCATGAATTATGTGTTGCGTAATGAAGCCGGACGTATCGTTTAACAATTTGCTACGGTCAAGCATGGGGTAGGTGGCCATCAACCGGCGCACGGCCTTGATGACGCTTTCCTGTGCTGGACGTTCGATCGGCAGCAGCTCGGTACTGTTCACCGCCTGCTCGGCTGTTGCCTGCGGGGCACGGCTGACCAGGAATTCCGCATAATCCATTAAGGATTTTTTCTGCTCGTCAGGCAGTTCTCGAAATGCACGCAATAATTGCTTCTCATGTGCGTTCATTTTGCCTTCGACACCTTCCGTTGATCTGGTGTCTTGAGAGATGTCGTTTCGACAAAATCCAAAAATGCCTGCAGTAAACGCGAACGGAATTTTTCCTGCGCGTAAACCAGCGACAACTGACGGAACAAGCGCGGCTTAAGGGGCACGGCAACCAAATCGCCCAGCTTTAATTCTTTGGCCACGGTAGAACTGGAAATTACCGCCACACCCAACCCAGCCTCCACGGCGCCCTTGATGGCCTCAAGGCTACCCATTTCCATCACAACATTAATGTCCTCGGGCAACAGACCATTTTTCCGGAAATAATCGTCCACTACCTCGCGTGTGCCGGAACCTGGCTCGCGGCTGACATAAGGTTGCTCGGTCAACTGGTGCGGCACGACATGCTCCAGCTTTGCAAACTCATGTTTGGGTGAGCAGATTACTACCAACTCGTCGTCACAACAGATTTTCGTGGTCAGCGCTGGATGATGCGAGGGCGCCTCGATGAGACCGATATCCAGCACATGATCGGACACTTTATTCTCAACGGTTTCCGAGTTGGCCACGGTCAAACGCGCCTGCACCTCTGGGTACAGCGACTTAAATTCACCCAACATGCGCGGCAGCAGGTATTCGGCGATAGTCGTACTGGCGCCGATCAACAATGGTCCGCTGACCTGGCCAGTCATCTCTCCTACCCGCATATCCATCTCCTGACTCAGATTCAGAATGCGCTCGGCGTACTCAAGCGCCAGATCGCCAGCGGCAGTCAAGGTGATCTTGCCGTGACTGCGTTCGAACAGGCGTGTATTGAAATGTTCTTCAAGCTGCTTGACCTGGAAAGTCACAGCTGGCTGAGTCATAAACAACAGTTCGGCAGCCTTGGTAAAGCTAAGCTGCTTGCCAACGGTATGAAACACTTGAAGACGGCGGTCTGCCATGGGTACACCTCGGACTTGCTACACTGGAGGAAGCCGTGTATTGAATCACAAATACACCACTGTCGACAATACCCAGCTTACCTCAAACCCACTTCGGGCACATCGCTAATTTGAGTATTTCGTGCTATAAAGTGCGCTGTCCACTGTGGCTAACTACAGCACAAATGCAGAACCATAAAATCACCCGATGAATCTCGGTTTTTTTACCATCCTCACCGCGCAGTTTCTTTCCGCACTGGCCGACAACGCTCTTCTTTTCGCTGCCATCGCCCTGTTAAAAGAGCTTGCTGCCCCCGAGTGGCATACCCCGCTGCTGCAAGAATTCTTTGTCATCTCATACATAGCCCTGGCACCTTTCGTGGGTTCCTTCGCAGATGCCATACCCAAAGGTCGCGTCATGTTCATCAGCAATGCCATCAAGCTCGTCGGTTGCATTGCGATGCTACTGGGCGTGCCGCCGCTCTATGCCTACGGCATTGTTGGCATCGGCGCGGCTGCCTACTCACCTGCAAAATACGGCATTCTTACTGAGTACCTGCCACCGCACAGACTAGTCGTGGCCAATAGCTGGATGGAGGGCACTACCGTGGGTGCCATCATCCTCGGCGCCGTACTTGGCGGTATGCTAGTGAGTCCCCCTATTGCCGCAGCTTTCCTGGAAAACATTGGCATGAACCGCATGATTAGCCCTCCCTTTTTCGCCATTGCAGTTATTACGCTGCTGTATCTTTCTGCTTCAATGGTTAATCTTTACATCCCACTGGTTCCGATTGACCATCGCCTACCCAAGAAAAATCCGCTTTATGTATTGCATGATTTCTGGCATGCCTTCGTTCTGTTATGGCGCGACCCGCAAGGACAGGTTTCGCTGGCTGTCACCACTCTGTTCTGGGGTGCAGGCGCAACGCTAAAATTTGTCGTCATCACTTGGGGCATACTGGTTCTCAAATTCGATTTCCAGCTGGCTACCGGGCTGACTGCTGTCGTCGCCTTCGGTGTTGCGGGCGGCGCAGTGTTGGCAGGGCGTTACATTACCCTGGAGAATTCAATCAAGGCACTGCCAGCGGGAATCGCCATGGGATTAATGGTGATCGGCATGATGTTTGTTACGGACAGCCTGATGGCCGTCTTTATGCTGCTTGGCATCGGCATACTCAGCGGCTTTTTTGTGGTACCGCTGAATGCGCTGCTACAGCACCGCGGCCACTTGCTGATGGGTGCCGGTCACTCCATCGCCGTACAAAATTTCAACGAGAATATCGGGATTCTGGTTATGCTGGGAGCCTACACCCTGATGGTGAAGGCAGAATTGTCTATAAACATCATCATTCTGCTGTTTGGCGGCTTTATCAGCTTCTCTATGGCAGCAATTTACTTCCGCCACCGCAACCAGCCTGTTTAGCGCCTCATCACTAAATCCGGCACATCCCTATAGCACCGGCGTGTTCCGCGATTGCCTTGCATGGCAGCACATAATCCGGCCGGCCCAGGTGGTAGCCCTGAACGTAGTCCACGCCTAAACGCGCCAGCACATCCAACGCTTCTTCCGTTTCGACAAACTCCGCTACGGTAAGCTTGCCCAACGCATGCGCAATGTCATTCATGGCGCGCACCATCGCCTGATCTACATGGCTATTGGCAATATTGCGCACGAAACGGCCATCCAGTTTCACTTCATCCACCGGCAAATCCTTCAGATAAGCGAACGACGAAAAACCTGAACCGAAATCATCCAATGCAGTGCGGCAACCTAATTGCCGCAACCTGGACAGAAAAGATTCCGCCTGAGACATATCGGCAATGGCAACGGTCTCGGTCACTTCGAACGTCAACGCGGCGGGATCAAGACCGGTAGCATGCAGCGTATCGAAAATTAGATCGCACACAGATGTTTGGGAGAGCGTTTGCCCGGACAGATTGATGGCGTAGCGCAGGCCGGGTTTCTCGCTGCGTTGGATAGCCAATGTTTCAATGGCATTCTTAATCACCCACCTGTCAATATCCACTGCCAGTCCAAAGCGCTCGGCTGAGGGCAGGAATCCACCGGGCATGATCATTTCGTTATTCTCGTCCAGCATTCTGATCAATACTTCGTAGGACTCCACCTCACGTGTACGCGTGTTGACGATGGGCTGGCAGGCCAATACAAAATTTCCGCTGGCAATGGCATCTTTGATTCGGCCTGACCATCCAATATCCAGCGACATTGTCGTCACGCTCGATTGATCTTCATCCGGGTTGAACAGGTGCACCCGATTCTTGCCGTCCCGCTTGGACAAATGGCACGCCAGGTCAGCATGCGACAGTGCCTCAGAGGCAGTGCGTGTATTGCAAGTCAGCATGGCTACGCCAATTGAACATCCGATATCCACCCGCTGCCCTTTGAACAGAAAACTGTGGCCGGCAATTTGCTCGCGGAAAGATTCCGCCACCGACACAGCGAGTTGCGCTGTAGCGTTGTACAACATCACAGAGAATTCGTCACCGCCGATACGTGCGATCAAATCGCTTTTTCTGGCACGTTTACCCAGCAGGCCAGCCACTTCAATCAGCATGTAATCGCCAGCAGCGTGACCTAGCGTATCGTTCACATATTTGAAATTATCCAGATCCATATACAACAGCGCACAACACTGTTGCTGGCTACGGCATACGCGTTCCACCAGGCGATCCAGTTCAGCCTGGAAATAACTGCGGTTAAACAGGCCGGTCAGCCCGTCCCGCTCGGCCATGTACTGCAAGTGACTGACCAGTTCCTTGCGCTCGGTAATGTCCGACAAGAGTGCTGTATACACTTGCCGCCCGTCGAGTTTCATGGAGCGTACCTTGATTGCCAGCGGAAAAGTCGTACCGTCCTTGTGACGTCCGAGCAACTCTCCTTCATGTCCCAGCAATTTCTGGATTTCACTACGCATGAAATGATCAAGGTAACCCTCACGCCTATCGCGCGAGTCCGTGGGTAGCACGAAGAGCAAAATATCGCGCCCACGCGCTTCTTCCTCTGTGTAACCGAACAACCGCTCCACCGCCACATTGGCATTTTCAATCAAACCTTTTTCGTCAAAGGTAATGATGCCCTCTGCGGTATTGTTCAGGATGGTGGATAAACGTTCCTGTGTCGAAAGCGCCAATCCATGTGCCAGCCGGACAGATTGAAATTTCTGCAGCGTCTTTTCGCTAAGACTTGTAACAATAAAAACAAACGCACCACCACCCAGAAACACTAGAGATACCAGCATTGAATACAGCGACAAAGGCCAGCCATAGACCAGTAAGCAGTAATAAAGATAACCCAGGACAAACCCGATAATGAGGAAGAGCAGCGCCCACCAGCGCACCGTCGATGCAGGGTGGTAATGAATCAGGCGCCAGGCCGGACGCAAAGAGATAGCCAACAGGAACGCGCCACAAAGAGTGATCAGGACGGGCAGGAAATCAAGCATCTTGGACAGTTTTCGCGCACATAAACTGGCGCTTGTCGTTATGGAATTGTGAAGCTAGCACAATTGCAGCCCATTGTTAAGCAGGCGGCAAAAAATATGGCAATTTCCCTTTTGCCTAAAGTATGACTGCTGAATTAGGCAATTCGTTTTTCTTTTCGGCCTGCTGCGGGTAGTGTGCAGCCAGATGCATTCCCACCGACTGGATTCCTGATGTTGTTCCTTCCAGGAATTTACCCTGTCTGAACGCTTGCTCCATCCGGCCGCAAATCTCCCGCCAAGCCAATTGCCCAGCTTTTGCATGAATACCACGATCAGCAATTATTTCTACATCGTGGTCAGCAAGCAGCAGATAAATCAGCACACCATTGTTGCGCTCCGTGTCCCACACACGTAATTGTGAAAACACTTCGACGGCGCGCTGACCCGCAGTCTGTCCGCGGAGCAGCGCCGGCAGATCCAATGCTGCTTCAACGGCAACGCGGATTTGCCCCTCATGATTATTCTCGCTCTGGCTGACAGCATCTTCAATAGCGTGCAGCACGTGCGCCGGAAAGACCTGCCGCACTCGCCAGGAAGGGGTAAACAAATGCCGCAATAGCCGCCGCCAATTCATCACCATCTCCCGGACGCGCCGCCGCCGCCAAAACCGCCACCACCACCGCTGAAGCCACCACCCCCGAGTCCGCCACCACCGCTCGACCACCCCCCGAAACCACCGGGGCCTCTGCCACCAAGCGTAGCCACGAACACGACCAAAGCAACGATCACAGCAGTCGCCAGAGAGCCCATGATCATCCAGGCGACAAGCGCGGCCACGCCACCGCCGACTGTAGCGCCGATAAAACGCCCAAACATCATGCGCAACACGCCGCCGACTAGAAACACGGCAACAAATGCGATCGGGAGATAATCTTCAAATCCCGCCCACGACACATCTTTCTTGTGCGGTGGTGGCAGCGGTTCGCCTTCTACCAACCGAACCATACGCGTCACCCCGGCCTGAATACCGCCGTAGAAGTCGCCTTGCTTGAAATAGGGCAGGATAATTTCGCTGATGATGCGCTTGGCTACGGCATCTGGAATAACGCCCTCCAGACCATAACCCACCTCTACGCGCAAGGTGCGGTCATCCTTGGCGACTAGCAGCAATGCGCCATCGTCGATACCTTTGCGGCCCAGCTTCCATGCCTCGGCTACACGGATGGCATATTGCTCGATGGTTTCCGGTTGCGTGGTCGGCACCATCAACACCGCAATCTGGCTGCCTTTGCGCGTTTCAAAATCAGCCAGCTCACGTTCGAGTGTGGCTTGCTGCGCGGCGTTTAAGGTAGCTGTTAAATCGGTGACGCGCGTTTTGAGTGGCGGCACAGCCACTTCGGCGCGTGCCAGGCCTGCTGCCAGAAAAATACCTAGCAGCAAGCAGGCAAACAGCGTGCGCAGTGACATACCGATCAGCCGGATGTCACTTCGCTGCCGGCGCGCCAAAATCCACCTTGGGCGCCTTGGAAATTTCCTTTTCGTTCTCCACGGTAAAACTGGGTTTCACCTTGAAGCCGAACACCATTGCAGTGAGGTTGGATGGGAAAGAGCGTACCGTCACGTTGTACCCCTGCACTGCCTGGATGTAGCGATTACGCGCCACCGTAATGCGATTCTCGGTTCCTTCCAACTGCGCTTGAAGATCGCGGAACAAACCATCTGCCTTGAGTTGCGGATAATTTTCCGCCACCAGCAGCAAACGCGACAAAGCACCGCTCATCTGCGCTTGCGCCGCCTGAAATTTGGCAAAGGCCTGCTCGTCGTTGATCAGATCCGGCGTGGCCTGGATCGATCCCACCTTGGCCCGCGCCTCGGTTACTTGCGTCAGCACCTCTTTTTCGTGGGATGCATAACCTTTGACCACGTTGACCAGATTCGGCACCAGATCGGCACGACGCTGATATTGATTCAACACCTCGGCCCAGCTCGCCTTGATCTGCTCATCTGTGGATTGGAAAGTATTATAACCGCAGCCGCTCAGGGATAAAGTTGCCACCAACAACACCAGGTAAAAAAATTTGTTAAACATGATTTAATCCTCCGTTAATGCAACCTTGCTACCCGCTAAGTTGGGGCATGCGTGGACGCTTTCAATTCCTTCATGGTACTAACTGCAAGGCACAGGTCTTCCCATGCTTTAGCCTTGTCCGAAAGAGTACGCAACAAGTAAGCGGGGTGATAAGTAACAATCAGCGGAATGTCGCGATAGCTATGCAACTTTCCGCGCAAGCTGCCAACAGCGGCTTGCGTGGCCAACAACTGATGTGCCGCCACCTTGCCCAAGGCGATAATCAGCTTGGGCTGGATCAACTC
Source organism: Burkholderiales bacterium (assembly GCA_038244115.1). Classification (GTDB taxonomy): domain Bacteria; phylum Pseudomonadota; class Gammaproteobacteria; order Burkholderiales; family JBBRTU01; genus JBBRTU01. The sequence continues at coordinate 66,067 of JBBRTU010000012.1, forward strand.
AATCTGGCGCGCGAGATAAGGTTCGCACGCCGCCGCTTCGGTCGGCTCCGGATTACGATTACCCGGCGGACGGCACTTCACCACGTTGGCGATATACACATTCTTGCCGCGTTTCAATCTAATAGACACCAGCATGTTGTCGAGCAACTTCCCGGCTTGCCCAACGAAAGGCTCGCCCTTGGCGTCCTCGTCGGCACCAGGGCCCTCGCCGACAAACAGCCACTCGGCATTCTGGTCGCCTACGCCGAATACTGCCTGGGTGCGCTGCTTACCCAACTCACATGCGGCACAGCCAGCCACTGTCGCCTTCAATTCTGCCCAATCCATGCGTGAAATTGCGGCGCCGCGATCACCCACTAATGCAACACTGGATTCAATTTCAGTTACTGTCTCGGACACAGAGGAGCGCCTGCGCCACAACGGACCGATTCCCAACTCTTTCAGGTAATCAGCGCGCATGTCGCTCATAGCGCAAGCTCCATCATCACAGCATCCTCACGCCCATCATGAGCGGGATAATATTTTTTGCGCACGGCGGTTTCGATGAAGCCGGTATCCAGATACAACCTGCGACCCGCCTGGTTGGAAGGACGCACCTCCAGCAACATGATATTTGCATGATAGTCGCGCGCCACCTTGATCATGTACTGCAATAAGCCACGCCCCAAGCCGCGCCGCTGATAGGGTTTGGCCACGGCGAGATTGAGCAGTTGCGCTTCTCCGGCAGCCAGCGTCATCACCGCGTAGCCGACAGCCATAGCGTCAAATTCGTTCACCCAGCAACTGTAGCCGGCACTCAGCGAGTCGCGAAAATTTCCCAGGCTCCAGGGAAATTGGTAGATATCCTGCTCGATTGCCGCTACGGATTCGAGATCTTGAAAAGTCATCGGCCTGAAGCGGGAAAATTCATTCAGCACCACGCTCATCGTTCACTCACCTTGAGCGCTACCTTGTCGCGAATATACAGCGGAGCCGCCTCCCAAGGAGCGACCCCGGCATCATTCTGAAACACCGTCTGTGCCAGCTCTGCTATCTCCCGTGCGTGCGGATATACATCGCCATCCACCTTGCTTAACTGAGCGCCATAACGAGACCGCAGAACTTCACTATAGACCGCAAAGCCGCTGCCGCAACCTGTCCAGTTTTCTCCATCCACTCCCGGCACCTCGGCAGGCGTATACAAACCCGGCGCACTGAGCAGATGCCAGCCTGCAGCGGATTTTTCATAGAGCGCGTGATAGACCTCGCTCATGCGTGCATCCAGACAAGCGATCACCCGCTCGCCACCGCTGGCCTGCGCCAAGGCTTCCAGCGTGGAGATCGCAGCCACCGGCAACTCGGCGCCAAAGGCCAAGCCCTGCGCCACACCACAGGCGATACGCAGGCCGGTAAAGGAACCCGGCCCTGCGCCAAAGGCAATGCCATCAAGGTTCTGCAAGCGCAATCCCGCCTCTGCCAGAATGGATTGCACCATCGGCAACACCAGTTCGGAATGACGTTGACCAGCCCTGGTTTCGCGCAGCAGCACGACGTCGCCCAAGCGCAGGGCAACAGTGCAATGTTCGGTGGAAGTATCGAGGGCGAGTATTTTCATTGCTTACATTTTACCCGGTTCAGTATCTGCCCGCTTGCAGGCCAGATAGCACCGCCAAGCTAACCAGCCCGCCAGAAAGAAACCCGCCATACCCAGCGCCAGCCATGTGGCAGAATGCGCCAGAAATGGCGACACCAGCCCTGCCACAATGGCGTTCAACAGCGTCTGCACAAACGCCTGCAGTGACGCGGCCATGCCGCGGTTTTGCGGAAACAGGTCAAGGACTAGTAGGGTCACGCTGGAAGCGGCCAGAACCATTCCCATTGCATAACACAATTGCGGCAGCACCACCCAGGGCAAGACAGGCGGGGCAAGCAGGTTGTAGACCGCGTTGACCAGTGCCGCAACAAACATCAGTCCAAACGCGAGATTGATGGTGCGCTCCGGGTTAAGCCGCCGCGCCATTCGCCCCGACAGATAAGCGCCAGACATCATGCCCGCCACCAGCGGAATAAACAGCCAGCCAAACTGATTCTCTGCCAGATGCAAGGTACCGATGAGAAAACTTGGTGCGCCGGCCACATATAAAAACATGCCGGAAAAATTGCATGCGACCACCGTACTGAGGAGCAGAAAATCAGTATGCCGCAGCACCTTCCAATAACTCTGTGCCAACGGGCGCGGATGCATTGACTGTCGGCCTGTAAGCGGCAGCGTCTCCGGCAAGAAACGCCAGCTGATCAGTAACAACAGCACGGTGAACAGTGTCAAAAAATAAAACACTGAACGCCAGCCAAACCCAGTTTCCAACCAGCCGCCAATCACCGGCGCCACCGCTGGCGCCACGGCAAAAATCATCGTCACGCGCGACATCAATTGCTGCGCTTCATGACCGGAGAACACATCGCGAATCATCGCACGCCCCACTACGATGCCAGCCCCGGCGGACAAGCCCTGCAAGGCGCGAAACAGCAACAGCATTTGGATCGAACCCGCTAGCGCACAGCCAATTGATGCCAGCGCAAACACCCCCAGCCCAGCCAGAATCACCGGCCGTCGCCCAAGCGCATCCGACAGCGCGCCATGCCACAACATCATCAGCGCAAAGCAGAACAGATACACGCTCAGCGTCTGCTGCACCTGCAAAGGTGTCGCCGCCAGATGCGCGGCAATCGCCGGAAAGGACGGCAGATAGGTATCCACCGAAAACGGCCCCAGCGTAGACAGCGCCGCCAGCAGGAAGGCAAAGCGCCGATGGTGGATGCGATGATGATGCGGGGGAGCGGTGGGAGTTTCAGGGGGCAACGTGTTTCAACTTAAATCGGTTGGGCATGCTTGCAATCATAACTTAATTTGCGCTCAGCAGTTTCTTGCGAAAATCATCCGTCATGGTGGCTTGCGCTGGAGGGTCAGCCCTGTATCCATTCGCCCCATGTGGGATTTTATGTTCACTGGCATCATCCTTCTCGCATCAATATGGTCGAATTGTGCGTTGGACGGATAGATGGACTCCTTGCCCCAACGGCATCGTAATATACCAAATATGTTCAATCCTTGTCCGTCCCGTGGGGCGGGTGCTACAAGTCCGTGGAATGCAGTCCTAAAAGATACACTTGAGTTTCAATCCTCGCGCGCCCCGAGAGGCGCGCGCTACGCTGTGGGACGTGTCGCTCTATTGCACCATGCCGGTTTCAATCCTCGCGCGCCCCGAGAGGCGCGCGCTACACCAATCCCGATGGAACTGTCACCACATCAGAAAGTTTCAATCCTCGCGTGAGTGTATCCCTGTAAACCTGTTGAGGTGTTTCAATCCTCGCGCGCCCCGAGAGGCGCGCGCTACC
>JBBRTU010000013.1:0-69356 GCA_038244115.1 Burkholderiales bacterium
CGATTTCTTTGCTGAGAATGCGCTGGAGCATGAGCGTACCGGTGAGATGATCGAGCGTATCGGTCTGGTCAATTTCCTGGAAGGTCTCGACCTCGAGATCGATCCCAACATGATCAGCGAACCCCGTAACAATCCGTACGTGCGTACCGACGGTTGGAACGAGGAAGTGGAAAAATGGGAAGAGCGTAAACAGGCCGCTAGTTAACCCCCCTAGCGTCTCGTAGGCCCAATGACCATCCCTCTTTGGTCATTGGGCTTTTTTTATGCCCCTACCCAAGAAATCAGATTGAGTAGCAATTTTTCCTGCAACCACACTGCTTGCAAGAAGTTGAAATTAGCAGTAAAGTTCTGTCTCCAAATCCCATTATACCAAGGGATTTTACCCAAAACCGGTTTTCCGGGCTCAGAATCTTGTGCCGTCTTGATGTAATTCGTTTAAATAATTATGCCTTTATCATTACTCTCAAAGGGGAATTAGTTGGCTGCAAATTCTGCCTGCTTTACTAAGGCGTTACTCAAAGGCGGCGTACTCAGCATAATCGTATTCGCTGCCAGCGCATGGTTCGGCAAAATGCCGGGCTGGATTCATCAGATAATCGTCATTACAGCCCTGCTAGTGGGGTGGCTGGTCATTCTAAGGAGTGCCATCAATTGCAAGGGGGCGAATGAATCCGGTGAAGAAGAACGCCTCGATTCAGCCGCCCAGACCTTGATATCGGAGTCCCAGCAGTTACTGGGAACACTGGCCAGCGAACAGCAAAATCAATTCAATCACGCCAAAACTGAACTGCGACGCGTGCAGGATTTACTCGCGGAAGTCATCGGTACACTGGTGGCGAATTTTACTCAGATGGCCGAACAAATCCAGTCACAACAGGAACTCGCAATATCCCTGATGACGGGTTTTGCCGATGATCCCCATGCGGCAGAAACAGGGAAAACAAGTTTTACCTCTTTTGTAGTGGAAACCTCCAATACGCTTGACACCTTTGTCACCAGCACAGTCAACGCCAGCAAGCATGCTATGGGTCTGGTGGAGACAATGGACAGCATTACCACCCAGGTCAGTGAGATTGTCGTCATCCTGGGAGAAATAGAATCGATATCCAAGCAGACCAATCTTCTTGCGCTCAACGCCGCCATCGAAGCGGCACGCGCCGGCGAAGCCGGCAGAGGCTTTGCCGTAGTAGCCGATGAAGTGCGCACACTGTCTGAACGCACCAGCCATTTCAGCCAACAAATTCGGTCGCATATGAACAGCGTGCATGGTTTGGTCAGCACCGCTGAAGAAACCATTAATGCAATGGCTTCCACCGACATGAGCGCTGCCCTGCGATCCAAGCATCATGTGAACGAGATGATGGGCGAAATTCAAAATATGAATATAAAAACGTCCAAATCGGCGGATGAGCTGCGCACAATTTCGGAGGACATCGGCAACGGCGTCAGCTCTGCGGTTACTTCATTACAATTCCAGGATTTGACCAGCCAGTTGCTCGCCCATGCCAGATCCAGAATCGAGACATTGGACAGCATCATGGAAAACGTAGCCACACTTTGTGGTGATAGCAGGCACGGCATTCGCTCTGAAAAAGAATATCTTGCCAACATCAAAAAACTACAGCGTTCCATTCCCGAAGCCACCGCTCTGCTGAGAGAAGCCGACCTACATCCTGTGAAGCAGGAAAGCATGGCAAGCGGCGATATCGAACTGTTTTAACAATCAAGTACGACGTGTCAAATACAACGAGGTAAACGTTATGGCTAAAAGTGTTCTTACGGTAGACGATTCCGCATCCATCCGGCAGATGGTGGCGTTCACACTAAAAACTGCCGGCTACGAAGTGGTCGAAGCAGTGGATGGCCAGGACGGGCTGACCAAAGCCAAAGGCAAAACCGTCGATCTGGTGCTGACTGACCAGAACATGCCGAAAATGGATGGGTTGACGTTGATTAAAACGCTGCGTGGCCTGCCCCAATATAAGGCTACCCCTATCCTGATGCTCACTACTGAATCCAGTGACACCATGAAAACGCAAGGCAAAGCAGCGGGTGCCACAGGATGGCTGGTCAAACCATTTGACCCGGCAAAACTGCTGGAAGTCGTCAAGAAAGTTATTGGCTAACCTCATGTCCGGTGAAAGGGAAATCCCGCATGACAATTGACATGAGCCAGTTCTACCAGGTGTTCTTCGAGGAAACTGGAGAACACCTGGGCACCATGGAAAATCTGCTGCTCAAACTGGATGTCAGTTCGCCCGACCTGGATGATCTGAATGCCATATTCCGTGCCGCGCACTCGATCAAGGGGGGCAGCGGCACCTTCGGTTTTACCGACATGACCGAAGTCACGCATGAATTGGAATCGCTGCTTGATAAGCTGCGCAAGAACGAACTGAATCTGCGCGAGGATATGGTCGATGCCTTTCTGGCAGCAGGGGATATCCTTAAAGCGCAGTTGGATGCACACCAAAACGGCGGGGAAGTCGATGAAGCTTCCGTCAACGACATATGCAACCGCCTGAAACGCCTGGCAAGCCAGGAAGCAGGCACGGCCAACGCATCGCCTGCTGCGGGTAAAGCAGCATCAGCCACGCAGAGCTATTTGATCGTTTTCCCGCAAACAGCGCTTTCCTCACCCGAAAAAGGGATCGACAACTTTGTTGCCAGCCTTGGGGAACTCGGCACAGTGCAAGCCTTGCCGGCGGCCAAGGGGAAAAAGAACGTCACGCAGTTAAATTTCAGCAGCAACGCCAGCAAGGAACAGATTCTTGAACTGTTCGATTTCATAGGTAATCCCAAGAAAGTCAGAATCGAAATCGACACAACTGGCGAAGAAACCACCACCGCCACTGAATCCGATGCAGACCCCGGCTATGGCTTCTTCACCGATGTCGAACCTGCCACCACGGCGCAAGACGAAGGCTACGGCTTCTTTGTCGAACCCGCCGAACTAAAAACACAAGTCGAAGAAGCGCAAGGCTATGGTTTCTTCACTGACACGGACACGCCACCAGCCACCGTGACACCGGCCCTGGGCCGCCGTTCCATCGACAACCCCGATACTCCCGCTGCCAAAGCCGGGCGGCGCGAAGCGGACAAGGTCACCGTCTCGACGCAATCCGACACTTCATCCATCCGCGTCAGCGTCGAGAAAGTCGATCAACTCATCAACCTGGTGGGCGAACTGGTGATTACACAGGCGATGTTGGCGCAGACCGCATCGCAGGTAGACCCGGTCATCTACGAAAAACTGCTCAATGGCATGGCGCAACTGGAACGCAATACGCGCGACATGCAAGAGTCGGTGATGTCCATCCGCATGATGCCGATCGGTTTCGTATTCAGCCGCTTCCCGCGCGTGGTACGGGATCTGGCTGGCAAGCTAAATAAACAGGTGGAACTGAAAACCGTGGGTGAAGCCACCGAACTGGACAAGGGGTTGATCGAAAAAATTTCCGACCCACTCACCCACCTGGTGCGCAACAGCCTGGATCACGGCATCGAACTGCCCGAGACACGGATTGCCGCCGGCAAGGATCCGAAAGGCACCATCACACTGCGTGCCTCGCATCAAGGCGGCAACATCATTATCGAAGTGCTGGATGACGGCGGTGGACTCAGCCGCGAGAAAATCCTGGCCAAAGCCGCAGAGCGCCAAATCAATATCAGTGAAAATCCCTCCGACTTCGAAGTATGGCAACTGATTTTTGCGCCCGGTTTTTCTACCGCTGCCGTCGTCACCGACGTATCCGGCCGCGGCGTCGGCATGGACGTGGTCAAGCGCAATATCGAAGGCATGGGCGGGCGCGTCGAGATCGATTCCAACCAAGGTTACGGCACCAAAATCACCATCCGTCTGCCACTCACGCTGGCCATTCTCGATGGCATGTCGGTGGCTGTCGGCGACGAAATTTTCATCTTCCCGCTAGCCATCATCATCGAATCGCTGCAACCGCCCAAGGAAGATATCAAAACCGTTTCCGGTGAAGGGCGCGTGGTACATGTGCGTGGCGAATACCTGCCCTTGATCGCGCTGCATGAAGTGTTCCACATCCAGCCGAAGATGACCGAACCCGAACAAGGCATTCTGGTCATCATCGAATCCGACGGCAAAAAAGCCGCCTTGTTCGTCGATGAACTGGTCGGCCAGCACCAGGTGGTGATCAAGAGCCTGGAATCCAATTACCGCAGGGTAGACGGCGTGTCCGGCGCCACCATCATGGGCGACGGCAAAGTCGCCCTGATTCTGGATGTGCCAGCGTTGGTGCGCATTAGCCAAAGCTAGCGTGCAAATTTTGAAATTTTTAATAGGAGGGAGTTATGACGCAAACCAGTTCGGATAACGCCATCGGCAGCAGTATCAGCGCTGGCAACGAGTACCTCACCTTCACGCTGGGGGAGGAAGAGTACGGCATCGACATCCTCAAGGTGCAGGAGATCAGGGGCTATGACGCTGTCACCAAAATTGCCAACACCCCGGAATTCATCAAGGGCGTAATCAACCTGCGCGGCACCATCGTGCCGATTATTGACATGCGCATTAAATTCAAGCTGGGCAATGTCGCTTACGACCAGTTCACCGTGGTCATTATCCTCAACATCGCCAACCGGGTGGTGGGCATGGTGGTGGACGGCGTATCCGACGTGATCGCGCTGCCCAGCGAACAGATCAAGCCCGCGCCGGAATTCGGCGGCACGCTGGATACCCAGTACATCCTCGGCCTGGCCACAGTGGAGGAACGCATGCTTATCATCATCGACATCGAACGGCTGATGACCAGCCAGGACATGGAACTGGTCGAGCAAGTGGCCGCTTAACCGATGTAATTACCTGTTAACAAGAATTGTCTGAACTACTCGGGAGAAACTACATGTTTAAAAATTTAACTATCAAGTCACGTTTGATCTTCATCATCAGCTTTCTGTCACTGCTCCTGCTGGGAATTGGCATACTGGGCCTGTTCGGGATGAGCAAGGCTAATGAAGGCCTGAGATCTGTCTATGAAGATCGTACCATTGCCCTCGGACAGGTAAGTGCCATCGAAGCGAAGTTACTGAGAAACCGGTTAGCCATTGCCATCGCTCTGATTACGCCTACTGCCGATGTCATCAAGGAACGGACCGAGCAGGTTGACAAGAATATTGAAGAGATCGGCAAGACATGGGAAGCCTACATGGCGACCTACCTCACCCCAGAGGAGAAGACAATCGCGGATAAATTTGCAGTGGAGCGCAAACAATTGGTGGTGGAAGGTTTGAAACCTGCTGTTGCCGCCTTGCGCGCCAATGATATCAAGGAAGCGAACAAAATCACCGTGGACAAGATCCGCCCCCTATACAAGCCGGTAGAAGAAGGTGTTCAAGCGCTCACCAAACTCCAGCTCGATGTGGCCAAACAGGAATACGAGCAGGCACAAAACCGCTACGCCTCCATACGTAACATTTCGATTACTGCCATAATTATCGGTTTAGGCTTGGCCGTATGGATCGGCTTCATTCTGATCCGCGCCATCGTGCGTCCGTTGAATGAGGCGGTGGAAATTGCCAACGCGGTAGCTTCCGGCGATCTGACCAGCAAGATTGAAGCTAAAACAAATGACGAAACCGGCAAGCTGTTGCAAGCGCTCAAGGCCATGAATGACAATCTGGTTGACCTGGTCGGCAATGTGCGCACCAGTGCGGACACTATCACCACCGGCGCTGGCGAGATTTCCACCGGCAACAGCGATCTGTCGCAGCGCACTGAGGAGCAGGCATCCAGCCTGGAAGAAACCGCGTCCAGCATGGAAGAATTGACCTCCACCGTGAAGCAGAATGCCGAGAACGCCAAGCAGGCCAATCAGCTAGCCAAGGGTGCATCCGAAATCGCCATCAAAGGCGGAAATGTGGTCGGCGAAGTGGTGGATACCATGAGCGCGATCAACGATGCTTCGCGCAAGATTGTGGACATCATTTCCGTCATCGACGGCATCGCTTTCCAGACCAACATCCTGGCGCTCAACGCCGCAGTGGAAGCCGCGCGTGCCGGTGAGCAGGGCCGCGGCTTCGCGGTAGTGGCCGCCGAGGTGCGCAACCTGGCGCAGCGCTCCGCCGCAGCCGCCAAGGAAATCAAAGGGCTGATCGGTGATTCCGTGGAAAAAGTGGACGGCGGCACCAAACTGGTGGCAGAAGCGGGCAAGACCATGGAAGAAATCGTCAACGCAGTGAAGCGCGTAACCGATATCATGAGTGAAATTTCCGCCGCATCTACCGAGCAGAGCGCCGGCATCGAGCAGGTCAACCAGGCTATCACGCAGATGGACGAAGTCACCCAGCAGAATGCCGCGCTAGTGGAAGAAGCCGCCGCAGCGGCAGAATCCCTGGAAGAAGAAGCGCAGAACCTGACCCAGTCGGTGAGCGTGTTCAAACTGGATAGTTCTTCTGGCGCTCAGGCTCAAGCAAAACGCTCGCCGGTGCAGCAATCAGCAGGCAAACCAGCCAAGCGTGCACTGCCCGCCCCAACTAGAAAACAAGCTGCCAGACCAAAGGCGCTTCCTGAAAAACCCGCCGCAGAAGGGGATGAGTGGGCAGAGTTCTAAAATATAAACCTTGTAGGTCGGGTTAGACCGAAGGGCGTAACCCGACGCATCGCGGGCCAATCGTCGGGTTACGCTACGTATACGATCCCGCACGATCCGGTTTTATGGATCGTAGCGGGTCGGAATCTTTTAGGACTAACCCGACCTACAAGAACCTCGACGATCATTTCACACCTGCACTATACGTAGGGATGTGTGAAAATAACATGACGAATTTCTGCTGGTGAGTCCAGACTAAATGGCAGTTGAAAACAAAGAAGGACGCGAGTTTCATTTCACCGACCAGGACTTCGAACGCGTTCGCAAGCTGATCTACGATCACGCCGGCATCGCGCTCAACCCCGGCAAGCGCGACATGGTCTACAGCCGCCTGGCGCGCCGCCTGCGCGCAACCGGCTTGCAAAGCTTTCAGGCATACCTGACCCTGTTGGAGAAAAACGACCCGGTCGAATGGGAGGCGTTCACCAACGCGCTCACCACTAATCTGACCTCGTTTTTCCGGGAAATGCACCATTTCCCGGTGTTGTCCGATCACATCGCCAAAATGAAAGGCGACCATGCGATTTCGCTGTGGTGCAGCGCCTCGTCCACGGGCGAAGAACCTTATTCATTGGCCATGACCATGGTGGACCTGTTTGGCAGCTATACGCCGCCCGTCACCATCCTGGCCACCGACCTAGATACGAATGTCCTGGCTAAAGCGCAGGCCGGCGTTTACCCGCTGGAGCGGCTGGAAAAAATGCCGCCTGAAAAGGTAAAAAAATTCTTCTTGAAGGGAACCGGCGATCAAGCTGGCATGGCCCGTGTAAGGCCGGAATTGGTCAAAATGATCACTTTCCGGCAGTTGAACCTGTTGGATGCCTCCTATTCAATTCGCGGGTCGTTCGATGCTATTTTCTGCCGCAATGTCATGATCTATTTCGACAAGCAGACCCAGTACAATATCCTGCAAAAATTCGCGCCGTTGCTGCGACCGGATGGCCTGCTATTTGTCGGTCATTCCGAGAGTCTTTTCCACGCGACAGATATTTTCAAACTGCGCGGAAAAACCGTCTATGAATTAGCTAAGCGCGTGTCTAAATAATGGCTGAATCCGGCTTTGAAGAAATCCTTGCGCCGAACCATTATTTCGATACGCATTTCGACATCGAGGCGGCGAAAATTCTGCCTGGCGAATACTATGTGACGAGCCGCAACATGCTGTTGGTGACCGTACTCGGCTCGTGTGTGTCAGCTTGCATCCGTGACCGCACCACCGGGATTGGCGGCATGAACCATTTCATGCTGCCGCACGGCGGAGAGGATGAGAACAGCCCGCTGAGCGCATCGGCTCGCTACGGCAGCTACGCCATGGAAGTGATGATTAACCAGTTGTTCAAATTGGGTGCGAAACGCAACAATCTGGAGGCCAAAGTGTTTGGCGGCGGCAATGTTTTGCGCGGTTTTACCGTGGCCAATATTGGCGAACGCAACGCCAATTATGTGCTGGATTACCTGGACACGGAAAATATCCGTATAGCCTCCCAGGATCTGCTCGACATCTACCCGCGCAAGGTTTATTTTTTTCCGCAAAGCGGGAAGGTGCTGGTGAAACGCTTGAAAACCGCGCATAACGATACAATTATCGAACGCGAGAAAGAATACAGTTCACGCCTGGATCACGCCAAGTTGTCAGGCGATGTAGAGTTGTTTTCGTGAAAAAAATTAAAGTGCTGATCATCGACGATTCGGCCTTGATCCGTAGCCTGCTGAAGGAAATCATCAACGGCCAGCCCGACATGGAAGTGGTGGGTGCCGCCCCCGACCCCATCGTGGCGCGAGAAATGATCAAGGAACTTAATCCAGACGTGTTGACGCTGGATGTGGAAATGCCCAAGATGGACGGCCTGGATTTTCTTGGCAAGCTAATGCGCCTGCGTCCCATGCCAGTGGTGATGGTGTCCACCCTGACCGAAAAAGATTCGGACGTCACCTTGCGCGCACTGGAACTTGGCGCCATTGACTACACCACCAAACCCAAACTGGATGTGGTACGCGGCATGCATGATTACACTGACGATATCACGGACAAGATTCGCACCGCTGCAAAATCCAGACCGCGGGCAATGAAATCCACCACGCTCAACATTGCGCCAAGCCATACGGCAGATGCGGTCTTGCCGCCCCTTGCCAATAAAATCTCCACTACGGAAAAGCTGATCATCATTGGCGCTTCGACCGGCGGCACGGAAGCCATCAAGGAGGTGCTCATCAAGATGCCCTCAGACGCACCGGGCATTCTGGTCACCCAGCACATGCCGGAGGCTTTCACCAAATCGTTCGCTGCGCGTCTGGACAGCCTGTGCAAAATTCGGGTGAAGGAGGCGGAAAACAATGAGCGGATCTTACCCGGCCATGCCTATATCGCCCCCGGCCATTCGCACCTGCTGTTGAAACGCAGCGGCGCCCATTACCTGACCGAACTGAATCAGGGGCCGCCCGTCAATCGCCACCGTCCTTCGGTCGATGTGTTGTTCCGTTCCGCCGCCAATTTTGCCGGCAACAATGCCATTGGCGTGATCTTGACCGGAATGGGCAAGGATGGGGCTGCTGGCATGTCGGAAATGCGCAATGCGGGTGCGTACAATTTTGCGCAGGACGAGGCAAGCTGCGTGGTGTTCGGCATGCCGGCCGCCGCCATCGCCCTGAATGCAGCACATGAAATTGTCCCCCTGGATCAAATATCACAGAAGATTTTGAGCTATCTCGCCTACCAAGGTGGGCGTGCTCAAAGGTAAAACAGTTGGACGCAGAAGAACGCAGAGAAGCGCAGATAGAACCGGAGATTATTGGCATATCTGCACTCACCATAGGGAACATCTCTTTAACGAATTGAACCATCAGCGGTAATCGGGTTTTATCTGCGTCCAATAGCCGTTTTAGAATAAACAGCAACCCCGCAAAAAGGAGCCACCATGCAAGTCAGCGCAAATATCCAGCAAGACAAAGCCGTCCTTACTCTTAACGGCCGCTTCGATTTCAATTCTCACCGTGACTTCCGCAGCGGCTACGACGAAGTGTTGAAAAACAGTGACGTCAAGCACCTCGAAGTGAACCTGAACAGTGTGGAATATCTCGACAGCGCCGCCCTGGGCATGCTCCTGCTGCTTAAAGAACGCGCCGCTACCGCGCATATCAGCCTGGAACTTCACCACTGCCATGGCATGGTCAAGCAGGTACTTGATGTCGCCAACTTCGGCAAGATTTTCACTATCATTTAGCCTGGGACTGTTAACCCTGTGAAGAGCCAACTCAAGGTTCTGGTCGCCGATGACGCGCGGCAGAATGTCGAACTGCTGGCAAAGCATTTAGCCCGGATGGGCCACACGCCTATTCTGGCTTACAACGGCGTACAGGCGGTGCAACTATTCGAAACCGAAGCGCCGGACCTGGTTTTGATGGATGTCATGATGCCAGAGATGGATGGTTTTGAGGCCGCAAAACGCATCAAGGCATTGTGCGAAAACCGCTGGGTACCGGTGATTTTTATCAGTGCACAGGGACAGGAAGCCAGTATCGTCGAAGGGCTGGAGACGGGGGACGACTACCTGACCAAGCCAATCAACTTGGCGGTACTGCGCGCCAAGATTCGCGCCATGCAGCGAATTGCCGGGCTGCAGCAGCTGATCACCGACAAGGCTGACGAGCTGGAACGCTATTACTACCGCGCCAAAGAAGAAGCCCGTGTGGGTAGTTATATCATGGACCACATCGTCAACACCCCAGGGTTGCGAGATGCCTTGTTCCACTACTGGATTTCTCCTGCAGAGGATTTCAGTGGCGACCTGGTGGCCGCTGCGCGTACACCAGGCGGGGTATTGCACGTGATGCTGGCCGATGGCGCCGGTCATGGTTTGTCTGCTGCACTCAATGTGCTGCCCCTCACGCAGATTTTTTACTCTATGACAGAAAAAGGCTTCTCGCTGCCTACCATCGTGGAAGAACTCAACCACAAGATCAACGTGCTGATGCCGGTCGACCGCTTTGTTTCCACGGTTCTGGCCGCCATCGACACACGTGAAAACACCATCGAAATCTGGAATGGCGGCAACCCCGCGCCAGTCTTCTTAAATACCGCCGGAGAAATTCTCTACACTTGGGAATCAATGCATTTGCCCATTGGCATTTTGAAGCGTGATCAATTCGATTCGCGCACCGACGTATTCCACTGGGATGAGCCAGGCGAGTTGTACTTTTGCTCGGATGGCTTGCTTGAGGCACAAAATCCGCAAGGCGAACAGTTTGGGCGTGAGCGCATGACTGACACGCTATCGAGAACACCGCAGACAGCGCGCTTTCCCACCATGCTCAACTCGCTAACTGGTCACTTAGCGGGACGTAGCGCGCATGACGACGTATCGCTCATCATGGTCACCATTCCCAGGCAGAATGAAAACACAGAGGTCGCAGAGAGCACCCACTCTCCAAGCAATGCTGTTGGAGCGCCAGCCGCCGACCAGTGGCAGCTCAAATTATCCTTTGGTGCAAAGGAACTTAGTTACCTCGACGCCGTGCCGCTCATCATGAATATCGTGGAGCAGATTGAAAGCATCAAAGCGCATGTCAACCCACTCTTCCTGATCATCTCCGAGCTGTTTATCAACGCACTTGACCACGGTTTGCTGGGGCTGGAGTCGAACATCAAACATCTGCCTGACGGCTTCGAGAAATACATGGATTTGAAGCAGGCACGCTTATCCAGCTTAACCCAAGGCCGCATTCACCTAGGCCTTGAGCACACTGAAAAATATGGCGCACCGATGCTGGAAATTCACATTCAGGACAGCGGAGCGGGTTTTAACCACCCCGAACATATGAACAAGGAACTGGGCACTATAGAATCGGCACATGGCCGGGGCATCGGGCTGGTGCGTAGTCTATGCACCAAACTTGAATACGTCGGTAATGGAAATGAGGTCAAGGCTTACTACACGTTATAAATTTTGAACAATAATTTGCTGTGCCAGCTTGCCCGGCAATTGCTGCGCATACCCCCACGCAAGGCGTCTAGCTTGTGGGTTCAGCATGTTGTTCCTTGATAGCCATGACTTCTGGCAATGATGCGTGAAATGCCTCCACCAGTTCTGGATCGAAATGCTTGCTACAGTTTTCTTCAATATAAGCCAAAGCATCCGGGCAGCACTTTGGCATTCAGGATTTGTTGACTATCCATTTTGTCCTCGTTCTCAGTTCGACGATGCGCTTGGTGATGGCCAGCCCGAGCCGGTACTCTGCACTGCAGTCTGCTCGGCACCTAGCCGGTTTTGAATGACTATCGCTGCGCGGCGTAATAAACGTAGAGGCGATAACCCACTGCATTCAACTCACCCAGATCCAGATTCAAGCGTACCGAAACCTCGCCATTCGCCGGCATGCCGCGTTTAAGGTCGCCGCCTGCAGCCAGGTATTCACTAGGGGAAAACACGCGTCTTGCCACTGCCTGATCGGCATGGTTGGTTAGCGTCAGTTCCAGTAAAGGATAAGTTTGACGGTAGCTAGCGCGATTACTCAGTACCGAGACCAGCGTTACCCTGGAGGGAAATTCCGTGTCGGCTTCCAGATCGGAAGACTCGATCTTGAGCAGGTCTGCATTACGCGGCAAGGAAATACTGCAGTGCAACAACACACAGGCTTGTTCCAGATAGGCCCGGGAATCCGGCAGGCGGGCGGCAAGCTCTACCCGGTAAAAATAGACTGCTTGCCCGGCAAGCAGGAACAGCAGCGGCAACGATCCCAGAGTCCAAAGCCAGGCAAAGCGTTTCTTCGGCGGCGCCTCGAATTTCCAGAGTTCTTCTTCCGGTTGAGGCGTGGCAATGTCCTCATCGAATAGCTCTTCAAGCTGCGATTTCCCTGATGTCGGTGCAAGGGTTTCCTGTTCCGCGACTGCATGCGGTGCAGCTTCTGCTTTAGCAAAGTCCGCGTAAATTTCTTCAATGGCGCGTATCTCTGTCGGCACGGGCTCTGAACGCTCTTCTGCGATGCGCTCCATGGCAGCGCCAAAATCGATCGATGCCTCTTCTTCCAATAAGGGGGCAGGAACGGCTTTCAATGCCTTATCGAAATCGAGAGAAATTTCCTCTTCCTCAGGTTCCTGTTCCGCTTCAGACAACAGGAGAGGTGGCTGACTCAAGACTGGTGCCTCTTCCATGGCTGCGCCAAAATCAATCGTGGCCTCTTCAGCCAACAGGGGTGCTGGAACTGCTTCTGGTGCGGCAACCGGCTCCAGTGCTTCGTCTATTTCGAGAGAGATTTCTTCTTCGGTGCAGGCTGGTTCTATTTCTGCCACAGGCTCGCTTGGCGCCGCTTCAGGTTCGTGCATCGGCTCTTGCGCGGCGGCATTATCGCGGGCGGGAGCCAAACTGTCGAAAGCATTGAACAAGAATGCACAGATACCGCAGCGCACATCACCTTGATGCGCATTGAGCTGCTCGGTGGTGACACGGAAAGAGGTGTGGCACTGGGGGCAGGTAGTCTTCATGCTCATTTCGACTCACCATCAAAACGATAACTGCGTTGGCAGCATCTTTGGCTCCTCGCTGCCTTGTTCTCCTTTCGACGCTGAATCGAAATCATGTCGCAACCCTTTTCACACCCACCAGCCTCGCCCATCCCTCATCCAGCACAGCAGGCTCCATATCGAACCAGGCGTTATATAGTTGCCGCACGTCTTCCGCTTGTTCGGCCAGGATACCGGACAGCACGATGCGCCCGCCGGCACGGGCCGTGCCCGCCAGCAGCGGCGCCAGCATCTTGAGCGGATTGGTAAGGATATTGGCCACGACAACATCGGCCAGGAATTTCGGTGCATCGTCCGGTAAAAAGAATTCGGCTGGAACGTGGTTTTGTTCGGCGTTCTGCACGCTCGATGTCACGGCCTGCTGGTCGATGTCGACGCCCACCGCACGCGCAGCGCCCAGCTTCAGCGCCACAATTGCCAGGATGCCGGAACCGCAGCCGTAGTCGAACACGGTTTCGCCGCCCTGAATATTTTGCTCCAGCCATTGCAGACACAGACGCGTGGTAGGGTGGCTGCCTGTGCCGAAAGCCAGGCCGGGATCGAGCACCAGATTGATGGCATCGGGTTCCGGCGCGCTATGCCAGCTAGGCACAATCCACAAGCGATCCGATATGCGTATCGGTTCGAACTGGGATTGCGTCAGACGCACCCAGTCCTGTTCGGGAACTTCTTCAATGTGAAATTTTGGCGCTGCTGTCAGCTTGGCTGCACTGGCTGCCAGGCGCACAATTTCAGGCAAATCAGCGCCGGGAGAAAACAAGGCAGAAACCACACTGGCTTGCCACAGGCCGGGTTGCGGCCCGCCTGGTTCGCCGAAAATCGCTTCTTCATCAGATGTACCGGCATGCGCATCTTCCAGACTGACAGACAATGCGCCCAGTTCCAGCAGTGCGTCGCTTAATGCTTCCGCTGCCTGCTCGTCCGCCTCGATTTTTAGGGATTGCCAACCCATTGGCGCGGGTCAACCCTTGTCCTTGGCGAGCTTCTGTTCCAGATAGTGAATACTGGCGCCGCCCTGGACAAAGGCTGCATCGTGCAGCAAGTCCTGATGTAACGGAATGTTGGTCTTGATGCCTTCCACCACCATCTCCGATAACGCCGTTTTCATCCGTGCAATGGCCTGCTCGCGCGTATCGCCGTGCGCGATCACCTTGCCGATCATGGAATCGTAGTAAGGCGGCACGTAATAGTTCTGATAGACATGCGAGTCCACACGGATGCCTGGCCCGCCAGGGGTGTGGTACAAGGTAATGCGACCAGGCGATGGCACGAAGGTATAGGGATCTTCCGCATTGATACGACACTCGATGGCATGGCCGCGGAAATGAATGTCTTTCTGCTTGTAGCGCAACACCTCGCCGGCAGCAACGCGTATCTGTTCCTGCACGATATCCACGCCGGTGATCAGCTCGGTCACCGGATGTTCCACCTGCACACGGGTATTCATTTCGATGAAGTAGAACTTATCGTTTTCATACAGGAATTCGAAGGTGCCCGCACCGCGATAGCCGATCCTGCGGCAGGCAGCAGCACAGGCCTCGCCGACCTTGTCGCGCAGCTTGGTGGAAAGTCCCGGTGCCGGCGCTTCTTCCAGAATTTTTTGATGGCGGCGCTGCATGGAACAATCGCGCTCGCCCAGATAAATGGCATTACCGTGCTCGTCCGCCAGCACCTGAATTTCGATATGGCGCGGGTTGCCCAGATATTTTTCCAAGTAGACCACGGGGTTGCCGAAAGCCGATTGCGCCTCGGTCTGGGTCATGCTGACGGAATTAAGCAGCGCCGCGTCGGTATGCACCACACGCATGCCGCGTCCGCCACCACCACCCGCCGCCTTGATAATAATTGGATAGCCGATATCGTTGGCAACGCGCATGATCTCGTCCGGATCTTCCGGTACGGCGCCATCAGAGCCGGGCACACAAGGCACGTTGGCTTCCTTCATGGCATTCTTGGCGCTGACCTTGTCGCCCATCAGGCGAATCGTTTCGGGGCGCGGCCCGATGAACACGAAACCGCTGTTCTCTACCCGCTCGGCAAAATCGGCATTTTCCGACAGGAAACCGTAGCCGGGATGAATTGCCTCGGCATCCGTCACCTCGGCAGCGCTGATAATTGAGGGCACATTCAGATAACTCAAATTGGATTGTGCCGGCCCGATACATACCGACTCGTCGGCAAGTTTGACGTACTTCGCATCGGCATCCGCTTCCGAATGCACCGCGACCGTCTTGATACCCATTTCGCGGCACGCACGCTGGATGCGCAGCGCAATTTCACCACGGTTGGCGATTAAGATTTTTTCGAACATATGAGTTTCCGCAAAACATTAAGGACGCAGATAAATGCCGATTTTCAGGATTAATCCGGAAAATCTGCGCAAATCGGCGTCCTAGAAATCAACCAATAATAAACAGCGGCTCGCCGTATTCCACGGGGTGCCCATTCTCTACCAGGATAGCCTTGATTACGCCGCCCTGATCCGCTTCAATTTCGTTGAGCAATTTCATGGCTTCGATAATGCATATCGTATCGCCGGAATTTACGCTGCTGCCCACTTCAACAAACGCCTTGGATCCGGGCGATGCAGCGCGATAGAAAGTACCCACCATCGGCGACTGCACAACATGACCTTCGGGTGCGGCCGGCTCTGCTTCCGCAGCAGCAGGAACGGCAATGGCAGGAGGCGGCGCCGGGGCGTACACTGGCGCAGCGGTGTTTTGCAATACGCGTGCAATACGCACCTGTTCCTCGCCATCGATGATTTCCAGTTCGGCAATGCCAGATTCCTGGACCAAATCAATCAGCTTCTTAAGTTTTCTTAAATCCATGATTAAGGCCTTTACAGTAAAACCAGTTTAGGGTGCCTCTAAAAATTCAGAGTTCGCCCAAATGCAAGGCGCGGAAAAAATTTCGCAGCGCCACATATGGGTTATATGTAAGCAAGAAATTTTTTCCGCAACGCAGCAGTTGGGATGAAATCTGCATTTTTAGTGGTGCCCTTTAGTGATGCAGCGCGTAGTCCAGGGCCGCTTCGTAACCATGAGCGCCCAGTCCGCTGATGACGCCCACGGCAAGGTCGGAAAAATACGAATGCCGCCGGAACTGCTCACGCGCATGCACGTTGGAAAGATGTACTTCAAT
The DNA here is from genome assembly GCA_038244115.1 of Burkholderiales bacterium. GTDB lineage: Bacteria > Pseudomonadota > Gammaproteobacteria > Burkholderiales > JBBRTU01 > JBBRTU01. Next base: position 16,282 of record JBBRTU010000013.1, read on the forward strand.
GAATGGAATGGAGACCGCCGCCAGCGCATCACGCAGTGCAACACTGGTATGTGTGTAGGCAGCAGGATTGATGACAATGAAAGCAACACCTTCTTTGCCAGCCTGATGTATACGATCAATCAACTCGGCCTCGGCATTGCTCTGAAAAGTTTCCAGCAGCGCACTGGCTTCGTTGGCACGCTGTTTGAGGCGTGCGTCGATATCCGCCAAGGTCTGATGACCATAATGATCCGGTTCGCGCGACCCAAGCAGGTTCAAATTAGGCCCGTGCAGTACCAGGATTTTCTTTGCCGAACTACGCTTTTTGGGCACAGATCCGCTCCGCTGGTTTGATTTCATGGACGCAAGTTTGCCGCAAATTGGGTGATTTTGTCCAGTAGTTAACGGATTTTCGCGTGAAGCGGTTATTATAACAGGGACTTGATAACCGGCTCCAACCTAGCTTTACTTAACTCGCCCATTTCAGTCGCAACGATATGGCCGCTACGGTCGACAATAACCGTGTAAGGCAATCCACCAAGACGGTTGCCTAAATTACGCGTCAGCTCCACCGCACCCAGCTCACCCAACAGTACCGGATAATTAACGCCTATTTCATCTGCAAATGCGATCACCTTATCTTTCTGATCGATGGCAATTCCAACAAATACAAGACCATTCGTCTTGTATTTTGTCTGGAGTTTGACGAACTCCGGCATTTCGGCACGGCACGGCGGACACCAAGTGGCCCAAAAATTGACCACCATTACCTTGCCACGCCACTGCGCCAAGGCTTGGGGCTTGCCCTCCATATCATCAAAGCTGGCTTTAAATAGAGCATCCGCTGAAATCGGGCGACTGTGCTGAATTGCCTCTCCCGATTCCTGTTGCGAAAAAAAATAACCGCCTGCGACTGCAACAACAGCCACGCTTATAAACAAGGCCGCGATAGTTTTCTTATTCATATTATTTCAATGCGCTATTTAAACTTTGCAGAAATTTCTCAGGCGGTTCATAGCCGATCACCCGACGCGATTTTATTTCCGCGCCGCTGCGGTCGAAAAAGATGATCCCGGGCGGGCCGAACAGGCCGAATTTCTTCAGCAACGCCTTGTCTTCCTCGCTATTGGCTGTCACATCCGCCTGCAACAATTCCACATCCTTCAGCCGTGTTTGCACCCGTGGATCGTTGAAGGTAAAGCGTTCCAGCTCCTTGCAGGAAACGCACCAGTCAGCGTAGAAATCCAGCATGACATAGCGTCCACTCGCCGCCTTGATGCGTTCTTCCAGCTCGGCAACTGTTTTTACACGCACGAATTTCGGACCGGTTTCCATCGCACGCGCTTCGCCCCCCGATGCGGCGCGCAACGTTCCCAGGGGTTGCAGGATGTCGCGGCTACCCGCCAGAACGCCAATCAACAGTGCAATACCAGCCACCAGGGCAATCACGCCGATGCCTTTCCACAACCTGGAAAAGCCATGCGCATTGACCGGGAGTGGGTCGATAGCGTGCAGATGAATGGCGGACACGATCAGCAAGGTCGCCCACAGCAGCATATTCAACGCGGGTGAGATCAGCGGCGAGATCAGCCAGATGGCGATGCCCAGCATGGCCACACCAAAGAAATTTTTAACTCCCTGCATCCAGGCACCGGCATGCGGCAACAAGCTGCCGGCGGAAAGACCAATCAGCAAAAGCGGCACGCCCATCCCCCACGCCATGGAAAATAGCGCGGCTCCGCCCAGCACGACATCATGGGTCTGGCCGATATATAGCAGTGCGCCTGCCAGCGGCGCAGCCACACAGGGGCCGACGATCACCGCCGATAGCGCGCCCATCACGAACACGGCCCAGTAGCGGCCTCCCTTGAGTTTGTTTGCGTCCTCGGTTAAACGGCTTTGGATAAAGCTGGGCATTTGCAGGTCGTAAAAGCCGAACATAGACATCGCCAAGGCGACAAATATCGCCGCGCCCGTTCCCAATGCCCACGGGTTTTGCAAGGCGTTGGAGATCAGCGTGCCGGACAAGCCGGCGGCTATACCGGCCAGCGCATAGGTAACTGCCATGCCCAGGACATAAGCCAGAGAAAGTCCGAACGATTTGCGCTTGGTAAGCTTATGTCCCTCGCCGACGATGATGCCGGACAAAATCGGAATCATCGGAAACACACATGGAGTCAGGGACAGCAGCAAACCAAAGCCAAAGAAGCTGAGCATGACCACCCAAAAACTTCCACCCTTGAATAGCCGTTCAATCTGCGCGGAATCGGACTCGTTTTCGCTTACCTGTGTAACTGCCTGGGGCGATGATGGCGGCAATGAGGCGTCCGCTCCCGCTTGCATCTCTCCCTTCATAATCAGGTCAAACGTCTTGTTGATCGGCGGATAACACACACCTTTTTCAGCGCACCCCTGGTACTTGGCCGCCAGCGTCACCTTATCGCCAGCTTTCACCCCCAGCAAAATAATCTCTGCGCGAAATGGGGCGAGATACGCCTCAGTCTTGCCGAAAATCGGATCTTTCAAGGTTTCAGCAGGCGGCAGGTTAACCTTGGCAATGGTGATGCCAACGGGATTCTTGATACTGAAAACTATCTTGTCGCGATACAGATGGTAGCCCTTGGCAACGTTGAATGCGGCTAGCAACGTGGTCGCGTCACGCGCCGTCACAGCAAGACCGAACGCCTGGTCTGCCGGTAACAGATCGTCCGCATGCCCACCAGTCAACTGCTTGAGCGAATCCAGCAAACTGCTGCCGGGCGCAGCAGATGAAACCGGCAGCGCCATCGGTAATTTCAGTTCAGCCTTTTGCTCCAGAGGCGAATAACACACCCCGGCTTCGGCACACCCCTGAGAAACTGCTTTAAGCGTGAAGCTCTGCGGTACAGTGCCGTAATAGACGAGGGGCAGACGGATTTTTACTTCATTGTGATAGATTTCCACCGGGCCGAAAAACTGATCCTGCTTTACTTTGGCGGCAGGGAACTGCGGCAAACCGAGCGAGAACTCTGTCGGCTGCACCTGAAATTTGAATTTATTGCGGTAAAGATAATAGCCATCGGCAATCAAGTAGCGCACTTCCACCGTGTGCGCATCCAGAACCTGCGCAGAAAATTTGAACGCCTGTTCTGGTTCCAGCAGATCTCCTTCATCAATGGCATGGCTGAGGGGAGCGAAAATAAAAAGCAAAACTGCGACGATAAAACGCATTAAAGGGACTCCACCTGAATAATTATTCTATGCCGGTCTCGGCGGCAACCCAGTCCAGATAAGCCGGTAGACCGCCGTTAATTGCGACAGTAATGATTTCTGGAAGTTCATAGGGGTGGAAATTTCGGATAGTCGCCTCCACCTTGTCGTAATGGACCTGCAATGTTTTAATCAGCAGCGGCACCTCCTCCACTGTTTCAACCACACCTTGCCAGTGGTATAAGGAAGTGCATGGTGCCATGACATTGACGCAAGCAGCCAGGCGTTGTTCGATTAACACCCGTGCCAACTGTTCCGCCGCCCCGCGGTCGGGCAGATTGGTGATAACCAGGATAGCTCCCATACTTCCACACCTATGCCTATTTTAATTCTGCTGATCATTTTACTCTGTTTTCCTGCGCTGGAAATTTACACCCTGTTCCAGCTGGCCGATGTCATTGGCTGGTGGCTGGCTGTCTGGCTGATTGGCAGCGCCGTGCTTGGGTTCTTGCTGATTCGCGAAGAAAAATTCGCCTTCTTCGGCAGGCTGGTTGTAGGAATACAATCAGGACAACATCCCTTTGCAGCCATATTCGATAGCGGCAAGACGCTGGTGGCGGGCGTCTTGCTGATTTTTCCCGGTGTGATCAGCGATGTAATCGCGCTCATTTTATTGATCATTCCGTCACGGCGCCCAAAAATTCCTGTGAGCAGCGCGCAGGAAAACGACGTGATTGAAGGCACCTATCGGCGTGAAGAATAACTCGGCATAGTCTTGTCAATTTCACGCAAGGCGCTTGGCACATCCGGGTAACGTAGCTTCACACTCAGCTCATGCTTGATGCGGGTGTTATCCAGGCGGCGCGATTCCGCCATGAAAGACAGCAGTCCCGGCGACAATTGCTGCTGTGCTTCCGCCCAGGAAATGCGCAGCGGGTGCGGCAGTCCGTAGTGGTCGGCCACCATATCGAAGTAGTCCGCCATCTTCATATGCACGTCATCGCCAGCATTGTAAATCCGTCCCGGACGGCCCCGATGCAATGCCGCCACGGCTACGCGCGCCAAGTCATCGGCGTGAATATGATTGGTGTAAACATCCTCCTCGGGGCGCAGCGCAGGCGTGCCCTTCAGCACCCGCTCCACCGGTAACCTACCTGCGCCATAAATACCCGGCACCCGCAGAATGCTGGTGCATACACCGTTTCGCCTGCCCCATGCGCGAATTTGTTTTTCCGCATCAGCTCGGCGTTGCGCACGGCCACTCATGGGCCGCACGGGTTGCGTTTCACGCACCAGCGCACCGCTACAATCGCCATAGACGCCGCTGGTACTGATGAATACCAGCCTGTGTGGTAAAATGGTTGACTTGTTTAGTGCGGTTAAGAGGTTGCGGGTGTGCAAATCATGCGCACCGTTGTTTTGCGGTGGCGCAAAGTGCAACACCAGTTGAGCCAGGCCAGATAGTCTGCGCAAGCTTTTAGGTCGGTCGAGATCACCCATAACTGGGGTGATGCCCAATGTCCGCAACTCGCTCGCCCGAGCCGAATCCCGGGTCAATGCGTAGATTCGATAGCGGGATCGCAGCAGGTGCGCCACGCGCCTGCCAATGTCGCCACAACCGATAATCAACAATCGTCTCACTAAGACAACCTTTAACTTAATTACGAGATTCTGCATGTCTTTCCGTATCACCATCCAGCCAAGCGGCCATAGCTATACTGTCGAGGAAGGCGAAACCATTCTGGAAGCCGCCCTGCGCGAAGGGTTTGCCCTGCCCTACGGCTGTCGCGATGGCGCATGCGGATCGTGCAAGGGCACCATTCTAGCCGGCGAATTCGATTATGGCGATGTTCAGGAAACGGCTCTGAGCCTTGCCGATCGTGAAGCCGGCAAGGCGCTATTTTGCTGCGCCAAGCCATTATCCGACCTGACCATTGAATGCCGCGAGGTCAATGCGGTCAAGGACATCCCGGTCAAAATCATGCCGTGCCGCGTGCATAAAATGGAAAAGTGCTCCGCCGACGTCATGGTGCTTTACCTCAAGCTGCCCGCCAACGAACGTTTGCAATTCCTCGCCGGCCAGTACATCGACATTTTAATGAAAGACGGCAAACGCCGCGCATTCTCTATCGCCAACGCACCGCACCAGGACGAATTCATCGAACTGCACGTGCGCAATATTGCCGGCGGCGCATTCACCGAGTACGTATTCGGCGGCATGAAAGAAAAAGATATTCTGCGCTTCGAAGGCCCACTGGGCACTTTCTTCCTGCGCGAAGACAGCGACAAACCGATTGTGTTCATCGCCGGAGGCACCGGCTTCGCTCCGCTCAAAGGCATTCTGGAACATGCCTTCGCCAGCGGCACCCGACGCGAGATGGTGCTCTACTGGGGCGCACATGCCTTGCCGGATTTATATATGCTGGATCTGCCGCGCAAGTGGCAAGAGATGTACGTCAATTTCAAATTCATCCCGGTGCTGTCCGACCCCTCGCCGGAAGACAACTGGCAGGGCCGAACCGGGCTGGTGCATGAAGCTGTGCTAGCAGATTTCGCGGACTTAAGCGGCCATCAGGTCTACGCCTGCGGCGCGCCGGCTATGGTGGAAACCGCGCATCAAGCCTTCACCACAACGCGTGGATTACCGGAAGACGAGTTTTTTTCGGATGCGTTTTTGTTTTCTAAGGATAGTCAGCCGAAGAAGTAGTTCACCTAGATTGCCGGGGGTTGCCCGGCGGCAAGTTACCCTGCTTGCGTCGCTTCAAGAATTACTGCTCGTTACTTTTTTCAGTGGTGTTTTAAAGTTAGGATGTCGGGGGTAGCCCGACAGCTAGTCACTTTTCTTGCTTTCGCCAAGAAAAGTAACCCAAAGAAGGCGACCCCATTCCACCACCCCTTCGGCGTACCCTGCGTTGCTCGCCAAGCCGGGCGGCTACGGAACTCGCGCTGCGCGCTCAGACAGTCCTCGCCGACATCCCCCCGGCTTGCCTGCGCTACTCAGCGGTGAAAAAAGGGGAATCCAACATCAGAAACCTCGCGTGAAGCGCGAGCCTGATGCTGGCGAAGCCAGCCTTACCCATTCCCTTCTGTGCCGCTTCGGATTGACAGGTAAATTGGGAAGAAGGCGAGCACTGTTCGAGCACCGCAGCAGCTTGCGTTTTGTGCAAGCTGTCCAGGGCGAGTTGCGCAGCCGCCCAATTTTCCTGCCAATCCGAAGGAACCCCGCAGGGGCGGCACAGCAGGGTGCACTTTTCTTTGGTTACTTTTCGTTTGTGCAAGCAAAAGAAAGTGACTAGCTGTCGGGCTACCCCCGACAATGGGCCATTGAATTGTGTGATGTGTTTCAGAAAGGGCTAAGGAAAAATAATGCGGCGCAATGCCCTTTGGTTATGCACCCTAAGCGGGCTTGTTGCAGACGTCCCAGTTGCGACGGGTTAGGCAGCCATGTTTCCACGTTGAAATCGCTCCATTGCCGGTGTAAGAGTTTCTTTGAGCGCCCAATAGTTGTCGATCGCACGAAAGAGCATGTCCCTTGCTTCTTGTGCTAGATCAAGTTTGACAATCAGTGGCTGTCCTACGTCCCAGTGCTTGAGGCTGTTCTTTGCTCGGTTTGCACGGGATGCAATTTCGGATGGATCAATCGGCTCACCGTATAGCTTTTGGTGGATCGCAGCGACGGCCCTCTTCAAGACTTCGAGCGAGTTATCTCGCCCGGACGATGCGAGAAGCTTCCCAAATATTTCATCTGCTGCGCCGGCCAAAGTAATGACGGAAGCGAAGTCTTCGTCTTCATAGAAAAGTCGCAATGCCGTTTCAAGTTGTGTAAGGGCAAGGTCGTCGCGGTAATCGGCTCGAATGGGCATACTTACATTGTGCCTAACTACCTTTAGCCATCGCCATATCCAAACTCTTCCGATAATGCTTGCAAGCCTCATCGTACTTGTCGATCTTCTCCAAATGCTGCGCCAGGGCAATATGCGCCTCGCTGTCGGGCGACACGCTGACACAGGCTTCCAGATAACTTTGCGCTTTGCCCCATAGCCGCTGCTTGTCGCACAAGCGGCCAAGGGCCAATAGTAGGCCGGCATCGCGCGGGTGGGTGAGCAACCATTTTTCCGCGCGTTCGATTTGTTTCACTACATCCTTGCCGTGGCAGTCGCCATACAGCCTGACCAGGTTGCTATCCCATTGCTTGTCCAGACTCTGCTCGATAATTTCCGCTGCAAGTTGGTGATCGCCCAGCGTCATGAAGTGGCGAGCGGCAGCCAGGGAAATCTTGCTGTTCAGTCGTTCCACCGCTGGCATTTTATGCCAGTAGCCTTTCAGGTCTTCGCCCGCCAGCGTACGTTTTTTGAAATTTTCGACATGCGCGCTGATCTTGAACTGTTCCGCCTGCGCCGGTTCCAGCGCTTCGCGTTTTTCCAGTTGCGTCACCAGGCCCAGAACTTGGTCCCAGTTACGCAATTGCTGCTGCACCTTGAGTTCCAGTTTTTGCGCTGCTAGGTAGCGCGGGGCGATTTGGTTCAGCGCCTTCAATACTGTCAGCGCTTCCTGATAACGCCGCTGATCCGTGAGTAATTCCGCCTGTGTCATGAGGCGCAGCACAGCTTGCTCCGGCCGGGCGCTTTCCGCTGCAGCCATATACCCATCGCGCCGCTCATAAGCCTTGCTCTCGTGCGCTGCACGTGCCGCGAGGATGGCGGAGAGCGCAGGAAATTCGCCCAGGTCGAGCGCTTCGGCAGCCGCCTTTTCCGCTTTGCCGTAGCGCCCTTCGAAGTAGGCGACAACTGCGTCGAGCAATACCGTGCGTGCCTTCTCCTCGCGTTGCCGCTGGCGGAAAGCGCGTACATGCTGGGGCAACTGCAAAGTGTTGACGGCAAGACGCGCAACGCCGTAAGTCACAACAAACGCGCCCAGCAGCGCCATCACGAACAGCAGCAGGGAAAGTTCAATGCGGAAAGGCGGATAGACCAGTAACACGTAACCGGGGTCGTATTTGCCAGCAATGGAAAAGCCGACCGCCAAACCGAACAGGGCGAGAATCCAGAAAAGTCCTTTCAAGGTCAGTTCCTTTCCCGCGCCAGTTTGCGATCACGCACAGCGTTGAGACTGGCAGTGATATCGGGCATTTCAATGCTGATGGAATTTCCCGCCAGGCGGCGCAGCGTGGTCAGTGCCTGCTTCACGCTTTTATCCTGGCTGTTGAAATAGGCGTTGAGCCATTCCTGGGCTGCCTGCAGGTCGGCCTTGTAGCTTGCCCCATCGCGTTGCAACAAGGCGATGCGCGCGGTCAGTAGACGCAGTTTCAGATTTTCGCGCAGGAAATAAGTTTGCGTAGGTGTCAGCAATACCGCTTCGGGCTTGTCGATGCGGCGTACCTGTACCAGTTGCTTGATCTCGCGCAAAGTCTCATGACCCAAGCGTGCCCACACACTACTATCGGCCACTACTTTTTCTGGACGGCTATTCTCCACTTTCGCCCCGCCTTCAATCGCCAGGGGAAGACTATCCACGTCCGCGATCAAGCCATCCAGTTTCAGGCTGATATCTGCCATGTCCACTGCCGGTGCGATTTTCAGCCGCTCGATATCCTTGTTGATAATTTTGCGCAGACCGATGAACTGCGGCTTTTCCATGCGTTGCAGGCGCGCATCGGCAGTTTGCAGCGCAAGCAATGCCGCCTTGATGTTGCCGGCCAATTGCAACTGCTGGCTGGCGATCATGAGTATCTGTTCGATCTCGGCCAGCGTTGATTCGTCGCGGTTACGCGAGAGTTCCTGATAAAGCGCTTCCAGCGCCACCTGCTGGTTTTGCGATTCCACCAGTTTACTTTCCAGCAAGCCCAGTTTCACCAAAGCCGCCCGCGTTTCTTCCTGGGTTTTAGCAGTGACCGCCCGGACTTCGGTAGCCACGCTATCGGAGGTGGCCAAGCGCTTGCCGAGTTCCTGCTCCATCGCATTGACGCGGTGGCGCGTATCCAGCCACTGTGCGGCCAGCAACATGACTGCGAGTGCCCCGATGACCGTGGCCGTATTCACATACTTTTTCCAGCCGGGGGCATGGTCTGACTGAATGGGGGAAATACCGGTTTCTTCCTGATTGCTCATGAGGTCTTATTGAAAAAGTTGATCACACCCTGCACACATCCTTCATCACCCGCTGCGGTCACATGCACTTGCGCAACACCCAATTCACGTGCTGCTTCGGCGATGCGTTCATGCGGTACAAAGACCGGGGTTTTCTTTAACCACTGGCGCCCGAGTTTGCCCACCATTTCGAACAGGTTACGCAAACCCTCGGTGCTGGTAACGCTTACTGCATGCACCTCTCCGCGCGCCCATGCATGCAGCAGCTCGGCAGCATCGGCATTGGGTATTCCACGCCGATAGCATTCTGCATAGTCGACTTGCGCGCCGCGCGCAAGCAGCGAATCGCCCAACAGCTCGCGGCCGCCTTCACCTCTAAATATGATAATCCGTTTGCCCGATACTTGCTGCATTTCAGGCAAGGCGAGCAAATGTTCGCTGTCGAATTGGGCCAGCGGGACAATGATTTCGTCGATGCCGTAACGCTTCAATTCGCGCGCGCTGCCGCGTCCGACGGCGGCAAACTTCAAACTGGTTGGCAATTTGCGTCGGCCACGAACCAGGTTCATGGCTTTGTTGACAGCATTGGGACTGATAAAAATGGCGATATCGAATTCATCCAGCCGGTCGATCATGGCATTGATTTGGGTCGCATCTGTCGCATCGAGAATTTCCAGAACAGGAAAGATGATCGCCTTGCCGCCGACCGCTTCGATCAGTTGCGCCAAATGCGCCGCCTGCGGCAAAGGGCGGGTAACCAATACTGTGCGTCCGGCAAGCGGCACGCCGCTCATGCCTGCTGTTCCAGCTCCGCCAGAATACTGTCAGCGCCCATCGCTATCAAACGCTCGGCCAGTTGCGTGCCAAGCGTTTCAGCTGCGGCGCGTTCACCAGCTATTTCGTCTTGCACCATGCGCTTGCCGTCGACACTTGCCACGAAGCCGCGCATACGCAGCCCGCCATTCACCACTTCTGCAAAACCGCCCAACGGTACCTGACAACTGCCCGCCAGGCGCCGGCTCATGGCGCGTTCCGCCAATACGCAATCTGCCGTTGCAGCATGGTTGAGTGGTGCCATCAGGTCGATCAGATCAGTGCGTGCGGCTAAACACTCGATGCCGATTGCGCCCTGCCCGACTGCTGGCAGGCTTTGCTCGGCACTCAGCAGAGATGCAATGCGCGCGGCCAAACCAAGCCGACGCAGGCCGGCCGCAGCCAGCAGGATTGCGTCGTACTGGCCTTCGTCGAGTTTTCTCAGGCGCGTGCCTACATTGCCGCGCAGGCTTTCCACACGCAAATGAGGATAGCGCGCCAACAACTGGCATTGACGCCGTAAGCTGGAGGTGCCGACCACACTGCCGGCAGGCAAGTCTTCCAGGCGGGAATAGCGGTTGGAAACGAAAGCGTCCAGCGGATCTTCCCGCTCGCCGATCGCTGCCAGGGCGAATCCATCCGGCAAGTGCATTGGTACATCCTTCATGGAATGTACTGCAATGTCGGCCCGGCCTTCTTCCATGGCCTGCTCCAGCTCCTTGACGAACAGGCCCTTGCCGCCGATCAATGCCAGTGGGGAACTCAGGATTTGGTCGCCGCGCGTAGTCATGCCCAGAATTTCCACCCCCAGACCGGGATAGGTCAAACGCAAGCGGTCCCGTACATGTTCGGCCTGCCACATGGCAAGCGCACTTTCGCGTGAAGCGATCACCAGTTTTTGCAAACCGGCGGGTAATGGTCTGTTTGTGCTATTTCCCAAGAGGTGCCTACTAAATAGAATGGACGTCCGATCAATTAAAGAGATTAATGCAGCGCATGAAGCAAAGCATGCAGTTAATTTTCGGCATTTTAACATGCTTCACCCTCACCTGGGCGCAGGCACAGGGGGACGTGGACGTCCCGCTGGCGCACGACCTGGCTGCGGAATCACAAGCGGCCCAGGCGAAGCAGCTCCCTGTGCTGGTGCTGTTCATGAGTCCTAAATGTCCCTATTGCGAACAGGTATTGAAAGAATTCCTGATACCTATGCAGCACAATCCGGAATACGGCGCCCGGGTTGTCATGCGCCAGGTAGCCATCGATAGCAATGCCAGGCTGCTCGACTTTGCCGGCCATGCGACGACGCACGCCCAGTTTGCCGCCCATCAGAAAATCAAACTGGTACCCACCATCAAACTGTTTGATGCGCACGGGAAAGAACTCACCGACCCCATTGTTGGATTGCTCACGCCGGATTTCTACGGCAGTTACCTGGATCAGGCAATTGACGAAGCGCTTGCCAAGGTTCGTGCCACTGCTGGCAGCAGTAATCTGGGCAGCACCGTCGTAGCACACACCCAATCGCACTAAGCTTTATTTTTTATAGTTTTTAACCACCGCGTACTGGCGGCGGCTGATGGGTAATTTCTCGGTCATGCCCTTGAGCAACACGGCCCATCCCGCGTGCGGTTCGCCTTCATTATTTTCCTGCTCGGTCCGTTCAAAACCGGTAATGTAGCCCTTCGCCACCAGGCAGTTGCGGTGAACCCGCACAAAAGTATGCGCAAACTCCTGCTCTAGCCGGGTCAAAGACTCCTCCAGCAGGTATTCGCGTTCCATCGTCCGGATGGTGACGTACTTGAGTTCCGCCTTGAGATAAACAATCTCCGCCAGCGGTACAAGCAATATCCTGCCGCGCTCATATACGCTTAAATGGCTGCGTGGTTTGTTTACAGCCTCACGCAATGCCTGCGTGCTTTCCGCTGTCAATGCCTTGGCTTTCTTCAGCGCGGCTAACAAACGCTCCGCGCGGATAGGCTTTAAGAGATAGTCAATCGCGTTGACCTCGAACGCGCTGAGCGCGTAATCGTCATAGGCAGTAGTAAAAATTACGGCGGGCGGGATGGGGAATTTCTGTAAATGCGCGGCCAGTTCGATGCCATCCATTTCCGGCATGCGGATATCGAGCAAGACCACATCGACAGGCGTTTTTTCCAGAACAGCGATGGCATCCAATCCGTTCGTCGCTTCGCCAACAACAGTTGAGCGCAGGTCGACGGCACAATCGTCCAGTAATTCTCGGATACGGATGCGTGCCGGCGCCTCATCATCCACGATCAAAATCTTCATCGCTTCAGGATCGCCGCTCATTTTCCCGCCACGGTGTAGGGAATGATGATGTGTACCTGATAAGCATTGCTCACCACTTTGCTTTCCAAGCTCGCCTCAACATCGAAATGCAAAGCCAAACGCTCGCGGATATTGGCAAGCGCCATCTTGTTGCCGGCATGATGGTCGCCTTCGAATTGGTAAGGGTTGCGGATGACCAAATGCACTTGATTACGATGGCGGTAGATATTGATATTGACTTCGCCGGGCTGGCTGGAAGGCTCTATGCCATGGTACACCGCATTTTCTACCAGCGGCTGCAACAACAGGGGAGGAATCAAGGCTTCGCTCGGCATGTTTTCGGTATGCCATGCCACCTGCAACCTATCCCCCAAACGCAATTGCTCCAGTTCAAGATACTGTCGGCATAGTTCCACCTCGCGTTCGATCGGGGCAAGTTCACGATTATCCGCCATCAACACGCGAAACAAATCCGCCATATCTTCCAACGCGCGCTCCGCGCGCTTGGGCTCGCTGCGAATCAGGCTAAGCACCGCGTTAATGCTGTTAAACAGAAAATGTGGACGGATACGTGCCTGCAAGGCCTGGAGCCTTGCTTCGGTCAGCGCGGGTGAAAGTGCTCTGCTGCGCAGATGAAAATACCCCAACACCGCGCCGGTAGCAGCCAAACAAAATAGCCAGTAACGCACCAGAGGCGCTGTGTCATAACCGCCATAAACAGGCTGTAGAAAGGCATACACTACCGAGGTAAGTGCAAGCTCCACAACCACTACAGCTATCGCACCCTGCCAATAGGGCAGCCGTTTAAGCTGCTTATTTAGCATGTATAACAGCACCAGACTCAGCAACAAAACCGGCTGCAACAGGACTGAAATATCGATTAACTCGCGCCACACTCCGGCCAGGTCTGCCGATTTCGCCAATGCAATTACCATTGCCGCGGCCTGCATCATGAGAAGAATGCGCAGCCCTACCCCCAAATTACAAAAATTCGGGAGCGTAATGGGATAGGGGTTTTGATTTATACTTGCCATCGGTTCAAATACTATTGAGATAGGTTCTACTATGCAAGGCGAAAAAGATTCCCAGATGGGCGGCGACAAACTCTGGTCCGGTCGTTTCAACGAGCCCGTAGCAGAACTGGTCAAGCGTTACACCGCTTCTATCTCTTTCGACCAGCGCTTGGCCGAGTTCGATATTCAGGGCTCGCTCGCCCATGCGCGCATGCTGAGCGCGTGCGGAATCATAAGCGCGGCCGACTGGCAAGCTATCGAAAGCGGCTTGAATACCATTCTGACGGATATCCGTGCCGGCAAGTTCGCATGGTCGCTCGACCTAGAAGATGTGCACCTTAATATAGAGAAGCGTCTGACCGAGCGCATCGGTGATGCCGGCAAGCGGCTGCACACTGGACGGTCGCGCAACGACCAGGTAGCGACCGACGTCCGACTGTACTTGCGCGCCGCCATCGACCGCTTGCAGGAGCTGATCAAAAACGTGCAACGCGCGCTACTGGATCTGGCCGAGCAACATACCGATACCATCCTGCCCGGCTTTACCCACATGCAGGTCGCCCAGCCAGTCAGCTTCGGCCATCATCTTTTAGCCTATGTGGAAATGCTCAAGCGCGATGCCGAGCGTCTGCACGACTGCCGCAAGAGAGTGAATCGCCTGCCCCTTGGCGCGGCTGCCCTGGCCGGCACCAGCTATCCCATCGACCGGGAAATGGTGGCGCACGAGCTGGGCTTCGAAGCGGTCTGCGAAAACTCCCTCGATGCTGTATCGGATCGCGACTTCGCCATCGAATTCACCGCCAGCGCCGCGCTCATCATGACGCACCTGTCGCGCTTCTCCGAGGAACTGATTATCTGGATGAGTCCGCGCTTCGGCTTCATCGATATCGCCGACCGGTTCTGCACCGGCTCCAGCATCATGCCGCAGAAAAAAAATCCGGACGTGCCCGAACTGATTCGCGGCAAGACCGGCCGGGTCAACGGCCATCTGGTAGCATTACTGACCTTGATGAAATCCCAGCCGCTCGCCTACAACAAGGACAATCAGGAAGACAAGGAACCGTTGTTCGATACCGTGGACACGCTGACCGACACCCTGACCATTCTGGCCGACATGGTGGGCGGCATCACTGTCAAACCGGATGCCATGCTGGCTGCGGTGCGGCAAGGTTTTGCCACGGCCACCGATCTGGCCGATTATCTCGTAAAAAAAGGATTGCCTTTCCGCGACGCACACGAGGTGGTCGCCTTGGCAGTGCGTCATGCGGAAGGGAAAGGCTGCGACTTGGCCGACCTTCCCCTGGACGAGTTGCAACGCTTTTCCAAACTGGTTGAAGCCGACGTATTTGCCGTGCTGACCCCGGAAGGCTCGCTAAAGAGCCGAAATCATATCGGCGGCACCGCGCCGGAACAAGTCAGACAAGCCATCGCCCGAGCGCGGCAACACTTGGCGTTATAAAGCGAAAGCTTGGGAAGCGTTACTCTTTGGGTAAATGTTCGCGACAGATCTTGCGCAGATCGGGCAACGCCAGGCGCTCATCAAACAGTCCGCAGCGGTAGGAGCGCTGGCCTTCGCGGCGACAGAAAATGCAGCTGCGGCAGACGCCGAAAGTGTTGATTCCACTTTTCTGCTGCACGCCATAAAGCAGTTCCTGCAAAGCCGCTACCGTTGTTTTAATTCGCCCGGCACTAATGCTGCGGGCTGCCTGCCGCCACTCCGGCGCCAAACGCAACTCTTTAAGCAGCTTTTCGCCCGCTTCGCTCAGTGCCAACCTCACCAGACGCTTATCCACGCTATCGGCATAGCGCTCGATAAAACCGCGCCGACTGAGCAAGAGCACACTCTGGGAAACTGTCCCTTTGGTCAGACCAAGATATTCAGCCAAAGCCTGCGGCGTGTTGCTGTAACGGTTGGCTTGGCGTATATACATCAACGCCTGGAGGTGTACAGGTTGCAACCCATACGGCGCCCCGGCCCGGCGCATGCCGCCCCGGGTCAAAGTACCAAGCCGCTCGACATGGTCGAAGAGGGAAAAAAGCTTGTCATCCATGGATTAATGGTATCGCCTCAATACCATTAACGCAAGCCATGGCCGATAAATGGCTATTTCAGGGCTATCGTTGCACCAGACTGCTCGGCAATCAGTTTAACCAGGGAAGCCAGCAGTTCATCACCGCTTCGGGTATCGCGCCAGGCATCGTCTTGCCAGCGATAGTGAAAACCGCCCGACTTGGCGGCCACCCAGATTTCCTGCATAGCAGCCTGCCGGTTAATCACGATTTTGGAACCATTGTCGAATTCCAGCTCCAAAATTCCGCCTCCAACCGTCTCGCAGTCAATATCTTCGCCGCTGGCATCAATGGCATCAGCAATGCGTCCGAGCGTTCCGTCCACCAACTTGTTAAATTCGCTTTCAGTCATCTTCTTACCTTATCTATACACTTTAATGGCACCTCTAAAAATTCAGAGTTCGCCCAAATGCAAGGCGCGGAAAGAATTTCGCCGCGCCGCATATGGGTTATATGTAAGCTAGAAATTTTTTCTGCAACGCAGCAGTTGGGATGAAATCTGGATCTTTAGAGGTACCATTATATATAATGCGTTTTTTTCATCCCTTCCGGGGGTACTTCCGTGCAGCGTTCCAGCCTTGTTGCCTTATTGATTGCAATGACCCTGCCAGCATGTGGCTTCAAGGGGCCGTTGACGCTAGCCAAAGAAGACCCAGCCAAGCCGGTTATTGCCAGCCAGCCCAATACCGATAAACCCAGCACCGAGAAGCCAACGAATCAACAGGATAGCAAGCAGTGAGTCATTTTCATACTGTCGGAAACGAACTGTGTGTTGAACAGGTGCGCCTGCAAGAGATAGCACAACAATTTGGCACTCCCTGTTATGTCTATTCACGCGCAGCCCTCACCGAAGCCTTTCTTGCATATGACCGCGCCCTGGCCGGCCACGACCATTTAGTATGCTATGCGGTCAAGGCAAACCCCAACCTTGCCATCCTGAATGTATTCGCCCGCCTCGGCGCAGGATTTGATATCGTTTCCGGTGGAGAGCTGAAGCGGGTTCTGGCCGCCGGCGGCGCACCTGAAAAAATAGTTTTTTCCGGTGTCGGCAAACGCGAGGATGAAATGCGTCAGGCACTATCCAGCGGCATCCTCTGCTTCAACCTCGAATCCGAAAGTGAAATGCTGAGGTTGGATCGAGTCGCTGGCGAAATGGGCAAAATCGCACCTGTGTCGCTGCGCGTCAATCCGAATGTAGATGCCAAGACCCACCCTTATATCTCCACCGGGCTAAAGGAAAGCAAGTTCGGCGTCGCCTATACCGATGCACTGCGTTTGTATCGACTCGCCCACTCGCTGCCAAACTTGCGCGTGACCGGCATCGATTGCCACATCGGTTCACAGTTAACTGAAGTCACACCCTTCGTCGATGCGCTAGAGAAAGTGCTATATCTGGTAGACACACTCAAGGCCGAAGGAATCAGCATTTCCCATCTCGACCTCGGCGGCGGTCTGGGTATCCGTTATCGTGACGAGACGCCTCCTGAAGTCGGCGACTATGTGCAGGCTCTTTTATCGAAGCTTGGCCAGCGTAGCGAGAAAGTTCTGTTCGAGCCTGGACGATCACTAGTCGGTAATGCCGGTTTGCTTCTTACACGGATTGAGTACATCAAGCGCGGTGAGGATCGCAATTTTGCCATCATCGACGCAGCCATGAATGATTTAATGCGCCCAGCCTTATATGATGCCTACCACGAAATCGTCGCAGCGAATCCCGCCGATGTCGCCGCATGCAAATATGAAATTGTCGGCCCGGTTTGTGAAAGCGGCGACTTCCTCGGGCGCAACCGTGAACTGCGCATCACTGAAAACGACCTGTTGGCAGTCCTTTCCGCTGGTGCCTACGGCATGAGTATGAGCTCCAACTACAACACTCGACCACGCGCCGCAGAAGTTATGGTCGATGGTGATCACGTTTATCTCGTCCGTGCCCGCGAAAAAATTGAAGACCTCTTCGCACTGGAAAACCCCCTTCCCTGATTCACCTTTCAGCTTTTCCAGCATACTATTCTTGTGCACCAATACCCTGCAAATGCGCCTATGGAGCGGCTTGATTGCCATATTCCATTGCCAAATAAAATCAAAAAATTACTAAAGTAATATCGTATCGCGTCGATACTGTGTTCTGCACACCTGATTTCTCGCGGCGTTTAGTTGAATAAATATTTACTAAATTGTTGTGCAATTTTAAAAATTCTGGAATAGAATTAGCGCACCAAGCGGAAACGTGCGCTCAACCTTTTAGTTTTTATTTTGGATGAGTCAACGGTTTACCGGTACTGTTGTGATGCCAACGCTATGGGAGTGCATGTGCATTACTCTGCACGAAGCGAGATGACCAACCGGTTGATCTGTTCGAAAGGAGTTCATCATTATGGCAACAGCAAAGAAAGTAGTAGCTAAGAAACCAGCAGCAAAAAAAGTAGTCGCGAAGAAAGTTGTGGCTAAGAAACCAGCCGCAAAGAAAGTCGTGGCGAAAAAACCAGCTGCAAAAAAAGTGGTCGCGAAGAAACCAGCCGCAAAGAAAGCTGCGGCGAAAAAACCAGCTGCAAAAAAAGTGGTCGCGAAGAAACCAGCCGCAAAGAAAGCTGCGGCGAAAAAACCAGCTGCAAAAAAAGTAGTCGCGAAGAAACCAGCCGCAAAGAAAGCTGCGGCGAAAAAACCAGCTGCAAAAAAAGTGGTCGCGAAGAAACCAGCCGCAAAGAAGCCGGTAGCCGCTGCGCCAGTAGCAGCACCTTCCGCAGCGTAGTACCCTTCGAGGCGGTAGTCCCTACCGCATTCGGGCCAGGCGGGTAGCGAAAAGCTACCCGCCTGTTTCCCCTTTTCTCCCTGCTTACTCCAGTTCGCCGGGCGTGGTGCTATTTTCAGCTCGCGCCGCTTATTTCGAAAAATTTATAAGCTCTGGCGACCCTCACATCATTTAATGACTCATGCTCGCGCAATACCTCCTAATATATATGTAGAATAATACTGACCGATCGGTCGGTCAGCGGCGAGTCGCCTTTTAGAAGCATGTCTTAAAGAAACATGAGGCTTTACGGTTAATTTATCTATTACACCAGAGGTAAACCATGAGACTAGTTGCTCAGAATTCTTCGCTCAGACCTGCAAGCGACAGTGTCGAAAGAATCCTTGCGGCAGCAGAAGATCTGTTTGCGGAACATGGTTACGATGCCGTTTCCATTAGCGACATAGCGACGCGAGCGGATGTCTGCAAATCCAATGTGTTTCACCACTTCACTTCCAAGGATGAGCTTTACTTGGCCGTTCTGAACGACGCGCGCCAAGCGTTTTTTGAACTGATCGACGACTTGCACGACAGCGCCGGAACATTGCCCGAGCGCCTTGAAAAATTCGCCGGGTCACATTTACAGCGCCTCATTGAACTAGGAAAAATTTCACGGCTGGTACTACGCGATTTGCTTGAAAATTCTCCTGAGCGTTCCAAACAGCTAGCAGAAAAGGTTTTCGACAATAATTTTTCCCTGCTCGTTGACACCCTACGGACAAGTCAGCAACGCGGGGAAATCCGGGCAGATATCAACCCGGCAATGGCGGCAGTTGTGCTGATTTCTGCCGATGTGTTTTTCTTCCAGGCAAGCAACGTACTGCGCCATTTTCCTGACATAGACTTTGCAGATGACGGTGCGCGCTATAGCAAAATGCTCGTTGATATTCTGCTTTATGGCATTCTGCCCCGCGTTCCAATAGCTGCCAACTAATCCCCGAAAGGTAAGACCATGAATAGAAACCTGCCAATTTTTACCATTCTGGCTATTGCCTTATCGGTGTTCGGCTGCGCCAAAAAACAGGAAGAGCAAAAAAAGGGGCCACCGCCCGCGCTGATCACCGCCGCCCAATCCAGCATACGTAGCATGCAGATCATGGAGCAATCGGTCGGCGAAGCAGATAGCGCTGCATCGCCCAAGATTGGCGCTGAAGTGGCGGGGCGCATTACCCGCGTTACCGTGGATATAGGCGATCCAGTTAAGAAGGGCCAGGTGTTGGCCGAAATCGATCCGACCGATTTTTCTGCAGACGCCAAGCGCCTTGAAGCTCAGGCCATCGCCCAGAAAAAACTAACCGAGCGCTATCAGGATCTCTACAAGAAGGGATTTGTTTCCCCCAGCAAACTGGAAGAAGTCGAGGCGCAGAATGTTTCCACTCAGGAACAATATACCCGCGCCTCAAAAAATCTGTCGCGCACCCATATCGTGTCCCCGATCAATGGTCGGGTCGATAACCGCTTCGTCTCGGTAGGCGACTGGATCGAATTAGGCAAGCCGGTATTTCAGCTTTCCTCCAGCGAGAACTTGCGCATCCGTCTGCCGTTCCCGGAAACTGCGGCCACATATATCAAAGTGGGACAGGCAGTCACGCTTTCCACACCCACCGTACCCGGCATGCAGGTGAATGGAAAAATCGAACAGGTGCGCGCCATGGTAGGCAGCACCAGCCGTTCCTTCGATGCCATTGTAGAAGTAAAGAATCCCGGTGGATGGCGGCCCGGTGCTTCGGTCAACGGCGCAGCGATAATTGAGGAGCACGCACAGGCTGTTGCCGTGCCAGAGGTCAGCGTGGTGTTGCGGCCCGCCGGTAAAGTGGTTTACGTAATCGAAGGTGGCCAGGCGGTGCAGCGTACCGTTACCACCGGCGTGACCCAAGATGGCTTCGTAGAAATTCTGCAAGGTATCAAGGCTGGCGAAACGGTGGCGGTGGACGGTGCGGGCTTCCTTACCGACAAGGCGGCAGTCAGCGTGAAAGCGTCTAACAGCGAAAAAGGCGGCAAAAAATGACCCTGCCCGAACTTGCCATTAAGCGCCATGTTCTGGCGTTCATGCTGTCCGCGGTGCTGGTGCTGTTCGGCTATATCAGCTATCAGCGCATCGGCATGGATCGCTTCCCCTATATCGAGTTCCCCATTGTCTCCATCTCCACCACGCTGAAGGGCGCCAACCCGGACATCGTCGACTCCAGCATCACCAACGTCATCGAGACTTCGGTCAACAGCGTGCCTGGCATCGAACATATTCAATCCACTTCTTCGCCCGGCGTATCGGTCATCAACATCACCTTCAATCTGGACAAGAAAGTCGATATCGCTTTCAACGAGGTGCAGGCCAAGGTCAACCAAGTGCTGCGCCGACTGCCCAAAGACGCCGATCCGCCGGTGGTGGCCAAGGTGGAAACCAACGCCATGCCGATCATGTGGCTGGCGCTGCGGGGCGATAGAACCCAGCAGCAGCTCAACCAATACGGCGTCAATATAATCAAGAAACGCCTGGAGACTATCGACGGCGTGGGCGAGGTAAGGCTGGGTGGACGCCGCGACCGCACGATCCGCGTTAACCTGCTGCCAGCGAAAATGGCCGCGCTCAAAATCACTGCCCAGGATATCAACAACGCTTTTGCCAATGAGCACGTTCAGCTCGCCGGCGGCTTTCTGGTCGGCGGCAAGACCGAAAACCTGATCAAGCTCGATCTGGAATTCCACCGCCTTGGCGACCTGGAAAAAATGATTGTTGCTTACCGCGACGGCGCACCGATACTGTTAAAAGATGTAGCGGAAATCGAGGACGGACTAGCTGATTACCGTCAGCTCGCGCGTTTCATGGGCAAGACCACCATCGGGCTGGGTATCGTCAAGGTAACCAATACCAATACTGTGGCCATTGTCGATACCATCAAAAAACGGCTGGAGACCGAGATCATCCCGCAACTGCCGCCGGGCATGACGCTTGATGTCGTGTCCAATGACGCCATCTTCATTCAGGAAATCGTCGATTCGCTGAAGGAACACTTAGTCGAGGGCACGTTGCTGGCATCGCTCATCGTCTGGCTGTTCCTGCGCTCGATCCGCTCCACGCTGATCATCGCCACCGCGATTCCGGTGTCATTGATGGGTGCGGTAGCGGTAATTTATTTCTTCGGCTACACCCTCAACTCGCTCACCATGCTCGCCCTGCTACTGTTAATTGGCGTGGTCGTGGACGATGCAATTGTGGTGCTGGAGAATATTTTCCGCCACCGCGAGGAAATCGATCCGGACCCAGTCACCGCAGCAATCAACGGTAGCCGCGAAGTTGTATTCGCGGTGATCGCCGCTACCCTGAGCCTGGTTTCTATTTTCGCGCCGGTGATTTTCCTGGGCGGTATCATCGGCCAGTTTTTCAAGTCCTTCGCTGTGGTGGTGACCTTCGGCGTCTTGGTATCCCTGTTCGTGTCGCTGACCCTGACGCCGATGTTGTGCTCGCGCTATCTGACAGTGTCGAAACAGCACGGGCGCCTGTACTACGCACTGGACCGATTCTTCCACGGCATGGATAACTTGTATCGTTACCTGCTCGACAAGGCGTTGCGCCACCGCTGGAAAGTCATGCTGCTGACTACATTGGCCGTAGTGTCGAGCAGCTATTTCTTCATTAACGTCGGCAAGACCTTCGTGCCGGACGAGGATGAAGGGCGCTTTCTGATCAACCTCAGAACTCCGCTCGGTTCCAGCATCGAGTACACCAACACCCGCTTGCGCATGGTCGAGGAGATATTGTTCCGCCACAAGGAAATCGTCACGGAATTTGCCCTGATCGGACTGGGCAACGCAGGGCAGGTTAATCAGGGAACAGTGGTAGCGCGCATGTTGCCGCGCGGCGAGCGTAAAGTGAAGCAACAGGAAATCATTCCCGTCATCCGCAAGGAACTGGCGCAAGTTCCCGGCGCACGCGCTTTTGCGGCACCCTACCCGATAGTCGGCGGACAACGCGGCGAGCCCTTGCAGTTCGTCATCAGCGGTCCTAACCTCGATGAGGTGGGGCGCATATCCAAGGCCTTGCAGCAAAAACTTGCAACCGACCCGGGGCTGGGTCGCATGGATCTGGATTTGCAACTTGATCTGCCGCAACTGGTGCTCAACCCCGACCGCACCCGCATCGCCTCTGCGGGGCTGACCACCCAGGACGTGGCATTGGCGCTTAACATGTTGAGCGGCGGTGTGGATATCGCCAAATACAATGACGAGCCCGGCGACGGCCAGCGTTACGATATCCGCATCAAAGCCAAAGATGGCACATTCAAGCAGCCTTCCGATCTGGGTAAAATTTACCTGCGCGCTCGCGATGGGTCGCTGGTGCGCCTGGATACGGTGACCGCCATCAAACAGACACTAGGACCAGCGATCATCGGGCGCTTCGACCTGCAATACGCCGCCACCTTCTACGCCACTCCCACGATTCCTTTGGGCGAGGCGGTGGATAAAATAAAAAGCGCTGCCGCTGAAATTCTGCCCATGGGCTATAACTTAAAAATGATCGGCCAGGCTGAAGAGTTTGGTAAGACCGTGCAGAACATGATTTTCGCTTTCACCCTGGCGCTAGTTCTGCTCTACATGGTGCTGGCCAGCCAGTTCAACTCGTTCATCCAGCCGTTCATTATCATGGTGGCGCAACCCCTGGCGATTATCGGTGGGGTAATGTCTCTGTGGCTGGTGGATCACACGCTCAACATTTACTCGATGATCGGTCTGGTGCTGTTGATTGGTCTGGTGGCGAAAAATTCCATCCTGCTGGTAGACCTCACCAATCAGCGGCGCACCGAAGGCAAAGCCATCGACGAATCGCTCAGGGAAGCATGTCCGATCCGGATGCGTCCGGTGCTGATGACATCCATGACGGTGATTCTGGCATTGCTACCCTCCGCACTGGGACTGGGTGCCGGTGCAGAGACCAACGGACCGCTTGCCGTTGCGGTGATCGGCGGCATGATCACCTCGACCCTGCTAACATTGGTAGTGGTACCGGCCGTCTATTCCCTGGTGGAAAACGCGCTTGAGCGCTTCCGCGCGAAAGGGCGTTTCAGTGAAGGCTAACCTTCAGGTTGGGCGGAACTAAAATGGACTATTAAAACTTGCGCAATGGCGCATAAGGCGCAGTGCGTAGGAAATTTTTGTAGGATGGGTGGAGCGCAGCGATACCCATCAAAATTTAGCCTTCATATTAGGATTGAAAATGGCAGCTCGGCAGTTTTCCTGGCATATCGGTGCCATTGCACTTGCGCTTAACGGCTGCTCCCCGCATAACGGCAATGTCTTGCAAGGCTACGCCGAAGGGGAATTCGTGCGAATTGCAGCACCTTACGCCGGTACCTTGCTCGAGCTGAAGGTTCAGCGTGGCACACAGATTCGCCCGAATGCGCCTCTGTTTGTACTGGAACAGGAAAATGAAGCAGCCGCCCGGCTAGAGGCGCAGAAGCTTGTGCAACGCGCAGAAGCTCAACTGGAAAATCTCAAAAAGGGGAAGCGTCCTAGCGAACTGGCGGCAATTCGCGCGCAACGAGATCAAGCGCATGCCGCGTTCACGCAGTCCGAGGCGGATTTCAGGCGGAACAGCAAACTCGCTTCGACCGGTTTTATTTCTGCGGAGAAGTTGGATGTTGCCCGCGCTGCGCTGGCACGCGACAAGGCGCGCATCGCAGAACTGGACGCGCAGCTCACCACCGCGCAACTGTCGGCGCGCAGCGATGAAATCAAAGCCGCAGAAGCGGACGTAGCGGCAACGCGCGCCGCGCTGCAACAAGCTGAATGGAAGCTAGCCCAGAAAACTGTCAATGCGCCGGTGGCCGGTCTGGTTCAGGATACACTTTATGTGAAAGGTGAATGGGTGCCTGCGGGCAGCCCGGTGGTTTCGATGCTGCCGCCGGAGAACATCAAAATCCGTTTCTTTGTGCCGGAGCAGCAACTGGCAAAGCTGCATACCGGGCAGTCCGTAAAAATCACCTGCGACAACTGCGGTGCAGCCGTCACGGCCAGCATTATTTATATCTCTCCCCAGGCGGAATACACCCCGCCGGTTATCTACAGCAAGGAAAACCGCGACAAACTCGTCTACCTGATCGAGGCGAAAACCGCGCCGGCCGATGCGGTCAAACTGCATCCCGGCCAACCTGTCGAAGTCACTCTGTAACGGCGATGGAGAACGGCGAATACGTCATCGACGTGCATGGCCTGAGTAAAAGTTTCGAAGGGAAAATGGCCGTCAACCAACTCACCCTGCAAGTCAGGCAAGGCGAGATCTACGGCTTCCTCGGCCCCAACGGCAGCGGCAAGACCACCTCCATCCGCATGCTGTGCGGGCTGCTCACCCCGGATAGCGGCAGCGGCACCTGCCTCGGCTTCGACGTCATCAAGGAGACCGCCGAAATCAAGCGCCAGGTCGGCTACATGACGCAACGTTTCAGCCTGTACGAAGACCTCAGCATCGAGGAAAACCTCGATTTTACTGCCCGTATGTATGGCATGGAAAATCGCCTCGCCGTGGTCGAAAAAAGCCTTGAGCGACTCGGTTTGAGCCAGCGCCGGAAACAGTTGGCGGGCACCCTGTCCGGCGGCTGGAAGCAGCGCCTGGCCTTGGCCGCCTGCATGCTGCATCAACCTCGTCTACTATTGCTGGACGAACCCACCGCCGGCGTGGATCCGAAAGCGCGGCGCGATTTCTGGGATGAAATTCATCGCTTGGCTGCAGAAGGCATCACCGTACTGGTCAGCACGCATTACATGGATGAGGCGGAGCGCTGCAACCGGCTGGCCTATATCGCACATGGAAACCTGCTCACCAGCGGCACGGCGGCAGAGGTGGTGGCGCAGTCGGGCATCACCACCTGGGCGGTGGAAGGCAACGACTTGTTTAAGCTCACCGAACAACTTCGCGGTTTGCCTGGCATCAAGTATGTGGTGCCCTTCGGCAACACGCTGCATGTCAGCGGCGACGACGCGGAACAATTGCAGCGCAGCATTGCCCCTTTTCAGGCGGACCTACGCTTCCACTGGGAACAATCCAAACCAGGTCTGGAGGATGTGTTCATCCAGATGATGGAACAGGTCAAGGATAACCCCTCATGACCGGCAAGTATTTTTCCTGGTCGCGCTTCGTCGCGGTGGTGGTGAAGGAATTCATCCAGATGCGCCGCGACCGTCTCACCTTCGCCATGATGGTCGGCATTCCGCTGCTCCAGTTGATCCTGTTCGGCTTCGCCATCAACTCCGATCCCAAGCACCTGCCCACAGCAGTTCTGTCGGCAGACCACAGTGAATTTTCACGCTCGTTTATTCGCGCCATGGAAAACAGCGATTACTTTGTGGTGGTCAAACAAGTCGCCAGCGAAGCAGAGGCCGACCGATTGCTGGCGGAAGGCGATGTGCAGTTTGTAGTGAACATCCCGGAAAATTTCTCGCGCAAGCTGCAACGTGGAGAACACCCGGTTGTGCTGGTCGAAGCCGACGCCACCGACCCTTCTGCCACCGGCAATGCCATCGTCGCCATCAGCACGCTGGCGCAAACTGCCATCAACCGCGATTTGCAGGGCGCGCTGCAACCCTTGATCTCGAAACCCGCGCCGTTTGAGGTGCGCATCCACCGCCGCTACAACCCGGAAGGCATCACCCAGTACAACATCGTGCCGGGCCTGATGGGCGTGATCCTCACCATGACCATGATCATGATGACCGGCCTGGCCATGACGCGCGAGCGCGAACGCGGCACCATGGAAAATCTCCTCGCCACGCCCGTGCGCCCATTCGAAGTCATGGCGGGAAAAATCGTCCCGTACATCCTGGTCGGTTATATTCAGGTCACGCTGATCCTGCTCGCCGCCTGGCTGATATTCAACGTCCCCATGCTGGGCAGCGTTCCCCTGCTCTACGTGATCGTATTGGTGTTCATCGCCGCCAACCTCTCGGTCGGCATGATGTTCTCCACTATCGCGAAAAACCAGATGCAGGCGATGCAGATGACCTTCTTCTTTTTCCTGCCGTCACTGCTGCTGTCCGGCTTCATGTTCCCGTTCCGCGGCATGCCGCAATGGGCACAGACTATTGGCGAAGCGTTGCCGCTGACACATTTCCTCAGAATGGTGCGCGGCATCCTGCTGAAAGGAAACGGCCTCATGGATACCCTGCCGCATCTGTGGCCGATCGCACTGTTCATTCTGGTGGTGGTGGGAATTGGGTTGAAGCGCTACCGCAAGACGCTGGACTAGCGATGGGCATAGAAAAAATAATTTGACGCAGAGTAACGCAGATTAAACGGGAAGTTGCTGGTATCTCTGCATGCTCCATATTGAAGGGGCGCATCTTCTTCAATGAATTGCATCATCAGCGTAAATCGGGTTTTATCTGCGTCCAATAGCCTTTCTAGGAAATATCTCGATTGCGTAGCGGATCAAGCAGCGGTGACAATCCGTTGTGATCCAGCTCCTGCATCAACGCCAATAGACGGCCGACTTCGCCGGATGGAAAACCTTCACGGGCAAACCAATTCAGATAGTGCCCAGGCAGATCGGCAATCAGGCGGCCCTTGTATTTTCCATACGGCATGACAAAGGTAACTAAGCGCTGCAAGTCTTCAGGGTTCACTGAGTCTTGATAATAGTTTAACGTTCAACATGGCTGTGCCCATATAAGTGGCGTCGCCATTTGCATGAATCACCATGATGGCCATGGTTAAAAGAAATAGTTATTTTTTCACTTGAGTACTGATACAGACACATAGGCAAGCTGAAAAAGCCCGAACAGAGAAGTGCCAAACCCGAGAAGCCCAAACACCCATGCAGCAATTTGACTTAACGTTTGATCTGGATATTGGGACTTTTCCTTTTTCAGATTTCGTGCCCAAGCGCCTGCATAAGTTGAGGAACGAATCAATAAAATTAGCTGCACCAACATTAGACAAACGACACTCGCGAACAAGGAGGCCCAAGCAACCTTAAGCCACAAAAGCTCCGCACTAGATACAACAGGGTGGTCGGGTCGAGTGAATATACCGATGGAAAGAGTAAGCGCGCCACCGCTGATTAGAAAAATGCCTTTCGCAATTGTGTCAGCCCGAGTGCGAATGTCTTTTTCGTACTCTTGATAGAGTTCAAAATGCTTTAGCTCAATCTCATGATCGCGAGCATTCATTTCATGCTCTTTGGCCACTTCCTCAATGCCGCCTAGCGGTGTTGTCCGCATGTTGCCCCTAACATAATTGGCCTACCGAAATGTCAGCTTACAAGGTGACATTCTGCCCGCAGCTTGCATAAAGTTCAATTCAAACGGCATGCGAAGCCTTCACTTTTCTCCGCGCCGCCGCCATCACCCGATATCCCAGCAGCACCATCAGCACCGCCGCATAGATCGCCGGCTGCGTAATATCCTTCTTTACCAGCCACCAGTAGTGCACCACGCCGCCGATGGCGATGAGGTAAATCAACCGGTGCAGGCGCAGCCAATTCCTGCCGCCCAGGCGCTTGACCATTTTATTGGTGGAGGTGATGGCAAGCGGAATCAGCAGCAGGAAATTGGCGAAACCCACGGTGATGAATGGCCGCTTGAGCACGTCTTTATAGATAGCATGCAGATCGAAAAACTGGTCGAGCCAGATATACGTGGTGAAGTGCAGGCACACGTAGAAGAACGCGAACAGCCCGAACATGCGCCGCAACCTGAGCGGCCATTGCCAACTGGTGAGCTTGCGTAGCGGCGTGGCGGTGAGGGTGATAAGCAGGAAGGTAAGTGTCCAGGTGCCCAAGGAGCGGGTGATGAATTCGATGGGGTTGGCGCCGAGCTGGTCATTGAAAGCAAACCACACCAAGCGCATCAGCGGAATGAGACAAGCCAGGAAAACCAGCGCTTTGAAAAACGGCAAGCGCTTCAATTCAGAAATTCTTCCGCAAATCCATCCCGCTATACATCTGCGCCACCTGATCGCCGTAGCCGTTGAACATCAGCGTTTTGCGCTTGAGGAATTCGCCGATGCGGCGCTCTTTGGCCTGACTCCAGCGCGGGTGGTCGACTTCCGGGTTGACGTTGGAATAGAAGCCGTACTCGCGCGCGTTGGCTTTCATCCAGGCCGACACTGGCGGTTGTTCGACGAAGCGGATTTTGACGATGGACTTGGCACTTTTGAAACCGTATTTCCACGGCACCACCAGGCGCACCGGCGCACCGTTCTGATTGGGCAGCACTTCACCGTACAGGCCAACGGCAAGCAGGGTGAGCGGGTGCATCGCTTCGTCCAGGCGCAAGCCTTCGACGTAGGGCCAGTCGAGCACGGCGGAACGCTGGCCGGGCATACGCTTGGGATCGTGCAAGGTATGGAACTCAACATACTTGGCTTTGCCGGTGGGCTCCACGCGCTTGATCAATTCATTGAGTGGGAAACCCTCCCACGGAATCACCATCGACCAGCCTTCCACGCAGCGCAAACGGTAGATGCGCTCTTCCAGCGGAACCAGTTTCAGCAACTCGTCGATATCGTATACCTTGGGCCGTTTGACCTCGCCTTCGACCGACACCGTCCAGGGGCGAGTCACAAAATTCGTCGCCAGTTTCGCCGGTTCGTCTTTGTCGGTGCCGAATTCGTAGAAGTTATTGTAGGTGGTGACATCCTTGTACGGCGTAAGCGCTTCGCTGGTGCTGAAAGCGCTCTTGCGCCCCGGCCCCAGTTTCACAGCAGCGAGGGCTTCCCGAATGGGCATTGACGCACCAACCGCTACCGATGCCAGGGCAAGCCCTGCATGCTTGATAAACTCACGCCGTTTGAGGTAACAAGTCTGATCGGTAATTTCGGATGAGGGTATGTCGAATGGTTTTTTGATCAGCATGGCATCCTCGGTCAAATCGTAGCGTGCCGTGTATTCGGTTTCCCCTCCCCCATTCGGGAGGAAAGGGAGAGTTTGGGAATTACTTCTTCTCGCTTGCAACGTGGCAGGTTTTGATACCGAATGGAAGATAGGCAGGGCACCAGCCTATCAACCCCGTTGCCAGGGGAACAACGCCAATCCAACCCCAAACACCAATGGTTCCTGTTGCAGCCAGGGCAATAAGCGCCACACCGACCACAATCCGCAATACCCTATCAACTCCACCATCATTTTTAAACATGGCAAATTCCTTTCAGGTTAATAACGTTTCTGTACCAACGGCTTGTGTCACGCCTTGCATTGTAGATAAAAATTAACGCACTTAGTTCAAATTTAATATCTGCCGGCAGCGCAAGTGAATAGCTTTTCGGTGAATCAAAGCAGGAAGATCGTGGCCAGGCCCAAAAAGATAAAGAACCCGCCACTGTCGGTCACGGCGGTAATCAGCACGCTTGAACCCACTGCCGGGTCGCGACCGAGCTTGTGCATGACTATCGGAATCGACACGCCCATCACTGCCGCGAGCAACAGGTTGAGCGTCACGGCGCAGGTCATCACAAAACTCAGCGCGAAATTGTGATACAGCCAGTAAGCCACCAAGCCAATGGCGCTGCCCCACAATAAGCCATTCAACAAGCTCACGCCAATTTCCTTGGCGAACAGCCGACGCGCACTGCTAGGATGGATTTGCCCCAACGCCAGGGCGCGCACGATCATGGTGATGGTCTGGTTGCCGGAGTTGCCGCCGATCCCGGCGACTATTGGCATCAACGCTGCCAGTGCCACCAGCTTCTCGATCGAGCCTTCGAATAAGCCGATCACGCGCGAGGCAATGAAAGCCGTCACCAGATTAACAGCCAGCCAGGTCCAGCGGTTTCTCACGCTCTTGCCCACGGAGGAAAACAAATCTTCTTCCTCACGCAAACCGGCCAGGTTGAGCATGTCGCTGTCCGATTCTTCGCGGATAAAATCCACCACCGCATCCACCGTCATTCGTCCGACAAGCCTGTTATCCGACATCACCACCGGCACGCTCACCAGGTCGTAGCGCTCGAACGCTTTGGCTGCATCGCTGGCAGCATCTTCCGGATGCAGTGTCACCGGGTCGGCTATCATGGCTGCCGACACTTCCATTTCCGGCTCATTGATCAACAGCCGCTTCAGCGGCAGCACGCCCACCAGTGCATCGTCGCGGTCTACTACAAATAACTTGTCGGTCTGGTCAGGCAATCCCCCCAAGCGGCGCAGGTAACGTTGCGCCACTTCCAGGGTAATGTCAGCGCGCACCGTCACCATGTCGAAATCCATCAACGCGCCCACGGTGTCTTCCGGGTAGGACATGACCGACTGCAAACGTGCGCGGTTCTGGGCATCAAGGGATTCCAGAATATCCTGCACCACATCGTGTGGCAGGTCTGGGGCCAGATCGGCGATCTCGTCGGTATCGAGTGTTTCAGCAGCAGCGAGCAGCTCACCGCTGTCCATGTTTGCAATGAGGGACTCCCTCACCGCATCGGAAACTTCCAGCAGGATCTCGCCGTCCCGCTCGGCTTTGATCAAATCCCAAACGATCAGACGCTCTTCCAGCGGCAATGCTTCAAGGATATTGGCCACATCCGCCGGATGCAGCTCATCCAGCCTTTCCCGCAGGGCCAGCATATTCTGATTGTGCGCCAGCGATTCCACCAGCTTGTGCCGGGATAGTTCCTGTGTGTGCTGAAGCGATTCCACCAGTTTGTGATTACGCAACAGTTCAACCACCTCCGTCAGGATGTCCTGGACGGTATGTGATTTATGCTCATCAGCGTATTTGGTTTCTTCGTTATCAGACATGTCTTTATCGGCGCCGATGCAAAGATGGCGCATTTTTTGGGGGAACCACAACGGGCTCTACTATAATATGTTCCTCTTTGCCTGTAACCCTCAAACAGTAAATAGGGCCTCATGCGCTTAAACCTGACTGGCAGCGCTTTTCGCGACAACTTCGATCTCCCCAACGTATGGGATGTCCTGGCAATCCCACTGGTGCTCGGCGCGTTGTTTCTGACTGCCTGGGGCAGCCACCAGATGATCGCACCCTATCACCCCGGGGACCTCCTTCCCATCTCGCTTGATCCGGCAAACCTGCCCCAGTACGCCATGCGTACCACCTTGCGCATGGCCGCCGCGATGGTTCTCTCGCTGCTATTCACTTTCACGTATGCCACTCTGGCCGCCAAGAGCGCACGCGCCGGCATGGTGCTGATCCCGATTCTGGATGTGTTGCAGTCAGTGCCTATTCTGGGTTTCCTGTCCATCACGGTAATGGGTTTCATCGCCTTGTTTCACGGCAGCATGCTGGGGCCGGAGGCCGCTTCGATCTTTGCCATTTTCACTTCGCAGGCGTGGAACATGGCGTTCAGTTTTTACCATTCACTGCGTATGATTCCGCCGGAGCTATATCACGTCTCAGACGTGTTTCAACTTTCCGCCTGGCAACGTTTCTGGAAACTGGAAGTGCCGTTCGGTTTGCCGTCGCTGACCTGGAACGCCATGATGTCGGTGTCAGGTGGCTGGTTTTTTGTAGTCGCCTCGGAAGCCATCAGCGTTGCCAACCAGAACATCATGCTGCCGGGTATCGGCTCGTACATTGCGCTGGCAATTCAAAGCAAAAATCTGACCGCTATCGGCTATGCCATTATCACCATGTTTCTTGTCATCCTACTTTACGACCAACTGATTTTCAGACCGCTGGTTGCCTGGTCGGACAAATTCAAATTCGAGCTGTCCGAATCACAGGAAGCGCCGACCTCCTGGGTGTTAATTCTGATTCAGCGCACCCGCGTGTTGCGGCGTCTGCTTGCACTGCCTGCCTGGCTTTGGGAAACGTCGGTGAAACTATTTGCCCATTTCCCGAGTAACCCGCTGCCTCCGATCAAACTCAAAATCACCAAGAAAGAAGGACGGCTGCTGGACAAACTGTGGGCCGTTGCGCTCATCACTGTATCGGTTGCAGCCACGTTGTATTTGGCGCGTTTCGTGTTGAGCGAAGTAAGCTACACAGAAATTGGCAAGGTATTCCTGCTCGGCCTTGCCACCGCCGCACGCGTATTTGTGCTAATTATTCTTGCCACGCTTTTTTGGGTACCGATCGGGGTATGGATCGGCATGCGTCCGGGCATGGCTCAGCGCGCGCAGCCGCTGGTGCTGTTCCTTTCTGCCTTTCCGGCCAATCTGTTGTTTCCCCTGGCTGTCCTGTTCATCGCCACCTATCATTTGAATGTGGAAATTTGGCTGAGCCCTCTGATGATCCTGGGTACGCAGTGGTATATTCTGTTCAACGTCATCGCCGGCGCCAGTGCGATTCCCAATGACCTGCGCGAAGCCGCTAACAATTTGGGGCTTAGCCGCACGCAGATGTGGAAGCGACTGATTCTCCCCGGCATCTTTCCGGCTTACGTCACGGGTGGATTAACGGCTTCCGGTGGTGCCTGGAACGCCAGCGTCGTGGCTGAGGTAGTGAGTTGGGGCAGCACCACTTTAACAGCAACCGGTATCGGGGCTTACATCGCCCAGCAAACCCAAAGTGGTGACCACGCGCGTATCGCTCTCGGCATCGCGGTGATGAGCTTATATGTGATCGTGATCAATCATTTGTTATGGAAGCGCTTGTACAAGTTCTCCCAGGAACGGCTTGGTCTGGAGTAGGAATTTAATGGTGACAGACCCTCATAGCAATGTCTTGATGCAACTGCACAACGTCAGCAAATCCTTTGCGGCGGCTGACCAGCGTGGCCGACTCAACGTGCTGGAAGGCGTCAATCTGGAATTACGCCAGGGCGAGATCGTGGCTATCCTGGGAAAATCCGGCTGCGGCAAATCGACGCTTTTGCGCATCATGTGCGGTTTGATCAAGCCCACCCAAGGAGAAGTGCTTTACCGTGGCAAGCGCGTGACCAAACCTATTCCAGGTCTGAGCATGGTATTCCAGACCTTTGCTTTGTTCCCCTGGTTGAATGTGTTGCAGAATGTGGAACTGGGACTGGAAGCGCAAGGCATCGAGCCAATCGAGCGGCGGCGGCGTGCGCTTGAAGTGATCGACATGATCGGCCTGGATGGTTTTGAATCAGCTTTCCCCAAGGAACTTTCCGGTGGCATGCGCCAGCGTGTCGGCTTTGCCCGCGCGTTGGTAGTCAACCCGGATATTCTGCTGATGGACGAAGCATTCTCTGCATTGGATGTGCCCACCTCTGAAACCTTACGCACCGATCTGCTGGACTTGTGGATTGAAAAGTTGATTCCCACTCAATCCATATTGATGGTGTCGCACAACATTGAGGAAGCCTTGCTGATGGCGGACAGAATCATCATTTTCGACAGCAATCCTGGCCGTCTCAAAGCAGAAATTACCGTCCCGCTCAAGCACCCACGCGACCGCGAGTCCCTTGCCTTCCGTCAATTCGTGGACCGCATCTATAGCGTCATGACGACTGCTATCGCCCCCAGCGAAGGCGAACTCGCGCGCATCGGCCGCGTCGGCATCGCCCATCGCCTGCCAGGGGTTTACACCGCCCAGATGGCGGGTCTGCTGGAAGAAATCCAACATACCCAGGGCCGTGCCGAGCTGCCAGATTTAGCCGAAGCCATGCACCTGGAAATAGATGACCTGTTCCCCATTGTGGACGCATTGGAGCTACTGGATTTCGCCAAGGTGGCCGGTCGCACCATCACGCTCACTATGCATGGCATCGCCTTTGTCGAGGCTGATATCTTGCGGCGCAAGGAAATTTTCGGCGAGCATCTGCTGAAACACGTCCCCCTGGCCGGACACATCCGTCGCGTATTGGACGAACGGCCTTTGCAACGCGCGCCGGAACAGCGCTTCCTGCGCGAACTTGAAGATTATCTGAGCGAAGAAGAAGCCGAACGCGTGCTGTCAGTAGTGGTGGACTGGGGACGCTATGCGGAGCTGTTCGCTTATGACTACAACTCCGGGATACTGAGCACAGAAAATCCTGGCGAAGACATTGTGCAATGACCCAGCTTAATGCTTTACCACCCCGCGACTTCAACCCACCCGGAAATAGTGGTCAATAAGAAGAGCGGTAAACAATGCGGTCAGATAGGTAATGGAGTAACGGAAAGAGCGACGCGCCAGGTTGTCGCTGTAGTTGCGGTAAATTTCAATCGCATAGTACATAAACCCAGCATCCAGCAGTAGTACCGCGATTAAATACAGCAGACCGCTCATCCCGTAGATGTAAGGTAGCATGGTTACGGCTACCAGCATGATGGTATAAAGCAGAATCTGCAGGCGAGTAAACTCCTCACCATGGGTGACTGGGAGCATTGGCATACCCGCTTTTTCATAGTCCTTCCGACGATACAGCGCGAGCGACCAAAAATGAGGTGGCGTCCAGGTAAAGATAATCATGAATAGGATCAGCGCTTCCGGACTGACCACGTTATTTACTGCTGCCCATCCCAGAACCGGCGGCATGGCGCCCGAGGCTCCACCGATAACAATATTCATTGGCGTAGCTGGTTTCAGGTAGATGGTGTAGATCACCGCGTAACCGAAAAACGTGCCCAGAGTAAGCCACATCGTCAAGGGATTCACCATCGCGTACAGCAACACAAGCCCGAGCGTGCCAAGGATGGAGGCAAACACCACAGTCTGCATGGAAGTAACCCGCCCGGAGGGCAGTGGGCGGCCTTGCGTGCGAGCCATACGCGCATCGATTTTTTGTTCAATCAGACAATTGAAAGCGGCGGCAGCGCCAGTAACCATCGCGATGCCCAGCGTCGATGCTAACAGCAGCGGCAGAGGAACCATGCCGGGCGTTGCCATAAACATCCCGATCACTGCCGTGAACACGACTAGCGCAGTCACTCTTGGCTTGCATAGCAGATAAAAATTTTGGCAGCTGCATGCTGCCTGCTGCAGAACCATTGTCGCACTTATATTCATACCGTCCTCTTCACAACCTATTGCCTTACATTGTTCGTATTACGTGGTTATCCAGGTTAGCCTACCCACGAATATTTTAGCAAGCGGGTCAAATCCTTGCGCATGCCAATTGGGTCGCTACCCTGCGGGTAACGCATCATCAGGTTTCCCATTGGATCAATCAGGTAAATAGCCTCATTCTGCAGAAATTTCTCCGGTGCGATGCCAAAATTTTGGGCTAATGCTGACAGCACTGTCTGTTCTCCTGTCCATACACGCATCCCCGGATAGTTGCTTAGTTTCTTTTCCAGGGCCGCCACCGTATTCGAATCGGTTACGATCAACACCCGTTGCACCCGATCGCTCTCCTTGCCAAGACCCGTATGAACTTGACGCATTTCATAGAGATTTTTCAAACACTTCGCCGCGCAGGATGATGATCCAAAATACACCATGGTCCATTTTCCCCGCAATTCGCCAAATCGTACTGATTTTCCGTCGAGCGTTTGCAACACGCGATCCTCAATCTGCCGAACCGGTTGAATCAGTTGGCCATGATTTTCCGCGCCCGTCGGCCGCCATCCGGTTAGGTAAAGAAAGACTGCCGCCGCCACCGGAATAGCAAACAAAGCCATCACATAGAGCAAAATCTTTTTGCCCGAGGTCGAGCCTTTTTTGTCGTGTATAACAGCGCTCACTGTGGAACTCTCTTTATATTTGTTACCAGATAGATCAGAACAAGTGCTACCGACATTCCAAACCACTGCAAAGCATAACCGCGATTGACCTCGATGTGTACATCAGGTTGCGGCCAGTCGCGCACATAGCCGCCCGCAGCACTATTGGCCTCCAATAGAATGGCGACCGGTTGAATTGCAAATGGCACCTCTCTCGAATAGCGCTTCAAATCCAGATTTTGCCAGACTTTTTGCCAGTCACCACGCACGTCGTCCGAGCGCAATTCAAAATATTTATTGGAGGGTATATGCGCGTAACCGCTTACCTCTACCAAACCCTGTGGTGGTTCGATCTGAGGCAGGATACGTCTGTCTGCGCCGACGGGAACCCAGCCACGGTAAACCAATACGCGCATTGCACTACCTTCAATTTGCAAAGGCGTGATCACTTGATACCCCGCCTTGCCCTGATATACCTGATTATCCAGCAAAACTTGAAAGGCTGGATCATAGTGTCCGCGAGCGAATACCCTACTGAATAAAATTGCTTCGGGATCGACCGGGTGCGCACCCATAGGTAAAGGTGGCCGCTTTTCACGAGTATCGTAGGTATCTTGCAAGGCCTGTTTAGAATCGGCCTTGTGAGACTGCCACAAGCCGAGATTAATCAGTACCGGGAGCAGAATCAGCGTTGCAAGAGTCGGTATGAGCTTGGGACGGAATCGGTAGGTATACGTTTGCATATTCTGGCAGCGGGCTGCATAATTTCAAGCTTATAACCGTGAAAGCTTCCTATGCTTATCAAATCCTTAATTATCATTATGCTCGTAATGATTATAGCCAGCCTGTTCAGCGCCTTAACGTTTCTTTACAAGGACAAAGGGCAAGGTGAACGTACTGCGAGGGCGCTCACAATCCGCATCTCCCTTTCCCTCTTGCTGTTTGTTTTATTAATGCTGGGATATTACTTCGATATTATTCCGCAAAGGGGTTTATAGCTTTTCAAGCCATAAACCCCTCAATTTGGTTGTAGTTACAGCATTTATTCGACTTACAACCAGTAGACGAAAACAAATAACCCCAGCCACACCACGTCCACGAAGTGCCAGTACCAGGCCACACCTTCAAAACCAAAGTGTGCGTCAGGTTTGAAATGCCCTTTCATTGAACGAAGCATAATCACGATCAACATGATGGTGCCCATTGTAACGTGGAAACCATGGAACCCCGTCAGAATAAAGAACGTTGCACCATAAACGCCAGCGCCCATGGTGAGGCCCATTTCGGTATAAGCGTGATGATATTCAATCGCTTGGCAGGTAATAAATGCGATACCCAAAGCGACGGTCAAGAACAAGCCGAGTACAAGCTGTGTACGGTTATTTTTAAGCAGGCCCCAGTGCGCCCAAGTGACAGTCACGCCGGAAGTCAGCAGTAGCAGGGTATTAATAGCCGGGAGGCCCCAAGCGGCCATCGGCGTAAATGGCTTGCCGTCAGGCCCGCTGGTTGGCCATGCAGCGGTAAAGCCAGGATGCAGCAGTTGCATCGTGTCGCCCGTTGCCAACCATGGCACTGACAACACCCGTGCGTAAAATAGCGCACCGAAAAAAGCGACGAAGAACATGACCTCGGAAAAAATAAACCAGCTCATACCCATACGGAAAGATTTGTCCACTTGCTTATTGAACATCCCCCCTTCGCTTTCGCGAATCACCGTGCCAAACCAGCCAAACATCATAAAAGCCAGAACAAGCAAACCACCTAGCAGAATAATTCCCCCGCCGCCTTTCTGGTTCAGCGTCATGACGAATCCTACCGCCATCAATAGCAGGGCCAGTGACCCTACTATCGGCCAGTACGAGGGTGATGGCAAATAGTACCTATCCTGATTTCCACTCATGTTTTTCTCCTCCATTATTTTACGATGTTAATTTAATCGATGCTTTACAAATGATCTCTGTGCCAAGCTACGCGCTAACGTGTTACGAAATAGACCACAAGCACTAACGTTGCCACGAACAGGATTGCGCCGATAATGCCCGAAACAATCACTTGTGGCATGGTCAGGTTAATGGCATCAGACTGATAATCCCGATTTCGGCGCACCCCAAAAAAACTCCAAAAAACCGCGCGCACTGCCTGCAAGTGACTGGCCTTTTTGGGTTCACCCTCATTCATCATGCCCCACCAGCGGCTTTGCCACTCTGGCCCAATTCAAAAAAGGTATAGGAAAGCGTGATGGTATTCACATCTTTCGGCAAACTCGGATCCACCACAAACACGACCGGCATTTCCCTGCGCTCGCCAGGATTCATCGTTTGCTTGGTGAAGCAAAAACATTGCACCTTTTTGAAATACTTGCCGGCAAGTGCCGGCCCATAACTTGGTGCTGCCTGGCCGACAATCATTCGATCCGTGGTATTGACGACTTCATAGGACACATTCGTCAACGCACCGGGATGTATCTTGACGCTTTTTTGTTGCGGCTCGAACTTCCACGGCATTTTTTCATTCACGTTCGCAACAAATTCAACCGTGATCCAACGCGTGCTATCCACCTGCGTGTTCAACACTGACGGGGTTACTCGTTCTTGTATGAACAAACCTGCCTCGCAGGCACTGTTGTACATCGGTACCAATGCATAAGCAAAACCAAACATGCCCACAGTGAGGAACAATAGCTTTTTCAGTACCGCACGATTGGATAAATCCGTCGTCATGCTACTTCAATTGACTCATGATCGAAAAAACAAAAAGTCCTACTGCGATTCCTGCCAAAATCAGCGCAGTTAAGTATTTCCGATTCTGATTATCTTGCTCGTGCGGCATTTTATATTTCCATTCAACATGGGGAGCTCGCGCCCCCCGTATGACCCATTACTTGACTACCGGGGCCGTTTCAAAGGTGTGGTACGGCGCGGGGGAGGGGATCGTCCACTCCAGTGTATCCGCACCTTCCCATGGCTTGTCCGCAGCCTTGGCACCGCCGCGGATGCACTTAATCACCACATACAGGAACAGCAGTTGGGTTGAACCAAACATAAAGCCACCCAAGCTGGAAATCATGTTGAAATCGGCGAACTGCAGCGCATAGTCTGGAATACGGCGCGGCATTCCGGCCAGCCCCAGGAAGTGCTGCGGGAAAAAGGTAATATTAAAACCAATTACCGACAACCAAAAGTGCCACTTACCCAGAGTTTCGTCGTACATGTGACCAGTCCATTTAGGCAACCAGTAGTAGACGCCGGCAAAGATCGAGAACAGGGAGCCGGAAACCAGCACATAGTGGAAGTGCGCCACCACATAGTAGGTATCCTGCAACTGGATGTCCACTGGCGTGATAGCCAACACCAAGCCACTAAAGCCACCAATAGTGAACAGGCAAACAAAACCGACTGCGAACAACATGGGGGTTTCAAACGTCAGCGAACCACGCCACATCGTTGCGATCCAGTTGAACACTTTTACCCCGGTCGGTACCGAAATCAGCATGGTCGAATACATGAAGAACAGCTGTGCCGGGGTTGGCAGGCCAACTGAGTACATGTGATGCGCCCATACGACGAAGGACAGAATCGCGATAGAGGCAGTCGCGTACACCATGGAGGCATAACCAAATAACGGTTTACGCGCAAATGTCGGAATGATTGTGGAGACGATGCCGAATGCCGGCAAAATCATGATGTACACCTCAGGATGCCCGAAGAACCAGAAAATGTGTTGGAACATTACCGGATCACCACCACCAGCCGCATTGAAGAAATGCGTATCGAAATGGCGATCGGTAAGCAGCATGGTCACTGCGCCAGCAAGAACCGGCATCACCGCGATCAGGAGATACGCGGTAATAAACCAGGTCCAGACGAACAACGGCATCTTCATCAAGGTCATGCCAGGTGCACGCATGTTCAGGATCGTCGTGACAATATTGATCGATCCCATAATGGAAGAAATACCCAGGATATGCACAGCCAGGATGGTCATATCAATAGATATTCCGCCTTGTACAGATAGCGGCGGATACATGGTCCAGCCACCGGCCGCTGCGCCGCCGGGCATAAAGAACGAGGACACCAGCAGGATCCCTGCCACCGGCAACAGCCAGAAGCTCCAGTTATTCATACGCGGGAAAGCCATATCCGGCGCACCAATCATCAATGGCACCTGCCAGTTAGCAAAGCCAACAAAAGCCGGCATGATCGCGCCAAATATCATAATCAAACCATGCATTGTCGTCAGCTGATTGAATACTTCAGGCTTAAAGAACTGAAGTCCAGGCTGGAACAACTCTGCGCGGATCATCATGGCAAGCGACCCGGCGAAGAGGAACATGATGAAACTGAACCACAGGTAAAGCGAACCGATGTCCTTATGGTTTGTGGTTGTTACCCAGCGCATGATCCCGCTGGGATGGTGCTCATGCCCATGCTCGTGTACTGCTTCCATATCCCATCCTCCGATGTTATAACTTATAACTTAAATTCAGTCTGTAATTTTGGCCAACCTATCGGGTTGCTTTTGCCAAAATACGTCATTTTCTTGATGCTTTAATCTCGCTCGGCTGAATAACGTCGCCGGTTTTGTTGCTCCAGGAATTCCGCTCATAGGTAATGGCCGCAGCGATATCCGTATCCGAGAGCTGCTTGCTGAATGCCTGCATGGCAGTGCCCGGCCGACCGTTCATAACTGTATCGATATGCGCCTGTTTAGGACCCTGAACAGTGGGCGAACCATCCAGCGCCTTGAATACGCTCGGTATTCCTTGGCCATTAGCCTGGTGACAAGCTGCGCAATTAGCGGCATACACTTTTTCGCCCTTAGCCTTAAGCTCATCCAGCGCATAGACCTTGTTCGGGTCTTCCACCGCAGCGGCGGCCTTGGCCTTTTGCTCATCCACCCACTTCGAGTAATCCTCTGGCGATTTTGCCTCTACCACAATCGGCATAAAGCCATGACCCTTGCCGCACAGCTCGGCGCACTGACCACGATAAATGCCGGGATTTTCGACTTTGATCCAGGTATCTTTGATAAAACCGGGAATGGAATCTTGCTTGATACCAAATGCAGGTACCCACCATGAATGGATAA
Organism: Burkholderiales bacterium; assembly: GCA_038244115.1. Lineage (GTDB taxonomy): Bacteria > Pseudomonadota > Gammaproteobacteria > Burkholderiales > JBBRTU01 > JBBRTU01. The sequence continues at coordinate 57,086 of JBBRTU010000013.1, forward strand.
CGTCATTGGCAGCCAGCAATATGCGAATTTTCTTGCCGGTCGGCACCACTAAAGGGTTATTCACTTCCAGCAGATAATGCTCGCCTTTGGCTACTTTGTTATCAATCTGATCTTGCGGGGTAGCCAGACTACTAAAAAATTTCAGCCCTTCCTTCTGATAGTCATACTCCCATTTCCACTGATAACCGGTTACCTTGATTGTCATATCGGGGGCACTGGTATCTCGCATAGCAAGAACAGTCTGGGTTGCCGGATAAGCCATCCCGATCAGTATAAAGAACGGGATGATGGTCCAGATGATCTCCACCATGGTGTTTTCGTGAAAATGCGCAGCTTTATGCCCAACCGATTTACGATGTTTGAGTATGGAGTAGAACATAGCGCTGAACACAACGACAAAAATCCCCACGCACACCCACAAGATCAGGGTATGCAAATGAAAAATTTCGCCGGCTATCGGCGTACCTGGCGGTTGAAGATTAAGAGCGTATTCAGCATGAGCCATCATTGAACTCAACGCTAGCGCCACCCCTCCCCCAATTTTTTTTACCAGCTTGGACATCATTCCATGTTCCCCCTCATTGTTTAAATTAACCTTAAAATCCTATCCATTACTTCATAAACCAAATCAAAACTTTAATCTCGAATTCGCCAATGCGAAGCACGTCATTTTCAATTTTATGCGCTGCCTTTCCGGCTATGAGAGCACGTTATCAGCGCATCGAACTCATGGTCACTCGCATTCAAAAAATCTACGGCGAGATACCGCCGTATCATTTCCAAACACGGCTAGAAATTTAAGAATTGGGTAATCCAAAGCTGGTGCGCTGGTTGGCGTTAAACTTGGGCAGCGCCACCCCACTATTTTCCTGCAGCCCTTAAAAAAAACCGGCTCCAGCCGGTTTTTTTAAGCCCACACTACACCGATTTGTTAATTTGCTTTTTATCGGCCTGTAGCAGATCCCGCAACAAATTCAAGTAAATTCTACATTACGGCACCACTGCCTGACAAGCGGTAAATTTGCATAACTAATTGATTCGAGTAAAAAAGATAACAGTATCCCGATATATACATATCAAATAAAAATATATTTTTCGTATATTTTTATTTCTTTTAATTCATAACGTTAAATTACATTTAATGAAAACAAAGTAGATTCATCACATTTTATACAATGCGGATATAACTATCTCATTAACCTGAAATGTAAAAAAGACCAGAATAAAAGCTCCACTAATGCCGCAACATGCAAATCGTTGTCGCATTCTCTCGAGTCTCACCCGCATTCGCGATTGGACATCTGTGTTATTCTGAATAAGATCATAGGCAAAGGGTTCCCATCGCTATAGGCCGCCCTGTGAAAGCCAAACTTCAAGACAGAGTCCGCCTCCAATGAAACTTGCTACTTGAAGTGTGCATTGATGTTCCAAGCGATCTCATAATTTCTCAAAAACGCCTAAAATACCAATTACATCAATAACTTAGCGTCTCATGTCGCCTCATTCCGTTTATAGAAACTTCTTGGAATCTTGATCGATTGGGGGTATCGTTGGGGGTATCAATTCAAGGATACCCCCAGATATGCTGTCCACACTAAAGGTCAAATCCGCCAAACCGGAAGCGCGCGCGTACAAGCTCGCCGACAGCGGTGGGCTGTATCTTCTTGTACAGCCCAACGGCTCTAAGCTGTGGCGCTACAAGTTCCGCGTCCACGGCACAGAGGGACTGCAAGCGCTCGGCGCCTTTCCCGAGCTTGGTCTTGCAGAAGCACGCGGACTACACACCGATGCCCGGAAGCTTGTGGTCCAGGGTATCAACCCCATACAAGCCCGACGTGACGAGAGGATCGTCCAGGCGCAGGATCAATTGGAGCGCGTCAATGGCGTATTCGCCACCGTCGTGGCGGATTGGAACGTAGCAACGGCGGCGGACCTGAAGCCATCCACGGTAAGACAACGCAAGCGCGAAATCGACAACGATCTGCTGCCAACCCTCAAGAGTCGCCAGATCGGCAGCATCACACGCCTGGAACTCACCGCGCTGCTCAAAGGCGTCGAGAAACGTGCGCCCGAAGTGGCGCGCAATCTGCGCAACCACTTGTGGGGAGTGTTCGAGTACGCCATCGATTCTGGTCTTATCGAGAACAACCCGGTGCCACCCGTTCGCGTAATGAAGAAACGTAATCAGAAAAACCACCCTGCTCTATCCGACAAGCAAATCGGCGATTTTCTGCGGACGCTGGATAACTCGGGCAGGATTAACGAGGAAACGCGCATCGCCATGGTGTTGGTGCTTCTGACTGCCTGCCGCAAGGCCGAAGTCATCGAAGGCCGATGGGATGAAGTGGATTTGGCAGGTGCCCAGTGGGAAATTCCGGCTTCACGGATGAAGGCGAAGCGTGCGCATTGGATTCCACTGCCTCCGCAGGCAGTAGCGTTACTCACCCGCTTACGCGAGCTCGTGCCAGCCGACCGGGAGTACCTGTTCCCGAACCGAGTGGACCCGCGCCGGCCGATGGCCAACCGCAGCTTGAATGCTTTGATGGAGCGGCTGGGACTCAGCGGCATAGGTACGCCGCACGGCATGCGAGCATCGTTCAGTACCTATTTCAATAGCACATGTGGGAACGTCGACGTGATCGAGCACTGCTTGGCGCATGTGCCTGCAAACGCGGTACGCGCAGCCTACAACCGCCACGCGTACCAGGATGAGCGGCGCGCCATGCTTCAGCAGTGGGCGGACTATCTGGATCGGCTACGCCAGGAACGACCAAGTTCCGAGCACGAATCCATCAAGCCCGTCGATAAGACCGAAGAAACGTCCATTCTCGCAGCAAAATCGAAGGCAGCTCGCGTTGTCAAAGCTTCAAAGGCTGTTGCCTGTTAACGTATCCCTAGCTCACAGGAACCCCATACCTTTTGAACAGTGACTCGAAAAACGTCTTGACCGACGCCCCTGCCGAGTCGCCAAGCAACTCGTGCGCCCCAAACCGGAAGATCTGATAGCCCGCCAGTTTCAATTCACGGTCAGCAGCCACCATTTGCGCGTACCGGACAACATCAGCCCGACCGGCATCGTCAGCATAATGGTGTTTGCCGTCCACCTCGATGACAATGCGAACCCCCTGGGGGAGCAATAGCAAAAAATCCATTCTGAACCGCAGAAGCGCGTCTCGGCCGCGCTCTTTGACCGTGCGTGGGTCCCAGTGCAACCACACCTCAGGCAGAAGCGCAGGCAGATCAGGGACCGCACTACCGAAGCCGCCGTAGAACGCGCTAAAGAGCAAGGCTTGCGGAGGAGAGTTAGACGGTAAGCTTTCGCGCAGCCGCCTGTAAAGACTCTTCTTGGCGGCGTCCGCATCTGCAATCCCCGCCGTCTCGCTCCACCACGACTGCAAGTCGCTCCACAGGAGACCGTCCATGCCGATGGGACGATCGTAGACAAGCACCTTGTCAGCATTGGTGACGATTTCGATGTCGTTGTTCACCGCATCGCGAAACCGAAGATCCGGCTTGATTGATGAAGCGAAGATCAGGTTCTTCGGGCGCCCTGCCGCCGCGCTGTGCGTAGCGACCGCGCTGAAGACGGGATATCCGCCATCCGTATCGCTTTCTATGAGCTCGACGCCGCAGTTGCGCAGCGGCGCGTTGACGATTGCCACGAAGCGGCGCTGCGCCGCTTCGTCGGGACGGACATCAGGCGATGCGAGACCTTCCAGGAAACGTGTAAAGCGCGCATTTGAAGCCGTGTACGCACCCAGCTTGTCGAACAGAAATTCGGTTGACCAATCCCCCAGATTCTTATGCACGTGTTGCTGGATTTCTTGCCGAAGGTTCGTTCGGCTGTTGCCGAACATACCGGCCCACGGATCAGTGTCCAGAATCCAGAGTTGGTCCAACAGTGCATCAAAATGCTGTGCATCACCAAAGAGTTCTTCGATGTCCACGGCCTGCGCAACTTCACGGCGAAACCGCTTTGGAATTTCTGGGCACACGGAGCCCGCCCAAAGTATGTCCTGAATCGCGTTGCGCGTTGCAGGCGGAGGCGGATGCCGTTTCAGGAAGCGCTGCGCGGTGTCGGCCAGGTCTGCATCAGGCAACGCGTTGAGACTCGCGATCATGCGTTCCCGTTTCGAGCCTTCGGGGTCGGGGCTCGGCAGCCCCAACTCCTCACAGATGGACGGAAGCACGGTGTGCGTACCCGCATCCTTGAGATTTTCGATTAGGGGCGCGAGCATGTCGCGAAGGCGGGCGAAGTCCACGCTCAACCCATTTCCGGTTTGATCGACCTATCGGCGCGATCCAGTACAAGGGGAAGATGCAGCCCAACTGCAACCAACAGCGAAAAAGCCTTGAGACTGTTCATTTCCGTACCGTAGTCCGAGGATTCGCCATGCATAACCTGATGCCGATTGAGCGCAGTAAAAGCGTGCCCGATGACCTCCGCGGCTTTCACGCGCTTAGCCGCACTTTTCATGAGGTCATGTTCATGCAGATTGAGGAACTGGGTGACCAGGGCCAGCGATTCCTGGTCGGCCTGCAATCGCAGGCGTAACGCTTCAGAGGCTTGCAACTCCTCTGGCGAATATGTGGATTTTCGAGATTGCATCAGAGCCGACTTGACGCCGGTGATGTCGGTCAGCAAGCCGTCCGCCTGCGCGATGAATACCGGCACAGAAAGGTAGTAGCCCTCGCCGCCAAGATCTGAGTGAGCCTTAACCGCAGCATTGATCGCAGCGGCCCGCGCTGAATACTGCTTCGTCAGGCTAAGCGTCATCGACTGCAGGTTGTCGCGATAATACTGCGACAGCAACTCATCCGCTTCCGAGGGGTCGATTTGCGCCATTTTTTCGACCAGGACTAAAACATCTTCCAAAGACTGGTCCCAACCGAAAAACCAGCCTTGCGATGAAGCAAGAATCATGGCGGCTTTGGACTTGGCGGGCAGCTCATTCAGCCGCCGTGTTATCTCCGCCCAATCAATTCGCGCCAACGTCTCCAGATGCGGCGCTATCTCGCGAGCGAAGAAATCGGAGAACGCCTGTGTTGCTTTAGTTATGAATTGCAGCCCGCTCAGGATTGCAGGCGCATACGGCTGCAATGTCGTCAGGAAGCGGCTAGCGGTATCCTGAATATCCGATGCTGCTTCTGGTTGTTGCTCTGACATCAATCCACCTTCAAGCAATGTGACGTGGCGCAGCCGATGGCTGCACCGCCCGCCGTAGGCCCATCGCTTTGAGAATGGCGGATATGGCACTGGCTTCTCTTTATGAAAATTGCCGTCATGTCGCTCATCGGCGCGCACCACCGTATTCGATGGCAGAAATAAGGCAAGCAATGGGTGTTCAACTATCAGTGCTTATGGAGGCCAAGTTTGTCGAACAGAATACGGTTTCTGCGCTCGGCGTCCTTGACTAACTTATCGTAAGAGATAATTTCGATACAGCCATTGCCGGCCGCTAGGTTAAAGAAATAGCCTTCACTATCCGCAGTCTTGTGATATCGCCCGTAGACCTGTTTATGCAAAGAGGGTTTTAGATCGGCTATCAGGTATCCGGTAAATCGAAGATTCACCGGATTAATCTGACGTCCATCAATGTCGTTTACATTGCCATCACTAATTTCCCGGAAACGTTGAATGATCTGATCCGCAGGGTCTTTGTCGTAGTCGTCTCGCCCGGGTCTTTTGAATTCGATGATGATGACGCCTCCACTCGGTAAATTGTCCGATTCCGCCACGCCAATCGGCGTGTCATAGAAGAAAGCAAAAATGTCTGGCTCTTTGCCTGATGTTCCTCTCATCCCGGGCACGCTGTTTAACTTCTTGTCGGACGTAAGAAGGGTGTGATAGCACAGCCGTTCATCAATAACCCATAGGTTCTGCTGCTCGAAGAAAATGTCTTTCGAGGTGGCACCCATCGGAAAGATCATCTTGTGCAGGACCTTTTCAAATGGATACTTGTCGTCAATGCGCACCTTCTTGAGACTCTGGCTTACAAGATCAAGAATGGTTCGGCGGTGCGCAACGTAAGCTGCTAGCTGGGCCTTCCCCAGCTCATTGGCTTGTTCCGCCACAACTTGAAATCGTTCTTGATACTGCTCAAATGTCTCAGTTTCAAACAACGCAGCCACATGCCGCACTTCCTTACGCACCGAGTCTTCAACGTCCCGCTTCACATGAAGCAGTGCTTCGTCGAGTTTTTCAGTTGGCAGTCCAGGCTGAATGCGTTGTTCGATCAGCTCTTTGTAGCGCGGATGGGTTAACGCGCGATACTCGGGGGCCTGCTCGACGAATTTTTCGATTTGAAGTCGCTTATCTTCGTTTGTCGATTTCAGGTCATCCGAGAGCAACGGGCGTAGCGTTTCTACGATGCCGCGATTGAGCGCCTGGCGTGACACAAGCGTTTCGTCCAAATCGGGCTCATCGTCGGACTGGAAGGAAATTCTCGTTCGCTCTTGGTTGGCGTGATCGTCAAGATATTCCCCTGTCACGAGTACGATCAGTGTGTACGGCTCCTGATCGCCATCGAGCAAACGTTCAGGTAACTCGGGCAGAAGATCACGCAGCTTGTTTGTCGTGACTTCTCGCCCATTCGCGCACAAGTACAGGTCGTGTCGAGAGCGACCATCGCGGTGCCGATATGCTTGTAGAGCGAAGGTATGACCCAGCACATCAAAGAACCTCTCCTCAATATGCGACAGCACAGTCGATTGAAAGAGAGCGTGAAGGTCAATGGATGCATGCCCAGGTGATTCCAACACCATAGGCGGGCACGAGCGCGCTGCGAACCGAATAAGAAAATGCGCGAGAATTCGCTCTGCGATAATGGCTGGATCATGAGGCCAGCCACCCTTGTATTTTGAATCCATACCGCGCATTGAGAGCGTGGTGCCCCGTGATTCGGTGACGGGCTTTACGTCATCTGCGCCCTTCAATTCGTTCGCGATAGAGAACTCAAATTCACGCAAAAGAGTTTCACTTTGACGCTGAAAGACGCTTCGAATTTGCACGCTCGAAAATACTTTCAAAAAGGTAAAGCGTCCGACACCTTTGCCACCAACCTTAACCTTTGAAAGCGTGTGCGCCTCCTGAAATGACGCCAAATTGGCATCATCAAAACCAACACCATCATCTGCGATATCAAAACCGTCAAGCACTAAAACATCGTCACCTCCTTGATGAGCCAGATCGTGCGTCGCTACTAGCCGTATGCGAACCAAGTGGTTTGAGAAACCATTTCGATGCTCCTCAATAGCATCGATCGCGTTCGATATAGCCTCAAAGAGCGGCATCATCGCCTTGGCCTGAGACAGTTCCAACCGATCAACCAATCCTTTTATGTTCGCTAGCATTTTTATCCTTCAGTTGTCTTTTTATTGCCTACCGACAGCACAGCTTCATCCGAACGAATATTCAAAAGGCCGCGTAGCAAGTGCCTAACCCTGTACACCAATCCTTGTATAAAGCCATTGCTCTTTCTACACGTTCTTACTTGTTTTTCTTTATGTGATTGACATGGTCGACCGAGCAGTGCCCTGCTTTCTCAGCATTAGCTGGATCATCGCAAACAGGCGATGAAAGAGGTAATCGATATGGTCCATATCGATTACCGGCGCTTGGTTGACCTCAGAGTGACGGATCAAATGGCTGTTGCCGATGGAGTTCAACTCCAGCGCCTCCGCTTCCAGTCTTGCCCGCAACGATGGCTCCGACGCTGTGGCGTCTAGGATGATCTTGATCGACCTTTTCTTGTCGCTTGGGTCTGCAAGGGACTTGAGCCGTTCCCATGCGTCCCACAAACGCTCCAGCGCTTCTCGACGAACCAGGGGATTGCGGTCTGAAAACTTCGCCCGACATTCCTCCAGCATATTGTCGAGCGTGCGGTCTCCGGTGTTGAAAACCGTTCGCCGCAGATCATCACCCAACACCAACGGAAGTACGCGCACAAGGCGACCTGTCGAGAGCATTTCGAATGCCACGCCATTGCGTGCAAAGATGCGGTTGACGGTAGCGCGGAACTCCTCCTGCCCGACTTGTTGATCGAAACTCAGATGGTGGTGACTGAAGAAGTCGTGGTACTTGCCGGGATTCGGCTTCGCCACCGAAGCGTAGACGAACTCAATAAAGTCCAGGATGAGCAATGTGTTCGGCGCGAACGGCTGGCGCTGCGAGAAAAAACCATCCTCCACCTCACTCGTGGTTTCAAGCGGCCAGGCCAATCCTGGCATTTCCGCAATCACTGCTGCCGCCAACGATTCGGGATCGCTTCCGCAAATAGCTTGCCCATCAGGGCAACTCGCGGGAAACTGCAAACCGAAGGCAGCGCTGTTGATTAACGCCTGCACCGTTCCCACCAGGCCCGCCCAGACAGTGGGCGAAATCACCTGCTCGGTACGAGCAGGTGGGCCGTTCTCTCGGTCACTGAAATAGTCCACCATCAACGCGGCTCCTCTTGCGCGAGCGGCGCGACTGTTGCAGCGCTGTTGACTATCTGCTCGAACCTCTCGGCGCTGGCGAGCACCGCATCAAGCTGCGCAATCTCACCGAAAACCATTCCCGACATGGCAGCATAGTCCCTGGTGATTGCATCCCGCATCGCGGGACTGGGCGTCAGCGTGAACGTGCCGGGGATTGCAGTATTGAGCCCTAAATCCGAGCTACCGAAGAACAGCCGCGCATGGTGCGCGCAATCGATCGCCAGCGCATGGTCGGCCTGCCATTCGTGTGCCGACACGGCCTGCATCAACTGATGTACGTCGTAGTAATGGCGCGAAACGCGCTGTCCACCATGTCGCAGTTCGCCGCGACGGTCGTACCACTGGCGCAAACCGTGCAGGATGATGACCTTATCCCAGAAGGTGCGCTCGGGTTTCACGGTCGTGACGTTGGCCACGGTCAGGTTCAGGTCGGATAGTTCCTGCGCCACGTAGGGCGTGACCGTGGCTGCGACGTGCGGGTCCAGTGCCGACTTTGCGCCGGCCTCGATCTTGACCGCAGAGCGGATGTATTCGCCGGTGGTGGCTGTGACAGCGGGATACCAGAACAGTAACGTCTGACCATCCTTATCCTCGGGGTCGGGCTCCAGCCGGAAACGGGCATCTGGAATGATGGAGGTGGCGATTTGGGTGAACTGCTCCGTCAATGGTCCGGCAATGTAGCTTTGGCAAGCATTGCGGATGGCTTCGAGATGTGCGCGGCGCTTCTTGCCGCTCAATGCATTCAACTCAGCCACATCGGCTGACTGTCCCAGATCGTCGCGAAAGACGGTGATGTCGATGTCCTCGGAAAATCGCGAGATCAGACCGAAGGCTTTGGACAGGGAGGTACCGCCCTTGAACAGCAGACGAGGACCGCCAGCCTCTAATCCGTTGAACAGTACATCAAGCGTCCAGCAAACCCAGAAGTCTTTTTCGACATTCTGAACTGCGGTACCCAATCGAGCGGCGGTTCCGAGAAAAAGATCGCGCCGCTCAGCATCGCTCGCGACAATCACTTCGTGAAAAGACGGGTTCAATCGGTGACCTCCAGATGTTTGGCCGAACGGCGACGGGTCGTTGGCGATTTCGTGCCTTTATGCGGTTGCGATGTCTTGGCCGCTACAAGCGGCTGATCACCGTCGGGCAGTTCACGAACCAGGCTTTGCATCCACGCTGGTAGCACGCTAAAGCCATCGATCAGGTCTTGGCGGATCGTTGCACCGTGGATGGGGTCTGCCAACACTTGAGCCAATCGGCGCAGAATACGGTCGCGATCAGAAACCAAGGTGTCTTTCAGCCAATGCAGTGCTTGCACAACGCGCATGGCCGGACGCCCCGCCCAGTAGAGACGGCTGGGCGCGGTTTGCTTGAAGTCTATGGTTAGCTTGTCGAGCTGGATGGCGCGGCGGCGAGCATCGGTATGGATGGTGACACGGGCCGGCACGGCATCGGTCAGACCGAGATCGTTGGCGGCGGTCATCCCGTCTACCAGCAAACGCAACTGGTCACGACGGGCGATGGCCCCCAGCACGGCGCGGTAATCTGGCGTGGTCGGGCGCTTCGTTAATTTGTTAAGCGTCGGTTTGTCATATAGACCACGGTCAATGCGGCGCAGATCACCGGCCTGCACCATACGCTGCAAGACTTTGTCGATGGCATCGCGATTGCCGAGTTGAGCAAAATCAGTCGGCACCCAGACTTGGCCTGGGTCGCCAGCCTCGATTTGCGCAGCGATGATGGATTTGAGATCAGACATAATTTTATCCTGTCCGATCTTTGTACATGTTTTTCGGACCGGAAGCAAGCACTTTGTCCGAAAAATGTAGTTTTATTTCGGACAGCCATATTGATGGCAGGATGGCGTTTCAGCACTTGTTCCGCATCCGCCGCACGGATTATTGCTCCGGCCCGATAAAGTATTAAGCGGCATAGCGAACGCGCCGATCCTGGAAATAGCTTTGAACCCGATCAGGGGATTGCTCCAGCATTGTCATATGCTGGCTGGCTGCTTCGCGTAATTTTGCTTTGGTTCTTACCGGAACGCGCTTGCCCATCTCCTGCTTCAAGTCTGCGTTGAGCCGCTCCTCAGGGTTGAGTTGCGGGCTGTAGCTGGGCAGGTAAAACAATTCAATTTGGTCTATACGCTCAGCCACCCAAGCCTTCACTATCTTACTGTGGTGCACCCGCAAATTGTCCAGAATCAGAAAGACCTTTTTGCCCGCATCCTTGATCAATGCTTGCAGAAATTCAATGAGCTTTTCCGAGTCAAACGCGTCGTCAATGATCATCCATCGCGTCTTGCCCTGATTGGTCACAGTGGCGATCATGGAGAGTTTTTGGCGTGTGCCTCCCACTGCAAACGCGACAGGCGTTTTGCCTGCAGGTGAGTAGCTTCTGCCACGCACGTCCGTGTTGACCAAAGCAGTTTCATCACCCCAGTGAATTTCGGCGCCTTCACGCCTGGCGCGTTGCTCTATGGCGGGGTATTCGCCTTCCAACCAAGCCTGCACTGCTTGAGGGCTTTGTTAGTAGGCGCGCTTGATGGGTTTTTGCGGTGTAAAGCCCCATCGTGTGAGGTATTTGCCGATGCTGCGCACTTGCAGCTTGATGCCGTATTCCTGCTCGATAAGTTGGCCTACGGCGGCCCGGCTCCACAAGGAAAAATCCATCTTGAGTTGCTCGGGACGTTTGTCGATGATGGTGCGCTGGATGGTGTCTTCCTGAACTTGACTGAGGGTGCGACCAACCCCTTTGCTACGTCCTCGACGCGCTGGTCGAATGGCGGCCCAGCCGCCTGTCTCAAACCGATCGATCGTGGCACGTACTGCGGGGTAACTCAGCCCCGTCATCGAGACGATTTGCATGATCTTGATTGCCTTTTTGTGCAACCTCACGATTTGCTTTCGCCGCTCGTGAAGTTGCTCCAGCGTTTGCTTTCTTGCGTTTTCTTTTTCCATGGTTTTTTAGAGTGCAGAAACCATGGAAAATTCATACTTTATTGGGCCGGATCTATAGCTCATCACTGCACGGAGTGACGGCAGTCCCGCACACGTCTCGCACCGAATTAGCAGTATGCGACTTTGATCATGACCCTGCCCGCTCCGCCTGCCCTGGCAGTAAAGCATGGTGGAGGTACTACCCTGCGAAAACGTAAATATTGATATTTGCTTTCACGCGTCCCGGCGTTCCCGCCGTCGGGCTCGCGGGCGTTGCCCCGCGCCTCGTGCCGAGTCACGGCCATTCGGCATTGATCCCTGACGCCTCCGGCCCTTTGGGCCTGCGCGCGCCGCTTGCCGTTAAGGCGGTGGAGTGTGTGGGGTGGTCTTGCTGTTCCCTTCAATGTACCACGCCGTTCTCGCCGTCAAGGGCTGCGCGTGCCTTGCACGCTGGCGTCCATGCGGCCGTCTTCGACCCCTGACTGCTTGCGCTGCGGCGTGTTCCTTCGGTTCCAGGCAATTCCGCCCGATTCGGACTGGAGCACGATCATGTCGCAACTTACTCATTCTCTAGATTCTTCCCTTCTCGTTCGCGATGTCACGGGCGACTACCGTCCTGCCAACGCCGACGAGGTGTTGCAGGCGGCGCAGCGTGTACTCGCAGGACAAATGCGCGACTGCGAAGTCCTGAACTCGCCGCAGGTGGTGCGCGACTTCCTGCAGGTGAAGCTGGGCGCGCTGGAGCACGAGGTGTTCGCCGTCATCCATCTGGATGCACAGAACCGTGTCATCGAATACGTCGAGATGTTTCGCGGCACGGTGAGCCAGACATCGGTGTATCCGCGCGAGGTGGTCAA
>JBBRTU010000014.1:0-63380 GCA_038244115.1 Burkholderiales bacterium
CAGGCCACGCAGATGCTGGCCGATGCACCATCCACCGCGCCGATACTCGCCACACTGGTACCCAAACAAAGCATCGACAAACTGCTGAGCCAACACAAGCACGAAGCGCATGGCTTCTCTGCGATTTATATCGACCAGCCGGTCGCGCGGCAATTGGCCTTATTCAAAATAGGTTTGCCGGGGCGTAAAAAGCTCGGTGTCATTCTCGGTACTGAAACTCAGGATAGATTCAAGCTGCTGCAAGCTGGCGCACACGAGCAAAAAATTCAACTCGTCGCTGAAACAATCAACGCTGAGGATGAACTCATACCCGCATTGCAACGCGTACTGGCAGAGTCCGATGCGCTACTCGCACTACCCGATCCCCTGGCGTTCAACAAGAACAATGCTTACAGCATTCTGTTGACATCCTACCGCTACCAGGCCCCGGTCATCGGCTATTCCCAGGCTTACGTCAAGGCTGGTGCACTCATGGCGGTGTATTCCAATCCGGCACAGATCGGCCAGCAGGCAGGCGAGATGTTGCTGCGTTTTCTGGCTTCGAAAGCGGGCGGCTTGCCAGCCCCGCAGTACCCTAAATATTTCAGCGTGAGTGTCAACAACCAGGTGGCGCGTTCGCTGGGTATACGGATGGAGGATGAGACGGTGTTAACCGAAAAACTCAAGCGTGTGTTGGAGCAAGAACCATGATCAATTGGGGAATCCGGGAACGGGTACTGTTCCTTGCCTTGGCACCTGTGGTGGTCGTGGCGCTAATGCTGGCAATCCATTTTACCAACAGCCGTATTACCGATCTGGATCAGTCCTTGCACGAACGGGGGCTGGCGATTGCCAGGCAGCTTGCGCCAGCCAGTGAATATGGGGTGTTTTCCGGTAACCGAGAGGTTCTCCAGGGGCTGGCCGATGCCGCCAAACAGGAAGCCGATGTAAAGGCGGTCAGTATTGTCGATGCGAGCAATAATACTTTGGTGGCCAGCGGTCAGCTATCTCAAGCACTCCTTGCTACAAGTCTTTCGCACCACGCCGGAGATGTCGTTGAAGGCGAAAACTCGGTGCTTTTCAGCACATCAATTTACCAAAGTGAAATCAAACTCGATGATTTCTCCCTGTCTAACGTGCAAGAGAAAAGTAAGGCAATCGGATCTGGCCACCGCTTGCTGGGGCGCGTCAATGTTGAGCTCTCGCGCGCCAAGACCATCGAGCGCAAGAGTCAGTTGCTGCTGAATAGTTTGCTGATCACCTTACTGGGGCTGGTCGCGAGTACATTGCTAGCGCTGCGCATGAGCCGGCAAGTGACTGATCCCATAAGCAAGCTGGCCGAAGCGGTGGGCAAGATCAGCAGGGGTAATTTGGATGTCAGTGTTGAAATACACTCCAGAGGCGAGATGGCCACCCTGGAGAGAGGCTTCAATGCCATGGCCACCACCATCAAGTCGGCCCATGAAGACATGCAGGAAAAAATTCTGGCGGCCACCGCCAAGCTAGTCTATCAGGCCAGTCACGACATGCTCACCGGCTTGGCCAATCGTCGCGAATTCGAAGTGCGCCTGGGCCAGGCACTGTTAAGCGCCAAGCAGAATGGCCGGGTGCATGCGTTGTGCTACATGGATCTTGACCAGTTTAAGATTGTTAACGATACCTGTGGGCATGGTGCTGGAGATGAGTTACTGCGCCGTCTAACGGTACTTCTGCAGCACTGCGTGCGCGACCGGGATATGCTGGCACGCCTGGGGGGGGACGAATTTGGCGTGCTGCTGGAAAACTGCCCGCTGGACAAGGCGCATGAAGTGGCGGAACTGATGCGTCAGACAGTTCAGGATTTTCGCTTCATATGGGAAGACAAGGCTTTCGTAGTGGGCGCCAGTATTGGTTTGGTGTCGATCAATCAGGAAAGCGAAAGTGTGGCGGAAATCCTTTCCGCTGCCGACGCGGCGTGTTATGCCGCGAAAGATAAGGGGCGTAACCGTGTTCACGTTTACATGTTGGAGGACGTTGAATTAGTACGGCGCCAGGGTGAGATGCAATGGGTGTCGCGCATCACCCATGCGCTGGAGGAAGACCGCATGCGACTCTTCTACCAGAAAATCGTGCCAATTGATCAGGCGCGAAATGGCGAGGCACACTTCGAAATCTTGCTGCGCATGCTGGATGAGGGCGGTGCACTCATTCTGCCCATGGCGTTTATTCCTGCCGCAGAACGTTATTTGCTGATGCCCACCATCGACCGCTGGGTGATCAGGAATGCATTCAAGTTCTGCCAGAAAACCTTGGAGAAACATCCCGCCAGTGCGCTCAGCACGTGTACCATTAATTTGTCAGGTCCATCGCTGTGCGACGAACATTTTCTGGAATTCGTTCAGGAACAGTTCAAACTACATCGCATACCCTCTGAAGCGATCTGTTTTGAAATTACCGAGACTGCGGCGATCACCAACCTGGGTGACGCCATTGCCTTGATGAAGGAACTGAAAAAACTTGGCTGCCGCTTCTCTCTGGATGACTTCGGGAGCGGACTTTCTTCCTTTACCTATCTCAAAAATCTGCCCGTCGACTATTTAAAAATTGATGGGGCATTCGTCAAGGACATGTCACACGACCCGATTGATTTTGCCATGGTCGAAGCCATCAACAAGATCGGCCATGTGATGGGCCTGCAGACCATTGCCGAGTTTGTGGAAAGCGAAACGATTCTGCAGCGGCTCAAGGAAATCGGCGTGGATTATGTACAAGGCAACTATATCGAGCCACCCAAGCCGGTTAACGAGATGTAGTTCCAAGCCGGAACAGAAAGGCTCCCATCGTGTGCAAGCTTGAAATCACGTGGAGTGCGTACGGATCACGCTTATTTTGAACGGGCGTCACCTGTCAAGGCTGCGCATTTTCTTCATCCGGTTCTTTTTCTTCAGGCGTTGCCTGTTGACTCGAGTCCACAGCCTCTTCTCCGTCTTCTTTCGGTGCACTGCGCCTGACGGATTTTTTCGCTGCAGTTTGTTCGGGCAAGGGCTGGGCGGTATCAATGAGCGGCTTCAATGTGGGCAAGAGATGCTTCAGGACTTGCGCAGAGAGTGAGGAAGTAAAGGTGTAGTTCGCGGCGTTCGCGCCGGGCACGAATGCGGTCAGTGTCCCGAAGAAGCGGTCTCCGATGAAGAACACAAAGGTGGCGGAGCGGTTCACCGCACGCGATTCCTTGATGACGCCAGCCGAAGAAAAAGTGATATAGCGATGGTCGCCGGTGCCGGTTTTTCCGCCGATCAAAATACGGGTGCCATCCTCTTTCACGATGGCGCCGGCGAGGCGCGAGGCTGTGCCTCTTTCAACCACTTCGGTCAGCACTCCACGCACCGTCGTTGCCAATTCGGGCGAGAGTAATTTTTCGCCTTTGCTGGGCGTGCGTTCCACGATGGTTTCAAAAGGAGTGCCCGCTGCAAAGTGCAGGCGTTCGATGAGTGCCGTGGGCACCCACACGCCATTGTTGAGGATGATGCCCATTAGTTCGGCGAGTGCGGCGGGGCGATCAGCCGAACTGCCAATGGCCGTGGCAAGCGACGGCACCAGGGAATTAAAGGGGTAGCCGAGGCGTTTCCAGCTGCGATGAATCTCCAGAAACGCTTCCAGTTCCAGCAGGCTGCGGATGCGGATGTCCTGCGTATTTTTGTGTACGGTATTGAACAGCCAGTCGTAGACGGCCACGCGCTCCTTGCCGCTGGCCTCGATCACGTCCTTGTAATGCGCCTTCGGGTGTGTGGTGAGATAGCGCACCAGCCATAACTCCAAGGGATGGACGGCTGCGATATAGCCTTGGTCTGCCAGCGAGTATTTGCCGGGCGCAGCGCGTTCGTACAGGTCGCGCAAAGTGCGCTCGTCCGAACCCTGGAGGCTTGGTAGATTCGATACCATGAATTCCCTGAACTGGGTGGGCGTAGCCTCAGCATGGATGTAGTGGTAAGCGGCCGCTAGACGCCGCGGCGTGTGGCGGAAGCTGGAAAAAAATGCTTCGTCAATCTCGTTTGCCGTTTTGCCCTTGTACTTGAGGTAGAAGCGGTTGATAAACTCCTTACCTTCTTTGTCCGCGAATCGACGGAGGTATACCTCGCGTTTGGGGTCGTCCACATCCTTGAGAATCTTGGCGGAGGAGCCTGGTATCTGCAGCATGTAGTAGCGCACAATATCCCGCATCAGACGGATGTAAACAAGGTTGATGGAGTTGCGCGTTGCCGCCCGCACGCTCAGTACCTTGCTGTCGTCTTCATGCTTGAAATTATGGAAAACATGCACGCCGCCACCGGTAAAGAACTGCTCGTTAGGGTCGGCAGAATACTTGCGTTCCAGGGCAGCATCCAGCATGGCTGCCAGGCTTTTATCTTCGCTTTGCAGCAGATAGCCGATCGCCCAGTGACTGAGTCTGTCGTTGGGGTCGGTCACTTCCTTATGCAGCGCTTCCGGTTCGAGCACAGCGTATTTATGATGCAGCGTCTCGATGATTTCAAGATAAGTTATCAGCGTCCTCAGTTTTGCTGTCGATCCGAGATCCAGCTTGGTACCCTTATTGATGTCGAACGGTTGGTCGAAATTGTCGGCCTGGATGCGGGATTTGGCTCCCTGCGGCGTCAGCTCGGAAAGTGTGAAGCTGTAAATGATCTTGCCCGGGTCCGCTTCTCCCAGCATGTGCTCGCCGTAGAGCCCGGCAGCGTGGGCGTATTCCGGTTCCTTGAGGCGCCGCAGTACCTCGGTGGATTTTTTCTGCAATTCGCCATCGAGCGTGCTTTGCACTGAGAGATCCAGGCGATCAAGTTCATACAAACGCGGTAACCCCAGTTGGGAAGCAAGGCGTATGCGGATTGCATTAGCAGCCTTGTGCGCGGCGAAGTTCTTGATTTCCTCCGGCACTATGGGAGTGCGGAAGTGTAGCGGCACTTTCAACGCGGCATCCCTGAGGTTGGGCGTGATCACGCCTGCTTGTGCCAGCACCCGCAAGTGGGTGTTGGTCAGTTCATCAAGGTCTTCGCGCTCGCTAATCAGGTAATCGGAAGGCCTGCGCTGGGCGATCATGAGACTCAGCACGTGTTTATAAAATCGCGCCGTTTCGGCCAGGGCGGCGCCGCCCGCAGGCCAGGCTTTCAGCGCACGATTGGCCTGATCGAAATCCATGCCGTACCAGGCCCACAGGCCATCGCCCAGTCCATTTGCTTCCCCGAAGCCAGGGGCCGCGGCGAGGGGGACCGTGTTCAGGTAATCCACGACGATCTGCTTGCGCGCGGGCAGCGTGTTTTTCCCATCCAAATAAGCGCGCACCGAGGCGGATTCAATCTGTTGCAACTTGTCTTTGGCGGTGAGGGTAATCCCATCGTGAGAATGCCGGTATTTCTCGATTTGCGTGGCAAGCGTGCTGCCACCTGGTACATCGTGTTCAGGACGGAACAATTGAATTGCCTTGTCCAGCACCGCTTTCCCAAGCCGGGCCCACTCAACAGCCGGATTCTTCTTGGGGTGGTCCGGGTCCAGCAAGTCGCGATTTTCGATGAACAAAAGGCTGTTCGCCACCAGCGGCGGAACCGATGTGAAGTTTGCGTAGACGCGGGTTGGGAAAATAGCGTGATAAAGCGGATGACCGTTGCCGTCAAGAATGTCGAGACCGGCCTGCGATTTTTCCCGGTAAGGAACAAACAGGCCCTGCTCGACAAGCGTCTTCATGCGCGGGGAAAGTCGTGCCTGGGTCTTCACCTGGAAGCCCTGTTCCACCAAGTGTGGCAGTAGCGCCGGCAGGCGGCTATACCCCAAGCGTACATCATACGGTCCAGCCTGTGGCAGATGCAGATCGCTATTGAACCCGCTCTTCATTTCCCAGTGAAGATCCTTGGCCAGCCGCGCCAGATAATGTGCCTGGTATGCAGAGGTTTCGGCTTCCCGGTAAAGAAGGAAAGCCGCAATGGTCAGCGTTATGAGCAGCAGAAACAGAATAGCGAGGGTACGCGGCTTGAGTGCGGTTTTTATGGCGGAACTTGCAGGATGGTTTTGTAACCGTATAGGGTTTTGCATTAGGGTGGATTCAAGTTTGAGGTGCAACTTTTATCAGGAAGTTAGGAGGCAAGCAACGATACCAGATTTCTGACTTGAAGAAAGTGGGATTGAAGCAGTCGCAAATTGCAGATGAAATTTACAAGTGGTTTCTTGCCGCCCTGCTCTATGGCGCACGCATAATGGAAAGCGTGGCCACCCGAACCTGGCGCGAATTCGAACGCAGCGGCGCTGGTGCGAGAAGGCCTGCGCCTGCGCCGCCTTGCATGGAGTCGACGTAAAGAAACTATGGGACGCAGATCAAAACCGATTAACGCTGATTGAAGAGGTTTGCCCCATGATGTGTCTAGTAGTCCGTTCCGCCAAAACTTTCTTGTTGGTCTATTACGCTAATCTGCGTCTAACTGATTCTCCTTGGCTCAGGGGCCGGAAGCGAGCCGGTGTGCCCAGCGCGTAGTTTCTGGCAGGCGATAGCGGGTAACGCATGCCATCACATAGCGGATGGCGGTTTCCAGACATCCCACGGGTGGGCGATGGAGCTGATGAAATGCGGCACGATTTTTTGTCGAACCTGGACTAGCTGGATTGTGGCGGTTGCCACTACTTTCGTCAGCTGCGGTGTCCGAGCACCACACCGGCTACTTCTATACCAAGCCCGATGGCGAAAAGCACTACACCAATCCAGATATCTTCCGGCGCCAGAAAAATTAGCACCCCACCCAGGATAAGCAGTGAAACCGACAATATTCGTTTGGTGCGAGGATTATTGAGCATGGGAGTATAGAAATATTTTATGAATAACACACATGCTTAAGTATAGGCAGAAGCCAAGCAATTACCAGCTAACGCTGGGCAGCAGACGGAACGGTAGTTGGTTTGCTTTTATGCAACTGGTGGTCTTAAATTAGACTGTAACTACTGCGTTGGAATGTGGCGCATCAACCAGGTGCTCTCACAAGCGAAGCAAGTACTGGTGTGTGACGCAGATTGATAGGTCATTGCAAATCTAACATTATGAGGTTGACCATGAAAATTCCGCTGCAAATTACCCTTCGTGATATTCCAGGTTCCGAGGCTATTGAGACCGCTATCCGCGAAAAGGCGGAAAAGCTTGATCTATTTTATCCGCACATTATGTCGTGCCGCGTGACGGTTGAGATGCCGGGCAAACACAAGCATCAGGGCAAAGAGTTCAACGTGCGCATCGACATTACCGTGCCGGGTAGCGAGATTGTAGTGAACCGTGTTCACCATGAAGATATCTACGTGGTTTTGCGCGATGCCTTCGATGCGGCCAAGCGGCAACTTGAAGACTATGGCCGCAAGCAACGCGGCGATATAAAGGCGCATGAACCAGAGTTTCAGGGCCGCATTGTACGGCTGTTCGATGAAGAAGGTTGCGGGTTTATTGAAACAGCGGATGGGCAGGAGCTGTACTTCAGCCGTGAAAATTTGGTGAACGTCGATTTTAATCACCTTGAGCCAGGGCTGGAGGTGCATTTCATCGAAGAACTGGCAGCGGAAGGGATGCAGGCCAAGCGGATCAGTGTCAGCAAACACGCAATGGGTTAAGGCCTCTAAATTGCAAGCTGCGCCGCCTTCGAGCCGGAAGGATGCATGCCATAACGGCACTGCGATATTTTTTATGACAAATGTCGGAGGACGATTCGTACCCCCGTAATGTTTTATTGAGAGGAGTAATTGCCATGCTTGAAGTTAAATCAAAACCTGTAGCAAAATCCAGTATTGCCACGGCATCCAAACGGGTAATGGCTACAGGCGAAAAAATGCTGTCTGTATCCCCCGCAGAACGCTATCGCATGATCGCCGAGGCGGCCTATTATCATGCCGAAAGACGCGGTTTCATCAGCGGCGATTCGGCACAGGACTGGCTTGATGCAGAAGCGGAAATAGACCGCATCCTGCAAAATCCGTCCGAGGGTAAGGGGCCGTTAATGACCGCGAAACAGGCTTTCCAACAAAAGCTCGATGCACAACTTACTGAATGGGATGCCAAGTTCGATCAGTTGAAAGCCAAAGCATTTGGCGCCAAGGACGAGATGCGCGCTGATTACGAGAAACAGCTCGAAGCGCTTGCAGAAAAACGCACTACAGCCCAAGCGAAAATGCAGGATCTACGTCTACGCACGGAAGATGCCTGGGAAGACTTGAAGGGAGGTACAGAAAAAGCTTGGGACGAAATGCGAAACACGCTTGATCGTATCGCTTCACGATTTAAGTGAGGCAGTATTGCATCGTATAGATGAAGGAGTGATACAACAAAATGTCCCAGATCAGCCGTTTGGGGTAATTTGGAAATTACGGAACTAAAATAAAGAAGGCCATTCGCAACGAGTGGCCTTCTTTTTGTTTAGGTTCCCCAACATGGACTCGAACCAGGAACACCGGATTTGTGGAGAATGCCCTGGTGGGACATTCTCGTCCGGGAGAAACCATACTGTGGCAACCCACATCACCCCGCAGTTATTCGGTTCGCGTGGTTGACGATGCAGGGCGCGCTGATATGCGTGAATTGTCTGTTGAATATGTGCCGTAGGGTTTTTCAGGTTACGGCGGTGGGGCTGTTTCTCGGCCATAAGCGACACTGCCCTGCTCAACCTTGAATTAAGCGAGCGTCTGCTTTCCGGAAGCGCCAACCAACTGTCACTTTCGGCCAGTTCCAGTTCAGTCAACCATGGCCGCTCACTGCTGCGCCAGCGATTCACCTAGCCTGCGCAGCAAGCCTGCACCATCCCCAGACCATGCGCTGCCGTGCATGCAGGCCAGCACGCCGGGCCGAAGGTTGGCCAGCTTCTCGATCATTTGTGAGGTATCACGGCTGTGCGCAAAGTAATCCATCTGCCGTCGGAAAGCCTCGCTGGGACCAAGGATGTCGTCGCTGACCAGAGGCCGCTCCCCCATGCCGGGTTGTGTGAATAGATCACCGCAGAATAGGGTTTTGGTCGTTTCATCGAAAAAGTAGCCGCATTCCCATCCATGCGGCAGATGCGGGGTCGATTGCCACACTAATTGATGCCGGCCCAAGCTTAGCTTCTGGCCGTCGGCCATGGTCAGCGGCTCGACGTCGACCAGATCGCCGATCGAAATCATCGCTGCAACCTCGCTGCACACCGGCCGGGACTGCGGCGCTGCCGCCAGGAACTCGGGCAGACTGCCGCTCTCGTCGGCTTCGACATGAGAGAATGCGATATAGCGCAGTTTGGAGACGGGGAGCACGGTTTCGATCTGCTCGCGAATCAGCGCAAACAACCGTTTTGGCCCAGTGTGAAAGAGCAGGGGCATCTCATCGACTACTAGATACTGGTTGAACGAAAAACCGCCTGGCATCAGCGCCGGCAATGCGATGCTGATGCGATAGGTGTCCTCGGTGATTTGGTTGATCGAGGCGATCGGGGTCGGGGTCATGATTTTCTCCTTGGACTCGGGGTGGATGAAGATGCAAGCGCCGGTCCGGCAACGGCCAGCAAACATTGAACAAGGATGCGACGTACCGCGGGGCGCGGTAACTGGTGCTCGCGCACTAGGCGGTGCCATAGATCAAAAGACAGCACGGACTCCCATGCTGCCGCCAACTCCCGATGCACCCCCCGCACTTTGTGATTCGCCAGCAGCTTGGCCAGTAATGCGGCTTTCGACTGGCGGATATCGGCAGCCATCTCGGCGAGAAACGGAATCACCCGATCCTCGCGCCAGGCCAACCAGGGCTCGAAGTGCAGATGCTGCTGCTCCATTGCAGCCACCAACAGCTTGACGGCAGCTTGCAGGTCGGGCGCCGCAAGGATTTTCTCGATCGGTAGAGCTGGCGCCTTAGCGATGACATGTTCGGTGCAGCCCAGGAGCAGTTCATGCTGCGTTGGAAAGTGGCTGTACACCGTGGGCAGCGATACGCCGGCATGCTTGGCGATGTCGACGTAGCTGGTCGCAATCACGCCCTTGGCTGCATGCAGTTCGGCCGTGGCGGCAGCGATGCTGGCCTTCAGTGCGGCATGCTGCCGGCGCCGTGATTCGTTGTTGTAAGCCCTGGTTTTCAACAGCGCGATTCCTGCTGGGGGTTTGCCTTCTAATTAGATTGATTATAAATAAAATAAAAACAAATGCAAGCGCGATTCCATGTACCGTGTGTTCGCTGGACGTTCGGTGAACAAGCCATGACCGACCGTTCAGGGTCGGAATCTGCATCTTATTCGCACATGGAAGCGGAGGTTGGCGAATGTCCGATGTTGGGGAGATGCGAGGGACCGCAACGGCCGATGATCTGCCCGTCATAACGAGGATGGATTCACAGTCCGGCGCTGACATATCCAGATATGGTAGATGCGTGATGCAGGACTTGACCACACCACTGAATTCACCATCGCGCAGCGCCCGGTGGAATGGGTTAGGGTGTGGTTTGCCAGGAGATATCTATTTTTTTGTGGTGCGCTACACAATCTCGCAGATAAAGGTTGATGAGGCTTTGATATGGGACACCAGCCTCCTCTGCCATTTGCTTAAAATAGCCAATGACATCTTCGCTAAGTCGAATAGTTACGGGCTTTTTGAGTTTTGTCGCATAAGGATTTTTGCGAGATTTCATTTTTGAAAGATTGTATTCAGTTTTCATGGCATAGCTCCTTGATAATATTTGCCCTCGTTCTTCGTTGCTTTTCTTGCCGATATAATTCGAATCGTGTTGCCTAGCTCACGCTCACAATGACAAACAATAAGCAGGCGAGCCTCATCACTAAAACCCAGCATCAGGAATCTGTCTTCTGATCCGGAACTTTCCTCATCAAAGAATTGCACAGCAAACTCGTCATAAAATACGGATTGGGCTTCGTCAAAAGAAACGCCATGTTTCTTTTTATTTGACGCCGCTTTTGCTGGATCCCATTCGAATTTAATAATAAATACATTGTATGTACATTATGCAAATTGTCAAGGAGCTCTATTTGACTGCATAGACCGATGATCTGACCGTCATAACGAGGCTCTACGCAGGATGGGGGTGGCGGTGAGGTATAATCAGTGCCGGTGCCAGTTACATTGGCGCATCTGACTACCTACCCAAGAGAAGCTATCCCCGCATGCAAAAAGAAGTTCAAGAGAAACCCAAGTACGCGGTCGTGGCGGCCGTACAACTGCCAAGCGTAACTGATATGGAGTTCGAAGCGTCGCTGACCGAGCTGCGCGAGCTGGCAAAAACACTGGGGTACGAGGTCGTGCGCTCGTTCACGCAGAAACGTTCCGGCTTCGACAGAACGGCCTATCTGGGCGTTGGCAAGCGGGAGGAGATACGCGACTTTGTGAACAGCGAAGCTGCGCTGGCCGAGGGTGAGGAAACCGCGCAGGCAGATGCTCCTGACGCCAGCAAGATTGAGGTCATCTTTGTCGACCACGAGATTTCACCGTCGCAGGCGCGCAACCTCGAAATAGAGGTCGGCTGCCAGGTGATGGACCGCACCATGGTTATCCTCGAAATTTTTCATCGCAATGCGCGCTCCCGCGCCGCGCGTGCTCAGGTGGAGATCGCGCGTCTCGGCTACATGGCGCCGCGCCTGCGCGAGGCGGCAAAGCTCGCCGGGCCGCAAGGCCGGCAGCGCAGCGGTGTCGGCGGACGGGGTGCCGGTGAGTCACACAGTGAGTTGGATAAGCGCAAGATTCGTGACCGTATCGCCGAACTCCAGTTGGAGATCGCCGCGATGGAGGTCGAGCGCAAGACGCAGCGCGCGCGGCGGCAAGAGCGCCAAGGGCTCGCTTGCGTGACGCTGGTCGGCTACACCAACGCCGGCAAGTCCACCTTGATGCGCACTCTTACCGGCAGCGAGGTGCTGGTCGCCAACAAACTCTTCGCTACGCTCGATACCACCGTGCGCACCCTCCACCCCGAGAGCGTGCCACGTGTGCTGGTCAGCGACACGGTTGGATTCATCAAGAATTTGCCGCATGGGCTGGTCGCGTCGTTCAAATCAACGCTGGAAGAGGCGCTTGATGCCGCACTGCTACTCCATGTCATCGATGCCAGCGATCCCGGATTTGAACGCCAGCTTGAAGTCACCGACGAAGTGCTTGCACAGATCGGTGCGCAGGATGTACCGCGCATCCGCGTCTTCAACAAGATCGACCATGTCGGCGACGCAGCAGCGCAAGCTGAATGCGCAGCGGCGCTAAGTGCGAAGTACCCAGCGTGCATCGTGATGAGCGCGCGTCGCCCTGACGATGTTGCCAAGCTACACGATGCGATTGTCGCGTTTTTCCAGCAGGACCTCGTCGAGGCTGAGCTTTTCCTCCCTTGGTCGGCACAGCAACTGCGCGGCGAAATCTACGCGAGCTGTCAGGTGCTGGAGGAGCGCGCAGATGGCGAAGGCGCTTTCTTCCGCGTGCGGGGTGCGCCCGACGTCGTAAAGCGGCTGAGCGAGCAGTTCGAGCAGGGAAAGATTTCCTAAAGTTGGATTGAGATCCCGCATGAAAATCCAAGCAGTAAGTTCCGATGACGTTTTCTCAAGAGCGTTGCAGTGTCTTCAGTGCAATGAAGCAGAGACTAAGATTGCCCAGGTGGCCACTCTGCGGTCGGACTGGGTAGACGGAAAACTGCTTTGCCGTGGCAGCACCACCCCTGTTGTGTCGATTCCTGTTCCGGGACGCCCGGAGAAGCCGGAGCTGGTATCCGCACTGCTGGTGGAAAAGCGCAAGCTTTCCACGCCGGCAGGGCGGGCGGCGCTGATCCACTCGCTTGCGCACATCGAGTTCAACGCGATCAATCTGGCGCTGGATGCGGTTTACCGCTTTCGTGAAATGCCTGACGCATACTACGGGGATTGGCTGCTGGTCGCAGCGGAAGAGGCTTATCATTTTACGTTGCTGCGCGACCATTTGCGCACGCTGGATTTTGACTACGGCGATTTCACCGCGCACAACGGCTTGTGGGATATGGCCGTGGCGACCGATGGCGACCCGTTGGTGCGAATGGCGCTGGTTCCCAGGGTTCTGGAGGCGCGCGGGCTGGATGTGCTGCCTGCGATCATGCAGAAATTGGCGTCCTGTGGCGACCATGCGGCCGCTGCGATTCTAAAGATCATCCACGCTGATGAAATCGGGCATGTAAGCATAGGCAATCGCTGGTACGCCTATCTGTGCAGTGAGCGCGGCTTGGAGCCTGTCGCGACTTTCCGCAAGCTGTTACGCGAATACAATGCGCCGAAGCTTCGCACTCCGTTTGACACCGCAGCCCGGCGCGCCGCAGGGTTTAGCGCGGCAGAGATGAAGATGCTGGAAGATTTCGCCGACTCGGTGCGTATTCCATGAAGGCTAGACCTGGGCGTATCTAAATGCTACTAGCTTCCCGGCTTTCTGCCTGGTGCTGCGGGTGGAATATATCCCGAAATTCGGCAGAGCATACCCTCAACGGGTTTGCCGTCATTAAATCGGATCACGCTGCAGCTAGAAATTTCTCCCCGTGCTAATAGGTCTGACAGGGAGATGCGTACCTTGGGGAGTGGAATCCCTGTTGCAGCCGCAATTTCAGAGTCGAGTAGCTGACCGTGTTTTTTCAGGTATTGGAGAACTGGAGTGGCGTGCATTTCGAACCTCATTGAATCGGCATTATTTCTTGTTATTAGAATTTCCTGCAACGGCTTTGACGCCATCGGTGAGTTGAAACACCTAGAGCACCTGCCTGACAAAGTGATTGAGGATTATGAAGAGAGTGCCGAGTAGTAAGTCGAACGGTGATGGCCGAACTAGAATATGACGGGGACGTCATCGAAGGTGCCGAGGCCAGGAATTGTAACTGTGGCAACACACAACCCCGCGATGTGGTGGGTAGTGCCATGCAGCGTGTGCAAGGTATTTGACGGGAAACTGATGCGCCTGACCTTTGCGCCTGGTACATTTTGCTCTCCTTCGATCACAGTGTAGGTGCCATCTCCGTTCGATTTCGCCTGATAAAATACTTGGTAAGACATAAGAACTCCTTTACTTGATCCCAGACAGCGCCTTCAAAATTTGAACTGGATCGCCTGATTGTAAAGTATCCGCGAGCGGTACGTTTTTAGCTGACGCAGCTTCATCACCATCCAGCTTGTCTATAGCCCAACCTGAACCTATGGAAATGATGGTTGCTACCGTTCCCACTAAAATTTTCCGTGACATGCTGTGATCCAGCCCCATTCCGTCAAGGTGGCGATTAAGAAAATAAGCTGCCACGAAGAAAGCGGCGGTCGATAGAACAAAACTCAGCATAGTGGGTGAAGTTCCCTTTCAGCGTTAGCTATGAAGTTCTAGCTTCCCGGTTTCCTGCCTGGTGCTGCGGGTGGAATATATCCCGAAATTCGGCAGAGCGTGCCCTTGACTGGCTTGCCGTCATTGAATCGGGTCACGCTGCAGCTAGAAATCTCTTTCCGTGCTAATAGACCTGAAAGGGAGATTCGAACTTGGGGAAGTGGAATCCCTGTTGCAGCCGCAATTTCAGAGTCGAGTAGCTGACCGTGTTTTTTTAGATATTGGAGAACTGGGTTGGCTTGCATTTCGAACCTCATTGAATCAGCATTATTTATTGTCATCAGAACTTCCTGCAACGACTTTGACGCCAGCCGCAGCGATATTGATGGTTGCTCCAACCACGGTAGCGCCAGCCTTGATGGTTGTTGCCGCTACCGAAACCGCGGCATCGGCGACTGTCACAACAGCACAACCGCCACACAGGGGCGCAATAACAAAGGCAAGAAGGCAATTGCGCATGGATGGATTTTTGCCAAAAATAAAAATCACGAAAGAATTGTACACCCAGGGGAATATCCAACACTGGTCCAATATGCCTATCCCTGAGCCTATACCGAGCACTGAAATGCAAAAAGCCACCCCAAAGAGTGGCTCAGTGCATTTTTTGTTTGGCTCGCCAGTTCAGACAAATCGGGTAACTGGAATTTATCGGTTCAAATTGCCTAATAGCGCTTCCAAGAAGACGGAACTGTTTAATGGATTGGGGCAATTTCGATTACTGAACCAATTTCCAGTAAAATTAACTTTATATATAAGGATTGTATTATATTCTTAGATTTTTTGTCGAAAAACTTTACATATGACTTATTCGGTCTTAAGGGCTATACCTGCTTCGTGCCATTCGCTGCCCTTCGTGAGTGTCTGCTGTTAGGCCGCGAAACAACGACAGGCTTTTACTGCTTGGTGTCACTGTCAGCCATGTGACATTGGATTAAACAACTATAATGTCTGTCGAAAAACTTTACACATCATTAGTACCCGTCAAATCCTTAATTTCCAATGTCATGAATTGATAATCATTTTTCTTGTTGGCATGATTATTGCGTAGCTGAACGGGAGCAGTTGAATATCCACACGGGTGGTCGCTTCGTAACAATAATGTAACTGGGGGAGATATGGAAATTAAACGTAAAATTAGTATCGTTGTAGGATCGCTAATGCTTGCTTGTAATGCGGCTTTTGCGGGGCACATATACAGTATTGATCCAACACAAAGCTGGGTTTCGGCATATGTCCCAAGCTGGACAGCATTTAACTACACGCCGTTTCCCCCTGTCCTTGCTATCGGTGAACTACCAACCACACCCACATCGACTATTATTTGGAATTTGGACTGGGTTCTTACAAATTTTCAATGGTCTGGTACTTTTCAAGGCGATACCGAAGTATCTCCGTGGGAACCGAATTGGGCTCATTTGGCAATATCCAATGGGAACTTACAAACTCTGTTGCCAGGCTATGTAACTGCTTTCAATCTTCCGTCATTTATTACGTATTCGGTACCCACAGGCAACGTTTTTCAAATTAATCCCTGTTTAACTGATGATCCATTTTATTCACCCAATTCCGGGTTATGTATATCTTCTTCGTTTCCACCGTCCTTGGCTGGGCTATTCGGAGGTAATGCGTTGGAGCTAACAGGGGGCGCCGGTGGTATCCCGCTGCCTGTATTCACAGCCATACCGCCTGGTCTCGGCACATTACAGCAGATTACTAACCCGGGGACGCCGCCAATTGATGCAACTCAATTTCCTGCGGCCACGCGCTGGGCCAGTTATCAACTTGTCGCAAATGCTGTGCCAGAGCCAGGTACCTTGTCATTAATCTTTCTTGGGGTTGTTGCTCTATATCAAATCAACCGCCGAAAGCTCACTAGCTAAATGATGAGAACCTAGGATAAAGTATTTGCGAACGAATGCGGCGACCGATGTGTCGCTGTATTTTTTTGTAGAAAAATTTGTTCGCTGAAAGTCGGCTATTGGGCAGCGAATTTGCAAGGCCGAATGGCAGCTCAGTGTCGGCAGTACTCATTCGACATTCCGTAAAGCTGCCGCTGACCTATGCGAGTTGTGGGCAGCTTGATAACTAACGCAAGTAAACACGCTGAACGTATCGGCCCCGGCTATCGCCGTGTCCTAAATCACGGCTGACGCTCGCAATGGCATCGTGTTCTGAAAGCCCCTGACCCAGATAATAGCTAAATTGCGTTCGTGCGAATGCATAGCGAAGGGCGTGACCCGCTTCAACACCTTTAAAACCTGCACGGTGCATTTCATTCCTATATTGAGTTTCAGCCTGTCGGAGCGTGCCAGGAATCAGCACCCCATGAGCGTTGCCTTTGGCAACCTTAAGCGCCGCTTTTACAGCCGCCAGCGCACGCGCCCGATCCGCTGGCCCGACCCATCTTTCCCGCCCGTTTTTAGCTCCGCGAATTACGTAAATTCGCTCGCCCCGCTCTAAGTTTCTCTCCCACTGCTTTAGCGTGGCAAAATTTGATTGCCGTGCTTCTTCACACCGTAATCCGAGATTTTGTTCTAGCCAAATGCAGGCACGAATACCGGGGTCTTTGATACCAGCGACCAACTCAAGTACCCGCGCAGGCGCGAGTGCCGTTTTGGTTCCAGATCGACTTGCACCAGATAGCCCCAAACCCTTATTAGAAATATCTGCCAAGCTGGCAAGTTGATGCCTGCCAGCTTGGCGGAGTAAAACTCGAATTGAACCAATCTCGTTTTGCAGCGTGCGTTGGCTTATACCTTCCGCAATCCGCGCAGCTGCATATTCTTTGATGTGTTTCGATTTAATATGCAGGATTTTTTCAATCATCACGTTTTGCTCTTTCAAATAATTCGCGAAACGCGACACGTGCAACACCCGCGCGTATCGTGCTTTGTTACCCCCGCTCACCGCACTCGCTGCACGCGTCATTTCACGTTTTAAACTCATATTACACCCCCACTTTTTTGCCGCCTGCCGACTGTTTTCAAAACCCGCCCAACCAAGCGCCTCAGCGCTTGGCAACAAAATGATTATTCGACCGGAGTGGGGGCGGGTATGAAAACAGACGTGGACGCAAGCGGCAAAAAACTGGTGGCGTGTTGAGGTCGTGGCGAGCGTTGGTGTTTATCATGATAAACAGACGCACCCTTATGGGCCTAGTCGCAAGATTGATAAATCAATCCCTCATTCCATATCTACTTTCGAAGTCGAATGACGCTTTGCGCGTCATGCTTTTTTGATGTGCGAATGCCGTCGCTCGCTCGCTGGCGAGCGTCGTCATTCTCTCATTGAACACGCCAAGGCGTGTGCCTATTGGGTTTGGCGGCAGGTTTGCCGCGCGTCACTTTCTCAATGCTACGCATTAAAAAAAGTGACGCGCTATGTCGTCAGTAGATTTATTTGTCCGTGATGGACGAAGATTTTTTAGGTACGGGTTGAACTGACCCGGTCAGCTCGCCGTAACGCTGCGAGAGCGACTTTTGCGCCATAGGCGCTGAGTGAAATCATAGTCTGCGCTGCGGTTTCTGAAAATGCAAATTTCATATAGACGATTTTCAAGTCTATATGAAATTTGCGTGGTTATCGACCACATGCGCAATTTAAAATCGGTTTGCATGGTGGTGAAAGATGAGTTGGTATGAACGAATTTTTTCTCTAACAGAGTGTTACACATACGAGAAAAATATTTTCCTCAATTTATGAAGCGCGAATAATGCACCAAAATCAGCTTTATTAAAACACTAGTCCGCATCCACGATTCTCTAGACTTGAATCCAAGTAGTTTTTGGGAATCAAGTGGTGGAATCAGACGACGGAAAACTTCATTCGGAATGCTTATCTGCTTCGTGCTTACCAGGCACGTGCGAAGCTGTGCATGACATATGCGAGCTTGCATTTTCCGATAACGGGGTTACGCTGTCTGTTAGTTTCAAGCCGACGCTGGTCACTGTTGCTATAACGGAAAGAGAGGTGGCCCTAATATTGTCGATTTTGCCCGAAGTCCTTCAAGAAACTGCCTTTCTAGATGAATTCAACAAGGAGTAAAGAAATGCGGATAGCGCTCTATGCTCGCGTCTCCACGACCAAACAGGCTGAAAAAGATTTGTCCATTCCCGATCAGTTAAGGCAGATGCGCGACTGGTGCACGGCGAACGGGCACACCGTGATCATGGAATACATCGAGGCGGGTGCTTCCGCAATCGACGACAAAAGGCCTGTGTTTCAGCAGTTGATTGGCGAAGCCACGCTGAAACCCAGTCCTTACGACGCGGTAGTGGTGCATAGCCTGTCGCGTTTTTTCCGTGATTCGCTTGAATTTGGCCTGTATGAACGTCGCCTGAGCAAAGCTGGCGTGAAGCTAATTTCGATCACCCAGCAAACTAGCGACGATCCCAGTGGGGAAATGGCGCGCAAGATATTTAGCATCTTCGATGAATACCAGAGTAAGGAAAATGGCAAGCACACTCTGCGCGCGATGAAAGAAAACGCCCGCCAAGGATACTTCAATGGCTCACATCCGCCATTTGGTTACATGACAATTGAAACCGATGGGTTGGGCAATAAGGGTAAGAAAAAGAAGCGCTTTGCCATCGACGAGGACGAGGTGTTCATCGTCCGAAAAATCTTCGATTTATATCTGAATGGCTACCATGGCCAATCATTTGGAGTAAAGCATATTGCCGTCCATTTGAACGATCGTGGTCTGTCCCTGCGCGGCAAGAATTGGACGCGCGGACGGGTGCATGAGGTGTTATCCAACACCACTTATCAAGGTGAACTCATTTTCAATAAGCGGGATGCCAAAAACCGGCAGATTAAACCGGAATCCGAATGGGTGCGTATGGCGGTTGAACCGATTATTGAAAAATCCATTTTTGAAGCAGTTCAGGCGCGCAAAGCTGCTCGTGCTCCTTCTGTAATACATCCCAGGGTCGTCAGTTCACCTACCTTACTCACCGGCCTGTTGAAATGTGATCGCTGCGGTGCGGGCATGACCTTAGCAACAGGGAAAGGCGGTCAATATCGTTATTACAAATGTAATACTCGCATCAGCAAGGGAAACAAGTTGTGTGAAAGCCGCAGCCTGCCTATGAAAAAACTCGATTCGTTGGTGCTAAATGCATTGGCGGACAAGGTGTTCGATCCCGAGCGGGTCAAAACTATGCTGGCTGTTATGAAAAAACAGATCAAGGTGGCACAGGGAAGCCAGGATGACGGCGTGAAGAAGCTCACCAAGGAGCTAGACGAATTGAAGACCGCCACCGAGCGGCTTTATGAGGCAGTAGAAAAAGGCTTGCTTCCTCTCGACTCTGCTCTACAAGAGCACTCCCACCGATTACAGGAGAGACGGCAGGAACTATTGATTGAAATAGCCGGATACAAACGCCAACAGCAGTTACCAGACATCAATCAGAATCAGCTGACGGCATTCATAAAGGCGTTACGCTCAAAGCTACTGGATAGCTCTAGCGGGTTCGGCAAGGAATATCTGAAATTGCTAGTAAACGAGATTCGCGTAAAGGGCAATCAAGCCGAAATCAGCGGGAGTTATTCGGCACTCGCACACGCGGTATCAGAAGTAAAAATGGGCACCCTTGATAGGGTGCCCAGATACGTACCTGTTTGGCTCCCCGACCTGGACTCGAACCAGGGACCTGCGGATTAACAGTCCGTCGCTCTACCAACTGAGCTATCAGGGAATATTCAAGGCGCCCATAATAGCGGCTTGCGTCGGGTAGGTCAACCAAGAATCAGTGGGCATGGCTCTATGAAATTGATATCGCGCCTTTTATTTATAGCGGTAATATTTTGCGCATTTGCTGTGGTATTACCATTCTTGATCACGCTCGATTTTCTAGTTCCTCGTGTAAAAAAAGTAGTCTCCACAAAAAATCCACGAAGTGAGTGATTTGGTTCAGTTCAACGCAGCGCGTTTCCAATACGCTCCAGCGCTTTTTCCAGATTCTGCATGGAAGTGGCAAAGGACAGGCGTATGTATCCTTCGCTGCCGAAAGCAGAACCCGGCACCACGGCTACGCCGGCTTTCTCCAACAGATATTCGCTGATGGCGATATCGCTGGCTTCATTAATCGTGCCGTTGGCATGCAGTTTGTGGATGGCCACACGTACATCGGGGAAGGCATAAAATGCGCCGCCGCTTTCCAGACAACGCACACCGGGAATCGCATTCAGCGCATTTACCACATAGATGTGACGCTCGCGGAAGGCTTTGATCATCGGGAGGATGCAGGCCTGATCACCATTGAGCGCTGCTTCGGCTGCTACCTGGGAAATCGATGTCGGGTTGGATGTGCTTTGCGACTGGACGTTTTCCATGGCGGTAATGATGTTCTCCGGCCCCGCCGCGTAACCGATGCGCCAGCCGGTCATGGCATAGGCCTTGGATACACCGTTCAGCACCATGGTGCGCGGGTAGAGATCGGGACAGGCATTGAGAATATTCACAAAGGGTTGGTCTTGCAGGCGGATGTGCTCGTACATGTCGTCGGTGGCAATTAGCACATCTGGGTAGGCACGCAGTACTTCACCCAGGGCGGCAAGTTCTTCATGTGTATAAACGGCACCGCTCGGGTTGCTCGGACTGTTGATCACGACCAGCTTGGTCTTGGGTGTCAGCGCCGCTTTCAGTTGCTGCGGGGTAATCTTGAAACTCTGTTCGATACCTGCTTCGATGATGACCGGCTTGCCGTCAGCCAGAATAACGATATCCGGGTAGGACACCCAGTAAGGCGCCGGGATAATAACTTCGTCGCCGTTGTTGATGACTGCCTGCACCAGGTTGAAAAAGCTCTGCTTTCCACCACATGACACTAGAATTTGTTTGGCGGAGTAGTCGAGCCCGTTGTCGCGCTTGAACTTGGCGATAACGGCTTGCTTCAGCGACGGGGTGCCGGCCACCGGGGTGTATTTGGTGAAACCGTTATTGATCGCCGTGATGGCGGCATTCTTGATGTGCTGCGGCGTGTCGAAATCCGGTTCACCGGCGCCCAGTCCGATGATGTCTTTGCCTTCTGCCTTGAGTTTTGCAGCATGTGCAGTTACGGCGAGCGTGGGGGAGGGCTTGATCGCCTGAACACGGCGTGAAAGTTCCAAAATATCTTCCTCTTCTGAATCGTGCCCGTCTAAATCGAGCATGTGCGTCGCGGGAGCGCTCATCAGCGTGATAAAATCGTTTGTTTAAGAAGTCGCCCATTTTACCCGTGATCGTCACTTTCCCCAATAGCCCCTACAAGCTGCATCAGCCCTTCGAGCCGGCAGGCGACCAGCCTGAGGCTATTGCCAAGCTGGTACAGGGGATTGAAGCCGGCTTGTCCTACCAAACCCTGCTGGGCGTAACGGGTTCCGGTAAGACCTTTACCATGGCCAACGTCATCGCCCGGCTGGGGCGGCCGGCTATTATCATGGCACCCAACAAAACGCTGGCGGCGCAGTTGTATTCGGAAATGCGCGAGTTTTTTCCGGAAAATGCCATTGAGTACTTCGTTTCCTATTACGACTATTACCAGCCGGAAGCCTACGTACCCTCACGCGATATGTTCATCGAGAAAGATTCTGCGATCAACGAACATATCGAGCAGATGCGCCTGTCCGCCACCAAGGCGCTGCTGGAGCGGGAAGATTCGATCATCGTGGCATCGGTATCGTGCATTTACGGTATCGGCGACCCGGTCGATTACCATGGCATGATCCTGCACCTGCACCAGGGTGAAAAATTGGCGCAACGCGATGCCATCGCGCGACTGACTGCCATGCAGTACGAGCGCAACGAGATCGAGTTCCGCCGCGGCACCTTCCGTGTACGCGGCGATGTGCTCGACATCTACCCGGCGGAAAGCGCGGAAAATGCGGTGCGCATATCACTGTTTGATGACGAGGTGGAAAGCATCTCCCTGTTCGACCCGCTCACCGGTCATATCCAGAAAAAAATGGCGCGCTACACGGTGTACCCATCCAGTCACTACGTGACGCCACGCAGCACCACGCTGCGCGCGATTGAAGCCATCAAGCTGGAGCTGCGCGAACGCATCGAATTTTTCCATGCCGAACATAAATTGGTGGAAGCGCAACGCATCGAGCAACGCACCCGCTTTGACCTGGAAATGCTGAATGAATTAGGTTTTTGCAAAGGCATCGAGAACTACTCACGCCATTTGTCCGGGCGCAATCCGGGCGACCCGCCGCCCACCTTGATCGACTACCTGCCGCCCAACGCGCTGATGATTATCGACGAATCGCACGTGACAATTCCCCAGGTCGGCGGCATGTACAAGGGCGACCGCGCACGTAAGGAAAACCTGGTGAACTACGGCTTTCGCCTGCCTTCGGCGCTGGATAACCGTCCGCTCAAGTTTGAAGAATTTGAGCGCATGATGCGCCAGACCGTATTTGTTTCCGCCACGCCAGCCAATTACGAAGCTGAGCACACGGGGCAAGTGGTGGAGCAGGTGGTACGCCCAACCGGTTTGGTAGACCCCATCATCGAGGTACGCCCAGCTTCCACACAAGTGGATGACCTGCTCTCGGAATTAAACCTGCGCATCGCAAAGGGCGAGCGGGTGTTGGTGACCACATTGACCAAGCGCATGTCAGAAGACTTGACCGATTACCTATCCGATCATGGCATCAAGGTACGTTACTTACATTCCGATATCGACACCGTGGAACGGGTGGAAATTATCCGCGACTTACGACTGGGCGAGTTCGATGTGCTGGTGGGAATTAACTTGCTGCGCGAGGGTTTGGATATCCCCGAGGTGTCGCTGGTCGCCATTCTGGACGCTGACAAGGAAGGTTTTCTGCGCTCCGAACGATCACTGATCCAGACCATCGGACGCGCCGCGCGCCACATCAACGGCACGGCTATCCTGTATGGGGATAAAGTGACCAACTCGATGCGCAATGCCATCGGCGAAACCGAGCGCCGCCGCATCAAGCAGATCGCCCATAACCTGGCACATGGCATCACGCCTAAAGGCGTAACCAAACGCATCAAGGACATCATCGACGGCGTATTCGATATGGAAACCGCACAGAAGGAGCTGAAGGTTGCGCAGGAATTGGCTTCATACGGGCGGCTGGATGAAAAAGAACTGACGCGCGAAGTGAAGAAGCTGGAAAAAGAGATGCTGGCGTGCGCCAGAAATCTTGAATTTGAACGCGCCGCCGAGTTACGTGATCAATTAAAAAAATTGAAGCATTTGTTATTTGGAGTGGTGGAAGAATGACCAAAGTTCTTTTCGTGTGCATGGGCAATATATGTCGTTCGCCTACGGCAGAGGGCGTGTTTCGTCACTTGGTGCAATCTGTGGGAATGGAACAGGAAATACACATCGACTCAGCCGGCACGCATGATTACCATGTGGGTGGTTCACCCGATCGACGCGCCCAACAGGCCGCCGGGCGACGCGGTTACGACTTGTCGAGTCTGCGCGGACGGCAGGTTAGTCCGGAGGACTTCGCGAATTTCGACTACGTTCTTGCGATGGATTTTGACAACCTGGCTATTTTGCAGAGTATCTGCCCAGAGCAATATGCAAGCAGGGTGCAGTTACTCATGGAATTCAGCGAGAAGTTCGACGCGCGCGAAGTTCCCGACCCTTATTTCGGTGGTACACAAGGTTTCGAGGTGGTGTTGGATATGGTAGAAGATGCGGCAGAAGGATTGCTGCGCGCAATTCGTCAGAGGAAACAATAAAGAGCGGGAGGAAAATACCCTCCCGCTCTTTATTGTTATTTGCCGGTTTCGACCTGCACCAGCGGTTCAGCTTCTGGCGGAGGCATGTGTGGACGCTGTGGTCGTGGTGTTGTGGGCATCACGATTTCCTCGGCTCGCGACTCGCTGACCAATTTTAACTTGTCCGCACTGGTCTCGATCTGCATCAGTTCAGCCGGGCCACTTGACTCGGTAGCTGCCGCAGGGCGGCGCGCGGGGCGTCGTTTGCTTTCCACGGCAGTGTCCGATTTGGCTGTTGCTTCAACCGCCGCTTGCGTAGGATGCTGGGTTTCGATCTGCACAAGTTCCGGTGTAGAAGGTTTAGGCTTGTTTGCCACACGCGCTACAAGCGGCTCTGCAGGAGCCGGAGCTGTGACAGGTGCTATCTCGACCACTCTGGGGGCTTCAACAACAGGTGACTCGGCAACAGTAGCTACCGGTGCAGATTTTACTTCTTCGTGCACTGGCATGGATTTGGTCGCTTCCATCTGCACTGCTTCTATCTGCGTTGGGGATTCTATCGGCTTGGTTTGTTCTACTTGGCTCTCGATAACGCCGACTGTCTGTTGAACCTCAGTTTGCGCTTCGCGTGGTTTGCGTTCACCGCGCTCCCGGCGGCCGCCGCGACGACCGCGTTTGGCACGTTGTTGTTCGCCACTCTCGGCTGCACCTTCTTGCGCTGCCTCAGGCTTGGCGGCGATTGCGGCTTGTTCCGCAGGGGCCGGACGGGGTTGCCGAGGTTGTTTTTGGGTCGGCTTTTCTGTTGCACGCGACTCCTGTTTGCCGCCTTCGCTGCTCTGACCAGAACGCGGGCTGCGATCATTGCGGTCGCGCCGGGGACGGTTACCTTCCCGTTCGCGACGGGGTTGCTCGCGATGCGCTTTAGGTTTTGGTTCTTCCTTTTTCTCCTCGCCGATATTTTTTAGCCAACCAAACAGTTTGCCAAAAATACTAGGCTTGGCGGCTTCCTCGCGGATGGGTGCGGGTTGAGCAGGGGTAATGCCTTGCACGGCGGCCTGTGGCCGAGGTTTGGCAATTTCCTGAGAGGGTTTCTGCGACTCGCTTTCCTCGGCGGGCTTCTCTACCATTTTGTAGCTGGGTTGTAGCGGCTCGTTACGATTGAGTTCATCGTGGCGCAAGCGAGAGATCGTGTAATTGGGTGTTTCCAGATGAAGATTTGGGATCAGCACCACGTCAACTTTCATACGCGATTCGACGGCATGGATATCCGAGCGCTTCTCGTTCAGTAGGAAGGTGGCGACATCTACAGGCACTTGAGCGTGGATGGCCGCAGTGTTTTCCTTCATCGCTTCTTCCTGGATGATGCGCAGGATGTGCAAGGCGGTGGATTCGGTTCCGCGAATATGCCCGGTGCCGTGACAACGCGGGCAGGGAATGTGGCTGGTTTCACCCAGAGAAGGCTGCAGACGTTGGCGCGACAATTCGAGCAGGCCGAAGCGGGAAATCTTTCCGGTTTGAACGCGTGCGCGGTCGTAGTGCAGCGCATCGCGCAAGCGGTTTTCCACCTCACGCTGGTTGCGCTGGCTTTCCATGTCGATGAAGTCGATGACCACCAGGCCACCCAAGTCACGTAAACGTAGTTGGCGGGCTGTTTCTTCAGCGGCTTCCAGGTTGGTATTGAGCGCAGTTTGTTCAATATCAGAACCGCGCGTTGCACGTGCCGAGTTGACGTCTACCGAGACCAGTGCTTCGGTGTGATCAATCACGATGGCGCCGCCGGAAGGTAGTGCCACCTCGCGCGAGTAGGCAGTTTCGATCTGATGCTCAATCTGGAAACGGGAAAATAGCGGTACGTCGTCGGCGTAAAGTTTCACCCGATTAACGTTAGCCGGCATGACATGCGCCATGAATTGTCTGGCCTGCTCGTAGATTTCCTCGGTGTCGATCAGAATCTCGCCGATTTCCGGGTGAAAATAGTCGCGGATGGCACGGATTACCAAACTGCTTTCCTGATAAATCAGGTATGCGCCGCTTTGCTGCTTGGAGGCACCCTCAATGGCGCTCCACAATTGCAACAGGTAATTAAGGTCCCACTGGAGTTCTTCCAAGTTGCGACCTATGCCGGCAGTGCGGGCGATAACACTCATGCCCTGGGGCACACCCAGTTGCGCCATGACTTCGCGCAGCTCGTCGCGTTCCTCGCCCTCGATACGGCGCGATACACCGCCGCCACGCGGGTTGTTTGGCATTAAAACCAGATAGCGGCCTGCCAGGCTGATAAAGGTGGTAAGCGCAGCGCCCTTATTGCCACGTTCATCTTTTTCCACCTGAACGATCAGTTCTTGGCCTTCCTTCAGGAGGTCTTGTGGGCGACCGCGCGTGCCCTCACCGTCAGCCCCCTGCATGAATGCACGGGCAACTTCCTTTAATGGCAGGAAGCCGTGGCGATCCTGGCCGTAATCGATAAAGGCCGCTTCCAGGCTGGGCTCAACACGGGTGATAATCCCTTTGTAGATGTTGCTTTTGCGTTGTTCTTTACTGGCGGATTCGATATCGAGGTCGATAAGTTTTTGACCGTCGACAATGGCGACACGCAGCTCTTCAGCTTGCGTTGCGTTGAATAACATACGTTTCATGTTGTACATACTCCCGCGCGCCAGGACACGGGCAGAACAAACTGACACACCGAAAAATTTGGTGTGAAGGAAGTATTAGTTGTTATCGTTCAAATATATGCGAGTTATTCAATCGACTGTGTAATGGCCGGGAAATTTACACCGGCATGTGCTTTGTGCGGGGCTAAAAACGCCAGACCACAGGAAGCTGAACGGTCAGACTGATAGGGTTACTCACGATACAAAAACGAATTCTTCTCAGTTTTTCTAAGCAATACGCCTAATTAAAATTAATGGCGGACTGCAATAATCTACAAGTGCTTTAAGCGCGCAAATCAATTACTATCGCTACTTTTTTTCTGGTGAGCGGACTTAACCAGCGTGGGGCGCTATTTGCCTAACCCGTTTGCGTAGCCATTTCATCTAATCCGAGGGGCGCCGTGTTACGGCTTTCGACCCGAGTGGCGGAATTCAAAGATACTGGCTGCCGAGTTTGGAACCCACATTCGCCGGATGCCTATAATTTTGGCATAACCGGATCAGCATTGAGCGAGTTAGTATAAGCATAATGAAGGCGTTAAGCAAAGAATCTGTCACACGACTTAAAATTGGCGAAGACGATGCGGGCCAGCGTATCGACAATTTTCTGTCAAAGCGCTTGAAAGGCGTTCCAAAGAGCCATATTTACCGCATTCTGCGTAGCGGCGAAGTACGGGTCAACAGTGGTCGTATCGGCGCATCCTATAAATTGAGGTTGGATGATGAGGTGCGGGTGCCGCCGGTACGAACTGCGCAGCGTGATGAGACCAGCTCGCGGGGTTCAGTGGCTCCTAAGTTGGGCAATACGGTAATTTTCGAGGATGACGCGCTCCTGATCATCAATAAGCCTTCGGGTGCGGCGGTGCATGGTGGCAGCGGGATAAGTCGTGGCGTCGTCGAACAATTGCGCCTGGAACGCCCCGCAAGCCTTTTTTTGGAATTGGCTCACCGCCTGGACCGGGAAACTTCGGGGGTGCTGATCCTGGCCAAGAAACGCAGTGCCTTGACAGGTTTGCATGAGGCATTTCGTGAAGGGAAGGTGGAAAAACACTACTTTGCTCTGGTGAAAGGTCGCTGGCGCGATGAAAAAAGACATGTGAAGTTGGCGCTGCATAAATACCTGACTGATTCAGGCGAAAGACGCGTCAGCGTTAGCGAGGACGGACAGGCATCCCACACGATATTTACCCTCAAGCAAGCGTGGCGGGAATTCAGTCTGCTCGAAGCGGAACTCAAGACCGGACGCACCCACCAAATTCGGGTACATCTGGCGCACTTGGGTTTTCCGATTGCAGGGGATGACAAATATGGTGATTTTCCTCTGAATAAGGCGCTACAGAAACAAGGGCTTAAGCGGATGTTTCTGCATGCCTTCAGCGTGAGCTTCAAGCATCCACTGACAGGAGAGCCGATCAAGATTGAAGCGCCGCTGCCAACGGAACTGCAAGGATTCCTGAATAAACTGGATGCGGAACAAAATGCCTAAGCAATTTAAGTTATTGATTTTCGACTGGGATGGCACGTTGATGGACTCGGCGGGTGCCATTGTCGAATCCATTCAGGCAGCTTGCCGTGATCTCGCTATTGATGAACCGAGCGACGAGCAGGCACGTTATATTATTGGTTTGGGACTGCATGAGGCACTGACAACGCTGCTGCCGGATCTGGAGGAAGCAGACTACCCGAAACTGGTAGAGCGTTATCGCTTCCATTTCCTGGCACGCGACCACGAGTTACCCTTGTTTCCTGGTGTGCGCGAAGGGATTGCGGCCTTGGTCGATGTGGGTTTCATGCTGGCGGTGGCAACGGGTAAAAGCCGGCGCGGCCTTGACCGTGCTTTTGAGCATAGCGGTTTGCGCAGTTTTTTCCTGGATTCGCGTTGTGCCGATGAAAGTTTTTCCAAGCCCCATCCGGCCATGGTGGAAGAATTAATGGAGGCATTTGGCGCCACGCCACAGCAAACATTGATGATCGGGGACACCACCCACGATCTGCAAATGGCGGCCAATGCCGGAGTGGCCAGTCTGGCCGTGTCCTATGGCGCACACCCCAAGGACAACCTGTTGGCATTGTCGCCGCTTGCCTGCGCAGATAATTTCGTCGAGGCAAGCCAGTGGCTGCTCGCACGTGCCTAATATCGCGCTATACTTTGCGCCGATAAATATTTTTAAGTTGAGAGGATAATTAATATGGCCGACACCGAGAATTGGGAACGGCAGGTGCTGGAAAAACTCGCCCTGTCGGCATTGCAGGAACAGCGTCGGACGCGGCACTGGAACATTTTTTTTCGGCTGATAGGTTTCTTGTTCCTTTTCGCGCTGTTGTACATGATCATGGGTTGGTCGGGCGGCAGGGGCGATATGCCATTGCCTGGAAAACACACCGCCATGGTTGATTTGCAAGGGGTGATCGCGCCTGACGAAGCGAGCGCGGACAAGGTCATATCCGGGTTGCAGGAAGCCTTCAAGGACAAGAACACCAAGGGTGTTATTCTGCGCATCAATAGTCCCGGCGGCAGTCCGGTGCAGGCAGGATACATCAACGACGAGATCAAGCGCCTGCGTGCCAAATACCCGACTATTCCGCTGTATGCGGTGGTTGAAGATATCTGCGCTTCCGGCGGTTACTACGTTGCTGTAGCGGCAGATAAAATATTCGTGGACAAGGCGAGCATCGTTGGCTCAATTGGCGTGTTGATGGATGGATTCGGTTTTACCGGCGCTATGGAAAAATTCGGTGTCGAGCGCCGCCTGCTGACCGCTGGTGAAAACAAGGGTTTTATGGATCCGTTCTCGCCGGCCAACCCCAAGCAGCAGGTTTATGCGCAGGCAATGCTCGACGAAATCCATCAACAGTTTATCAAGGTTGTCCGCAATGGACGCGGCAAGCGCCTGAAAGAAACGCCGGAGACCTTCAGCGGCCTGGTATGGAGCGGTGAGAAGAGCGTTCAACTCGGCCTGGCAGATGGTTTCGGTAGCATGGATTATGTTGCACGGGAAATTATCAAAGCTGAGGATGTCGTTGATTTTACCCCGCATGAGGGCATCGCCGAACGCTTTGCCAAGCGTCTGGGTGCGACAATGGCCAAAACCTTAGTGAGTCCGGTGACGCAGTCTGGCACCAGCCTGCATTAGTGATCGAAGCTTACCAGCCCATTCCATGTGCTCAGCATGAGCGGCTTGAGTTCAGTATTCTGCGCCGACTTGGGCTTGAGTTGGAATATGGGAAGGATGGGGTTGTGCGTCGTGAACAAATTCGTCCGCTGGATGTGAATACCCGTGATGGTGCAGAGTGGCTTAAATTTCAAGACGCGGACGGCGTGGTGCAGGAAATACGCCTGGATGCCATCCAGTACTTTCAGGAATTGCCAGCGTAGAGCAGGAAAATTACCGGCTTTTTATTGATATCAGGGGTTGTCATGCGCCAATCAGAAATCCGTTTGGTTTCGATACATTCCGAGGCTGAGGTAAGTTCGGCTGCCACACATAACCAAGTTTTCCCTTCGCAGGCAGCAACGATATCCTGAAATAACGCTAAGTTGCGATAGGGTGTTTCGATAAATACCTGTGTCTGATCCTTTTCCAGCGATTCCTTTTCTAGCGATTTTATTGCCTTGATACGCTCCGCTTTTTCTGCGGGCAAGTAGCCGTGAAAAGCAAAACGCTGGCCATTCAAACCTGATCCCATCAGCGCAAGCAGTATCGAAGACGGCCCAACCAGCGGCATCACTCGCACCTCTTTTGCGTGTGCAAGCCGCACTAGATTCGCACCTGGGTCAGCTATAGCCGGGCAACCAGCCTCTGACATGAGGCCAATATTTTTTCCTTGCAGGGCGGGCGCTAGCAACGCAGCCAATTCATCCGGCTTGGTATGCTCATTGAGGGTAAGCAGGGTGAGTTCTTGTAGTGGTTTCTGGGTGCCTATCTGTTTGAGAAAGTGGCGCGCCGTCTTGGGATGTTCGACAACGAAAGTATCAAGGCTAAAAATAAGGGAACGGATTTCCGCGGGCAATATCCAGCCTAAATCGCCGTCTCCAAGCGGAGTAGGGATGAGGTAAAGCGTTCCGCGATGGCTGGCGGCGGGCATCGGATCAGAAAAGCGTAACGCCTTCGTTTGCCAGCATATCGATTAACCGAATCAAGGGCAGGCCAATCAACGCATTTGGATCGCTACCTTCCATTTTTGCAATCAAGGCAATGCCCAAGCCTTCGGATTTGGCGCTACCTGCGCAGTTGTAAGGCTGTTCCTTGAGGAGGTAATTCTCGATCTGTGCGTCAGTGAGATCACGGAAACTAACAAAGAAGGGGACTACTTCGGCTTGCATCCGATCGGTGCGGCTGTTGTACAAACACAGCGCAGTGTGGAAACCAACTGTCTTGCCACGCATGAAACGCAGTTGCTTCACGGCATTGTCGTGGGTGTGCGGCTTGCCAAGCTGGATTTCTTCCAGCACAGCCACCTGGTCGGAGCCGATGATCAACGCGTCGGGGAAGCGTTCCTTTATCGCGCGCGCCTTGAGTTGGGCCAGGCGCAGAGCGGTATCTTGCGGCGCTTCACCGGGCAACGGCGTTTCGTCCACTTCCGGCGCGGTTACTTCAAAAGCGATCTTTAACCGGGCAAGCAGTTCTTTCCGATAAGGCGAAGTAGAGGCTAAAACCAGTTGCATCAGGCGTCTGGCTGAATTTCGATCAGCGCCTCGTCTGGCGTGACCGTTTCGCCTTTTTCTACGAATACGCCAATCACGGTGCCGGAGACGGATGCCTGAATTTCATTTTCCATTTTCATAGCCTCAATCACCAGCACAGGATCGCCTGCGTTGACTTTTTGGCCGGTTTTTACCAGCACTTCGACGATAGCACCAGGCATAGCAGTGGTGACGTGGCCGGGGTGGGTAGGGCGTGGACATTTACCCCCATTTGATCTCGCAGCTGACGTTTTCTGGGACTTGTTACTTCCCCCGGCAGCGCCACTTGCAACCTCAATCTCGTTCAAGGTTTCCACGAGCACTTCTTCAGAAACGCCATCTATGTTGACGTAGAAGGGGCGCTGCGCTTCACCAGCATGTCCACTGCCGGTAAGTCGTATGTTGTAGGTTTCGCCATGCAGGGTGATATTGAATTCGTTGGACGCAAAGCGAGCACCGGATGCCGCGGCATCCCTGGCTTCGCGCGGCAGAAGTTGTTCCGGCTTCAGTGAACCGGCAGCGCGTTCCTGCAGGAAGGTGCGACCGAGATCCGGGAACATGGCGTACGTCAGAACGTCTTCTTCCGATTTCGCCAGCCCTTCGATTTCGACGCGCAGTTTATCCAGTTCGTCCGCCAGCAGATCAGCTGGACGGCAGGTAATGACTTCAGCATTGCCG
The DNA here is from genome assembly GCA_038244115.1 of Burkholderiales bacterium. GTDB lineage: Bacteria > Pseudomonadota > Gammaproteobacteria > Burkholderiales > JBBRTU01 > JBBRTU01. The sequence continues at coordinate 32,006 of JBBRTU010000014.1, forward strand.
ATGGCAATGCTGCGTACCTGTCCATTGATGGGGCCTGGTGGCATTCCGTAACGGCCCTGGAGATAGTTTTTAACCTCGGTGGTAACCGACTTGTACCGCTCTCCGGTAAGCACGTTGAGTACTGATTGGGTACCAACGATCTGCGATGTTGGTGTAACCAATGGAGGATAGCCCAAGTCTTCCCGTACGCGGGGAATTTCCGCCAACACTTCGTCCATGCGGTCGAGGGAACCCTGTTCCTTGAGCTGGTTGGACAGATTGGAGATCATGCCGCCCGGCACTTGATTGACCAGGACGCGCGTATCTACGCCGGTAAACTCACTTTCAAACTGCCAGTACTTTTTGCGTACTTCGCGAAAGTAGGCAGTGATCTCTTGCAGCAAGGGGAGAGAAAGGCCAGTGTCATATTCCGTTCCCTGCAATGCAGCCACCACACTTTCCGTGGAAGTGTGGCTTGCACCTTCGCCGAAAGACGAATTACAGGTATCGAGAATCTCCGCGCCGCTCTCAACTGCTTTCAAGAAGCTCATGGCCGACAAGCCGGAAGTGGCATGGCTATGCATATGTAGCGGAATGTGAATCGCCGCCTTCAACGCCTTGACTAACTCGCCGGTCGTGTAGGGGGTAAGCAGACCGGCCATATCCTTGATGGCTAGCGTATCGCAGCCCATTGCTTCCAATTGCTTGGCCAGAGCTACAAAGTGAGGAATGTCGTGAACCGGGCTGGTGGTGTAGCTGATTGTACCTTCAGCCAGCTTGCCGGATGCCTTGACTGATTCAATGGATGTGCGCATGTTGCGTACGTCGTTCATAGCGTCGAATATGCGGAAAACATCGACACCGTTGTCGGCCGATTTTTGTATGAAGGCGCGCACCACATCGTCGGAATAGTGGCGGTAGCCGAGCAGATTCTGGCCACGCAGTAGCATTTGAATCCGCGTGTTGGGCAGTGCCTTGCGCAGTTTCTTCAGGCGCTCCCATGGGTCTTCCTTGAGAAACCGAACGCAGGCGTCAAAAGTGGCGCCGCCCCAGGCCTCTAAAGACCAGAAGCCTACGCTATCGAGCTTGGCGCAAATCGGCAGCATATCCTCGGTGCGCATGCGGGTTGCAATCAGAGACTGGTGTCCGTCACGCAATACCAGGTCGGTGATTTGTACTTTTGCCATTGTGCTAGTCCGTATTAATTAAAGCCCTTCATGGGCCGCAATTGCTGCCGAAATGACAGCCGCCAAAAGCTCCGGCGGCCGCTTAACGGCATAGTTTATCAGTTCAGGATGAGACTCAACGAAACCGGTGTTGAATTGGGCGTCACGGAAATCCTTGTTGTTCAGTATTTCCTTGTAATAGGGGATGGTGGTTTTTACTCCGAATACAGCCATATCGTCCAACGAACGCAGCCCCCGCTCGACCACGCCTTCCCAGGTAAGCGCCCAAACGGTCAGTTTGGCGCACATGGAATCAAAATAGGGGGGGATGGTGTAGCCCGTATAAATGGCAGCATCGGTGCGAACCCCTGGACCGCCCGGTGCGTAGTAGCGGGTAACCCGCCCGAAGCAGGGAAGAAAATCGTTTTTCGGGTCTTCGGCGTTGATCCGAAATTCCATGGCAAAGCCCCGATAACTCACGCTGTCCTGGGTATATTGGAGCGGCAGTCCGCTGGCAATACGAATTTGTTCTTGAACGATGTCCACACCGGTGATCTGTTCGGTGATGGTGTGCTCCACTTGCAACCGGGTATTCATTTCCATGAAATAGAACTGGTTATCGGAGTCGAGCAGAAATTCCACCGTCCCCGCATTGATATACCCGACCGATTTGGCGGCATGAACCGCCAGATTGCCGATGTAGCGGCGCTGAGCCTCGGTTAGCTGGGGGGAGGGGGCGATCTCGATGAGTTTTTGGTTGCGACGCTGGATGGAACAGTCCCGCTCAAACAGATGGATCGTGTTGCCCTGGGTGTCGCCCAGTACCTGTACCTCGATATGACGCGGATTAACCACACATTTTTCCAGGAACACTTCGGGCTTGCCAAACGCCTTGCTGGCTTCGGACACGACGCGGTCGTAGTTTTTGAGCAGTTCTTCTTCACTGTTGCAGCGGCGTATACCGCGCCCACCGCCGCCATTGGTGGCTTTTAGCATAACCGGATAACCGATTTTATTAGCAAGCAGGCGCGCTTCTTCGACATTTCCCAGGTTGCCTTCGCTGCCAGGTGTCACAGGGATGCCCGCCTTGATCATGGCCTTGCGTGCCTGGATCTTGTCACCCATCTGGTGAATCACTTTCGGGGTGGGGCCTATGAATTTTATGCCGCGGCGGGCGCAAATTTCAGCTAATACCGGGTTTTCGGAGAGAAAACCATAGCCGGGATGCAGCGCATCACAACCGGATGCCACTGCGAGATTAACGATGTTATGTGCGTTCAGATAGCCTAAAATCGGGTCGGAACCAATGTTATAGGACTCGTCCGCTTTTTTTACATGCAGACCGTGCCGGTCAGCATCCGTGTAGATCGCTACCGATTTGATGCCGAGCTCGGAGCATGCACGCACAATACGCACAGCAATTTCGCCACGGTTTGCAATGAGAATTTTTTTGATCATTGAGATTAAAACATAGAACAGGTGATTGTCGCAGCCAGCGCGCTTTGCGCCCCAGTCTTCTTTGACAGCCAAAGCTAAAGATTGTAACATGCGCGCCTTATGTCTGAACAGGTCGCCGTAGACAGCCTCAGTTTTGCCCTCAACAAAGATACCCTTAGCGGTACTGTGCTGGTGGCGGAGTTGTCGCGTCTGGTAGATGCTCTGCATTCTAACCAAGGTACGCTGGAGTATACCCTGACTGGCGGCGTTAACCAGTTTGGCAGGCCGGTGTTGCATTGCCAGGTGAAAGGTAAATTGCAGCCACAATGCCAGCGCTGTTTGGAAGGCATGGAATATCTGTTGGACACGCAGTCCGACCTGATATTGGCGCGAGACGAGGCAGAACTCTTACATCTGGATGATCAGGAAGATGAGGCGACTGACGCCATTCTCGCTGACGCTAAGTTGAATGTACTGGCGTTGATCGAGGATGAGGTATTGCTCGATTTGCCAATATCTGCACGACACCCGGCAGGCGCCTGCCAAGTCAAGACAGGCAATGATGGTGATGAGGAGCGCAAGCCTTTCGATGTGCTCGCGAAGCTGAAAGCTAGGCACTAGGATAAGCAGTCCTGCAAAGGAACACCGTAGAACGTTTGTATTCATTTAGGAGTAATTAACATGGCCGTTCAACAAAATAAAAAGTCACCGTCCAAGCGTGGTATGCGTCGTGCGCACGACTTTTTGACCAATCCTCCGCTTGCAGTGGAACCCACCACGGGTGAGGTGCATCTGCGCCATCACATTAGCCCAAGCGGCTATTATCGTGGCCGAAAGGTAACGAGCTCCAAGGGCGAGTAAAGAAACTTGCTGTTTTTGCTGGGGTCAGTGGTTGTCGTTGGTCGGCGCCAGCTATGAGGGAAATTACCATAGCGATTGACGCGATGGGTGGCGATCACGGCCCACATGTCACGGTTCCAGCAGCACTGTCCTACCTGAAACAAGATCCAGACGTAAATATTGTCTTGGTTGGCTTGAAGGATATCATCGAAGCCGAGCTTCGGCGGCACAAGGCGTTGCCTACCTCGCGTCTGCGGGTGCACCATGCCAGTGAGGTCGTTACCATGGACGACCAACCGGCTTTGGTGCTGCGCAATAAAAAAGATTCTTCAATGCGCGTCGCCATCAATCTGGTGAAAAGTGGCGAAGCAAATGCTGTCGTAAGTGCTGGCAATACAGGCGCATTGATGGCCATTTCCCGTTTCGTGCTAAAGATGCTGCCAGGAATTGAGCGTCCGGCCATCGCTGGCATCATGCCCACGATCAAAGGCCACACCTACGTGCTGGACCTGGGCGCTAATGTCGATTGTAGCGCCCAACACCTATACCAATTCGCCATTATGGGCTCGATGCTGGTTTCTGCGGTCGAGCATAAACCATCGCCCTCCGTGGGATTACTTAATATCGGTGAAGAAGATATCAAAGGTAACGAGGTTGTGAAACAGACTGCTGAGCTGCTACGTCAAAGCAATCTGAATTTCTATGGGAATATTGAAGGTGATGATATTTACAAAGGCACTACCGACCTTGTGGTATGTGATGGCTTCGTTGGCAATGTGGCGCTAAAAACTTCTGAAGGGCTGGCCCAGATGGTTCGCACTTTCCTGCGTGAAGAATTCACCCGTAATTGGTTAACCCGCATCGCAGCATTGTTTGCGATTCCCGTCATGAATGCCTTCAAGAAGCGCGTAGACCATCGTCGTTACAATGGCGCGAGTCTGTTGGGCCTGCGCGGTATCGTTATCAAGAGCCATGGTTCAGCCGATCCCTTTGCATTTGAACATGCTCTGATGCAGGCGGCTGAAGAGGTACGCAACGGCGTCTTGCGCCGGATTACCGAACGCATGGCAACCGTGCCAGAAGCGGAAGGTGCCGTTTGATGTTCTCCCGCATTATGGGTACCGGCAGCTATTTGCCTGCACGGATACTCACCAATCTTGACCTTGAAAAGATCGTCGAAACTTCCGACCAGTGGATCGTGGAGCGCACCGGCATTCGCCAACGTCATATGGCGGCCGATGGGGAAGTGACCAGCGACCTGGCATTGCATGCCAGCCATGCAGCAATCCACGCCGCAGGAATCGATACTCAGGAAATCGACCTGGTGATCGTAGCTACGACCACGCCAGACCTGATTTTCCCAAGTACCGCCTGCATTCTTCAGTCCAAGCTGGGGCTGGAAAACGGCGCGCCCGCTTTTGATGTTCAAGCAGTTTGTAGCGGCTTTATCTATGGATTGTCTATCGCCGACCAGTTCGTGCGCAGCGGGCAATCAAAATGTGCCTTGGTAGTTGGCGCAGAGACATTGTCACGCATTACTGATTACACCGATCGCTCCAATTGCATTTTGTGGGGTGATGGCGCAGGTGCCGTGATTATTAAAGCAAGTGACCAGCCAGGTATTATCTCCACACATATCCATGCCGATGGCAGTTACAAGGACTTGCTCAAGGTGTCCGGCGGCGTGTCTAGCGGCATCGACGGTAAGGCAGTGATGCAAATGGAAGGCAATTCAGTCTTCAAGGTGGCGGTAAATACCTTGGATGCCATTGTGGATGAAACCCTTGCCGCCAACAACATGCAGAAATCGGACATTAACTGGCTGGTGCCGCACCAGGCCAATATCCGTATTATTCAGGCGACTGCCAAGAAGCTTGGGATGAGCATGGATAATGTGGTCGTCACCGTGGATCGCCACGGCAATACCTCTGCCGCTTCGGTTCCCCTTGCTTTGGATACTGCTGTGCGCGATGGCCGGATTAAACCGGGCGAGACCGTGCTGATGGAGGCCTTCGGTGGCGGATTCACCTGGGGTTCCGTACTCCTCAAGTGGTAACTACAAAGGGCGAATTATGAAATTGGCATTTGTTTTCCCCGGCCAAGGTTCACAGTCTGTTGGGATGATGAAAGGTTACGAGCCTTTAGGTATTGTGCGCGACACCTTTGTTGAGGCATCCGATATTCTCAAGCAGGACCTATGGCAGTTGGTCACCGATGGTCCCGTTGAAGCACTCAATCTGACCGCTAATACCCAGCCGATCATGCTCACTGCTGGCATCGCCGTGTACCGCGCCTGGCAGCAGATGGGCGGTGCAGTGCCAGAGATGATGGCAGGCCATAGTTTGGGTGAATACACTGCGTTGGTTGCCGCGGGTGCGCTATCGTTTGCCGATGCGCTACCCCTTGTGCGATTCCGCGCTGAAGCTATGCAGCAGGCTGTACCTGAGGGCATCGGTGGCATGGCCGCGATTCTCGGTCTGGACGATGATGTCGTGCGCGCCGTCTGCGCCGAAGTGGCAAACGGCGAAGTGCTGGAGGCGGTTAATTTCAATTCTCCAGGTCAAGTGGTCATCGCAGGCCATAGGAGTGCAGTTGACCGGGGTATCGAGCTTGCGAAAGCAAAAGGCGCAAAGCGCGCGCTGACTCTGCCAGTTAGCGTCCCATCGCATTGCGCGCTAATGAAACCTGCCGCTGAAGCGCTGGCCAAGTATCTGCAATCTGTGATGGTGGTTGCGCCGGGCGTGCCTGTGCTACATAACGCTGATGTGAATAGCTATCAGGATGCCCTGAAAATAAAGGATGCGCTGGCTCGACAACTGCATAGCCCTGTCCGCTGGGTGGAAACGGTACAGGAATTCGCGCGGCAGTCTATAACGCATGTGGTCGAATGTGGCACGGGTAAGGTGTTAACCGGACTTAATAAACGCATAAACAGCGAACTGGAATACATGGCCTTATCCGATACTAGTGCGATGAACCAAGCTCAAGGTGCTTTGGCCTGAGCGTTATAAATAATTACAACTTACTGAATAGTGAGGGAATAATGTTAAATGGACAAGTTGCACTGGTGACGGGTGCAAGCCGTGGAATCGGTCAGGCGGTTACGCTGGCCCTGGCTAAGCAAGGGGCAACCGTGGTCGGAACCGCCACCACGCCGGCTGGTGCTGAAGCTATCAGCATTTATTTGCAGCAAGCCGGTTTGCAGGGCAAAGGGGTTGCATTAGATGTAACCAACGCCGCCCAGGTAGATGAGGTAGTGGAAGCACTGCAGAAGGAATACGGCAACATCGGCATCCTGGTCAATAATGCCGGCATCACCCGCGACAATCTGCTCATGCGCATGAAGGATGAGGAATGGGACGCGATTATGGATACCAACCTTAAATCCGTGTTCCGTATGAGCCGGGCAGTGCTGCGCAATATGATGAAGGCGCGTCAGGGGCGTATAATCAGCATCGCATCGGTAGTGGGGGTGATGGGTAATGCAGGCCAGACCAACTACGCGGCTGCCAAGGCAGGCATTATCGGTTTTTCGAAATCGTTGGCGCGTGAAGTGGGCAGCCGCAATATCACAGTTAACTGCGTGGCACCGGGCTTTATTGACACAGATATGACGCGTGCGTTGCCGGAAGCGCAGCGTGAAGCGCTGCTAACGCATATCCCGTTGGGCAGATTGGGGCAAGTGGACGATATTGCTACCGCCGTTGCTTTCCTTGCTTCACCCCATGCGGGCTATGTCACAGGCACGACATTGCACGTAAATGGCGGGATGTACATGGATTGAGATCCCTTGCGCTTTAGCACAAGGTTTTTAAGATGCGCATTTTTTGGTAGAATGCGAACGCTTTGGTGATGGCATTTTAAGGTCGCACATAGTCATGTTTTATCAAGCTTGGCCAGAGCAAGCAAATTATTACTGTCCGGGCGTTTGATTTACTAATCGAAGAGAGGGAACATAGATGGAAAACATCGAACAACGTGTCAAGAAAATCGTAGCTGAGCAGCTTGGCGCCAATGAGGCAGATGTAAAAAATGAGTCTTCCTTTGTTGACGACTTGGGCGCGGATTCATTGGACACAGTTGAACTTGTGATGGCCCTCGAAGAAGAATTCGAATGCGAAATTCCAGACGAAGAAGCCGAAAAAATCACCACCGTCAATCAAGCCATTGATTACATCAATAATAATGTAAAGAAGTAGTCTTCCTTTATCCTCTTTCACGGAGCCGCTTTGTCTAAACGCAAAGTTGTCATCACCGGCTTGGGCATTGTTTCGCCCGTTGGCATTGGTGTTAAAGAAGCTTGGGCCAACATCCTGGCGGGAAAATCTGGTATTACCAAAATTACTCGCTTTGATCCTTCAGCCTTCGCGTCCCAGATCGCAGGTGAGGTCAAAAATTTTGACGTCACCCAGTATCTTTCTGCCAAGGAAGCTCGCCGTATGGATATTTTTATCCATTATGGCATGGTAGCGGGGATGGAGGCCGTCAAGGACTCAGGGATTGAGGTTACCGAGCAAAATGCCGAGCGGATCGGGGTCAATATTGGCTCGGGTATCGGTGGCTTGCCGATGATTGAAGATACGCATGATGATTATCTTAACGGCGGGCCGCGCAAGATTTCGCCGTTCTTTATACCCGGCACCATTATCAATATGATCTCCGGCAACCTATCCATTATGTATGGGTTCAAGGGGCCAAATTTGGCAATGGTTACCGCTTGTAGTACTGCAACCCATTGTATTGGCGATTCGGCCCGGATGATTGAATACGGCGATGCCGATATCATGATAGCCGGTGGTGCGGAATCCACTGTGACCCCCTTGGCAATCGGTGGTTTTGCTTCTGCACGCGCGCTGTCAACTCGAAATGATGACCCGCATACTGCCAGTCGCCCTTGGGATATCGAACGGGACGGCTTTGTCTTGGGTGAGGGCGCAGGCGTCCTGGTCCTGGAAGAGTACGAGCATGCCAAGGCTCGGGGGGCGAAGATATACGGACAACTTGCCAGTTTCGGCATGAGTGCAGACGCACATCATATGACAGCTCCCTGTGAAGATGGGGAAGGCGCTGCGCGCTGCATGGTAAATGCCTTGCGCCATGCAGGCCTTAACCCTGACCAAATCGATTACATCAATGCGCATGGCACTTCCACGCCGCTAGGCGATTTGGCCGAAACTGTTGCCTTAAAACGCTGTCTCGGTGAACATGCCAAGAAAGTGGCAGTCAGTTCTACCAAGTCCATGACAGGTCATCTGTTAGGGGCTGCTGGAGGCGTAGAAGCGGTGTTCTCGGCCATGTCTATCTACGAACAAGTGGCACCTCCGACCATCAACATTTTTCATCAGGATCCGCAGTGCGATCTGGATTACGTGCCAAACACTGCACGTCAAATGAAAATCGACGTCGCCTTGTCCAATTCTTTCGGTTTCGGCGGCACAAACGGCACCTTGGTTTTTCGCAGGATTTAATTCATCGAAACAGCCTCTGTGCCAACCCGCGGTGGTGGTTTTCTCATGAGGTAAGTGGTGGTGGTACTAACCATTCCGGGCACTCCTGACTTACTCGCTGTGCATGCGTCAAATCCTGGCCGGTACCCCTATTTACTGCAGACGCTGGGGGCACAAGGATGGGATATCCTGTTTGCCTTTCCACGCCAAGTTTCCCTATTCACCTTATCTGACTTGCAACCGGGTAAAAATTGCTTTTTCAGTGAATTAGCCAATGCTTGGCAAATCGAGGGTGGCGCGGTTTCAGCAGAATTGCTTGATTTGCCATTTCGAGGCGGCTGGTTTGTTTTTTTAGGCTATGAGCTGTTGCAAGAACTCGAACACTCAGTGCCCATGCGGGATGCTGGTTTGGCTGATTTTCCAGTAGCATGTCTGGCACGAATTCCAGCTGCCATTATGGTAAATAGGTGCACAGGGCAAACAAATTTCTTCGCAGAAAATGATGGCGATGGGTACCTGGGAGCAATGCAAGCCGATCTTGAAAACAGCTCTTCATTTTTGCCAAACTCGTTTTTTGTGGAGGAAATCAGCGAAGAAAAAGAGGATGTTTTTCTGCATGGCGTTGAGCGAATCAAGCAATATATCCATGCTGGAGACGTGTTCCAAGTCAATCTTTCGCGTAGCTGGCAAGTTCGCCTGACAGGGCAAGACGACTTCTCGGCTTCGCTCTTTGCCAGTTTGCGAAGCAGCAATCCGGCACCTTTTTCGGGCTTGGCAAACTTTGCTGACCATCAAATAATTAGCTCCTCCCCGGAAAGATTGGTCAAAGTCTCAGGGCGCCAAATCGAAGCGCGACCTATTGCTGGGACACACCCTCGTTCCCAGTTTGCAGATGAAGACGAAAAGCTACGTCGTGATTTGCTTGCGCACCCGAAAGAACGTGCCGAACACATCATGCTGGTCGATCTCGAGCGCAATGACTTGGGGCGCATTTGTCAACCAGGGTCGATCAAAGTGGAAGAAATGATGGGCGTACATACTTATGCCTACGTGCACCACATCGAATCTAGCATCACGGGGAGATTGCAGGATGGTGTTACACCCGCTCAAATTCTCCGCGCCTTGTTTCCCGGCGGGACGATCACCGGTTGCCCAAAGGTGCGCACCATGCAAATTATTCGTGAATTGGAGCAAACGCCGCGCCTGGCCTACACAGGCAGCATGGGCTATCTGAATCTGGATGGTGACATGGACCTGAATATCCTGATCCGCAGTTTTATGCTGTCAGGCAATCAATTAAATTTGCGTGCGGGAGCCGGCATTGTGGCCGACTCAGACCCTGAGCGCGAACTGAACGAGACACGTGCCAAGGCCAAGGGACTATTGAAGGCATTGGGGATTCAGGGATGATTCTGGTTAACGGCATACCGGGCGAGCACGTTCAGGTTAACGATCGCGGGCTCATGTACGGGGATGGCGTCTTTCGCACCCTGTTGATCCGGGCTGGCAAGCCATTTTGCTGGCAGCGCCAATACGCCAAGCTCCGCGCCGATTGCCAGGCCCTGAACATCACCTGCCCGTCCAGTGAGCTTCTTGAGCAGGAATTGGCCGTGATAGGGGCAGCAGAGCCGGATTGCGTGGCAAAAATTATGCTCACAAGGGGCCATGGGGCACGCGGTTATGCACCGATTTTGTCGATGCCAAGCACGCGAATTTTGTCTTCTGCACAAATTCCGATATATCCAAACCAGTATTTGGACCAAGGTGTTGAGGTACATGTGTGCAATTTTCTTTTGTCGCGACAACCCCGGCTTGCAGGCATCAAACATCTGAATCGATTGGAAAATGTGATGGCAAGGATGGAATGGGATGATCCCTCCTTGGCCGAGGGTTTGGTGCTGGACACAGAGGGAAATGTGATCGAAGGTACTATGAGCAATCTTTTCATGGTTAAGGAAAGCACGCTCTTTACGCCTGATCTGAGCCAGTCAGGCGTTGCCGGAGTAACGCGGGACCGTATAATGGCCTTGTCGCCAGCGCTCGGTCTGAGTCTTGCAGTGGGCAACTATTCGCTGGATTATCTGCTCGAATCTGATGAAGTTCTGTTATGCAACAGCGTTATTGGCGTTTGGCAGGTAAGGGTATGTCGAGAAAAACGCTGGGAACCGGGTTGTCTAACTTCCAAGCTGAGAAGCTTGCTAACTAATGAGGAATATTAATAATGTTTCGCAGCTTATTGATTGCATGCGTAATTATTATTGTTTCTGCTATTGGTTGGCTTGGCTATTACGCGACCACCCCCCTGGTACTGTCGCAAACACCTTTTGAGTTCAGTCTCAAACACGGCAGCACGCTTAAGAGTGTGGCAAAACAATTAGTAGCTGCGGGTGTAATGAGCGAACCGTGGAATTTTGTTGTAGTGGCAAGATTTCTAGGTAAAGCCAGTACCATCAAAGCCGGCAACTACCAGCTGGAATCAAACCCAACGCCGCTTGAATTGCTGCGGAAAATCACGGAGGGCGATGTCAGTCAAAGCGAAATTACGTTTATCGAAGGCTGGAACATTCATCAGGTTCGCAAAGCCTTGGATATGCATCCTTCTCTCGCGCATGAGACCGCCGGTTTGGAGGAATCTGAACTGGCAAAACTTATCGAAGCGAAGGAAAGCCGCCTGGAAGGAATGCTTTACCCCGATACCTACTATTTCAGCAATGGCATGAGCGATAAGGCCATCCTCAAACGAGCTTACCAGATCATGCAGCAAAAGATTGCTGAGGCGTGGCAGGCGAGGACGCCAGGCTTGCCCTATGCTACCCCCTATGAAGCTTTAATCATGGCTTCTATCGTAGAAAAAGAGACCGGCAAGGCTGCCGAGCGGCCGTTGATTGCAGCTGTCTTCATCAACCGTCTGCATGTTGGCATGCGACTGCAAACTGACCCTACGATTATCTACGGCTTGGGAGACCGGTTTGACGGCAACCTGCACAAGCGGGATTTGACTAACGATACGGCATACAATACATATACGCGTGCTGGATTGCCGCCCACTCCCATTGCCATGCCAGGGTACGAGTCTATTCAGGCTGTCCTGCACCCAGCGCAAAGCAAAGCATTGTATTTTGTGGCCAAGGGGAACGGTTCGCATCAGTTTTCCAGCTCGCTTGCGGAGCATAATCGCGCCGTGGCGCGCTTTCAGTTATCGAAATAGGGAGAAATGCTATTACGGCCAAATTTATTACCTTGGAAGGAATTGATGGCGCAGGCAAAAGCACCCACCTGGCGTGGCTTGCCAATTGGTTGCGCGATCGTGGCCACGAGGTGGTGGTTACGCGCGAACCTGGTGGAACACCGCTGGGAGAGAAGTTGCGCGGCTTGCTGTTGTCTGAACCGATGCACGTTGAAACTGAGGCCTTGCTGATGTTCGCTTCGCGGCGCGAGCACTTGGACAAAGTGATTTTTCCCGCCTTGGAACGCGGTGCATGGGTGATATCCGACCGATTTACAGATGCCAGCTTCGCCTATCAGTGCGGTGGCAGAGGCATTGCAGAACAACGATTAATGATACTGGAAGCGTGGGTACATCAAGGCTTTCAACCCAGTCTAACGCTATTGTTTGACACCCCGGTTGAGGTGGCCCACCAGCGACTAATGTCTTCACGCCAGGGAAGTGGCGGTGAGGGACTGGATCGGTTTGAACTGGAACAGGAAGAGTTTTTCCGCCGTGTGCGCGATATGTATTTGCGGCGCGCGTCCCAAGATTCTCGGCGGGTGCGCGTGATCGACAGCGGGCAGAATATTTCAGCGATTCAGAAAGAACTTGAAGTAATCATGACATCTATTTGATTATATGTTATATCCATGGCAAGAAAATCAGTGGCAATATCTTCTGCAACTCAAGCAGAGAATGCCTCATGCGCTGTTGCTGCACGGTTCCGCAGGGATTGGTAAGCTTGCTCTTGCGCATGAGTACACCCTGGCCTCGCTGTGCGAATCTCCGCAGGAGAATGGTCACGCATGCGGCAGCTGCAAGGCCTGTAATTGGTATGTGCAAGGTAGCCATCCAGATTTCCGTTTGCTAGAACCCGAATCGCTGAGCGAACAGCCTGGGGCAGAGGAAAAACAATCCAGCAAAAAATCCAGCACCATCATTTCTGTGGCTCAAGTGAGGGAATTGGCGGATTTCGTCAATCTGAGCACGCATCGGCATGGTATGCGGGTCATCCTGATTCATCCGGCTGAAACGATGAATCCACAAGCTGCAAACTCTCTTCTTAAAATACTTGAAGAACCGGCACCCAATACCCTGTTTATATTAATATCACATCAATTGCAACGCCTCCTTCCCACGGTACGTAGTCGTTGCCACAAGATTGAATTCCCATTACCAGCCAACGATGTTGCACTTTGCTGGCTGGAGGGCCAGGGCGTGATTGAGGCCGCAGCTTGCCTTGCCCAGGCTGGACGGGCGCCGCTTCGCGCGTTGGCGCTTAACGATACGGAGTACCAGTCGCAACGAAAGGCATTTCTTGGCGAGATAGCCAATCCTGAAAAACTGGAGGCCTTGGTTGTTGCCGAAAAAAATGCCAAGACCGGACTGCCTGATATAGTGGAATGGTTGCAGAAATGGACTCATGATCTGACCTGCCTGAAAATGGGCGCATCGATTCAATATCAGCCGGACTGGGAAACAAGCTTGCGCGGTCTCGAAAAAAAAGTTAACTTGGGCCGCCTGCTCGATTTTCAGCGTGATTTGCTCGCTGTGCGACGTGCATTGAACCATCCCTTGAACAGCCAGTTACTGCTGGAAAAATTGCTGCTAAATTACTCGAATATCTTGACTAAGGAGCCCGTCCATGGCTGAGAGCCCGTCCGCCCCAATGGCGCGCCCTGGAGTCTTATCCCTAAGCATCAAGGATAAATCTGCTTTATATGCGGCCTATATGCCATTCCTGAAGGGGGGTGGCATCTTTATTCCCACCACCAAGCATTACAGCCTGGGCGACGAAGTGTTCATGCTGTTAAGCTTGATGGACGACCCGAACAAAATCCCTGTCGCTGGTCATGTCGTTTGGATTACACCACAAGGTGCTCAAGGGACCAAGACTCAAGGCATTGGCGTAAAGTTCAGCGACAACGAAAGCGGGACTGCTGCACGAAATAAAATTGAAGGTTTACTCGGCAGTTCGTTGAAATCAACACGTCCCACTCACACAATGTAACAAGGCAATCTGCGGCTGAACCTTGTCGCACAATATCCAATGCTCGTCGATTCCCACTGCCACATCAATTTTCCTGGCCTGAGCGAAAATCTCGACTCGATTTTCGCCACCATGCAACAGAACGGCGTCAGCCACGCTCTGTGTATCAGCGTCAATTTACCCGAATTTCCGCAAGTCCTTGCGCTTGCCGAGCGGTACCCGAATATCTACGCGTCGGTGGGGGTGCATCCTGATTACGAAGGCGAACAAGAACCATCTTTAGATCAACTGGTTAATCTGGCCAACCACCCGCGTGTTGTCGCCATCGGTGAAACCGGGCTGGATTATTACCGCCTGCAGGGCGACTTGGAATGGCAAAGAGAGCGCTTTCGCGTACACATCCGCGCCGCAAAGGAAAGCGCCAAACCGTTGATTATCCATACGCGCGAAGCAGCGCAGGATACCTTGCGCATCATGAAAGAAGAGGGTGTTGGTCAGGCTGGCGGGGTAATGCACTGCTTTACAGAAAGCTGGGAAGTGGCTGAAAAAGCAATGGAAATTGGTTTTTATATTTCGTTTTCCGGCATTGTCACATTCAAAAACGCTAAAATGCTGAAGGAAGTAGCCAGAAGGGTACCGCTGGATCGAATGCTGATAGAGACAGATTCGCCCTATCTTGCACCGGTTCCGTACCGCGGCAAGACTAACGAACCCGGCTTCGTGAAGTACGTGGCAGAAGAAATCGCACAACTGCGAGGAATTGGCCTTGAAGAAGTTGCGACTGCGACAAGCAACAATTTCTTCAATCTTTTCAACATTACGAGGTAGGCGTGGAAATTGTTCTGCTGGGAACGGGTTCCAGTACTGGCACCCCTGTTATCGGCTGCAATTGTCCAACATGTCTCTCTGGCGACCCAAAAAACAAACGCACCCGCTCCTCGGCTGCCATTACCACAGATTCTGGAGAGGTGCTGCTACTCGACACTTCGCCTGATCTCCGCCTGCAAGCACTTCGAGAAGGTATTGTCAGGGTAGATGGCGTGCTTTATACGCATGCCCACGCCGACCACCTTAACGGCATCGATGACTTGCGCAATTTTTGCCACATCCAAAAGCAGGCTATTCCCATATTTGGCAATGAAACGACCATAAACGCAATTCAGGATCGGTTCTCTTACGCCTTTGCACCTGTGGGCGCACATTGGAATCGGCCAGTACTCACGGCACATCCTGTTCAAGAAAAATTCAACGTCGGCTCAGTTAGCGTGATGCCAATTCCAGTTAAACATGGAAGGCAGGAGATTCTCGGCTATCGCATTAACAACATTGCCTACATTACTGATGTATCGTTAATTTATGATGAAAGCTTTGCTTTGTTGAGAGGGCTCGATGCGTTATTCCTGGATTGCCTCCACTATCAGCCACACAACACACATTTTCACGTGGAGCTATCAATCGAAATAGCGCAAAGAATCGACGCGTTGCAAACCTATTTCATCCATATGACCCACCAGGTGGATTACAGTGCACTGCTCAAAATCTTGCCTGAACGCATAATGCCTGGTTATGACGGTCTACGTCTGAGGGTTTAAAGTTCATGAATAAGTTTAGTAAATTACTGTTACTATTTATTTTTATTCCACATTTTGTTATTGCTGGAACTTTTGACAGCATGTTCACTGCCGTGAAATTGGATGATGCCAAAACGGTTGTTGAATTGCTGCGCAAAGGTGTAGCGCCTGATTTAACAGACGCCGAAGGTAATTCTCTCCTTGCTGTGGCCGCAAGAGAAGGAAGCGAACGCGTGGTGAAGCAGCTTCTGGAAGCGGGGATCAATATCAATATGCCCAACAGCCGTGGTGAAACCGCGTTGATGTTGGCTGCCTTTCACGGGAATCTGAGCATCGCTTCCCAGTTGCTGGCCAAAGGCGCGGAGCCAAATCCTGTACAAGGCTGGACGCCATTGATATACGCCGCCTTTCAAGGCCAGATCGAGATTGCCAAGCTTTTGATAAACAAAGGCGCAAAGGTTAATGCCATGACAGATAATGGCTCCACGGCTTTGATGTTTGCAGCTATGGGGGGGCATGAAAAATTCGTCAGATTGCTTCTGAAGAGTGGTGCTGACGCCAGCTTAATCAATCAGGCTGGCAAGTCAGCCATTGATTTTGCGTTGTCCAAAGCGAATACTGATATTGCTGACTTGATTAAAAGAGCTGTTGATTCATCTATCCAAAAATAGGCAGTTTATAGCCATCTTCAACTGACTGCTGTAAACCATCGCTTCTTGTGCTAGGTAATGACGCATAGGTGCAGGTTGCGCGATCGGCCACAATACAGGCTTTCAACGCCATACGCTTCCATATCATGTTGCGAGGCGCAAATACCCTCCACGGCTGCGCTGCTGTCGGGTTAAAAAAGCGTTACTCAACGGTCGATATTCCTCGCATTATTTCCTGCAGTTATGTACGACACCGCACAGATTCAATTTTGTTTTGCGGATATATTTTCTGTAGGCTTGAACGGCGATGCCGGTCAATAAGTCTGATCGCCAGGGAGACAAGGAATTGGAAAAAATTGAACAGATAGAAGCGGACGCTGATCGCAGCCAAATCATTGCCGACATGAAAAGCCTGGTAGATAAATACCGTGCAATATTCGATTGGAATATTCCGGAGGTTGATCAAAGCGCTGCTGATAAGCTCATTCTTGCGGCGATTCGCAGCGCATTGGAGGACATTGAAAAAGAATTGCTCGGCTAGATGCCCAATTGAGCAAATGCCGGGCTAAAAAAATACCATTAATAAGGAGCGCTAGCATGAAAAATTTCCCTCCGCCACATGACCATACTGATTCATTGGGTGAAATTTATGAACTGATACTGGAAAAGGCATTGCAGAAAACACATCAAAGCGGTGCGGTTTTTCACCGCATGCTCGATGAGATTCGGGGTGACATCCTGGCCTTGAATAAGCTTGGCGAAGATGAAGTAGTCAAGCTGGAGAAATATGTGAAACGTGATCTGATCGACGCAGCGCAGTATATGGACAAGACCGGCAAGGAGTTGAAAAGCTGGATGGGTTTTGACCTGGCGTTGATAGAACGTAAATTTTGGGAGCGGTTTTCCGCAGCAGCAGATAAGACCACGACTGAACTGTTGCAAATGAAACTACAGGCGGAACACGCTGAGTACCATACCGGCGAACTCACTGGTTTAGGAACGCTGGTTTGCGATCAATGCGGTAAAGAACTGCATTTTCACAAACCAGGCCACATTCCTCCGTGCCCCAAGTGCAACGACACACACTTTCATCGGCTTCTTTAGTGCATGGCTTAATCACCATGTTCAAAACAGCAATCACAGGAGCCCGTTAAAGTGGAATTCAAGGATTACTACCAAATCCTGGGTGTGGAGAAAACCGCAACCGCAGACGAAATCAAGAAAGCCTACCGTAAGCTGGCCCGCAAATACCATCCGGATGTAAGCAAGGTGCCGGATGCGGAAAAGCACATGAAGGAGGTTAACGAGGCCAACGCCGTGCTTTCCGACCCGGAAAAACGTGCGGCTTATGACAAGTTGGGCAGCCGCTTTCAGGCAGGCCAGGATTTCCAGCCGCCACCCGACTGGGACGCGGGATTCGAGTTTTCGGGGGGAGGTTTCTCTGGCGCAGATATGGGCGACGCCAGCGATTTCTTCGCCAGCTTATTTGGTCATGCGGGCCGTAGCAGACGCGCGGGCGGTTATCAGATGCGTGGCGAAGATCACCACGCCAAGATACTCATCGACCTGGCGGACGCCTATCATGGAGCAACCCGGGCGATCATCCTGCATTCTCCCCGAGAGGACGAGCAGGGCCGCGTCGTGCTCAAGGACCATACCCTCAACGTGCGAATTCCCAAGGGCGTAAAAGAAGGCCAGCACATCCGCCTGATGGGGCAGGGCAGCCCCGGTATTGGCGGTGGCATGGCGGGCGATCTGTATCTGGAAGTGCATTTCAGTCCTGACCCGCGCTATCGTGTGGAAGGGCGTGATGTGCATGAAATCGTCCCGGTAACCCCGTGGGAAGCCACGCTGGGTGCGGCCATCGAGACGCCTACCCCATCCGGCACGGTACAAGTGAAAGTGCCTGCCGGGTCGCAATCCGGCCGCAAGCTGCGCCTGAAAGGGCGTGGGATTCCGGGAGATGTTCCAGGCGACCTGTATATCGTTCTGGAAGTGGTTCTGCCTCCCGCTGATAGCGACAAGGCCCGCCAGCTTTATGAAACCATGGCGCAGGACTTGGCCTTCAATCCGCGCCAGAAAACGGGAGTGTGAGCCATGACGCAAAATGACATTGTGACCGGCGTCCTGCTGGATGAAATTGCCCTTACTCTGGAAGAGTTGGCTCAGGCCTGTGCGGTTGAGCCGCAATGGGTTGTGGAGCGGATCGAAGCCGGAATTCTCGGTGATGGCTCGCTACACGTGGCAAGCTGGCGCTTCACCAGTAATGACCTGACGCGCGCTCGACGCATGCGGCAACTGGAACGTGACTTCGATGCTGTGCCGGAACTCGCCGCGCTAGTGGCAGATTTGCTTGAAGAAGTGGATCGCCTCAAGGTACGGCTCAATGCTGCCGGTCTGCCGGTAGATTGACGGATGCATATCCGCGCCCGCCGCAATGCAGAGCGCGCGGTGACGATCGGCTACTATGAGAAATAAAGTGGGGCACTGAGATGAGCAATTCCCTTAGTCGCGCGACACCATCCGACGCCTTAGTGATCTTCGGCGTGACCGGCGATCTCGCCCACAAGAAGATTTTTCCGGCGCTCTACGCGATGGCGAAGCGAAGCGTTCTCAACGTCCCAGTAGTCGGCGTAGCCTTCTCGGAATGGAGTTCTGTGCAACTACGGAAACGGGTGACGGATAGCATAAAGCAATCCGGCAAAATCGATGACCAGCAAGCCCTCGATCATCTACTTTCTCTGCTCAGCTACGTGAGGGGTGATTATAATGACAAGAGCACATTCACTGCGATAAAGAGGGCGCTGGGAAGCGCTCGACGCCCGGCGCATTACCTCGCCATCCCACCCGCGCTGTTCTCGACAGTTATCCAGGGGCTCGGCAAGGCGGGCTTGGCCGATCAGGCGCGCGTCATCGTCGAAAAGCCGTTCGGACGCGACCTGGCTTCGGCGCGCGAGCTCAACCGTATCGCGCTGTCGGTGTTCGCGGAAGACGCGATCTTCCGCATCGACCACTATCTCGGCAAAGAAGCGATCATGAACATACTGTATTTTCGCTTTGCCAATTCATTTCTGGAACCTATCTGGAACCGCAACTGCGTGGCCAGCGTGCAGATCACACTGTCCGAGGATTTCGGCGTGGAGGGTCGCGGCACATTTTACGAAAGTGCCGGTTGCCTGCGTGACGTTATCCAGAATCACCTGTTCCAGATCGTCGCGCTGCTGGCTATGGAGCCGCCGGCCTATCAGGGCTATGGTGCAGTGCACAGCGAAAAAACCAAGGTGTTCCAGGCCATGCGTCCGCTGCATCCGGACGATGTGGTGCGCGGTCAGTATGCGGGTTACCGCAAGGAAGCGGGTGTGGCAAAGCAGTCCGATGTCGAGACATTTTGCGCACTCAAGCTGTTCATCGACTCGTGGCGCTGGGAAGGCGTGCCGTGGTACTTGCGCTCCGGTAAATGTCTGGCTGCCACGGCAGCCGAGGTTCTGGTGGAGCTGAAGCCGCCACCGCAGAAGCTGTTCGATGATTCCGCACCAGTAGACGGCCGGGCCAATTACCTGCGCTTCCGCCTTTCCCCCAGTTCCGCCGTCGCCCTTGCCGCTCGCGTCAAGCGTGCTGGAAAGGAGTTTGTCGGCGAGCAGCGCGAGCTCTATCTGCTGGATGAGCAACTGGAAGTGGAAGCGCCCTATGAACGGCTTTTGGAAGATGCCATGGCTGGCGATGGCGCGCTCTTTACCAGCGAGGACGCCGTTGAAGCCGCCTGGACAGTGGTTGATCCAGTCCTTGACACACACCATCGGGCACATCCCTACAAGCCGGGCAGCTGGGGGCCGAAACAAGCTGATGCGCTCATCGCGGCAGATGGAAGCTGGCACAACCCAATACTGGTCAAGGCGACAAAATGACAACAGCGAACGAGGTGGTGTTTCTGCTGGATGTGGACAACACATTACTCGACAACGATCGCATCGTAGCCGATCTGGGCGACCATCTCGCGCACGAGTTTGGCAACGAGAGTCGAGATCGCTATTGGGAAATTTTCGAAGCGCTGCGTGTTGAACTCGGCTATGCGGACTATCTGGGTGCCTTGCAACGCTACCGAGTCGTCGCCATGAACGATCCGCGCTTGCTGCTGATGTCTTCATTTCTGGTGGACTATCCGTTCGTAAAGCGCTTGTATCCCGGCGCCCTCGACGTTATCGCACATCTGCGCAGTTGGGGCACGACGGTGATTCTGTCGGATGGCGACGTGGTGTTCCAACCGCGCAAGGTTCAGCGCTCGGGAATATGGGACGCGGTCGAGGGCCGGGTGCTGATTTACCTGCACAAGGAGCACATGCTCGATGACGTCGAGCAGCGTTACCCGGCGCGCCATTACGTCATGGTGGACGACAAGCTGCGCATTCTGGCGGCGATGAAAAATATCTGGGGAGATCGTATGACAACTATCTTTCCGCGCCAGGGACACTACGCATTCGATCCCAAGAATATCGCCGACTATCCGCCTGCCGATATCATGATTGAGCGTATCACCGACCTGATTAATTACGATTTTTCCGCCTTGCCCGGCACACCCCATGCCGGCTGCGCGCAGCAGGAGGTGTCATGAAAACCACGCAACTCGACCAGCTGTGCATCAATACCCTGCGCACGCTTTCCATCGACGCGGTGCAGCAAGCGCAGTCCGGGCATCCTGGCACGCCCATGGACGCCGCGCCGACGGCCTACTGTTTGTGGCAGCGTTTTTTGCGCTTCGATCCGGAAGAACCCAACTGGCCGAACCGCGATCGCTTCGTGCTGTCGGCTGGTCACGCATCAATGCTGCTGTATAGCCTGCTTTATTTGTGCGGCGTCAAGGCGATGAATCCAAATTACGACAATCCCGCTGGTCTTGCGGTGACGCTCGATGATATCAAGCGCTTTCGCCAGGCGGGCAGCCGCTGTACCGGCCACCCAGAGCATGGTTGGACCTCCGGCGTGGAAACCACCACCGGGCCGCTTGGGCAAGGCGTGGCAACGAGTGTCGGCATGGCCATCGCGGAGCGCTGGCTGGCGGCCACCTACAACCGTCCCGGTTACGATCTGTTCGAGCACAAAGTGTATGCGCTGTGCGGCGACGGCGACATGATGGAAGGGATCAGCAGCGAGGCTGCTTCCATCGCGGGCCATCTTCAACTGGCCAACCTGTGCTGGATTTACGACGACAATCACATCAGCATCGAGGGCTCAACCAACATCAGTTTTACGGAGGATGTGGCTGCACGTTTTCTCGGCTACGGATGGAACGTCACGCGCGTAGCCGATGCCAACAATCTTGCGCTTCTGACCAGCGCTTACCAGGCATTCCTCGACACACCTGATCGCCCTACCCTGATTATCGTGCAAAGTCACATCGGCTACGGTGCGCCGAATAAACAGGACCACAAGGAAGCGCATGGCGAGCCGCTTGGTGTGGAAGAAGTGCGCCTCGCGAAAGCGTTTTACGGCTGGGATCCGGACGCTCAATTTTATGTGCCTGACGGTGTGTCAGCACATTTCAGCGAACAGCTTGGCCAGCGCGGCACAGCTGCACGCGCAGCCTGGGGAAAATTGTTTGCGGCTTATCGCCAACAGTATCCGGAGCTTGCTGATCAGATCGATTGCATGCAGCGTCGTGATTTGCCAGAAGGCTGGGATAGCACACTGCCAAGCTTTGCGGCGGATCCCAAGGGCATGGCGACGCGCGACTCGTCGGGAAAAGTGCTGAATGCCATTGCCGAAAAAATGCCATGGCTGCTGGGCGGTGCTGCGGACCTGGCGCCGTCAACCAAAACGCATTTGAACTTCGATAGTGCCGGCAATTTTCAGCCACCAGGCGAGACGGGCGACTACCGAGGACGCAATTTTCACTATGGTGTGCGTGAGCACGCGATGTGCGCCATCAGCAGCGGACTCAGCTTATCAAAACTGCGGCCGTATGCCGCGAGCTTCCTGGTTTTCTCCGATTACTGCCGCGCCGCATTAAGACTGGCAGCGATGATGGAAATTCCGGTTATTACTATCTGGACCCACGATTCGATCAGCATGGGTGAGGACGGGCCAACTCACCAGCCCATAGAACATCTCGCATCATTGCGTGCGATGCCCGGCATGATGGTGTTGCGTCCGGCGGACGCAAACGAGGTGGTCGAGGCATGGAGGATAATCATACGGCTCAAGGATCACCCTGTTTGCCTGGTGTTGACGCGGCAGGCACTACCGACCCTGGACCGCACCCAGTATGCATCTGCGAGTGGCGTGGCGCGAGGTGCCTACGTGCTCGCCGGGACACCGGATCAAACCCCCGATGTGTTACTGCTGGCGACTGGCAGCGAAGTCTCGCTATGCATTGCAGCTTTTGAACAATTGAAATTGGAAGGGATCAAGGCGCGCGTGATCAGTATGCCATCGTGGGAACTATTCGAGCATCAGGGTCTGGAATATCGCGACAGCGTGCTACCACCGCAGATCACCGCACGTGTCGCTGTTGAAGCGGCTTCCAGTTTCGGTTGGGAACGCTACACCGGTATCGATGGACGCATCATTGGCATGGACACCTTCGGCTTGTCTGCACCGATGAAGGTCGTTGAGCAGCGCTTCGGATTCGACCCAGCCCACGTTGTCGCCGCAGCCAGAGAGCAAATGGCGCGCCATGCTTTGAAGCAGTAAGGCTGATCTGCACGATATCCCTTTGCTGCAATTGCGCACATAGGAATTAATTACCATTCGAGGAGTATTAAATGTTGGTGACTTTTACGACCGATGCTTATGCTGACATCACCATGTTTGGGGATATCGCGCTTGCCATGCTGAAAAGAATGGGACACAGCCCAACCGTACCCGGTGCGATACTGGCGGCTGATGTTCCGGAGGCACTGAGTCGGTTAACCGCCGCTATCGATGCAGACAAAGCGTCGCCGCCAGTTGAGGACAAGAACGCAGAGGAGCCCGTGGTGAGCATGCGCAATCGAGCACTGCCGCTCATTAATCTTTTAGCTGTCGCTGCAAAGGCAAACGATAAGGTGATGTGGCAATGAAAGTAAATCCATTGGCGGGGAAGCCCGCGCAGCCAGCGATGTTGGTCAGCGTACCCAAGCTCGTCACGGCCTACTATTCCAATATACCCGATCCATCGGTGCCAGCACAAAGGGTCGAATTCGGCACCTCGGGGCATCGCGGTTCCGCGTTCGACAATAGCTTCAACGAATGGCATGTTCTGGCTATCAGTCAGGCCATTTGCCAGTACCGCAAGCAGCAGGGCATCGATGGCCCGCTGTTTCTGGGCATCGACACGCACGCACTTTCCACGCCAGCGTTTGCCAGCGCGCTCGAAGTGCTGGCAGCCAATGGCGTGGAAGTTATGATTGCCGAGAACGACGAATACACGCCGACGCCGGTGATCTCACACGCGATACTGGTATACAACCGCGGGCGCGATAAAGGACTAGCCGATGGCATTGTCATCACACCATCGCACAACCCGCCCGATAGCGGCGGCTTCAAGTACAACCCGCCCAACGGCGGGCCGGCTCAGAACAGTATCACCGCCTGGATCGAGACCAAAGCGAATGCGCTTCTCGAAAGCAACCTGCAGGGTGTGAAAAGAATTTCTTTCGAGCAGGCGCTGCGCGCCACCACAACACATCGGTACGACTATCTCAGCGCTTACGTGAACGATCTTGGCAGCGTGCTTGATCTGGACGCGATTCGCGGCGCCAACATCCGCATGGGCGTGGATCCACTCGGTGGCGCCGGGGTGCATTATTGGGCGCGGATTGCCGAGCGTTACCGCTTGGATCTCACCGTGGTCAGTGAGGAGGTCGATCCGACCTTCCGCTTCATGTCGCTGGATTGGGATGGGCAGATACGCATGGACCCATCCTCGCCCTACGCGATGCAGCGTTTAATCGATCTGAAGGATCGTTTCGACATCGCCTTTGCCTGCGATACCGACCACGACCGCCACGGGATCGTCACAAAAAATGCAGGGCTGCTGCCGCCGAATCATTACCTTTCCGTCACCATCTTTTACCTGTTCCAACACCGGCCGCAGTGGAGTAAATCAGCGTCGGTCGGCAAGACGGTAGTGAGTAGCCAGATGATCGATCGCGTCACCGCGAAGCTGGGACGCAAGCTCTACGAAGTACCGGTCGGCTTCAAGTGGTTTGTGGACGGCCTGCTCGATGGCTCGCTCGGCTTTGGCGGGGAAGAAAGCGCGGGCGCATCGTTCAGCCGTATGGATGGTAGCGTGTGGACTACGGACAAAGACGGCATCGTTCCAGCCTTGTTATCAGCGGAGATCACCGCGCGCATGGGCCGCGATCCTGGCGAAATTTATCGCGAGCTTGCACGCGAGTTCGGCGAGCCTGTTTACCAACGCGTTGAAGCACCGGCCACACCCGAGCAAAAGGACAGGCTGAAAAAACTTTCGCCGCAGCAGGTATTGTCTACCGATCTGGCTGGCGAAAAAATCCACACCATTTTCACCAACGCGCCGGGCAACGGTTCGCCCATCGGTGGTCTGAAGGTGGTTGCGCAAAATGGATGGTTCGCGGCGCGTCCGTCCGGCACCGAAGATATTTACAAAATTTATGCGGAGAGCTTCAGTGGGGAGGATCATCTGCGCCGCATCCTGACGGAAGCGCAGACCATCGTCAGCGAGGCGCTTGCGGCGGCGCCGCAGCGGTAAACTCCGACTAGAGTAATTAAGACTAAAGCTGCATTTGAACCACGGGGAGCACGGGGAAAACAAAAGCTTTGAATGGAACACAGGGCTTCACCCATTTGGAGACGGTACTCACTTTTGTAATCAAATGAATTCCCCCGTGTTCTCCGTGCACCCCGTGGTTAAACTGCTTTTTTAAGGTTAATGGAATTGTCATGAGCAAACAAATACGCGTCGGCCACCCGAAAGAAATTTTTCTATTCACGGACGTTGATGGGTTTGATGCCCTGTCCGAGCTTGCTCTGGATATGCGTTCGTCGTGGAACCATGGTGCTGACGACGTATGGCGGCAGCTTGACGCCGCGCTCTGGGATCTGACGCAGAACCCGTGGGTGGTGTTGCAGACAGTTTCGCGGGAGAAGCTGCAGGGCGTTCTAGCCGATGCTGCCTTCCGTAAAAACGTTGATGATCTGGTGCAAGCCAGGCGGGATGCGGCAGAGGCACCCGCTTGGTTTCAACAAACCTATCCACAAGCACCACTTACCTGCGTCGCCTATTTCAGTATGGAATTCATGCTGAGCGAAGCGCTGCCCATATACTCTGGTGGACTCGGCAACGTGGCTGGCGATCAGCTGAAGGCCGCCAGCGATCTGGGCGTCCCGGTGATCGGCATCGGTCTGCTCTACCAGCAAGGCTATTTTCGCCAGGTGATCGACAAGGATGGCGCACAGCAGGCGCTTTATCCGTATAACGATCCGGGACAGTTACCAATCACGCCTTTGCGCAAACCGAACGGCGAATGGTTGCGGCTGGAGATCGCCTTGCCCGGTTACTCGGTCTGGCTGCGCGCCTGGCAGGTTCAGGTTGGTCGCGTGAAATTGTATCTGCTGGACAGCAATGATGCGGCGAATTATCCCGCGCATCGGGGTATTACCAGCGAACTGTACGGCGGCGGGCCGGAGTTGCGCCTCAAACAGGAAATGCTGCTCGGTATCGGCGGTTGGCGACTACTCGCCTCGCTCGGCATCAAGCCTGAAGTCTGTCATCTGAATGAGGGGCATGCCGCCTGCGCGGTGCTGGAACGCGCGCGAAGTTTCATGGAGGAAACCGGTCAGCCATTTGATGCGGCCCTCGCTGTTACGCGCGCGGGTAACCTGTTCACCACGCACACGGCGGTGGCTGCCGGTTTTGATCGTTTTGCCCCGGCACTCATCGAGCAATACCTCGGTGGGTATGCCACGAAAAAACTCGGCATATCAATCCACGATTTGCTAGCCCTGGGCCGCCACAACCCGAACGACGCGACGGAACCTTTTAACATGGCCTATCTGGCGATTCGCGGCAGCGGCGCAGTCAATGGTGTGAGTAGTTTGCATGGCAGGGTGAGCCGACACTTGTTTGAGCCGCTGTTTCCACGCTGGCCGACGTGCGAAGTCCCGGTAGGGCACGTGACCAACGGCGTTCATATGCCGACCTGGGATTCGGCTCCTGCTGATGATCTGTGGACCGAAGCCTGTGGCAAGGATCGCTGGCTGGGGACGGTGGAGACCATGGAACATGACATACGCCAGGTCTCCGATGCCAGGCTGTGGGAATTTCGTATCGCGGGAAGCAAATCTCTTGTTGAGTGCACACGCACACGATTGTCCCTGCAATTGGCTGCATCCGGCGCGTCGTTCGAGGCGGTCGAAGCTGCAAAACAACTGTTCGACCCCAACACATTGACTTTGGGTTTTGCGCGCCGGTTCGCCAGCTACAAGAGACCGAATCTGCTACTGCATGATCCTGATCGTTTGTTGCGTCTGTTGACCAACCCGCAACGTCCGGTACAACTCATCATCGCCGGCAAGGCCCATCCCGCTGACTTGGCGGGGCAGGCGCTGATTCAGCAATGGGTGCATTTCATCCGGCGGCCAGAGGCACGCGCCCATGTGGTCTTCCTCAGTGACTACGACATGCATCTGACCGAACGCATGGTGCAGGGCGTGGATGTCTGGCTCAACACGCCGCGCCGACCCTGGGAGGCGTGTGGAACCAGTGGTATGAAAGTGCTCGTCAATGGTGGCATTAATCTGTCGGAACTGGATGGCTGGTGGGCGGAAGCCTATTCCCCGGAAGTGGGGTGGGCGCTGGGGGACGGCCGGGAACATGATAGCGACCCAGCGTGGGATGCTAGCGAAGCCTGCGCGCTCTATGACCTACTTGAACGCGAGGTGATCCCAGAGTTCTATACACGTGATGAACAAGGTATTCCCGGTGCCTGGGTAACGCGTATGCGGGAAAGCATGGCGCAATTGACACCGCGCTTCTCCACCAATCGCGCCGTGCGCGAATACACCGAGCAATACTACCTCCCTGCGGCCTCTGCCTACCTTGAACGCGCTGCCAACAAAGGCGCAGTCGGGGTGGAGCTGGTTAATTTTCGTCGCGCGCTGGAGCAAAAATGGAGCGCCATACGCTTCGGCGAAGTGAAGATTGAAAGTGGCGGAGCGCATCACGTATTTGAGATTCAAATGTACCTCGATGGTCTCGATCCTGAGGCCGTGCGTATGGAGCTGTATGCCAATGGTGCTAACGGCACGGCAGCGGAGCGGGTTGAGATGCAGCGCGTGCGGCAACTGGTGGGTGTAATAAACGGCTACGCCTATCGCGCAGAAGTGTCTGCAGCCCGCCCGGCATCGGACTACACGGCGCGCCTGATAGCGCAGCGTGAGGGCACAGCGGTTCCGCTGGAAGATGCGCATATCCTGTGGCAGCGATGACTCAATACAAGCATGAATATACCCGAACGCCCACTGCATGATTATGTAGCCGAAGTCTCCGAACATACTGACGTACGGAGGGGGGAGCCTTTGCCGTTGGGGCCCCATGAATCCGGGGTAGGAGTCAACTTCGCCTTGTTCAGCCGTCATGCCAGCCGCGTTCGGCTGGAATTGTTCGATCGAGCTGCAGACGCAAAGCCGGCCAAGGTGATTGATCTCGATCCCGCGCGCAACCGCACCGGTGACGTGTGGCATGTCTGGGTTGAGGGAATTCCTACCGGTCAACTCTATGCTTACCGGGTGGACGGTCCGTACCAACCCAAAGAAGGCCATCGTTTCAATTTTAATAAGCTGCTCCTGGATCCCTATGCGACAGCGATTTCGCGGCTGTCTGATTGGGATTTTGGCCCAGCTCGCGGATACGATCCGTCTGCGCCGGAGAAAGACCTGGTTTTGTCGACGGCGGATGATGCCAGGGCCATGCCGAAATGCGTGTTCGCTCACGAGCACTTCCACTGGCATGACGACCGGCCACTCCGGCATCCCTGGTCACAGACAGTAATTTATGAAACGCATGTGCGCGGTTTCACCATTCATCCGAGCGCCGCCGTGGAGCATTCCGGCACGTACCGCGGCCTGATGGAAAAGATACCCTATTTGAAAGAGCTGGGCGTGACGGCTGTGGAATTGATGCCGGTGCACGAGTTCAACGAATACAAATCGACAGGTGTCAATCCGCAAACCGGACAGCCACTCAGAAACTATTGGGGTTACGATCCCGTGGCCTTCTTCGCCCCCAAAGCCTCTTACAGCAGTTCGGGCGGCATGGGACAGCAGAAGCTGGAGTTCAAGGAAATGGTACGGGCTCTGCACGGTGCCGGCATCGAAGTCATCCTGGATGTCGTGTTCAATCACACGGCGGAAGGAAATGAACTGGGCCCGACGCTGTGTTTCCGCGGTATCGATAACGCGATCTTCTACACACTGGCGGAAGACAAGCGTTACTACAAGGACTACACGGGCGTCGACAACACCATCAACGCCAACCATCCCGTGGTGCGCGATCTTATTCTGGACGCACTGCGCTATTGGGTGCTCGAGATGCATGTGGATGGATTCCGGTTTGACCTGGCGTCGGTTCTCGGTCGGGATGGCACCGGCAAGTTGCTCGCCAATGCCCCGCTACTCGAACAGATTGCCGAGGATCCGATCCTGCGAGACGTGAAAATCATCGCCGAGGCATGGGATGCCGCCGGCGCCTACGAGGTGGGCAGCTTTTCAGAGCGGCGCTGGGCGGAGTGGAACGGGCGCTACCGGGATGATGTCCGGCGCTTCTGGCGCGGCGATGACGGCATGCTCGGTGTGTTCGCCAGCCGCATCTGCGGCAGCGCCGACATCTACGCCAAGTCTGGCAAGGGCCCGGAATGCAGTATCAATTTCGTCACCTGTCACGATGGCTTTACCTTGAATGATCTGGTGAGTTACCAAGACAAGCACAATGAAGCCAATGGTAATAATAACCAGGATGGTACCAACGAGAATCTCAGCGGGAATTACGGCGCCGAAGGCGAGACGGCCGATACCCGGATCGAGTCACTCAGAATTCGCCAGATCAAGAACTTCCTGCTGACTCTGTTGATCTCGCGCGGAGTGCCGATGCTGCTGGGCGGGGACGAGTTTCGCCGCACCCAAGGCGGCAACAATAACGCCTACTGCCAGGACAACGAAACCAGCTGGTATGACTGGCGCTGTCTGGAAAGCCACAGAGAAATTTTCCGCTTCACCTGCCGCATGATCGCGTTGCGTAACGCCCATCCGGTTCTGAGCATGGAGCAATTCTACACGGACGCCGAGATCCACTGGTTTGGACCGCAAGGCGGATTGCCAGACTGGGCCGACCCGAAACAAAAGCAGTTTGCCTGTCTGATTCAGGAGGACGAGCAGCGCGAAATTTTCCTGATGTTCAATGCAAGCAATGCCGCGATCGATTTCGCTTTGCCTCCCGTACTACCGGAAACCAGGTGGTATCTGGCAGTCGATACCTCACGCGAAGCGCCACAAGATGTTTTTGCGGCGGGAGAGGAGCTACTTTTGGAAGGTTCACCTACTTACCACCTGCCCTCCCGCGCTGGCGCCATACTTCTGGCTCGTTGAACGAATTGTCAAAAAGTGGCAGTTGGCGTTGATGGAGGTTAAATGAAAATAGAGATGCCGGTCACAACGCGGTTTCTGGATAGCGGCAGTTTACTGTCACGGAATGAGGAGGAGTCATGTTGAAAGTTATGGTTTTAGGCGTCGCGTTAACGCTTGCCGTTGCCTTGATCGGCGCATATTCACTGGTGCAAAGCGGGCTTATTCCGGCCAATGCCGATGCAAAACCCGGTCGGCTGGAAACCTGGATGGCGCGCACCTCTCTGGATGCGACACTGCATCGCGACGCCCCAAAGGGCCAAAATCCGGTGGCGCTGACCGAGCAAAATCTCATCGAGGGAGTTCATCTTTTCGCACAGAACTGCGCGGTTTGCCACGGTTCGGCGAAGGGAGTTGCGTCGTCATCTCCAATAGCGAAGGGCCTTTATCAAAAGCCGCCGCAATTGGCGACCGATGGGGTTGAGGACGATCCTGAAGGTGATTCGTTCTGGAAGATCAAGCACGGTATTCGCCTGACCGGCATGCCTTCGTTCGGATACACACTCAGCGACCGAGAGATATGGACGCTCGCGCTGTTCCTGAAGCACATGGACAAGCTGCCGCCCTCTGTACAGCAGACCTGGCAGCAAGTCCAGAATTGGCCGGTGACGCCAAAATGAAGAAGATTGCATGAGTACCTCAAATTGCTCTGCACCAGGCGGGCCCGGAATTCCGGCGCACTGGACTTCCAGCGCTAAGACGGGCGTCGGCACCGCCCTCAGCAACGACAGCCATGTCTGGTTCACACTGAGCCACGGAATCTTCAACGAGATCTATTACCCCCGCATTGACCAGGCCTGCATCCGCGACATGGGGCTGGTCGTCACGGACGGAGCGGATTTCTTCTCCGAAGAGAAACGCGATGCCGGACACAATGTGGAATGGCTGGCCGACGGTGTGCCCGCATTCAAGTTGGTCAACACATGCCGTAATGGCCGCTACCGCATCGAAAAGCAGATTGTGACCGATTCCCAGCGGGACTCGGTGTTGCAACAGGTCCGGTTTGTCGCGCAGAAAGGCGCACTGTCCGAGTATCGCCTGCATGTCCTGCTCGCGCCGCACTTGGGAAACCAGGGCAGTGACAATACCGCCTGGGTGGACGAATTCGAGGGCACGCCTCTGCTGCTTGCACAGCGCAACGGAAGCGCTTTGGCGCTGGCATGTTCCGTGCCGTGGAAGAAACGGTCGGTAGGCTACGTGGGCTCGTCGGACGGCTGGCAGGACTTGAAACAGCACGGCCAGATGACTTGGGAATATACGCGCGCCGAGAATGGCAACGTGGCGTTGACGGCGGAAACCAATCTGATGAAGTCAGAGGGAAACTTTGTGCTGGCGCTTGGTTTTGGCAAAGACCCGGATGAAGCGGCCCAAAATGCGATCGCCAGCCTTCGCGACGGTTTTGACAAGGCGAAGCACGACTATGTCGCCGGTTGGCAGGGATGGATGAAGACG